>JAZQCB010000068.1:0-52407 GCA_045546035.1 Clostridia bacterium
CTCATCCAGGTACTTCCAGAACTCAAGGATCTTATACGCTCGCCATGAAATGCTATCCGCATCCTCAGTAATGTCCGCACCATTCCTGCCATCGTCCACATAGACGATATGAAGTCTTTCCTCATCAAAAATCAGGTACCAATGGAAATAACGATCCTCATAAGCCGCGTCATAGGAGTCAAAGACCGGATATCGTTCCTTCATGTCAAGCACATACCTCCCATGGATATCTTTGTGGAGGCAGCGATCGTTGATAGTTTCCACCTTTAAATCTTTGAGATCTCTATACAACTTACCGCCAACATTGAAGTTCACAGCACAATCGGTTTTCTTCTCCGTCGGAGATGGTGTGCGGTCCAACCATTTGACAGCATAGTCTTTGGTAATCTGTGGCATCATTTTCTGTGCACCTCCGCTAATCTCTCTCCTCACTCCACCGATTTAATGTCAATTCTTCACGTTTTTCACACTCGAGCCTTTTCAGCGTGATCCTGAGTACCATTACACGTTGAGAAATGTCATCAGTTCCTCGAACGTTTTTCCACTCTTGCGGAAAGCATCCATGATCTGCCTGGATTCATATTCCTGCTTCTGCTTTTGCAGATCAAGTAATTTCGCGGTAAGCGCATCAACACGTGCCTGAGCCTTGCTGAGATCTGCTTCAACCTTCGCCAGCTCTGCCTCAATCGACCTTCTCCGGGATTATGTCCACAGCAGTGACTTCATTGTGCTGTGAGAGAAGCACGGCGAGAGAAAGCCCAACATATCCCGCGCCCGCAACTGCAATCTTCATGATTAAATCCTTCTTTCCGGTCCCTTGTAGCTGTTTCTCACAGCCTCGTAAGAGGCCGTATCACCAATGTCATAACGACTACCTGTCATCATCCAGGCGTGCATAGGTACTTTTGTACTTAACCAGGCGGCAAAAGAACCTGGTGCGTCATATCCACACCCGGCATCAAGTGCCTCTTGTATTCTGCTTATGTCAGTTGAACGGTAGTAGTAGAACGGTGGCACGGCAAGATGGCCCTTAGGAGTCTCAGGTTTTTCCTCATATGATGTTATCAATCCCTCTTCATCTGTGGTTATCACCGCTGTACGCTGGAGGGCTGGAATACTTTTCTCTTCGTGGCACATCACACACGAGGTTCCCTTCTCCTCCGCAAAAGAGAGGAACGGAACCAAGGAGAAGGTAAGCACATTGTCCCCAGCCATGACAAACACATCGTCCTCGATGCCTGTGGCAGCCAGTTGGATGTCGCGTACTGCACCCAATCTGCCCTCGTTCGTGCTTGTTCCGTCATCGATCACAGTAATTTTCTCGGTGTGGGCATCAGCCCAGGTCTGGAATTGACTGCTGAACTTATGGTTTGTCACAACCCGGAACTCGTCAATAGAAGAGGATAGGTCAGACACAAGCCAGTCAAGGATGGAGCATCCTCCAACATCCAGCAGTGGCTTCGGGAAATCTTTTGTCAGCGGATAAAGCCTTGTTGCATACCCCGCGGCAAGAATAATACACTTCATCTCCGCACTCCTCCGGACAAATCCACACCGTCAGCAGAATGGCAGATACGACTAATGTATTTGCCTTCCAGGGCGGGGTAAGCCTTAAGATACTTCTCCTCGATGGTGTGAAGCACATCCTCCGCCTTCTCTGGATCGATAATGGCAACGGAACTTCCTTTGAAGCCGGCACCGGAGAACCGGCCTCCGTAGATTCCATCAGTTTCGCGCATAATGTTATACATCGTTATCAGTTCAGGACAGCCGGATTCGTAATTGTTTATCGAGCTAGCCCCGCTCTCAAACACAAGCTGTCCATACCCTTCCAGATCACCCTTTTGCCAGAGGTCAACGCCCTTCTGGGCCCGCTCAAACTCTGTGAAGAAGTGCTCCGCGCGACGTTTAAAGGGAGCCGGTAAGCGATCCTTATATTCTTCATAAACTGGGCGCGGAACATCCCTCAGCACTGCTTCGCTGAACTTTCCATAGGGCAGGCCTGCAAAAGCGAGCAAATCATAAGCGGCGGCCTTACACTCATCTTGCCGGAGGTTGTAGGCCGAGTTAGCGAGGCTCCTCTCCAACCCAGAGAAGAACACACCAATCACAAACGGCTTGCCAGTCCATGGGATGAGTTTAAAGGAGTCATCTTGACAATCCAAATACAGGAGTTGATCTCGCTTAGAGAGCACCTCCGCGCACTGATCAAGCTTGCCACAATTAACTCCGACATACTTATTCTCCGCCGCCTTCGCCATCATAATGGTCGACCAGGGATCAAGCTGAATCTTATTTACATCAGCGATGGCTGTCATGAAAGCGATGATTACGGCGGCACTACTGCTCAACCCTCCGACAGGAAAATCGCCGCTTATGACCGCGCTAATTCCGTACCTAAGAGGGTATTTCTCCCTCAGCTGTAACACACTACCTCTAAGGTGATCTCCCCAATCGCCCGGTTTTTCATCCGGGATCTCATTGACATGGAACTGTACGCGTTTTGGGAAGTTCAGCGAATTAATCTCACAGATGCCCGATTCTTTCCTGCTATAGGCTATATGAATACCCATATCAATGGCGTTGGCGTTGATCGAACCCGCCTGGTGATCGATGTGCGCGCCAAGGAAACACGTCCGATATGGACAGAAGGTGGCGGCATCAGGTGCACGTCCATAGAGTTCAAAATACTTCTCTTCGCAAGTCATACCAATCTATCTACCTTTTCAGTTGTTTTCGAGATCTGCTTTTTCACTTGTTTTCCTTAAGAGGGTGCGTGAAGCGCCTGTGTGTGCATCGGGAGCGAAGCGACCCAGAGCTATGCTCGTCCATAATACTCCGCGTACCATTCGGCGAATCGGAGAAGTCCTTCCCTGATGCCGATGGTAGGTCTGAAGCCGTAGTCAGCTTCAAGAGCTGAAGAGTCCGCATAAGTCACAGGAACATCCCCAGGCTGCATAGGAACCAGTTCTCGGTGAGCTTCAAAGTCGTAGGATGCGGGTAAGACTCCTGCCCTAACCAATTCTTCTTGAAGGGTTACCACGTATGTTAAGAGATTTTCCGGGGTTCCCCCTCCAATATTGTATAGAGCGAAGGGTGCCAGCGGCAAACCATCCGGGCCAACGGCTCTCTCCGGCGCACCAGCCATGACTCGCACAATACCTTCCACAATATCATCAATGTAAGTGAAGTCCCGCTTCATATCGCCGTAATTGAAGATTTGGATCTTCTCTCCGGCTATAAGACGGTTCGTCGCGGAGAAATAAAACATATCGGGACGGCCAGCCGGTCCATAGACCGTGAAGAACCGGAGGCCGGTGGAGGGAATGTTGTAAAGTTTCGAATACGAGTGCGCCAACAGCTCATTACTCTTTTTAGTTGCGGCATAAAGGGAGACTGGATTGTCCACTTTGTCATCCGTAGAAAACGGGACCTTTTTGTTGCCGCCGTACACACTGCTACTGCTTGCGTAGATTAGATGTTGCACACCCGTGGCCCCGCCATCGTAACTATGTCTGCATGCTTCAAGTATATTGTAGAAGCCAATCAGGTTGGAAGTTATATACGCATCTGGATTCGTTATAGAGTAGCGAACACCTGCTTGGGCAGCTAAGTTCACGACAATGTCGAATTTGTAGTCATCGAACAAAGTGTCAATGAGAGATTTATCGGCTATATCCCCTTGAATGAATGTATGACGGACAGGGGAAGTTTTCGCTGCGACTTCGATCTGAGAGAGGCGATATTCCTTCAGAGAGACGGGATAATAATCGTTCAGGTTATCTAAAGATACAACCGTCCCAGCCGTCAGCTCGCGAAGCAGGCGGATAACCAAGTTCGCTCCGATGAAGCCGGGGGAGCCTGTAACGAGGATTGTTTTATTGTTGAGATCGATGAGTGTTTTCACGGATTTTCACCATATATTCCACAGATTTGATGCATCCACACTGAATCGAAGCATAGGTTTCAAAACACTATTATTCTTCTTCCAACCTGATATCACTTGGCCTGAAATCAAGAGCGTAATCAAATAATAAACCGTATACGTTTGCCATTGCCAGAATGTCATAGTTTTCATAGGTTTCAGCAAATAAAAAATCCTTATAGATGCTATCTATGAATGAGTCATTCCCTTCATATGCATCTCCTGTTCCTATTTCTTCAATAAGCTTAAATACTTTCTTGCTCTTTACTACATCTTCCTTAAAATCCATTAGGATTGTAATAATTCCCATATAAAAAGCAAAACGCTGCTTAAGTAGCAGCTCATCGACTTCGCCTTTTTTGAGATTATAAACCATAATGGGATTCGTTAAAATCACTGTATATGACATTACTGATGCCCTTTTATATCGATTTAATGTTACTTCTCCGGGATGGCTTGTCAAGAAGTATTGATCCTTGCAATGATTCTTTAGAGTATGATAGTTGTCGAAGATATTATCCTTTGCATTTTTCTTCAATTCGCAAAGATCAGAGATTCTTGTGCCATTAATTTCGAAATTTAACCATTGATTTACATAGAAATTCCAAAGACTATCAAAAGTACTTCGTTCCATGAATAATCACTTTCCTGTCATTCCAAGATCTTCAAGAGTAAGTGAATAAATTGTTCTTTTGTCAAGGGAAATACCATTGTTTTTAACCTTGAACGCTTCAGAATGGGCTTTGATATATGAAATACCGTTATCCCTCTTATTCGCTGATAACGCATACCCTACCCCCGCAGCAACAACTATAACCGAAAAAACAATTAAGCCAATCTCCACGTTCAACACCTCTTAATTCCTTTTAGAATGCGTTGTCGAGCTTCATTTCTCGACATACGGTATGATACCACAATTTCTGAACCTGACAAAGTCACAAACAAAACAATCACGGCTATGGCAAAGTAATTGTAAGGAAAAACAATTCCTCCGATCCATGCAACTGAACTTGCAATCACTATCGAGTAATCGGATGCCAACTCTCCGACTATAACTTTGCTGGTAAGTCCAAGGAAAATACATGCTACGCCAACAAAACAAGCTGAACCTAATAGCACTAAATGCCACAATTGGGTCCTTTGAGTTTCTCTTGCTGTAATTACCAACCACGCGCTTGAAGTGACAAGTGGCGGAAGAATTGTAAGCGCTGTAACATCGTTTGGAAACGCAAGACCAACAAGTAGGCAAGCAAAATTGATAGCTGCTACAATGGTCTTGAGCATCGTGTTCAAGATCAATCACTTCCTTTCTGAATACTCCGGTGCGGCGGAGCCGCCTGTCCGGCGTGGCTTGAGCCACCTGTCCGGAGCATGTTGAGCCGCCTGTCCGGCGGAAATTGAGCCAGTTGACGGCGCAAGCCGTCCAATGATACGATATGCGTGCCGCATGAGGGATAGAGGCAACGCTGAGGAGCGACCTTAAAGCGTAGTGCGGAGCTATGAGGGGAGTGGCACCATTTGGTGTCGCTCTTTTATTCAAGCAACATGGTGCCCGCATAATGCCACTCCCTGATTAGCCAACGAAAATATACCTCAGGGGTCTGGGGACAGAGTCCCCAGTAGCTGCTTTACTCACGAAGCCGCTTGTCCAAACCATATACCTCGCGCATCGACTTGTCATTCTTGGAGTCAATGGCTTGGATATGGATGCGGTAAGCATCATAGACGATCCGGTCGAGGATTGCATCTGCCAGAGGTCTGGCATCGCCTCCCAGCTGCTCATACCATCCATCCCAGTGAACCTGGGAGCAGAAGATCGTGGATGACTTCTTTCTGCGACGGTGGATCAGTTCGAAAATGTCCTTCTGTTCGACTTCTGTAGGTTTCAGCATTAGCCATTCATCAATAATCAGGAGAGTCACGTTCGCGTACTTCGTCAGCACTTTTAGATAGGTTCCATTCTCACGAGCTTTCCTTAGCGCTATGAGAAGATCTGGAAGGCGGATGAAGTACGTTTTGTAATACTGCTTACAGGCTTCCATCCCGAAGGCGCAAGCCAGACGGAGATTCCGTTCACATAGGAACACTTGCACGGCCAAATAGGAACATCGTCACGGCAAAATAGGAACACCCTGACGGAGCAGAGGAACACCTCTTATAATTGGTATGGCACGCAGACGCGTGACTATATCAATAGGAGGGGTTTATATGACAAACTACCGAGAAATCCTGAGGATGGCATCGGACAGCAGTTACAGCATTCGTCAAATCAAAGCTGATGCGCACTGTTCGTATGACACCATCAGGGCAACCATCGACGCCGCCAAGGCCAAGGGGATCAATTGGCCCTTGGATGACGACGTCAGCAACGAGGAGCTTCAGGCTTTCCTGTTCCCGGGAAAGTATACGTCGCTCCCGATCTACGCGATGCCGGACTTTCAGCAGATTCATAAGGATCTGGCAAAGACCGGCGTCAATCTGACCCTGCTGCACCAGGAATATACCAACAAGTGTCTGACCGAGGGCCTGACTCCGTACCGGTACACTCAGTTCTGCGAGAAGTATCGCCGGTGGGCCAAGGTCACGAAGGCAACCATGCGGATCAGCCACAAGCCTGGCGATAGAACCGAGGTGGACTGGGCTGGTGACACACTGACCATCCATGAACCGATGACCGGGGAAACCAGCAAAGGCTACCTGTTTGTAGCAGCTCTGCCTTGCAGCACGATTGTATACGCTGATCTCACCCAGGATATGCTCACCGAGAGCTGGCTGTACTGTCATATCAACATGTACAACTACTTCGGCGGGGTGACCCGCCTCCTGATCCCGGATAATCTTAAGACGGGTGTCATCACAAATAGCAAGTATGATTTGGTGATGAACAAGTCCTATCAGGAGATGGCGGAATACTATGATACGGCTATCGTTCCCTGCCGGGTGGAGTCTCCGAATGACAAGAGCCACGCTGAATCCAGCGTGAAATACGCTGAGACATGGATTCTGGCAGCGCTTCGCAATCGGATTTTCTACTCCTTTGAGGAGGCACGGGCTGCTGTCGCAGAGAAACTGGAAGAGCTGAATGACCGTCCGATCCAGGGCCGCAAGGGATGGACTCGGCGGCGGGCTTTCCAGGAGGAAGAAGCGCCCTACCTAAAGCCCTTGCCGAAAGCCCCGTATGAACCGGCCGTTTGGCTTCCTGACCAGAAGGTGGGTCACGATTACCTCATTTCCGATGGAATCAACAAGTACTCCGTCCCGTTCGACCTGATTGGACAGAAGGTCGCAATTAAGGTCACCCGGAATCTGGTCGAAGTATACTATGGCGGCGACCGGAAGGCACTTCATATAAGGAAAGCTACCCCGCAGCACGATCCGATCGTGAAGCCTGAACATATGCCTGAGGAGCATCGCGCCTATCTGAGCTACACCAAGGAGGATTTCCTGGCGTGGGGGACCAATGTAGGTCCGCATGCAAAGATGGTGGTAGAATACTTTCTTACCCGCGGGCGCGAGCCGGAGCAGGGATATAAATTCTGTGCCAGCTTGCAGAATCTCGCAAAACGGTATTCAACCGCACGGCTGGAAGCCGCCTGCGAGAAGCTGCTGAGTGTAACCAGCAATCCTGATCTCAGGACGCTGAGCAGCATTCTCAAGAACGGCCAGGATAAAGTCCAGAAGCCGAAGCCTGACGAACACCCCAGGCCGGCATCCACTGGCATTACCCGCGGTGCGGATTACTACCGCAACCTGAGGGGAGGTGCCGGGAATGATTGAGTACAGCACCGATACCGTCCTCAAGGCTATGAGATTAACCGGTATGGCCAACGAGTATGCTCACCAGCTTTCTGATCCCAGGCTTGTCTCCAGTATGTCATTTGATGAACGCTTTGCTGCCATTGTAGACGCCGAATGGCAAAAGCGGGAATCGAACAAGCTGGCCAAATGCATTAACGCCGCCAACTTTGCCATTCGGGGGGCTCGCGTCGAAGAGATTGAGTATTATCCGGATCGAAAGCTGAATAAGCCGGAGATTCTGCAGTACGCAAGTGGATCCTACATTACTCACGGCCACCATATCATTATCCGCGGCGCTTCCGGCAATGGAAAGACCTATCTGGCCTGCGCTCTAGGTAACGCTGCATGCCGTCTGTTCAAGCGTACCTATTATATCCGGATGCAGGAGCTCCTGGAACGCCTGATCTGGGAAAAGACCAGTGGAGATTACCGGAAGTTCCTCAGTGTTCTGCGGAAGTACGATCTGCTGATCATTGATGAATTCCTGCTCCGCAAGCTCACTCCAGAGGAGGCTTCTCATTTGCTGGAGGTCGTAGAGATCCGCAGTAGGAACGATGAGGGTACCGGTGGCCGGTCCATGATTCTGTGCAGCCAGTACGACATTTCTGACTGGTATGGGCGTATCTCTCCTGATACTGCAGAGCAGAATCCTGAAACTGAAGCTATTATTGACCGCATTGTCCACAATGCTTACATCGTCTCTATTGCGGGTGAGAAGTCCATGCGTCAGCGTCATGGTCTGGATGCCCCTGTAGAGAACGCAGGGGTTACCGTTGGCGCCAGCGAAGCCGCGAAGGGCGGTGCTGGAGCTTGAGCAAAAGGGAAACTGGCAGTTGGAAAGTCCGGATGAAGGATTTGAGAGCCTGCCTGAGCAAGCATCCTGATGCTACCTGCGCTGAGAAAAAGGCTTTGCAGGAGTGGGTCAATGAGGGAGGAAGCCCGTGGAACAATCCGTATTGCCTGTATAACGAGAAGGGCGATCCCCTGGATTTCATTGAGGGATGCCGCACTGGAGCGGAATTAGAGCTGGAACACGAAGATAACCTGGCTGGTTTTCTCAGCCAGATGGCTGCCGCGGAAGACACTCCGGACTTCGTGGAACCTGAATTCGATCCCTGGGGAGAGCTTCCCTTCTAACGCAGTCCTCAGTGTTTAGCTGGGCTTCGCCCAGACCCACGGTTTAACGAATTTTGTTTCCCAGGGGTGTGATGCGACCGGCTCCGTCTTTGAACAGAACTGGTATTACGTCCCGGCAACTTGATTGGGGGGTGATGGTGCTATGCAGGTAAAAGCCATCCTGCGTAAAATGCAAAAGGGGCGATGCCAGCATGGCACCACACCCCTGCGAAACCTCATGTGTTACTCGGGTCGCTCCGCAGCGTTGCCCTGCCCTCCACATGAGTAAATGCAGGATTATATTACAGAAGGGAGTGCCGTATGTCAACTGTTCCTGACCGCGTGACGGTGTGTTCTTTTTCGCGTGACGGTGTTCCTAAAACTCCGAGAGACTGTTCCTATTCGGCCGTGAAGGTGTACCTTTTACCCCGTAATTTCCGGTTTCTTGTTCTGTTTTTCTTTTTCCACTGCCTCAATTATTCATTCGCATTTTCTGAACAGGTGCCAGGGGACTATGAACGTGCCTTTGACCAAAATTATGTATCAGGTAAATGGCGCAACGAGGACATAAACAGACAAATCACATCTGCTGAATACAAATCAATGCTGACCGTTCTCATAGCAGAAATGGCTCCGGACAAACTGGAATGGTTCAATAGCAGAGTGACGGATCATGATTGTCCTTTGACACGCGAACTAGGTATTTTGATGAGTTGGTATGCTGCTGTTTGTGTTGATGCTTACGAATACAACTATACATCAGATTATAATCCTTTTGATCGGGATGCCTTTGGTGAAGATAACGACAGCATTCAGAATATGATCGCACTAATGCCGTTTGTGGTCGATTCGGATCATGCCAGCGATATCACAGATCCGGGTTCACTTGATCATACAATGGCCATGTTCTGGAATCCACGGCATGTCAGTTCATATTCCAATGAACATGTCATATCTTTTGACCGTTTGCATGGCAATATGAATAATCTCGCTGCTTTTACTGTTGCAGACGCAGTATGCGCTGTCACCAGAATCTGGGACAGTAGCGAGAAGGCAAACTTCACTGAAATCGATAATCCCGAAGCAGTCCGGTCCACCATCAGCGCAGAGGTGATTCAGAAAGCTGCGGGAACCGAAATAAAGACAATCAATGAACTGCCGCGTTTAACCGGTTTTGTGCTGATGAAGAACTTTGGGTTTGGTGAAAAAACGATTGAACACAGCAAAACAGATATTTCGAGGATTGCAGAATGGGGATTCAGCTGCGTGCGACTAAATGTGACATATGAAACGTTTTTCTCTGAGGACCTGACACAGGCCAACCTTACGCAGCTTCAAAAACTGGACAACCTTGTCAGCGCAGCCGTTGAAAATAATATTCATCTGAACCTTTGTCTGATGACGCTTCCCGGAAGAACACGCTGGTATAATGATCAGGATTATACGGGCGGCGGTGATTTTGACTTGTTCGTAAATAAAGAAAAGCAAGATCTTTCAGCTTTTCTATGGTCCGTTCTAGCTGAAAGATATAAGGATATTCCCGGGGCCTATCTTTCGTTCACACCTTTCTGGGAAGCATCAAATCCAGATCTTTCAACCGGTACCGGGGCACCTTCATATAATCAAGAAGACGTCATCCAGTGCCTCGACACAATATTGAATGCAATCAGGGAAAAAGATCCGAACAGATTTATCATTTATGAGATGAACTGCGGAACGGAAATCAAGGCCCAGACAGCCTGGACGAAACCGGCAATTAAGAAAATTGGTTCCAAGTATGATAATACGCTGATTTCATATAATTATGCGGACGGTGCATATGTTTACGCGCAGATGACAGGAAACAGCGGTGAGGATATTGACAGAATGAATCACAGCATGTTTAGGCCGGAATATCCAACTTATGTATATGCTGCAAAAAAGCATCTGGAAGGGCCAAAAGCCTTAACGATAAACGGGTTCCTGCCTGCCGGAACCCAGATACACCTGTTTGTTGAAAAAACAGCCGGATGTGTGTTTACAGTTCATACGAAGCAGGACGTCCTGTACACAGAAACTATACAGGAAGCAATATATAATAAAGGGGCAGAACAGTCTCTGGAGTTTCCGTTTGCCAGAAGTGACAAGGAACTCATTATTCCTCTGGAGAAGAATGAAGAAACACTTTATATTTCCTGCGAAAACGGCTGGATGGAATGGTGCGGTATGAATGTTGTCCTGCCAGAAGAATTTGCCGTAGAACGGTGGTATATATATTCCGGATATGATGCTTTCCTGGATGGAGATCCGGAAAAAGCCGGGAATTATCTGATCCCTACGTCAACGATAACGATAAGTCCGCATGATACAACAGAAGGATCCATTATAACGATATGTAAGGATATTTCATACACAACAGAGAGCATTCTCGATCAAGCCAGCCCGCAAACTATTTCAGAATGGACTCGCGAAACTGCTTCATTAACCCCATACTGTATCGTTCGTTTTGAGAACGCCGGGTTTAGCGGAGGAGCTACACAGGCATCTATGCTGCGTTACTATGAGGATATGCTGAAGACCTGGAAAACATATGGATTTGGATGGCTTTCCAATGACTATGTCGGCATTTGTTCAGGCGGAGCACTTGGTGCCAAATTAATTGAATATGATGGGTTTTCCAATTTCAATATAGACCTGTTAGAACTACTGCAGAGGTATCAATAAAGAGCCTGACATTCAAGAAAGCGGAAGTTAAGCAGGCTAACGGCCTGTGGTTGACGTGAACGATTCGCCCGCAGGGGTACGCACTTTTTTGGCAAACACCAAAGATTCTTTTTCCAGCCTGCCACCGAACCAGTGAAAAAAGGCTTGACAAAAGGGTAAGGTATGATCGTTCCGCGAAGCGTCAGAAATAAAACATCGTGACTTTTCTGCTGCTTGGCGGCTTTATGATCGGCGGTCAAGCTTAAAGCGCAGGCGGGACGCGGGCATAAAAAAAGGAGCCGAACGCTCAATGTCATTAAGTTTACCAGTAATGACATGCCCTCGCGCCAATCTGGCTCCATCTTGAAAAAGGTGGAGTCAGATTTTTTTCTTCGTTTTCGTAACAATTTCCTAAGCACCAACCTGCCCACAGCATGTTAAAGATTTCCTAGAATGTCCCCCAACTGCTCTATCATCCTGTCACTGAACAGATCAACTTCTTGTCAATAACAGTGCCAGAGGCAGCATCAGTACCTCTGGCCTGCTGTAGTTTCGCTCAAAATGGCAGCTCGTTTTGTTGTTCAGGCTCTTCCGGCAACGGCATAGATGTTTAGCCACTTCCTACATCCTCCGCTTCTTTCACAATGGTCGCTAAAACTGCTGGATCCTTGACGTCAGAGAGCTGCGTCACACCATGCTTGGTGAGAATCGTCTTCACTTCAGCCCTGAATCCGGTTCGGGACTTCTCCGCGAGAACCGCCCGCGCTTCTTCGTAGGTATAGACCTTTTCAGGAGCGGGTGCCGGTTCAGCAACAGGAACGTCCTGGGGCACATCGTCTTCCAGCACCGCGGCCAGTGCGGCCACATCAGCGCAGATCCGAGTGAGCCCCTCAACAATGAGAGCCGTTTTGTCCTTGATTGTCATGGGATGCGTCCTCCTTCCTTCCGTATTGCCGTTTGCCTCGGCACCCTTCTCTGTCCCAAATTGGGACGAATTTATAATGGAATCGACACTTTTTCTGAAAAAACTCTCCAATCAGAAAACTGGCCCTAAAAAGAACAAATTGACAGTTATTTTGCAAATATCTCGCAAAATGATAGCTAAAAGTGTTGACAATCAGCCTGCATCGCTTATAATGAGAGTGATGATGCGAGGCTCTCGCCACGAGGAGGTGTGTGTATGCTGTTAGAGTTCAGAACCAGGAACTATAAATCTTTTGCTGATGAGATGGTATTCTCCATGACCCCGGCTCCGAAGCAGAAGGGTCTGGATTACAGTGTGTTGACCCAGAAAGCGGGCAGCAAAGATTACAAAGGCCTTTGCTCTGCCGTGATCTATGGACCGAATGCTTCCGGAAAGACGAATGTCATCGGAGCGATGGATACTTTCAAATCGATCGTCCTGCGGGGCAACATCAACAATGCTGATGCGGTATCGCTGAATGTTGCTGCCTCTTCCCTTGAGCTGGTACCCAACTGCAACGGAAGTGCTCCGCCGACGGAGTTCGGTATTCGGTTCGTCGATAACGGACTGTTGGTAGACTACTCTATCATCATCGATCTTGGCACCTTCCTGGACAAGGACTATCCTCGAAGGATTCTGGAAGAGCAGCTTACCGTAAATGGAAAGCAGGTGTTCCTCAGGAATGAAACGCTTGAGGTACAGCTTCCTTCGGTGATCAAGGATTATGTGAACAAAAGCATCAAGAAGAAAACTGCCAAGATGCTGGATCTTGCGAAAGATGGCCTTACAGATACAGAGCTTTTCCTGAACAACGGGTTTAAGTCTATCTACGCTCAGAAACTGACGGCGGCCATCCTGGATTGGTTTGCAAATCGATTCATTGTGGTCTGCCATGCGGAGGACATGCGGATTGTCCGGAAGTTTGCCGATCCGAAAGCAAACACCATATATGTAGAAAAAACTCTGACGGACGCTGCCCGCGCCTTTGGCATTACGGCGAATGCTCTGGGCTACAAGCCGAACAGCGATAAAGAAGGAGAAGATGTCATGCTTGTTTCCATCTTCGGGAACAAGCTGCTTCCGGCGGAGGTATTTGAATCCTACGGAACGATCCGCTTCATCAATGAGTTCCCGCTAGTGATCCTGGCGCTGCTCACCGGTGGCACACTGGTCATGGATGAGTTCGACGCTTCCATCCATCCGATGGCACTGATGAGCATCATCAACATGTTCCATAATGATGAAGTCAACAGGAATGGAGCGCAGCTGATCTTTAACACGCACAACCCGATCTTCCTCGATGCTACGCTGCTGCGGCGCGATGAAATCAAGTTTGTCGAAAGAGATGAAACAACCGGCAACAGCATTCATTATGCCCTGTCCGATTTCAAGACCGCCGATGGTATCCGTAAGGGCGAAGACTACATGAACAACTACTTCGTCAGTCGGTATGGCGCGATCCGGGATGTCGATTTCAGCCCGATCCTCGAATCCATTATCTCCGGAAACGAGGTGACGCAGGATGCCTGATATGCGTGAAACGCTGAAATACACTTTTACGGTCGAAGGGGAAACAGAACAGTGGTATCTGCTCTGGCTGCGAGACCAGATTAACGTCTGTCCTGATCGGGACAAGAATATTTCAATTGTTCCGAAGGTGCAGCAAAGCCCTGCAAAGTTCTATAAAAGCACCTCCAGGAAAGTAACCCCTGTCGTGACGCACATTTGCGATGTGGAAAGCAACGAGCCGGTACACGTCTCAAAGTTCCAAACCATCCTGTCTGAAATGAAGGATGCTCAGATAAACAAGCGGATTGACTATCATCTGGGTTATAGCAATTTCTCCTTTGAACTCTGGATGGTGCTGCATAAGAAGGACTGCAACGGTCCTCTTAGCCACAGAAGCCAGTACCTGCTCCCCATTAACCAGATATTTGGCGAGAACTTTGAAGATTTGGATCACTATAAGGCACACGACGCTTTTCACAGATGCCTTGCCAAACTGACGCTGGATGATGTAAAGGCCGCCATTCGCAGAGCGGAGACCATTACCCGAAACAACGAGCGGGACGGAAAAACGCTTCTCCAGCACAAAGGCTACAAGTATTACCGGGATAATCCCGCACTGTCAATCAACGAAGCAGTAAAGCAAATGCTGGCAGAATGCAGCATATCGTAAGGGAAGATTGATTTCTAATAGTTGGAGATCAGTGAAACTTTTTGACGCTGAGACCGCTCCACGTTATATGAAATACGTTCCATACTGGGCCTGATTTAACTTGCTGGTAACTTTTACGAAGGGGTGTGCTCACAGATCATTTTTTCGAAAGTGCGGGAATTTCAAAGGATGTAGCAATGATTAAACTGTGAATTTAACTTGCTGGTAACTTTCATGGGAGTGGTGGGATATGAGGAGACGGAAGTTTGCCGAAGAAATGACCACCAGTGGTATGGTTGCTGCCATCAGGGCTGAGGCAGGCAATCTCCGCTATGAGTATTACCAGCCGCTTGACGACGCGGAGACTATACTGCTGATCGACAGCTGGACGGATCAAGCAGCTATTGATGGCGGACAGCCTGATGGAAGAAATACCCCTGTTTGTGGTGGAAAACTGCGAGGCGGAAATTCTTCAGGAAACACGGGAGATCCGGTAAAGGAGAAGCATGACCAGACAGGAACTGATTGATTTCATCTTCGATGAATACAGCGTGGAGCCCAATCATCCCTTCCCGTGGGATGATGTTTCCTGCGTCTTCCGGCATGTGGATAACCGGAAATGGTTCGGACTCATCATGACGATCCCATACAGAACCATCGGGATCAGCAAAGCCGGGGATGTTGATATCCTGAACGTGAAATGTGATCCGATCATGATGGGCTCCCTCCGCGGAAAGCCCGGATTTCTTCCGGCCTACCACATGAACAAGGACAAGTGGATCACCATCCTGCTGGATGGATCGGCAGGCCAGGAAGAGATCAAAGCCCTGCTGGCCATGAGCTACGGTATGACAGCAATGAAGATCCGGAGGAGGAGTATCAAATGATTAAGGTTTATTGCTACAGCAGATGCACCACCTGTAAGAAGGCCCTGAAATGGCTGGAAGAGAATGGGATTGCCCACGAGGTTATCGACATCAAGACGGAGCATCCGGATGAGGAGCTTCTTCGGAAGTACCATGCCATGAGCTGCCTTCCGCTGAAGCGCTTCTTCAACACCAGTGGCATTCCGTATCGGGAAATGGGCCTGTCCAGCAAGCTTCAGGCTATGTCGGAAGAGGAGCAGTTCGCGCTGCTTGCTGCCGATGGTATGCTGGTCAAGCGTCCGCTCCTGGTTGGGGAAGATTTTGTGCTGACCGGATTCAGGGAAGAAGAATGGGCACAGAAGCTAAAAGCATAAAATGAGGAGAGAATCATGAGATCAGATAACATAGCGATGCTTCAGGACACGCTGAGTATCCTTAACAGGGGCAGTTATCAGCTTCACGGGGAGACGGTTTCCCTGAAACTGTCCCGTGAGCAGATGGAGGAGGTTCAGGGTTACCTGCCGGAGGACGTTCAAAGGATCTGCAACGCAAAAGACTTTGAACATGTCCATGTTCTTGGCAGATGCGGTTACGGCTGCGAAAATATGGATGCCTTCACGCTGGCCCGGAAGCGGACAGAACAGTTTTCTTACCATCTGAAGCAGAAAGGGGCAAAGCCTGTATTGGTCCTGAACCTGGCGAATCCTGTGAATCCCGGTGGCGGTGTGCGCAGGGGGGCAAAAGCGCAGGAAGAGGATCTTTGCAGGAAGAGCTCCCTCCTGATTTCGCTGGAAGGCGTGAAGGCCAAAGTCTATTACGATTACAACCGCTCTCTGGGGACCTATATGGGATCGCATGCCTTGATGATCCATCCTCAGGTGGAGATCATCAAGGATGAAAACGGCGAGCTGCTCCCGGAAACCGTGATCGTTGCCGTGATGACGTGCGCCGCGCCCATGATTGACAACGGCCTGGAAGGCATGACCCAGAAACAATATGAAGCCATGGTCTATGACCGCATTACAGGTATGCTGAAGGTTGCGGCGTATCTGGGATACAAGTATCTGATCCTTGGCGCCTTTGGCTGCGGCGCATTTGGGAATGACGCCAGGATTGTTTCTGATCTGTTCTACAAAGCACTGAAGGAATTCAATTTTGATGGCATGTGGGAAAGCGATATGTTCCGCAGAATAGACTTTGCTGTTTTATGTCGTTCTTCGGAGCAGTACAACTTCAGGGAATTCAGCCGGAACTTTTCCAATTTCTACAGGGACGAGAACCAGGAGGAAATTGATCGCGCGTTGGAGAGGATAAAAGAGACGGAGGTTCATCTGGACGCCATCAGAGGCTGTATATTTGGCGGGGCTGTGGGTGACGCGCTGGGATATCCTGTTGAGTTTCTGCAGGAAGGACAGATCTTCAGCCAATACGGCCCGGGAGGCATCACCTCATATACGAAGGATAAGGTGAGCGGGAAGGCGTTGATCTCTGATGATACACAGATGTCCCTTTTTACAGCGAATGGCCTTCTCGTAGGGGATACAAGAGGCGCCATGCGCGGCATTCGGGGCCGGCCTAGAGCCTATGTGATAAAAGCGTATAAGGACTGGCTGAAGACACAGGAATCTTCGATGTCGGAAGTAAACCGGTACGAACGCCATACCAGGGCTGGCGGATGTTCCTGGCTTCTGGATGTGCCGGAGCTGTATGCAAGACGGGCACCCGGCAATACCTGTCTTTCCGCCTTGCAGGAGGGGACAGAATACGAAGACTATGTGGAGGCGCAGCGGAACAACAGTAATGGATGTGGCGGCATCATGCGAGTGGCTCCGCTGGCGGTGAATTATCAGTTGAATAATATCCGGACGCTGGACATGGAGGGCGCTCAGCTGGCCGCCATCACACACGGGCATTCCCTTGGCTATATGCCAGCGGCGGTACTGGTGCATGTGATCAACCGGATTGTGTTCCCGCAGGAAGATGAGAGGATGTCCCTGAAGGAAATCGTGCTGGAGGCGCGGGACACCGTTGCCCAAATTTTTGACGGCGATCCATATCTCCGCAAGCTTGTTGAGATCATCGACCGCGCCGTAGCGCTGTCTGAAAACAGCACGGACGATCTTGCCAATATTCATCAGCTGGGCGAAGGCTGGGTGGCCGAGGAGACGCTGGGCATTTCCCTCTATTGCGCGTTAAGGCATCAGGACAGTTTCTCCGCGGGGGTGATTGCCGCCGTCAATCATCGCGGAGACAGTGACTCCACCGGCGCGGTCACGGGGAATATTCTGGGCGCGCTGCTTGGCTATGACGCAATCGACGATCAGTGGAAGAAGGATCTGGAGCTCTCCGACGTGATTCTCGAAATCGCTGACGATCTTTGTCATGGCTGCCAGATGAGCGAATACAGTCACTATGATGATCCGGAGTGGGTCTCAAAGTATATGCACATGCACCGTCCCGTGCGGAAACAGCCCACGGTGTTTTTCTGGAAGGATGACGGGGAAAACGGCTGTTTCTCCAACCGGTTCGGAAAGCAGTCCGCAAAATCCGGGACGGTGATGCGGATGCTTCTGGGAGATATTACCAAATTAAACGACGTGGAAGCCATCGTGAATGCGGCAAACAGGTCCCTGCTCGGCGGTGGGGGTGTGGATGGCGCTATCCATCGCGCGGCCGGCCCAAAGCTGCTGGAAGAATGCAAAACCCTTCACGGCTGTGAGACGGGCGAGGCCAAGATGACGGGGGCGTACAATCTCCCCTGCAAATATGTCATCCATACGGTCGGGCCGATCTGGAATGGCGGAAAACACAAAGAAGCTGAACTGCTGGCGAACTGTTATCGTCATTCTCTTCAGGTTGCGGTTGATCACAGGATCCGCAGCGTCGCGTTCCCTTCTATCTCGACAGGCGTTTACAGTTATCCTGTGGAAGAAGCCGCAAAGATCGCTGTGCGTACAGTCAACCAGTTCATCGAAGAACATCCAGGCGAACTGGATCTGGTGGAATGGGTTTTGTTTGACGAGCATACGCATGACGTTTACGAGAAAGCGCTTCAGATGTTGCAGGTGTCGAAAATCGTTCATTCGCCCCAGTTGGACGAGATCAACAGGATGCTGAGGGACGGGTTGATATAAAAAGATGCTTGAAACAGAGAAGTCACATCCGGTTTGAGTGAGCAGCAGCAGCGCTGAATGGATTAATAAGTTGGTTGAAGCGAGGAGTGAAATCCATGGAAGATATCAAATTTAAATCCATGTTGTCTCAGCAGGAGATGAAGGAAAACTTCGCAGGTTTTGACTTCTTTAACGGATTAATGGAAGGATTGACCGAAGCGTTGGCTCATACCTTTGTGAAAAGAAGGGAAAACGATGAAATACGAGACTGATTACAGCCTGCTGGCCAGGACAAATCCGGTGTTTCTGACCGCGAAAACGGCCCTTGCCTTCCTGGAAAAACACGGCCTGACCGCCGAAAAAATCTGTCTTGCGGAAAAGATGCCGGAACTGTCCATCTATCGCAAACAATCGGAAAAGCAGAGGAGGCCTTCAGGAAAGCCATGGGGCGCTGCCACTATTGGGTGATCCGTCCACAAAAAGAACAAAAAAGAACTGTCTCCGGGATGGACAGGCCCTTTGGATTGGATTATACTCTGGATGATACGGTCTTCCGGGTTTCCCTGCGGGGCAGAATGGATACGCTGACCGCGCCGGAGCTGCTGAAGGCCTGGGAAACAGAAAAAAACGCGCATCCTGTTTCCGACGTCGAAGTGGATTGCGGCGCGCTGGATTACATTTCATCCGCGGGCCTGCGGGTGCTCCTGATCATGCAGAAAAACTGCGGGCATGGCGTTACATTGAAACGGGTTCATGATAACATCAGGGAAATCCTTGAGCAGACCGGGTTTGATGCTCTTTTAACGGCGGTACATCCGCAATCAGACCACTGAGCTGGGATTCAGCACATGCATTCTTTCCATCGCGCCGCAGAGAAGATGGAGAAAATCGTTAAGAGCCGGGCTGGGAACGGTTACCGTTTCCCGGCAACAGGCAGGGGGGATCGCAGATGAAAGAAAACGCAGGAAAAGAAGAGAGCTTCAGAAGCCGTAAATGGCTGCTGCTGGCACTGATGATTCTGGCGGCCGTCGGGGTGGCCCTTTGGGGAAGCGCCGGAGCGGAATCCGAAGCGGACAGCCAGTACGCGCAATTCCTCGAAACCGTCAGCAACGCCTCCCGGGATGAATCCGCGTGGGTGGTGACCCAGGACAAAAACGCGCCGGTGCGGGAGGGAACGGTTTCCCGACCGCAGGACGCGGATATTGCCGACCTGGGGGCGAACGGTTTTCTGGTCCTGCAGGAAGGCGTCACCCTGATCCAGGAAACCGGCAGCGCGGAGGGCATCGTCGCCCAGCCGGTGGCGGACGGCAAGAATCCGGTTTATCACCTTACCCGTTACCGCACCGGAACCCGGTCGACGGACCTTTCCGCCGGCAGTCGGGTGGTTATCGCGGAGCAGGACGCGGCCGGGAACTGGCTGCTGAACATGGGAACGGTGAGCAGACTGGATGGCGGCCTTCTGACGCTGAACAAGCCGACCCAGGGCGACCAGGCGCGGTATATCCGCAGCTTCAGCCTTCACAGCGGGCAGAACGGGAACGGAACCGTCAGCATTCCCCTGAACAATATCACCATCCACATTCCCGGAGTGCCGGGAACCGTTACCTCCCAGGCCGTCATCAAAATCAACGGCCGGATCGAGATTTACGGCGACGCGGCCGGGGACTGGAGCTTCTGGCATACCTATTTCTGGCTGGACATGAAGCTGACGTTCCGGCTGGTGGCGGATTACTTCTATATCGACGTCGCCTCCGAAAGTCTGGGATATTTTCATCCGATTATCCCCATCCAGATTCCCATTGTTCCGGGGATCGTGGGGATTGACATCTCCCCCAAGGTGGGCCTCAACGGAAGCGCCAAAGGGCAGGTTCAGTTTGCGCTGAACGCCATGTGGGGCATCGACATGCGGGTCAGCTACAACTATGACATCGCGCATAAGTTCTTTGGAAGGGTGGATATGCCTACCGACGGCCCCCATTTCACCGGGACATCCTATGCCATGCAGGGGAAGGTTTTCGCGGGGTTAAAGTGGGGCGGCAACCTGTCCCTGTTCGGGGGGCTGCTTTCCCTGGGCATCAATTATCAGGACGGCATTTTGCTGACGGCGGATCTGCGGGGCGGGGGAACGGATCCCGGGGATCCGGAAAAGAAAATCTGGCACGCCTGCGAGGACATGAAATGCCTTTCCGGCGATATAAAATGGCAGAAGGGGCCCATCAGCATCGGGCTTTCCGGTTTCTGGGGGCTGGTCAGCAAAACTCTTGTCAACCTCACGGATCCCATCTTCTCCGATCCCTTCGTGGAGTTTTATCATTCCTTTACCTATAACGACGGCGGGGCCACCAAATGTCCCCACATTGGATACAGGATCGACGTGCATGTGACGGATATGGACGGGCATCCCATTCAGGGAGCGGAGGTCAGCCTGACGCCCCGGGAGGACTGGTTCAAGAGCCAGACGGACAAGATTAAAACGGACGCCTCCGGCATCGCCACCGTTTATGCCCAGCGGGCGAACCCGACGAAGGACACGAAGGACGGCTCCACGCTGGATGTTACCATTACCGCCAGCTACGTCGATCCGGAGGATCCGGAGAAAAAGCCGATAACGCTGTCCACGACGGTGACGGAAAAGGGGCTGAACGCGAAGCAGGAACGGCAGCCGAAGGATGTGTATCTGAAGCTGGATATCCGGAAGATCTATCTGAAATTCGAGGATCCCGGCTCCGGTCACGCGGTCAATATGCCCTCCGCCGTGCTGTTTTTCCCGGGGAGATCCGTGCGCATTCCGGCTACGACCCCCTCCAAATCCGGGCTGCATTTTCTCGGATGGAGCACCAATCCGGACGGTAGCGGCATCCACTATGCCCCGGGGGCCACGCTGAAGCCGGACGGGGACATGACGCTTTACGCCCGGTGGCGGGTGATTTCGGATGTATGGTATGTCATGTTTGACGCCAATGGCGGAACCTACGCGCCGGAACCGCAGGTGGGCGTCAACAACCAGCCCATGGAGCTGACTACCGAGGAGGCGAAGTGGGAGAACCACACATTCCTGGGCTGGGCCTACGAGCCCGACGCGATGGTGGTGGATTTCCCTGTGGGATATCTGAACCTGGTGCCCTATGATCAGGTGACGAAGGTCGTGACGCTGTACGCCCTGTGGGGCTTCAAGCCGGTTTCCATGCCGATTCATATCACCTATGACATGAACGGGGCGCCGGAAGGCCAGACGCCCCCGGGCCAGTGGATCGAGCGCATGAGCTACATGCAGGTCAGCGGGACCGTTCCCACCTGGGAGGGGCATAACTTCCTGGGCTGGAGCGTGGAAAAGGACGCCGGGGCAGGGGAAATGCATCCGGGGCAGTATTATTATTTCGAAGAGGACACGGTGATCTACGCGATCTGGGGATACGATCCCGTGCTGAAGCCGGTCATAGTGACCTATCTGATGAACGGGGGTCCGGAAAGCGAAAAACCGGAGCCCCAGGTGGAAAAACAGGGGGCCTGGTTCCACCTGAGCTCCAAAATTCCCGTATGGGACAATCAGCATATTTTCGAAGGATGGAAACGGTATCGGGACCGGGAAAAGGCCGAGTATTCCGCCGGGGAAGCCGTCCGGTTTGATGAGAATACAACGCTGTACGCGGTCTGGGAGATCGGATACAGGATCACCGAGGGGAACGGATCCGGCTGGAACCGGGACTCCGGGGAGAAGCTTCGGTTCGTGGCCGACGGAAGCTTTACGTATTTTACCGGAATCACGATTGACGGAACCCTGATTGAAAAGAAATATTACAGCGCCTCCCCCGGCAGCACGGTGGTGGAGCTGAAGCCCGAGTTCCTGCAAACGCTGGCCCTGGGAAGCCATACCATCCAGGTTGTATACGCGGACGGCGCGGCGGAGGGAACCTTCTCCGTTCTGGCGCCGATTCCCAAAACCGGGGACGACAGCAACCCCCTCCTCTGGGGCCTGATGATGGTTGTGGGAACGATCGGAATGATCGGTATCCGGCGGAGGAGGGTTTACAGGAAACGGGATCTGTCATGAACTATGCTTTGAACGATGCTTCCATATTCATGAAAGCACGGGCCCTGCTCTGCAGGGTTCTTTCAATGGCCTTCAGCCGTTCCGCCGGCAGGTTGTACGCGGAATGCTTCCTGAACCGGAAACCGATCACCTTCCGCAACTGTTCCTTCTGCTGCGAGATGATAAATTCACGGACAATGTTTTCGAAGGGGACGCCATAGGCGGAAGACCGGGTCTTCGCGTATTCGTCCAGAGACTTCATGCTGTCGATGTCGTCCGGCATCGCGTAGTTGAACAGGGACAGCCCGTGGTCAAAAAGCGGCGCGATGCCCGGATTTTTACGGATGAGCTAACAGCTCAGGGATGGCATCCGAATATTGCCGGATATATGTCAAGGCTGACAGACCAAGCTGGGGGGAAATGCATTGCCCTGAGCGCAGTATACTCGTCAGCGATCGGCGGTCAAGATTAAAGCGAAGGCGGGACGCGGGCATAAAAAAACGGAGCCGAACGCTCCGCTTTTTTCGTGGTATGCCCCGATCAGAAATCTCCCAGGCCGTCGTCCTCGGTGATAATCTCCTCATCCTCGGGGGTGGAGGTGGTGGCGAGGGAAACGAACTCCGTCATCCAGGCGTCCTGGGGCAGATCCGCCAGGAGGCCCGGGAGGTTCACGACGATGCCATCCAGATTGTAGGGGAGGGCCAGGGAATAGGTTTTGGTGACCGGATCGTCTCCCTTATTGGGGGTGATTTCCAGGGTCATGGAGAAATTCTGGCCGATGCAGGTGGCCATGCCGCGGTCCCGCTTGCTGAGCTTGGCGACCCGCTCGCCGCCGACATAGACCTCCACGCGCTGGAAGGCGGAATAGGTTTCGCCGCCGTATTCCAGGGTTTTGTTGTCGAAATAAACGGTGTGGCCCCGGCCGACATACATCAGCACGGCGGCCAGCGCCAGCACGCACAGCACCACGGCACCCCGGATGATCCATTTCCGCTTATTTTTCATTTCAGCGCCTCCTGCTGGTCCAGCTGCAGCTGACGGCCGACCGTGGATTTTGCTCTGCGCTTCTTCGTTTCATACATGACCAGGGCGAGGGTAATGACGCCGTAGGAAACGAAGACGCGGAAGTATTCGCCGATCATGGAATCGCCGGTGATTTTCGCGCCGGCGTTGGGGGCGACGATGAACATCAGATGGAAGAGGATGACGCCCAGGAAGACGTTGCCGATGGAGGCGCGGTCCACGGAGGCGCCGCCGACCAGCAGGGCGGCGATGCAGAACATGCCGATCTGGCTGTGGGCGCTGTAGGTGGCCATGTTGCCCATGTTCTGGAGATAGATGATCATGCCGAAGCCCGCCAGCACGGTGGAAATAACGATGGAGATAATCCGGGTCTTTTCCACGTTGATGCCCGCGTCCCGGGCCACCTCCATATCCTGCCCGACGGCGCGCATATCCTGGCCCAGCTTCGTCCGGCGGAACCAGACGATCACCAGGCACATGACCGCGATGATCAGGAAGGTCAGCACGGGGATGCGGATGCCGGCGACGTTGATGGCCAGCAGGTTATCCAGACACTGGCGCAGGCTCAGCAGGCTTACCGTGTTCCGGATGCCGTAGCCCCGGGGCAGGCGGACGGAGGTATGGGCGATGGGGATGATGGAGCCCATCATGTAGAGCACCACCAGCTGATACACGCCGTTGATGAAATAGCTGATGATATAGCTGGTCACCATTTCCCGGCCCTTGGCCATGTTCAGGATCTTGCCGCAGAGCAGGCCCAGGGCCACGGAGAAGGGGATGGAGATAATCATCGCCAGCACGACGCCGGAGATGCCCCAGATCTGCCAGTCGGAAACGAAGATCAGGGCGATTTCGCCGGCCATGGCCCCCAGGGTCATGCCGAAATTCAGGCCCATGCCCGCCATGATGGGGATCAGCAGGGACAGAATCAGGAAAACGTTCCGCCCCATGCGGGTGATGATCTCGTTGATCAGATAGGCGGGGGACAGTCCGGAGAGAGGAATGCAGACCGCGCAGATCAGGACAAACATGATCGGCACGGAGTTTCCGGCCAGAAAGCTGCCGAGGGAGCGGCCGGAGGAAGGTTTATTGTTCGCGCTCATTTTTTCGCCTCCGTTTTCCGCGTCAGGGCATAGAGGATCATGCCGTTGGAGACGATGATCCGGATGACCTCGCTCATGTCCATGTGAATCATGTTGTTCATGACGGTGGGGGTCATGGTGACGATCCCCTGAAAGAGGAAGGTACCGATGATGACGTTGGCGATGGACGCCTTGTTGACCGAGGCGCCGCCGATCAGGATGGCGGAAACGGCGGGCAGGGCCATGTTAAAGGGCGCCATGTAGAGCTGGACAAAGCCGAAGCCCTGTTCGTAGACCAGGATGCCGACGGCGGCCAGCCAGGTGGACATCACCACGGACAGGAGCCGGATTTTATCCACATTGATGCCGGCGGCACGGGCGAAGACGGCGTTGGAGCCCACGGCGGTCATGGCCGTGCCGGTTTTCGTATGCAGGAAGGCCCACATCAGGAAGGCCAGCAGCGCGAAGAACAGCAGCGTGCCCGTCGGGATGACCAGGGTGCCGATTTTGATCTGGAGGAAGTTGGCCAGCACCTTGTCGTAATAGCCCTCCAGGGAGATCGTCGTCCGCAGGCCCTTGCCCGCCAGGCCCCAGACCATGTTGGGGCTGTGATAGGGGAGCAGCAGCCACATGATGCACATCAGGGACACGGAGGAGAAGCCCACGTAGGTGGCAATCATCATTTCGCCGCCCTTGATGCGGTTCAGCAGGGCGCCGTAGCCCGCGCCGAAGAGCAGGGCGAAGGGAGTGGCGATCAGGATCGCCATAACGAAGCTCATGGGGCCGGAGAAGCCCAGCTCGATGGAGAGGGTCGCTCCCAGCAGGCCCGAGATAATCCCCAGCGGGAGGCCAAAGTTCAGCCCGCAGCCGGAGTGCACCATGGGCACCATGGCCAGCACCAGCACCGCGTTCCAGGAGAAGCGGTTCAGGGTATTGGTGACCTGGGTGCCGAAATCAGCGCCGACAAAGGGCGCCGCGATAAACAGAACCAGCAGAAACAGCGCGATAATCATCCGGGGGAGCCCGAAGGACTCCACCGCGGCTGTCACTCTTTCCGCGAGGGTCTGGTTGGTTTGTACCTTTTCGCTCATGTTTCCGCCTCACTTTACTGAACTGACCATCAGCATGCCAAAGTCCTCGGAGGAGCGGTCCGCCGGGAGAATGCCGGCGATTTTGCCCCCCGAAACAATGGCGATCCGGTCGCAGATCTGCCGGAGCTCCTCCAGCTCGGAGGAGATCATCACCACGGTGACCCCGTTTTCCCTGTTGAACCGGCGCAGCGCGTCGAGCACCAGGGCCTTGGCGCCCACGTCGATGCCGCGGGTCGGCTCCGAAACGAAGAGGAACTTCGGCGCCAGGGCGAAGGCCTTGGCCAGGCAGACCTTCTGCTGATTACCGCCGGAGAGCTCCTTCGCCTTCTGGCGGGTGTCGGTGCATTTGATCTGCAGCTCGTCGACATAGCGGCGGGTGACCTCCTGGATGGCCTTTTCATCCCGCCATTTCACCAGGCCGCCCAGATAGTTTTTCAGGAACTTGTTCTGGATCTGCATGGCGGGGAAGGCGATGTTCCACTCCAGGCTCTCGTCCAGCAGCAGGCCCACGCCCCGTCGATCCTCGGAAACGAAGGCCAGGGAGGCGTCCAGGCACCTGCGGGGCTCGTTGAGGGGAATGTTTTTCCCTTCGAAGGTCACGGTTCCGCCCGCCTCATACAGGCCCATGATGCCGTTGGGGATGCCGAGCTTGCCCTGGCCGGCGAGGCCGCCGATGCCCAGGATTTCGCCCTCCCGGACGTCCAGACTGACGTCCCGGACCAGCTCGCCGGGCATATCCACCCACAGGCGGCGGATGGACAGGACGATTTTCGCGTTTGGATCGTCCCGCAGCTCGCGCCGGACGCTTCCCCCGGCGACATCCCGGCCGACCATCCAGCGGGTGATCTGGGGAACGTCGGTTTCCGCGGCGGGCACGTCCTGGACGACGTATCCGTCCCGCATGACCACGACCTTGTCGCAGACGGAAAGGATCTCCTGAAGCCGGTGGGTAATGAAGATAACGGCGATGCCCCGGGAGGCCATGCCCCGGATGGAATCGAGCAGGGCGGAGGCTTCCTTTTCGGTCAGCACCGCGGTGGGCTCGTCGAGGATCAGCAGCTTCAGATGATCCTTGCTCAGCTCCCGGGCGATTTCCGTGAACTGCTTATGGCCGACGGGCATCTCGTCGATGCGCATTTCCCCGTCAATCTGAACGCCCATCTTCTCGATGGCCGCGTCCGACTGCTTTTTCATCTTCCCCCGATCCAGCGTGTTGAGCCGCTGGCCGAAAACCTCGGAAACGACGCTGTGCTTCTGGGGCTCCCGGTTCAGGAGGATGTTTTCGGCGGCGGTAAAGCCCGGAATCAGGGAAAACTCCTGATGCACCATGCCGATGCCCGCCTTCAGGGCGTCAAAGGGAGTCTGGAAGGCCACCTTTTTCCCGTTCATCAGGATCTCGCCGCCGAAGCCGCCGGTCTCCCGGATGACGTCCATGCCGAAGAGAATTTTCATCAGGGTGCTCTTCCCGGCGCCGTTTTCACCCACCAGGCCCAGCACCTGCCCCTCCTCCAGGGTCAGGTTGATATCCGTCAGCACCTGATTTCCGAAGAAATCCTTCCGGATATTTTTCAGCTCCAGCAGGGGAGCGTGTTCATTCGTATTCATTCCCATAACCTCAAAGGCAAAGGGGAAGGACAGGGACGTCCTTCCCCTTTGCGAAATGATGAATCGTTCCGTGGATTACTTGATGGTGAAGTACTTCTCGGGCACCTCAATTTCGGTGGAACCCATGAACTTGCCGGGGTTGCCCATGATGTAGGTATCCTGATAGACCAGGAATACATTCTCAGACTTGACGCCGGTGTCCGCGTTGGTATAGCTGGAGCCGTTCCACTTGGCCTTCGGGGAGAAGACTTCGTAGGCCTTGGCAATGTCGTCGATGTCGCACAGCTCGCTCTCGCCCTTGATGACGTTCATGGCATGCTGGGCCAGACCGGCGGAAACCGTGTAGCCGTAGGAGTACGCCCAGGTGCCGAACCGGCCGGCGCCGCCCTTGTCGTTCACGGCGGACTCGACGGAGGCCAGGATCTTCTCAAAGTCGCCGTTGGCGTCGGTCAGATCCAGACCCAGAGCGCCCGGATAGCCCATCAGGGGAGAGGGCAGGTCGGCCTCGATGAAGAATCCGCCGTATTCCAGCAGCTGCTTCAGCAGGGGCTCGGTGTGCGCGTCGTTGGTGCAGAAGTAGGCGGAGTTGGTGCCGTACTTCTGGATCCATTCGGGGGTCTTCTCCAGGATGTAGGCCTGGGCGCCGGCGACGCCGACGTCAGAGGTGGGGTCGGGAGCGGTTTCCAGCACGAAGTTCATGCCGAACTCCTCGCAGGCGGCCTTCATGATGGCCACGCGGCGGGACATGGTCTCGTAGCTCATGTGGCGGGGGAAGGAAATATGCACGAACGTGTCGCAGCCCAGCTCATGAGCGGTCCGGATGATCAGATAGCCGCGGGCGACGAAGTCGTTGTTGCAGACCAGATCCGCCGCGCTGCCGATTTCGGGCAGGTCTTCATGGGCTTCGCCGGCGATGCAGAGGATGTCGGGGCGCTTCGCCTTGACCTGGCGGAAGGCTTCGGTGGTTCCGGGGATCGCCTGGTTAACGATGATGGCCTTCATCTTGGGGTCATCGGTAAAGTTGACGATGGTCTGGATGGTGGTTTCAACTTCGTCCATGAAGTTGTCGGGATAGATGGCCAGCTTGACCCGGTCTTCGCCATACATGGCCTGGAAGGCTTCCGCGCCGCGGCGGTCGTCCTCAGACTGGGAAACGGAACCGGTCACGATGGCGATGTGGAAATCATCGTCTTCGGCCACGGCCGCGGGAACGATGGCCATCATGGAAAGAACCAGGGCCAGCGCGAGCGCAAGGGACAACAGTTTTTTCATCTCACAATCCTCCTCTGTGATATTGGTTTTTCTCCCGGTTTTGTCCGGGCGAAACACTCTCCACATGTTATTGAAGAAAGCCGCCGCTGTCAATGAGAAACGGTCAAAAAGAACAGGAAAAAAACAGGCCGGAGCGCGCCGGCGGGAAGGGAAATGCATACTGGATCCCGACAGTAAGTGTTTGATCCCGCCCCGGCATTATGACGCCGCTGAGAGGAGACGCTCCGGTCCCGGCGATGGAAGGGCTTCCTTATCTCCGGCCGAGAACCGACCGGGGAGATGGCGAGGACGCCGGAAACCGGGCACGGACGGCGAAGATGCTTCAGAAAAACAGTGGCGCGGGCGTCCTTTTTCTGATATACTGAGCTTTGATCATTACTCATCCCATTCCTGGAGGGATTTCATGAGAGCATATCTGGCCATCGACATCGGGGCCTCCTCCGGGCGGCATATCCTGCTGCGGGAGGAAAACGGCCGCCGCGAAACCCGGGAGGTGTACCGGTTTCCCAACGGCGTAAAGGAAGAAAAGGGACACCTGGTCTGGGACATCTATGCCCTGCTGGATCACGTAAAGGCGGGGATCGACAAGGCCCTGGCGGAGGAGAGCGGGATCCGGTCCCTGTCCATCGACACATGGGGCGTGGATTACGTGATCATGAAGGGGGAGAAGGAGGTTCTGCCCTGCTACGCCTATCGCGACGGGCGGACGGAGGCGGTTATCCCCGCCGCGCATGAAAAAGTTCCTTTTCCGGAGCTCTACCGGCGGACCGGCATCCAGTTTCAGCCCTTCAACACCGTCTATCAGCTCTTTGCCGACCAAAGAGACGGCCGGCTGGAAGGGGCGACGGATTTCCTGATGATCCCCTGCTGGCTGATGTACAGGCTCTGCGGCGCGGCGGCGCACGAGTATACCAACGCCACGACCGGCGGCCTGGTCAGCGCCGCAACCGGGGAATACGACCCGGAGCTGATCCGGGCCCTGGGGCTGCCGGAGGGGCTTTTTCCGAAGCTCCGCCGCCCCGGCGAGGCGCTGGGGGAATACCGGGGAATCAAGGTGATCCTCTGCGCGACGCACGATACCGGCAGCGCCGTCGAGGGCATCCCCATGGAGGAGGACGCGCCCTATATTTCCTCGGGAACCTGGAGCCTGCTGGGAGTCAAAACCCCCTCTCCCCTGACGGATGAGCGGAGCCGGGAGGCCAACTGGTCCAACGAGGGGGGCGTGGGCTACAACCGGTATCAGAAAAACATCATGGGCATGTGGCTGGTGAACCGGCTGCGGGCGGAGCTCTGTCCGGACACGGAATGGAGCGACATTACCGCCGCCGCCGAGCGGGACGGGTTTGACGGCCTGCTGGACGCGGACGATCCGTCCCTGCTGGCGCCCAAGAGCATGAAGGCCGCCTTTGACGCCCTGCTCCCCGCGAAGCCCCAAAGCCCCGCCGGCTATTTCCGATGCGCGTACTGCTCCCTGGCCCAAAGCTATCGCCGGGCGCTGGACGAAATCGAAAGAAACACCGGCCGGACCTACGACCGGATCTACATCGTTGGCGGCGGCGCGAAAAACGCCTTTCTGAACCGCCTGACGGCCGAAGCCACCGGAAAGCGGGTCATCGCCCTGCCCATCGAGGCCACCGCGCTGGGCAATCTGAAAATCCAGATGAACGCGGATCGGTAACGATTCGCCGCAAGATAAAAGGAGGAATATCCCATGTTGGTCGAGACCAAGGCCCGGGTCGGCGTCTTCGCCATCGCCCTGGGCGCCTATCTGCCCCAGTTTCCCTCCCTCGTTCCCGAATTCGAGGGCCAGTACCGGGATTTTAAGACCCTGATTCCCTCCTCGGTGGAGATGATCGACGGCGGCATCGTGACCACCAAGGAGCAGGCCATGGCCGCCGGCGACAAATTCCGCGCCGCGGACGTGGATCTGGTGATTCTCCAGCTGCTGACCTACGCCACCTCCTATAACATGCTGCCCGCTGCCCGGGATCTGGACGTGCCGGTGGTGCTGGTCAACATCCAGAAGATGAAGGCCCCGGATTACCCTCATACCGATACGCCGACCTGGCTGGGCACGCTTTACGCCTGCGGCGCGGTGGGCGAGATGGTGGCCGACCTGGAGCGCGCCGGCAAGCGGCACGCGGTCATTACCGGCGTTTCCGAGGGCGGGGATCCGGCGCTGGCGGCCGAAATCGAGGACTGGTGCCGGGCGGCCCAGGTGCGCCGCCGTTTCCGGGGCACCAACCTGGCCCAGATCGGGCGACCCTATCCGGGCATGATGGATCTCTATATCGACGAAACCAACCTGTATCACCGGATGTTCCTGTATACCAAGCAGTTCGACTGGGAGAAGATGTGGGCCATCGCGGATCACATTACCGATGAGGCCGCCATCCGGGCGAAGGCGCAGGACATTCTGGATACCTTCGACATCGAAGGCGGCGCCACGGTGGAGACCGTATGGGACATGGCGAAATACGTCGTGGCATTTGAGGAATGGGTGAAGGAGGAGCAGCTGGGCTTTGTCGCCAGCCACTACGACGGCTTCGCCCAGGGCATCGCCGGCAAGCTGGATTCCATGCTGATTCCCGCCTTCTCCATGCTGATCCGCCAGGGAACCGCCTGCGCTGTGGAGGGGGACATCAAGGTGGCCATGGCGATGGGGATCCTGAAGGTCATCTCCGGAACCGGCCAGCTCAGCGAAATGTATTCCATCGACTTCAACGAGGATATCTGCATCATCGGCCATTCCGGCTCCGGCGACGCGGACATCTCCCAGGCCCGGAAGCCCACGATGAAGATCGTTCCCGTTTTCCACGGGAAAACCGGCGGCGGCTATCTGACCCAGTTCTATCCCCCTGCCGGGGCGGTCACGTATCTGGCCATCACGCAGGACCGGGACGGGCATTTCAAGATGATCGTGGCCGAGGGCGTCAATGAGGAAGGCCCCATTTTTACCTTCGGGGATACCAATATGCGGACCCGCTTTTCCATCGGGGCGCGGGAATTTGTCAACCGCTGGAGCGAGGCCGGCCCGACCCACCATATGGCCGCCGCCGTCGGCCGGCACGCGGACACCCTCGTGAAGGTAGCGAAGATCTTCAACCTGCCCATCGAGATCATTACCCGGTAATTTCCCTTTCAGCGGGACAAGAAGAAGCGGCCCGGGAATCCATCCGGCCGGGGAAAAGCCAACAGCAAAGAAACAATGGCGGGAACGAGCCATAGTGAGGAGCAAACAAAATGAGCATTCTGGATCTGGACATCATGAAACGGTACATCCGCGTCTGCGAGGACGGCTGGCTGCAGGGCTGGCACGAGCGCAACGGCGGCAACCTTTCCTACCGGCTGAAGGCGGAAGAGGTCGAGGCCATGCGTCCCTTCTTCGATAAAACGCCCCGCCCCTGGGTTTCCATGGGCGTAACGGGGCAGAACCTGGCCGGGGAATACTTTATCGTCACTGGCAGCGGCAAATACTTCCGCAACGTGAGCCTTTATCCGGAGGATTCCCTGTGCGTCGTGGAGATCAACGAGCGGGGCGACGCATGGCGGATCGTCTGGGGCCTGGTCAACGGCGGCCGCCCCACCAGCGAATTCCCCACCCATTTCATGAACCACTCCGTCCGGGCAGAGGCGACGGGCGGGGCGACCCGGGTCATCTATCACGCCCATACCCCCAACGTCATTGCCATGACATATGTGGTTCCGCTGACGGATCGGGATTTTTCCCGGACCCTGTGGAAGAGCGCGACGGAATGCCCGGTGGTTTTCCCCGGCGGCGTGGGCGTCGTGCCCTGGATGGTGCCCGGGGGCGCGGACATCGCCCTGGCCACCTGTGAAAAGATGAAGACCTTCGAGGCCGCCGTCTGGGCCCAGCACGGGCTTTTCGTCTCCGGCCCGGATTTCGACATCACCTTCGGACTCATGCATACGATTGAAAAATCCGCCCAGATCTGGGTGCTGCAGAAATCCACCGGCCTGCCGGAGATCCAGACGATCACCGACGACGGCCTCCGCGCCATCGCCCGGGATTTCGGCGTCACCCTCCGGGAGGAATTCCTCGACTGATCCCAAAGCAGCAAAAGCGGCTCCCCTCCGTTGAAGAAGGGAGCCGCTTTTTCGCGCGCCCGGCATGCTTTCAGGCGCCCAGCAGGGGCTGGTGATAATCGAACAGCGCCAGATTGATGGTATAGGAATCATAGATTCTTTGGTCGATAAAGTATTCCACGATCAGGTCGAAGGGACTGCTGGGGGAGAGCGCGTATCCCGCCCGGCTCAGCAGATCCCGGGTTTCATCCAGATTCAGCCGCAGCGCCAGGGCGAAGGCGACGGCGGTGCTTTTTTTCGGCTGATAATCCGGGTTGCTGCGAATTTTGGAAAAGAGCTTGCGATCCACATTGGCCCGCTTATAGACCTCGACATCCGTATAGCCCTTTTCATCGATGAGACGCAGGAGGCTTTGCTGCCAGGTCTCCCCGGCCTGACGGATCACGTCCTCCAGGGAACGGGACGCGGGACGGGGAGCGGGGCCGCTCCGCGGAAGGGAAGCGGAGGCGGGCCGTTTGGGGGAAAGGGCAGATTGATCCCATTCGTCGGAAGGAAAGTCGTCCTTCGGGAGGCTCTCCGCCGGGGACAGCGGCGGGCGAGGGGATTTCGGCGGGGGAGCCGCGGGGAGGGAAGCATCCGCATCAGCTTCCGTTTGCTCCGGGGAAGAACCGGGTTTGTTGCGCAGCCAGGAGAACGGCTTCCGACGGGCAGGTGCCTTTCCCTGCATGGGAGGCGCCTCCCGGGGGGGACGGTCCATGCTCATCCGGGGAGCCAGACGGAAGTATTCCTCCTCCTCCCGGGCGGCGACGTAGTTTTCATCGATAAAGGCCTTTACGCCGGAGAAGATGCGCCCGGAGAGGACGAAGGCCTCCCGGTTGAAGACCACAAGGGTGATCTGCATCTCGTGCTCCGCCAGAAAATCGCTGAAGACGGAAACGGCGATGCGCAGGGCGTCGGCCCGGGGAAAGCCGTAAACCCCCGTGGCGATCAGGGGAAAGGCGATGCTCTCGCAGCCCAGGGAAAGGGCGAGGGACAGGCAGCTTTGGTAACAGCTTCGGACGGCCTCCCGCTCGCCGTGATCCCCGCCCTGCCAGGAGGGACCCACGGTATGGATAATATATTTGGCGGGAAGGGAAAAGGCCGGGGTCGCGGCGGCCTGCCCCACGGGAATGGGGCCGATTTTCCGCCGCGCCTCCAGCAGCCGCTCCGCCCCGGCGGCGTGATAAATCGCCGCGTCCGTCCCGGCCCCGAAGGTGGGATCCGGGTTGGCGGAATTCACGATGGCGTCCGCCGCCACCTGGGTAATGTCATTCCGGATGATCTGAAAGGGCATCCCGACGCCTCCGATTCATAAGGATACTTTGCCGCCTTACGGCCAGCCAGGCGAGAAACAAATGCCGCATAACGCAGCGTTTTTTTCGTTTGCGGTCAGAACCCGGGGAAAGCGAAGGACGGAACGAAGGCATCCCTCCGCTCCGCCCCGGTGGCGACAGGCTTTATTCAAAGGGATAACGAAGCCCCCAGTCCGCCCGGAGGGCGTCCATCTGCTCCATGAGGACGATGGTTTCGCTGTGGGGCATTTCGGGGCACTCGAGGGCGCCTTCCTCCAGGGCCTTCATGCAGGCGCGAACCTCATACTCGTATCCGGTCAGCTGGGCGGGAACGGGCAGCACCTGGGACGGCTCCTTCGGATCCCGGCCCGGCCAGATCTCGATCCGGGAGGGGTTATTGATGTTTTCGACCACCAGGAAGCCCTTTTCGCCGTAGATGATGCCCCGGCGGTCCGTCTGGCAGGCGGAGGTGGCCATGAGCTGGGCCATGACGCCGCCGTCATAGAAATAGGTAATGCTGTCGGAAAGATCCACGCCGGTTTCCAGGGGAACCATGCAGCTTTCCCGGCGCCGAATGCCGTTGCCCAGCACCATGGAGGCGAAGTTCAGCGCATAGACGCCCACGTCCAGCAGGGCGCCGCCGGCCAGATTCGGATCCCGCAGGCGGGGCACATTGCAGATCGGATAGCCCAGGTTCGCCGTCAGCACCCGGGGCGCGCCGATGGCCCCGTCCCGGATCAGATCGTCTATCATCTTCCGGGAGGGCATGTAGCGGGTCCAGATGGCTTCCGTCGCCAGGATGCCCTTTTCCTTCGCCAGGGAAAGGACCTCCCGGGCCTGGGCGGCGTTGGCGGTAAAGGATTTTTCGCAGAGAATGGCCTTCCCGTTTTCCAGGCAGAGGCGGGCGTGCTCCGCGTGATGGCTGTGGGGGGAGGCGATGTAGATCAGATCCACCTCCGGATCCGCGGCCAGGGCTTCATAGGAGCCGTAGCTTTTCTCGAAGCCTTCCTTCTCCGCGAAGGCCCGGGCTTTTTCTTCCTCCCGGCTGCCAACGGCGTAGAGCCGGACGGGCTCGCCGTTTGCCTTCATCTTCCGGAGGGTGCCGGCCATGGTGGCGGCGATGCCGCCGGCGCCGAGAATACCGATCCTTGTCATGTGCTGTTCCTCCTCTTTTCAAATCATATAAGGGTGTCCGCGGCCTTTTTCCGCGGGGAAAACCGAGCGGGGGCGGAGGACGACGCTGTCCCATTTTTTGAAACGGGGATTCTGCATACGGAGCAGGGATGAGCCCTTTTCACAGGGCAAAGGTGACCCGCTGCAGATCCTCGTCCCTGGCGCTGTGGCCGATCATCAGCTCGAACTCGCCGGGATCGGTCACCCGCTCCTCCTCCGGATTCACATAGGAGAAATCCTCCCGCTTCAGATCGAAACGGACGGTTTTGCTTTCTCCCGGGGCCAGGTCGACCTGGCGGAAAGCGATGAGCCGCTTGACGGGGGTGAGAATCCGGCAGACCAGATCCCGGAAATAGACCTGGACGGTTTCCCGGCCGGGGCGGCTGCCGGTGTTGGAAACGGTGATTTCCGCCCGGAGGGTTTCCGGGTCGAAGCGGAGGTCGGAGAAGGCGAAGGTGGTATAGCCCAGGCCCTCCCCGAAGGTAAAGAGGGGCTCCGCCGGCAGATCCATGTATTTCCCGCCGTGCCAGCCGGGCAGGGCGGTATAGTGCACGGGCAGCTGGCCGGCGTGCCGGGCGAAGCTGATGGGCAGGCGGCCGACGGGGTTTACGTCGCCCCAGAGGATTTCCGCCACCGCCCGGCCGCCGAACTGGCCGCCGTTAAAGGCACAGACGAAGGCGTCGGATTCCTCGGCCACCTCCGGCAGCGTCAGGGGCTTGGAGGCCACCAGCACCGTCGCCAGGGACTTTCCGAGCTTCCGCAGGGCGCGGAAGAGCTCCGTCTGGCGGCCGGAAAGATCCAGGTTGGCCCGGTCCTTGTATTCCCCGTGCTGCTCGACCCGGTCGCCCACCACCAGGATGATGGCGTCGCAGCCCTGGGCCACCTTTACCGCGGCGTCGATATCGTCCCCCTCGCCGGGGAAAACATCGCAGCCCTCGGCATAGAAGGCTTCGGCCCCGTGAGCCTCGGAGACGGCCCGCATGCCCTCCCAGACCGTTTCATAGGGACGGACGGGGTCATGGGGATGGGTGGGATCCGGATGGGTGAAATAGGTCCAGTCGCCATACTGGCCGCGGATGCTGTCCGCGTTGGGGCCGATGACCGCCACCTTCCTGACCCGGCTCTCGTCCAGGGGCAGCATGCCGCTGTTGCGCAGGACGGTTACGGTTTCCCGGGCGGCCTCCAGGGCGGCCTGATGATGCGCTTCGCAGCCGATGCAGCCGGGACGGCCCCTCTTTTCCGGCTTTTCGAAAAGACCCATGCGGAACTTGACCGTCAGGATATGGCGGACGGCGTTGTCCAGCGCGTCCTCCGCGAGGCGGCCGGCGCGGATTTCCGCCAGGATGGCGTCATAGAAGGCGTCGGTGGTCATGATCATATCGTTGCCGGCCTCGGCGGAAAGCCGGGAGGCCTCCCCCATGTCGGCGGCGACATGCTGATTGGTGATCAGGGAGCGGACGTTGTCCCAGTCGGTGACCACGAAACCGTCGAAGCCCAGATCCTCCCGGAGCACCTCGGTCAGGGCCTTATGGCTGACGGTAAAGGGCGTTCCGTCGATACTGCCGTAGGCGGTCATGAAGCTGCCGCATCCGGCCTCCACCGCCCGGCGGAAGGGGGGAATGAAGGTTTCCTTCGCGCGGCGCCAGGTAATGGAGGAATCGCACGCGTCGCGGGCGCCGGTGGCCTCCCCGTAGGCCAGATAATGCTTGGCGCAGGCCAGGATGGACTCGTCCCCGGTAAGATCGTCCCCCTGATAGCCCCGGATGATGGCGGCGCCCATCTCCCCGGCCAGAAAGGGATCCTCGCCGAAGGTTTCGTCCACCCGGCCCCACCGCAGATCCCGCCCCAGACAGAGCACCGGGGAGAAGGTCCAGTGGAGCCCGTCGGTGGCCACCTCCCGGGCCGTTACCTCGCCCACCTTCCGGGCGGCCTCCGGATTCCAGGAGCAGGCCGTCGCCAGCTGGGAGGGAAAGATGGTGGCCCCGGGGTTCAGGCCGTGGCCGTGAATGGCATCGATGCCGAAGATAACGGGGATACCGAGTCGGGTTTCCATCGCGGCCCGCTGAACCTCCCGGGCGTCGTCCCCCAGCACGTGGAGGAAGGAACCGGCGCCCCGGCGGGCCCATTTCAGGGATTCCTCCCGGCCCAGGACGGAATAGGGAATCTGGATCATCTGGGCGGCCTTTTCTTCCAGCGTCATTTTCGCCAGCAGGGCTTCCACCCGCTCCTGAATCTTGTTCATGATCATTCTCCTCGCTGTCTATTTGCCCCTCGTTCCCGGCCCGCCGGCCGGAGGCCTGGGACATCCTGCTGCCTGCAGAATGTACCTGCGCTTATTGTACCCGATGAAACAACAATTGAAAAGGGGGAGAGGGCGGAGAAAAAAATCTGTTCCGCAAGGCTTTTACCGGCCGCCGCTTCTTCTGCCGCCATGCAGGGATGTTATGGCCCGGGAACGGAGACCGGAGCCCGGCGCAATTGACAGAAAAGGGAAGGATGGGGTACAATGGGGCCCGGTAAAAGCCGAAAAGAGGATGAGGGGATGATGCGGATGAAAAAGGGATGGATTGGTCTGCTGCTTTGCGCCGCGATGGCGATGTGCCTGGCGGCGGGGGCCCTGGCGGCCAGCGATTACGCCCTGAATGTGCAGGCGGCCTTCCAGCGGGGCGCCCTGGACGCGCAGTATCAGGGATCCGGAGATTATCTGTATCTTCTTGATGAAAAAGGCGGGGCGGCGCTGCTGAATTACTGGGGGCCCGGGGGCGAGATCGCCGTTCCCGCCGAAATCGACGGGCATCCCGTGACCCTGATCAGCGCCGAATGCTTTAAAAACGACGCGTCCCTGACGGGGGTTACGATTCCCGCCGGGATCAAAACCATCGGGCTGGACGCCTTCTCCGGATGCGGCAGCCTTTCCCGGGTGGAGCTTTCCGAGGGGCTGGAGCAAATTTACAGCGGGGCCTTCGCCGGCTGCCACGCCCTGCGGGATATCGCCCTGCCCGCCAGCGTCCGCCTTCCGGACGGAAATCCCTTCCTGAACGATCTGGGCCTGATGACGATCCGGGTGGCGGCCGACTCTCCCTACGAGTTCCGGGGCATGGGGGAGCATACGCCTCCCATGCTGATCCTGAAGGAAAGCAAAACCCTGATCTGGGCCGGATATACGGGGGAGACGGTGGTGCTGCCGGCGGACATCGCGGCCATCGGCAAATATGCCCTGTCCTACGATCCCTCCAGCGGCGCGACGCTGAAGAGCGTGACCCTGCCGGAAGGGCTGACCCGGATCGGCGAGCGCGCCTTCTACGGCGACCGGATGCTGGAAAGCGTCAATCTGCCGGCGGGGCTGAAAACGATCGGCACCATGGCCTTCTACCACTGCGACCGGCTGGACGTGGCCCTGCCCGCGGGGCTGGAAACCCTGGGGGGCGCGGCCTTCTGGGGATGCGGGCTGACGGAGGTAAAGATTCCCGCCGGGATCCGGAACATGCCTCTGAATCCCTTCGTGCTGTGCGAGAAGCTGACGGAGATGACCGTCGATCCGGAAAATACCCGGTATGAGATGGTTGGGGAGCTGCTCTTTGACAAGGCCCAGAAGCGGGTCGTCTGCGCGCCGGCCGGTATGACGGCGAAGGAGCTGGCGATCCCGGAGGGAACGGAGATTGTCGGGGAGCACGCCTTTTATCACATGACCGGCCTGCGGAACGTCAGCCTCCCCGCGGGGCTGAAGGAAATCCGCCGTTCCGCCTTCATCTGGTGCGAAAACCTGGAGGCGGCCGTGATTCCCGAAGGCGTGACCGTCCTGGGAGACGGGGCGTACGGACACTGCGGAAAGCTGCAGGAGGTTTTCCTGCCCCAGAGCCTGACGACCATCGGGGCCGGCGTCTTTCCAACCGATGCCCGGATCACCCTGAGCACCGTCGCCGGCAGCGCCGCGGAAGCCTGGGCGAAGGAAAAGGGCTTCCAGACGAAAACCGTGGTGCCGGTGGCCGGCCTGACCCTGGATCAGGAAAGCGTGGCCATGCACCGGGGCAAGGGCGTCACGCTGAACGCGATGGTGCAGCCCCGCAAGCCCAGCAATCCGAAGCTGGAGTGGAGTTCCTCGAATGAAAACGTCGCCCGGGTCAACAACCGCGGCCGGGTGACCGGCGTGGCCGGGGGCGAATGCGACGTCACCGTCAGAACCACCGACGGCAGCGGCCTGAGCGCCGTGTGCCATGTGTCCATCGTGGAGCGGGTGTCCGAAATCCGCCTCCAGCCCTCCCGGATCACGATCCCCTTCGGGGCGGAGGTCACGGGGCTGACGGTGATCGTCCGGCCGGAAAACCCCACCAACGGGAAGCTGGCCTGGAGCAGCTCGGACGAAAAAATCTGCACGGTTGACGAGAACGGAAAAATCGTCGGCGTCGGCGCCGGGAACTGCGTGATTACCGCTTCCTCCACCGACGGCAGCCGCAAGAGCGCGAAGGTGAAGATCCACGTGTCCCTCTTCTCCGAAATGGCCGGGGAATATACCGTGACGGAGAAGACGGGGCTGGTCATCCCCGTGGATCTCCACGGCGTCGCGCCGGAGAAGGTCAACGCCCGGTCCCAGAATGGCCAGTACTTCCGGCTGAGCCTGGACGGGGAGGGGCTGCATATCCAGCCCACCGCCGCCGGAACCACGAAGGTGACCCTGACCAATACCCTGAACTGGCAGGACAAGACGGAATTCACCGTGACCGTCGCGGGATCCGCGGTTCCGTAATCCGGGAACGCGGGAGGCCGCAAAACAATCGACAAGGAGACAGATCCCATGCAAAAGACCTGGGTTCGGATCCTGACCACCGGCATGACCCTGGGGATCATGCTGATGATCTTCCTGTTTTCCGCCCAGAACGGGGATCAGTCCGGATCCGTCAGCGGAACGATTACCGGGCAGGTGATCCGGCTGCTGCGGAAAGATTACGACGCCCTTCCGCCGGCGGAGCAGAAAGCCTATTACGACCGGGTGGATCTTGTGATCCGGAAAATCGGACATTTTACGGAATTCGCCGCCCTGGGCTTCTGGCTGCGGCTGTGCCTGGAAAGCTGGGCGGGAAAGCGAAGGTGGCTTTTCCCGGCGGCCTGGCTCGGGGGAACGGCCTGGGCGGCGCTGGACGAGGCGCATCAGCTTTTCGTCGACAGCCGGGCGGGCCAGGTGGCGGATGTGGCCATCGACAGCGCCGGCATCCTCTGCGGCGTCCTCATCGCCCAGGGGCTGCTTGCTCTGATCCGAAAAAGGCGGAGGGCGGCGGAGTAAATGAAAGAGGCTGTGCGATGAAGCACAGCCTCTTTTTTTCCCCATTTGCATGGGAAACGATCCTCCGGGAGCGCGGTCAGCCCTTCAGCTCCTCATACAGGCGCAGGTATTCCCCGGCGGAATGCTGCCAGGAGACATCCTTGCCCATATCCCGGCGGACGATGGCGTCCCAGCAGGGGCGATCCTCGGTATAAACCTGGCGGGCGCGGCAGATGGCGTCCAGCAGCAGATCCGCCCGATACCGGTCAAAGGTAAAGCCGTTGCCGTCCCGGGTGTCGGGCATGAAGGGCGCCACGGTATCCTTCAGGCCGCCGGTTTCCCGGACGATGGGCACCGTCCCGTACCGCATGGCGATGAGCTGGGTCAGGCCGCAAGGCTCAAAGAGGCTGGGCACCAGCAGGGCGTCGGCCCCAGCGTAGATCTGATGCGCCAGGGATTCGTCGTATTTGATATAGGCGCAGACCTGCCCCCGACAGATGCTTTCATAATACCGGAAGGCGTTTTCATATCGCGGGTCCCCGGTTCCGAGGATGACGACCTGGGTCTCGTCGTCGAGCATGTCGCGGAAAACGGCGTTAACCAGATCCAGCCCCTTCTGGTCCGTCAACCGGGAAATCAGCCCCAGGACGAACTTCCCGCTGTCCACGGTCAGCCCCAGGCGCTGCTGCAGGGCCCGCTTGATCTCCTGCTTCTTCTCCACCGCGTTTTCGATGTTGTAGGGGGCGCAGAGCAGGGCGTCGGTTTCCGGATTCCACAGATCCGTGTCGATGCCGTTGACAATGCCGGTCAGCTTCGGCGCGTGGTAGGACAGGTGGCCGTTCAGCCCCTCGCCGTAGAAATCCGTCTGGATTTCCTGGGCATAGGTGGCGCTGACGGTGGTAATCCGGTCGGCAAAGGCGAGACCGCCCTTGAACATGTTGGCCTCGTTGTCGTTGATCTTGAAAACCGGATAGTTGAACAGATCATCCGGCAGGCCGGACCAGTATTTCAGGTGAGGAATGCTGCAGATGCCCTGGAACCGCAGGTTATGGATCGTCAGGATGCTGCGGGCGGCGCCCACGGGCGTTCCGGCGAATTTGGTCTTCAGATACACGGGCACCAGACCGGCCTGCCAGTCGTGGCAGTGGATCACATCCGGAATCCATTCCAGGTAATTCAGCACCGCCAGGGAGGCCTTGGAGAAATAGCAGTATTTCGGAATATCCTCCCACAGGCCGGTATAGGGGTTGCCCCAGTCGAAGAATTCCCGGTTGTCGATAAAGTCATAGATGACGCCGTCCATCTCGGATTCCATGATGCCGACATAGAAGGTCCGCCCCTCCAGGGTCAGATCCATCATGAAGGAACCCTTGTAGGTCATGTTTTCCCTGAATTTATCCGGGATGCAGCGATACAGGGGCAGAAGCACCCGCACCTGGCATCCCTGCCGGGTCAGCGCCCGGGGCAGGGCATACATGACGTCGCCCAGGCCTCCGGTTTTCACAAAGGGGTAGCATTCGGAGCCGATAAAGGCGGCCCTCATCTGATGATCCGACATATCCAGTCCTCCTCGTATTTCGTTCGATCTGATTCGGCGAAAAACCGCGCTGTGTTCCTGAAAAGCCGATTCGCCCGCAGGGCCCGGCCCCGCTTCTGGCACCATTATACCCGGATTTCCGCCTCCGGGCAAGCGGAAATCCGGCGGCGCCTCCTTTCTGCATGTGGTCAGGAGTCCATGCGTCAATCCTCGTGAAAGAAGCCTGAAGGACACTGGGGCAGTTTGCCAAAAGAGGGGAAGAAGGGTATAATGCCGTGTGCGCCCATGGGCGGCGCGGCTTTTTCATCACGGCGCGGAGACGGCTGGCCCATGATGCTGGCCGGTGCGCCGGGGGCGGAAAACGACGGACAGATACAGGAGGCATGAATACAGATGCTGGAAAGCAGGAATCTGACGAAGAAATTCGGAGCGAACGCCGCGGTGGACGGGGTTTCGCTGAAGCTGGAAAAGGGGCATATCTACGCGATGCTGGGCCCCAACGGCAGCGGGAAAACCACATGGATGAAGCTGGCGGCGGGGCTGATCAAGCCCACGTCGGGGGAGGTGCTGTTTGACGGCGCCCCGGTCAGCATCGAAAGCCGGAAGCACGTGGCCTATATGTCCACGGAGCCCTATTTTTATTCCTGGATGACGGTCGGGGATGTGGGGAAATACTACGCGGATTTCTTTGCGGACTATTCCGCGGAGCGGTTTGAGGCGATGCTGAAGCAGATGGAGCTGACGGAGGAAATGAAGACCCGGAACCTGTCCTCCGGCATGATGGCCAAGCTGAAGATCGCCGTGACCCTGGCCCGGGACGCCCGGGTGTATATGCTGGACGAGCCCTTCAACGGGATCGACCTGCTGACCCGGGACGAAATCCGGGAGAGCATCCTGGCCGCCGCCGGGGAGGAGAAGCTGATGCTGCTGTCCAGCCACCTGGTGGAGGAAATGGAAGCCATCGCGGATCGGGCCGTCTTCATGAGCAGGGGGAAGCTGGTGGAAACCGTGGATCTGGAGAAGATGCTGGCGGAGACCGGCCTTTCCATGTCGGACCGGTATCGGGAAATTTACGGGCACGCGGGGGTGATGTAAAATGCTGAAACTGATGAAATATGAGCTGCGGAAAACCTGGCTCACGAAGCTGATCCTGCTGGGGATTGCCGCGGTGCTGGAAATCGTATTTCTGATCGGGCTCTACGCGGATAAGGATAACTGGCTCGGGCTGTCCATCGGGCTGCTGACGATTCTGGCCATCGGCGGGCTGGTCACGGTGGGCGTCCAGAGCGTGGTAACGCTGCATCGGGACATGAATACCCGGCAAAGCTATATGCTGTTCATGACGCCCCACAGCTGCTATACCATCCTGGGGGCGAAGGTGCTGGAAAACGGTCTGTCGATCCTGCTGGGCGGCGCCTTCTTCTTCGGCCTGGGCGCGCTGGATCTTACGCTGATGGCGGCCAGGCACAATGAGCTGAACCGGCTGATCGATTTTGTACAGGAGATCGTCCGGACGTTCAACGAGGCGATCCCCCTGAACATGGGCGGCGTGGCGTCCCTGGTTTTCTCCATGCTGGCCGGCTGGATCAGCTCCGTGACGATGGCGTATCTGGCGGTGGTGATCAGCACGGCGCTGCTGACCGGAAAAAAATGGAACGGGTTCGTCAGCTTCCTGTTCTATATCATCCTGAATTCGGCGACCGGCTGGATCATCGGCAAAATCGCCGGCACCGTCGAGGAAATCCAGGGGCAGCTGATTCTGACCGGGGGCGTCTCGCTCCTTTTCGCCTGCGTCATGTATGTGATCGCGGCCCGGATCATGGAGAAGGATCTGAGCGTATAAACCGCAGGGGAGGGGGAAACCATCCCCGCCTTCGCGAGATTATCGGAAACGAAAAATAGATTTTCGTTTCCGATAATCCTCCGGCGGATGCGACCGGGCGCGAAATGTAATTTTGCCGCTTTGCGGCACGCGCCCGGCGCGGCGTAAACGCATCAAAACGCAAAGCGTTTTTGCGTTTACGATAAATGGGGCTGCGGCACCCAAAAAGACAGAGAAACGCCCGGGGGAAGATTGACATTTTCCCCCGGGCGTGCTATTTATGAAGAAAGACCCGCGAGAGCGCCGGGCGCCGGAGGCGGAGCCCGGATTCAAAGAAGAAGGAAAGAAGGTTTTTCCCATGATTATCGCTTTGATCAACGAGAACAGCCAGGCGGCCAAGAACCAGCTTATCGAGGCGACGCTGAAGAAGGTCGTCGAGCCGATGGGACACACGGTTCGGAATTACGGCATGTATACCGCGGAGGACGCGGATCAGCTGACCTACGTGCAGGCGGGCATTATGGCGGCCATCCTGCTTAACAGCGGGGCGGCGGATTATGTGATTACCGGATGCGGCACGGGCGAGGGCGCCATGCTGGCCTGCAACAGCTTCCCCGGCGTGATCTGCGGCCATGTGGAGGATCCGGTGGACGCCTATACCTTTGCCCAGGTTAACGACGGAAACTGCGTGGCCATGCCCTTCGCCAAGGGATGCGGATGGGGCATGGAGCTGAACTGGGAATACGTTTTCGAGAAGCTGTTCGGCTTTGGCAGCGGTAAGGGCTATCCGAAGGAAAGGGTCGTTCCGGAGCAGAACAACAAGAAGATCCTGGATCTGGTTCGGGAAAGGACGATGAACGACCTGATCGCCGGGCTGAAGGCCATCGACGGGATGGAAGCGAAGCCGGGGATTACGAATATGGAAAAGCTGGTGACCCGGACGGTTAACGCCAGGGGTTTCAGGGAGCTTTTCGACAAGGACTGCAAGGACGAAGCCATCCGGGCCTATGTCCACAGCCTGTGGCAGGAAGACTGACGGCACCCGCAGGAGCGCCGCGCGGCAGGGAAAACGAAGCCATCCGGGCCTGTATCCACAGCCTGTGGCAGGAAACGCCCGGCGGAGCGGCCCGAGGCCATAAAGATTCCCGGATGAAGGGAAGAACACGCTGAACAGAAGGAGGCAGAAAATGAGCGATCTGGAAAAGTTTGTGAGGAACACGATTCTGGGAGGCATCGGCGCGGTGTCCGCGGTGGCGGAAACGGTGACCGAGGTGGCCAAGGAGTTTGTCAAGCGCGGAGACGAGATTTCCAGGGATCTGGTGGAGCGGGGCGAAAAAGCCCTGAAGGAAGCCAATGAGATGGCGGAGGAGATGCAGCGCAAGGCGGACGAAGAGCTTAAGAAGGCCATGGACCAGGAGGTTCAGGAAAACCTCGAAAACATGACGAAGGACGAGCGGGACGAGCTGCGCCGCAAGCTGGACGAAATCGACAAAAAAGAAGCGGAAGCGAAAAAGGCGATTGAAGCCGCTGAGAATATCATCGTGGACGCGGCCGAGGTTTTCCAGAACGACAAAAAGGACGATCAGTAAGCAAGGATTCCGGCGGAACGGCAGACCGTGAATGATTCAGCCGCACCCGCGCGAATCGGAAACACGAACAAAAAGCTCCGGGAAGACAAGGCGTCTCCCGGAGTTTTTTGATGGAGCGGCGCAGGCTTACGCCCGGCCAGGCATGGGGAAACCCTTCTCCCGGAAACAAGAAGCGATCATCGCTTCGTCCTGTTCTGGAAGGCGGCTACCGCTCCGCCTGGGCCTGGACGGAGGTAAAGGCGACCGTATTGACGATATCGGCCACGGAGCATCCGCGGGAAAGATCGTTGCAGGGGCGGGCCAGCCCCTGGAGCACGGCGAAGCATTCCGCCCCGGCGATGCGCTGGGTGATTTTATAGCCGATATTGCCGGACTGGAGATCCGGGAAGATCAGAATATTGGCCCGGCCGGCCACCGGGCTGCCCGGGGCCTTGGAGCGGCCGACCTCCGGAACCAGGGCGGCGTCCAGCTGCATTTCCCCGTCCAGCAGCACCTCCGGCGCCAGAGCATGGGCGATATCCACCGCCCGGCGCACCTTGTCCACCAGCTCATGCTTCGCGCTGCCCTTGGTGGAAAAGGACAGGAAGGCAATCCGGGGCTCGGAAAGGCCGCAGAGGTTCCGGGCCGTTTCCGCGGTCGAAAGGGCGATTTCCGCCAGCTCCTCCGCCGTCGGGCAGGGCATGACCACGCAGTCCGCATAGAACAGCAGGCCGTTTTCGCCCAGCGCCCTGTTCGGGCAGTCCATCAGGAAGCAGGAGGAGACTACCTTCCGGCCCGGCGGGGTTTTGATCAGCTGCAGCGCCGGGCGGAGCATGTCCCCGGTCGTATGGACGGCGCCGGAAACCAGGCCGTCCGCCGCGCCCCGGCGGACCATCATGATGCCGAAATACATGGGATCCCGGATCAGCCGGGCGGCTTCCGCCTCCGTCATTCCTTTGGCCCGGCGCAGGGATAAGAGCTCCGCAGCGTAGTCCGGCGCCTCCGGGGCGAGGGCGGGATCGACGATGACCACGCCGCTCAGATCCGCCCCCTGCCGGGCGGCCTCCGCTTCGATTTCCGACCGGCTGCCCAGAAGAACGGGAAAAGCCAGCCCCTCCCGGGCAACCTCCGCGGCGGCCTGGACGGTTCTGGGCTCGCTTCCCTCCGGCAGCACGATCCGGCGGGGGTTCCGGCGTGCCTTCGCACGCACCTGATCAATAACGCTCATGGAATGGCCTCCTTACTTTACAGCTCCAGATCGCCGAAGCCGTCCCAGACCGGCTTTCCGGAATAGGTCATGGCCTTCGCCTGGCCGCGAAGCACCTTCAGTACCGCAAGGGCCAGGGCTTCCTGCTCCATCTCCCCGGGGTAGACGCTGACGGGAGCGATCCAGCCGCAGCGCTTCCGGATGCCCTCGGTAATGTCGTCGAAGCGCATGAGCCCCCCGGTCAGGAGGATGCCGTCCACCCGGCCGCAGAGCACGGCGCTCATTTCCCCGATGGATTTACAGATCTGATAAATCATGGTTTCCCAGACCAGCGTGGCCTTCCGGTCTCCCCGCTCCACGAGGGCGTGCACGGTATCGGCGTTGGAGGTTCCGAAAAGGCTGACGAAGCCGCCGGCCCGGGAACACATGAGGCGCACATCCTCCAGCGAATGGCTGCTCAGATAATCCAGCAGCTCCAGCACCGGCACATGGCCGATCCGCGTCGGGGAGAAGGGGCCTTCGCCGTCGGCCCCCATGGTTCCGTCCACCATGCGGCCGTGATCATGCGCGCCGATGGTTACGCCCCCGTCGATATGGGCGACGATAAAGCTGCAGTCCTCATACCGGCGGCCGAGGGTTTCCGCGTGATGCTCGGCGACGGCTTTCTGGTTCAGCACATGGGAACGGGCGATCCGGTAAACGCCTTTGATGCCCGTCAGCCGGGCCAGCTCGTCATATTCGTCGACGTTGGTGGGATTGAGGGTATAGGCGGGCTTCCCGTAGTTTTTCACAAATTCCCAGGCCAGCATGACCCCCAGCTTGGAGGCGTGCTCGCTGCCGCCGACCGCGTCCCGGGTGTCGTCGTAGAGACGCTGGTCGATGACGGTTACGCCGCTGGGCTGGCTGTAGGCGCTGCCGCCCCGGCCAATGAACACATCGATGGAGGCGGGATCCACGCCCTCGCCCTTCAGGATGTCCAGAATGACCTGATAGCGGAAGGGCACCTGGAGATTGACGTGGGGATATTGCAAAAGCACGGGCGCGTCATGAAAGACGCTGCGCTCGAAGCAGTGGCGCTCGTTGACAAAGAGGCTGATTTTGGTCGAGGTGGAGCCGGGATTGATGACCAGCATCCTGTATTGCTTTTCGGAATCCGGCATGGGGGTACTCCTTTCAGGCTTGGTTCCCCGGCGAAACCGCCCGGGAAACGGATTGGGATCCGATATCGCATTATATCGGGAAAGGGCAGGATCGTCCAGACGGTGGGAAACAAAGGCAGCAAAAAAACAATACCGGGGCGGCACCCGAGGCCCGGGGCCGGCTGGTTGAAAAAAAGGGCGTATGGCGGTATAATGAGCCGGACGGCGGCGGTTCGGGAGCAGGGAAAAAGAAACCCGCCGGGCCGAAGAAGACCGCGGGCGGGAAGCCCGCCGGGGCAGCGGGTGCCATCGATCCGGAAGCTCCGCGGCCGGGAAGACCATCGGGCAGAAACCGCTGGGCCGGAAACCGCCTGGGCCGCGCGGCTGGGCGAAGGGGAGACAGGAAATGAATATACAGATTTTCGGGGCGAAGAAGAGCGCCGACAGCCGGAAGGCGGAGCGCTATTTTAAGGAACGGGGCATCCGCTTCCAGTATATCGACATGAAGGAAAAAGGCATGAGCAAGGGGGAATTCCAGTCCGTCATGCAGGCCGTTGGCGGGCTGGACGCGATGCTGGACCCGGGCTGCCGGGATCAGGAGATGGCGGCGCTGGTCAGATATCTGGCGCCGGAACAGCGGGCGGACAAGGCTTTTGAAAACCAGCAGGTGCTGCGGCTGCCCATCGTACGCAACGGGAAAAAGGCCACCGTCGGATACGCGCCGGAGGTTTGGAAAGGCTGGGAATAAAGGAGCAGGTGCCGCGGCTGGACCGCGCGGAAAAAAGCCACCGCCGGATACGCGCCGGAGGGCTGGAAAAACCCGGGAATAAAGGAGGTTATCGGAATGAGAAAGGGAACAAAGGGAATGGCCAGGATGCTCGCGGCGCTGCTGGCTGTGGCGCTGCTGCTGGGCGCGGCGGGCGCCGAGGGAACGGAGGGCCCCCTGACGGCCGCCCTGAAGACGGGGACGGAGCTGCTGTTTAACGAATCCAACGTGACGCTGGAGGGGGAGGCGGTGTTCTTCTTCGACGGCGCCCGGTTTAAGACCGCCACCGGCACCTATCAGCAGGACGGGGAGAATTCCATCTGGGATTACCATGTCATGACCCCGAGAATCTCGAGGGAGGATCGGCGCTCCGGCTACACGGTCGTGGCCAACGGCCGGGACATCTTCGTGATGGACGGGTTCTATCCGGGCACCTATGTGGAATGGGAGGACGAGGCGCAGCATACGCTCGTGCGCCGGTCGGTCATGCTGGACCAGATGCTTTCCCTGGCGGAACTTCTCATGAAGGACGCGGACGGGCAGCTTTTTCCCGGCATCGGGATGGCCCAGGGGGAAACCGTTTCCATCAGCCTGAAGGGAGAACAGATCCCCGAGACGGTGCAGCGGGCGCTGAACCTTTACGCCCAGGGCTTCCTCCGGCGGTATTTCTTCGCCAATTATGACACGATTTCCCCGGAGACGGAGGCTGCCATCGAAAACTACATCACCCTGACGCAGGCGATTCTCCATACCACCCGGGGCTTTACCCTGGAGCAGGTGGATCTGATCGTCGAACGGGACGAAAAGGGGCGGCTGACCCATATGGAGGGCGAGGTTGCGGCCACGCTGGACATGGGAGATAACGGGAAGCATCCCCTGAGCATCACGCTGAAGCTGGACGCGCGGGATTATGGGACGACGAAGGTGGATCCCTTCCGCCCGGAGGACTTCGGCGTCAGCAGGATTGATCCGGGAGCCGTGGAACCGGCGCCCGGGGACGTGGCTCCGCTGACGGACGAAAAGCTCGCCCAGCTGTGGGGCGGTTTCCGGGACGCCTGGCAGGCGGCGGGATACGGCACCCTGCCGGAGGAGAGAGGACAGTATGACATCGGCTCCTCCTACGGGGAATACTATGTCGTCTATGACAACGGAAAAACGGGCCCGGACCATGTCTGGCTGTCGGGCCGGATGCGGGAGGACGGATTTCTCCTTTATATCCAGGACCAGCTCTATCCGGATTATATCAGCCTGGGCCAGGAATCCCGGAAATACGCGGATGATCCCGAAAAGCTGAAGGAAGTCGAGGATAAGCTGCGGGCTTTCCTGGAAAAGGTCAATCCGGAGACTCCGGCGAAGGAGATCACCTTCGCCGTCAACAGCGAATACGAGATGAACGGGCAGCATTTCCTGGTTCTGGAGGAAAGCCGGAACGGAGAGGTGCCCGGCGATCCCCATATCCTGTTCCTCGTTCAGGTGGAGCCGGAATGGAAGATTATGGAATACCTGGCGATTTCCAACGGATAAGCCGGGAGAACATTCCGGAAGACCGAGCGCTTCGCCCCCGCCGAAGCGGGGGCGCTTTTCTGTTTCCACTCAGCGGCCGCCGGTGACGCGCCCGACGATGTTTGCTCAGCGCCCGCCGATGGGGCGTACCCCGATGCTCGTTCAGCGGCCGCCGGTAACGCGGTCGACGATGACCTGGCGGACGAAGGCCAGGGCCGCGTCGGCAACCCAGGTCCGGATGGGTTTTTCCTCCGAAACATCCCCCGGATAGAAGGGGGGCAGGCCGTTTTGCGCCGCCAGGCGGTTCAGCAGCCGGATTTCGGAGAGCAGCGCGTTATGGCAGCCCGTCCGCATCCGGTCCAGCTCCGGAATTACGGCGCGATACGTTTCGGCGTCCATGGCGCCGGCGGCGTAAAGCTTCCGCCGGATTTCCATTTTGTAGATGGACTGATGGTATTTTTCAAACGCGTCCAGGGCGCCGACGATGATTTCGATCATCTCCGCGTCGTCCCGGTACAGGCCGAGGAGACGGTTCAGGGTTTCCGTACAGATTTCGTTTTCCATGGCGGGTCCCTCCTTCGCCGGCGGATCGGGAAGCAAACGGGCTTCCTGTCCTTTTTCCGTTTTTTTGTCCACAGCGGAAGGATTCGACGTCCGGAAAAAGGAATCCTTTTCAGAATGGAGGTCGCCTGTCGAATCAGTGCCGGGAGGGCGCGGTGGCTTCCCCGGGAGATATGCGCAAGGAGGAAATCGTCATGGTTCAACTGTATGAGGGTGGGGTTTTTCTGGTCAACGGGACCGAGATTGTTCCCGCGGGGGAGGAGGCCAGGGTTGCCCAGATGACCGGGAAGCCCGCCGACAGGGAGGCGGCCCGGAAAGGCACCATTGCCTACGGCATCCTGCGGGCGCACAATCAGAGCGGCGATCCGGACAGGCTGGAGATCCGCTTTGACGCCCTGACCAGCCACGATATCACCTATGTAGGGATTATCCAGACCGCCCGGGCCTCCGGGATGGACAAGTTTCCCATGCCCTATGTGCTGACCTGCTGCCACAATTCCCTGTGCGCCGTCGGCGGAACGATCAACGAGGACGACCATCTTTTCGGCCTGACCGCGGCCCGGAAATACGGCGGCATCTTTGTCCCGCCCCACATGGCCGTGATTCACCAGTATATGCGGGAGATGCACGCCGGATGCGGCAAGATGATTCTGGGATCCGATTCCCATACCCGATACGGTGCCCTGGGCACCATGGCCGTCGGCGAGGGCGGAGGCGAGCTGGACAAGCAGATCCTGGGGGATACGTGGGACAGCGCCTATCCGGGCGTCGTCTGCGTCTATCTGACCGGGCGGCCGCAGCCCTGGGTCGGGCCGCACGATATCGCGCTGGCCATCTGCGGGGCGGTCTACCGGAACGGATACGTTAAGAACAAGGTCATGGAATTCGTCGGCCCCGGAGTCAGCAGCATGACCACGGATTTCCGCAACGGCGTGGACGTGATGACCACCGAGACCACCTGCCTCTCCTCCATCTGGCGCACGGATGAGGATACCCGCGCCTATCTGGCCGGGCACGGGCGGGAGGAGGATTACCGGCCTCTGAACCCGGCTCCGGTGGCCTATTACGACGGATGCGTCGCCATCGATCTGTCGGCGGTCAAGCCCATGATCGCCATGCCCTTCCATCCTTCCAACGCGTTTACGATCGACGAGCTGAACGCCAATCTGACGGACATTCTGGCGGAAACCGAGAAAAAGGCCGCCGAGATTTCCCAGGGGCGGGCGCCCTTCACGATGATGGACAAGGTACAGGACGGGAAGCTCCGGGTGCAGCAGGGCATCATCGCCGGCTGCGCGGGCGGCAACTATACCAACGTCGTGGAAGCCGCCAACCTCCTCCGCGGCAAGACCTGTGGCATGGGCGAGTTCTCCCTCGACGTCTATCCTTCCTCCCAGCCGGTCTTCATCGACCTGGCCAGAAAGGGATATATCGCAGACCTCATGGAGTCCGGCGCTATCGTCAAGACAGCCTTCTGCGGCCCCTGCTTCGGCGCAGGCGATACGCCGATGCACAACGGACTTTCCATCCGCCATACCACCAGGAACTTCCCGAACAGAGAAGGGTCCAAGCCCGGCAACGGACAGATGTCGGAAGTCGGATCGTAGCCATGTCGTTCTGTGAGCCAAGGAGTTGTAGTGGGGATTTGTCTTCCTAAGACCGCTTGGCCTCCGACTTGGCGATACGCCGATGCACAACGGACTTTCCATCCGCCATACCACCAGGAACTTCCCGAACAGAGAAGGGTCCAAGCCCGGCAACGGACAGATGT
>JAZQCB010000069.1:0-31966 GCA_045546035.1 Clostridia bacterium
TTTTCGTTAGCTGGCATAATGTCCTCCTTTCTGTAGGGGTATCGTATACCTCTACTTATAGACATTATACCGCTACAAGCAAGAAAAATCAAGGGGTTTAGCCATTTTGTATGACTTTTTTTACCCCTTGATTCTCTTGGATCTTTCGTGCTTTCATTTTTCCTTCATGAAAGAACCCTGCTCCGGATTTTCCAAAACCTGCCGCAGGACGGCGAAGGCGCGGGCGGCGCTGCGCTCCACGTTCTTTTCGAAATCCTTTCCGTCCCCGTCATAGGTGTCGCTGATGCACTTGATGGACAGGCAGGGCACCCCGTTGAGCCGGCAGACTCGGGCGATGGCGGCGATTTCCATGTCGCAGATATCGCACCCCTTGCCATACAGCTCCTCCTTGAAGGCCCGATCTGCCACAAACCGGTCCCCGCTGGCGACCGCCGCCTCCCGCAGCGCCGGCCAAAGTGCCTTCGCCCGGGCAATCAGCCCCTCGTCCAGCCGCATGAAGGCGTCCGGCTCCCCCTCGTACTGATGGGGCGCGACGTCGTCGATGAGCGAGGTGTCAAAATCGTAATGCAGCACCTTGCTGACCACGAAAAGATCCTCCACCTTCAGCGACGGATCCAGCGCCCCGGTCACCCCGAAATTCAGGATCGCCTCGCATCCGCATCCGGTAATCAGCAGCTGGGTTCCCGCAGCGGCGTCGATTTCCCCCCATCCGGAGCAGAGGGCGTAAACCTCGTTTCCCCCCATCCGCGTATGATAAACCCGGCGGCCGCCCACCGTTTCCTCCGTCAGCAGCCCCCCGTCCAGCAGGAAGGCCTTCAGCTCCCGCTCAATGGCAATCAGCAGCCCGATTTTCATTCCTTTGCTTCCTCCCTGTTCATTCGCCGGCGAAAACCTCGCGCCTTCCGCCCGCGCCGCGGATCGGTTTCGAAAACGGCTCGGCGGCCATCGGCTGAAGGCGCCTTCCGCCCGCGCCGCGGATCGGCTCACTCGCTTCCGTCCGCGGGCTATTATAGGGCCAATTCCCCTTTTCCGCAAGGGCGCCGGTGGGCCTCCGCTCCGCAGCCTCCATCGGCGCGCGGCCGGACACTTGCCAATTATCCCCCGGATGGATATAATGGTAAGGAATGGCCGTGCCCGCCTTCCCCGGCGGGCGCCGTCCGTGAAAGGAGGAAACCGCCCTTGCTGACCTTTGACAAAAAGAACAACCTGCTGATGCAGAGCAAGTATCAATACTCCCTGCAGGACGTGGAGGAGCCGAACCTGTACCGGGAGATTTTCGACTATGAGCATATCCCGAAGGTCTCCTTCAACATGCGGCATGTGCCCATGTGCGTGCCGGACGAAATCTGGATGACCGACACGACCTTCCGCGACGGGCAGCAGTCCGTCAGCCCCTTTACGCCCCAACAGATCCTGCATCTGTTTAAGCTGATGAGCCGCCTGGGCGGGCCGAAGGGCCTGATCCGCCAGAGTGAGTTCTTCCTCTATACGAAAAACGATCAGGAGGCCCTCCGCCTCTGCCAGGAGGCGGATCTTCCCTTCCCGGAGATTACGACCTGGATCCGGGCCAACGAAAAGGATTTCGAGCTGGTCAAGGCCGCGGGCGTGCCGGAAACGGGCATCCTCGTCTCCTGCAGCGATTATCATATTTTCAAAAAGATGCATCTGACCCGCGGCCAGGCGATGGACAAGTATCTGGGCATCGTCAAGGCCGCGCTGGACCGGGGCATCCGGCCCCGCTGCCATTTTGAGGACATTACCCGGGCGGATTATTACGGCTTCGTCCTGCCCTTCGCCGAGCAGCTGATGAACCTGAGCCGGGAAAGCGGCATCCCCATCAAGATCCGCGCCTGCGACACGATGGGCTACGGGGTTTCCTATCCCGGCGCGGCCCTGCCCCGCAGCGTTCCCGGCATCGTCTACGGCCTGAACCACTATGCCGGCATCCCCTCCGCCCAGCTGGAGTGGCACGGGCATAACGATTTCTACAAGGTGGTGACCAACGCGGCCACCGCCTGGCTCTACGGCTGTTCCAGCGTCAACTGTACGCTGCTGGGCATCGGCGAGCGGACCGGCAACTGCCCCATGGAGGCCATGGCGGTCGAATACCAGTCCCTGCGCGGGGACACCGGCGGCATGGATCTGACGGCCGTCACGGAAATCGCCGACTACATGGAGCGGGAAATCGGCATCGAGATCAGCCCCCGCCAGCCCTTCGTCGGGCGGCATTTCAACGTGACCCGCGCCGGTATCCACGCCGACGGCATGCTCAAGGACGAGGAGATCTACAACGCCTTTAACACCGCCACCATCCTGAACCGGCCCGCTACCGTGGCCGTGGACAGCCGGGGCGGAACCGCCTCCATCGCCCACTGGCTCAACAGCTATTTCCGCCTGTCCGGCGAGAATGAGATTGAGAAGACCGATCCCCTGGTCATCGCCATGCGGGAGCAGGTCGACGCCCTCTACGCCGACGGCCGGACGACGGTCATGGGCGACGAGGAGCTGGAGGTCATGGTGCGCCGCTTCAACGTGGAGCGCTATGAGCATCTGCTCTTCCATAAGAGCAACTGATAAGGGAAACTTCCCTCCGGAACATCCATCGGTTGAAGGAGCGCCGGCTGCTGTTTTCCCGCGCGGGGAATCATTCCGCCTTTCCTGACCCGGGCGCGAATGCGCCTGATGCCGGCCGCCGCGCCGGTTTGCCGAAGAAGGAGACTCCATGAAAAAAATCGTTCTGACCGGGGGCGGAACCCTGGGACATGTAACGCCGCATCTCGCCCTGATTCCCCATTTGAAGGACGCGGGATACGAAATCCACTATATCGGCACGGAAAACGGCATGGAAGCGCCGAAAATGAAGGCCGTTCCCGGGATCCACTATCACGCGGTCAAAAGCGGCAAGCTGCGCCGGTATTTTTCCTGGCGGAATTTCACCGATCCCTTCCGGGTGGTGGCGGGGGCGTTCCAGTCCGCCCGCCTCATGGGGAAAATCCGTCCGGACGTGGTTTTCAGCAAGGGGGGCTTCGTGGCGGTGCCGGTGGTTTTCGGCGCCTGGGTGCATCGGATTCCCGTCCTGTGCCACGAAAGCGATCTGACCCCCGGGCTGGCCAACCGCCTCTGCCGTCCCTTTGCCCGCCGCTTCGCCACCACCTTTCCCGAATGCGCCGAAAAGCTGGGGAAAAAGGCGGAAATGACCGGGACGCCCCTGCGGCCGGAGCTTTTCCGGGGCAGCCGGGAAAAGGGCCTTGCCCTCTTCGGCTTCGACGGAAAAAAGCCGGTGCTGCTGATGATGGGCGGCTCCTCCGGGGCCCGGAGCGTAAACGAGGCCCTGCGGGCGGCGCTGCCCCGGCTCCTGGAGCATTTTGATATCGCCCATATCTGCGGCAAGGGCAACCTGAAGGAGGAGCTGCGGACGGTTCCGAGCTATGCCCAGCTGGAGTTCCTGGACGAGGATCTCCCCGATGCCCTGGCCGCGGCCGATCTGGTGCTGAGCCGGGCGGGGGCCAACGCCCTGGGGGAATTTGAGGCCCTGGGGCGGCCCATGCTACTGGTGCCCTATCCGAAGGAAGCCAGCCGCGGGGACCAGATTCTGAACGCGGAAAGCCTGCGGAAGCGCGGCCTGTGCCACGTGCTGCCCCAGGAGGAAATGACCCCCGATTCCCTGGCGGAGGCGCTGCTTTCCACCTGGGCGGATCGGGAAAACCTGGAAAAAGCCCTGCGGGACGCGCCCCCGGCCGACGGGACGAAGCGGGTGCTGGAGATGATCGAGGAGGTTCAGCGGTAATCTCCCAAACAGCTTTTTTCGGAAGCGCAAAAGAGCGGAAGGCCGTCGGGCCTTCCGCTCCTTTTTTATCTGTTTTCTTTGGGGATTTCCTTCCCGTTCAGGGCGGCGAACACGAGTCTTTCCCCCTCGTAGCGCAGCATCAGGGAAAAGAAGGGCGCCTCCTCCTCAATCAGCCGCAGGAAGATCCGGTCCCCCTCCCACTGGGGAAGCTTCGCCATCCGGCTTTTGGGCATCCACACCGGCTCCCCCTCGTCGCACTCCCGCGTCTCGCCCTCGAAATCCGCGGAGGTAAACAGGTGCATGTATTCCGTCTCCTGCTGATCGGACACAAAGGTCACGATCCCCCGATACCGGAAGGAGCGGAGGGTCAGCCCGGTTTCCTCCCAAACCTCGCGCAGGAGGCAGTCCTCCGGGCTCTCCCCTTCCTCGAATTTCCCGCCGACGCCGATCCATTTGTCGTGGTTGATGTCGTTCTTTTTCTTGACCCGGTGCAGAAGCAGGATTTCCGGCTCCTCCCTTCCCGGGCGGGACAGGTAGCAAAGCGTGGACTGAATCACAGCTTGGACCTCTGAATCTTTCCGCTGACCGTCTTGGGCAGCTCGTCCCGGAAAACGACGATCCGGGGATACTTATAGGGCGCGGTATGCTGCTTGACGTACTGCTGGATTTCCTTTTTCAGCTCCTCCGTGCCCTCGGTGCCCCTGGTCAGCACGATGCTGGCCTTGACCACCTGGCCGCGCACCTCGTCCGGCGCGGCGCTGACGCCGCATTCCAGCACATAGGGCAGTTCCATGATGACGCTTTCGATTTCGAACGGCCCGATCCGGTATCCGCTGGATTTGATGACGTCGTCCGCCCGGCCGACGTACCAGTAGAACCCGTCCTCATCCTGCCAGGCCACGTCCCCGGTATGGTACCATCCGTCGTGCATGGCCTCCCGGGTCTTCTCCGCGTCGAGATAGTATTCCCGGAACAGGCCCACCGGGATACCCCCGGAAATATCGACGCAGACCTCCCCGGGCGTGCCGGCGGGCACCCGCCTTCCCTCGGGATCCAGCAGCGCCACGTGATACAGGGGCGTGGCCTTGCCCATGGAGCCGATCTTGTGGTTCGCCCCGGCCAGGTTCCCGATGATGACGGTGCTCTCGCTCTGGCCGAAGCCCTCCATGATCTGCAGCCCGGTCTGCTTTTCCAGCTGGCGGAAAACCTCCGGGTTCAGGGCCTCGCCGGCGATGGTGGCGTGGGTAATGGAGGACAGGTCGTATTTCGTCAGATCCTCCTTGATCAGCATGCGATACATCGTGGGTGGCGCGCAGAAGGTGGTGATATGGTATTTGGCGAAAAGCGGCAGGATGTCCGCCGCGTCGAAGCGGTCGAAGTCATAGACGAACACCGCCGCCTCGCACAGCCACTGGCCGTAGAGCTTGCCCCACATGGCCTTGGCCCATCCCGTGTCGGAAATGGTCAGATGCAGGCCGTTGGGGTTGACGCAGTGCCAGTATTTCGCCGTCAGGAAATGCCCCAGGGGATACTGGAAGCTGTGGGCCGCGATCTTGGGATAGCCGGTGGTGCCGGAGGTAAAGAACATCAGCATCAGATCCTCGCCGCAGGCGGCGTCCTCCGGCCGGTCGAAATGGGTGGAATAGCGGGTGTATTCCTCGTCGAAGCTCCGCCATCCCTCCCGCTTCCCGCCGACGATCATTTTGATCTGGAGGCTGGGGGCGTTGCGGGCCGCCATTTCCGCCTGATGGGCGGTGTCCCCGTCGGCGGTGCAGAGGATGGCCTTGACCCCGGCGGCGTTGAAGCGGTATTCAAAATCGTGCTCCTGCAGCTGGCTGACGGCGGGAATGGCGATGGCGCCGATCTTGTGCAGCCCGAGGATGGCGAACCAGAACTGATAATGCCGCTTCAGCGACAGCATGACCCGGTCGCCCTTCCTGATCCCCAGGGCCGTAAAGTAGTTGGCGCAGCGGCCGGAGGCCCGGGCCATATCCCGGAAGGTAAACCGCCGCTCGTGCTTGTCCCGGTCCACGTGGAGCATGGCCAGCTTCGTCGGGGCCTCCGCCGCCACCGTGTCCACCACGTCGAAGGCGAAGTTGAAGCGGTCGATCCCCTTGTAGCTGACCTCCACGGGCGTCCCGTTCTCGTCCTTTTTGACGTCGATATATTTGTGCCAGATGCGGGTCCGGCCGCTGGCCTCGGGCACCTCCTCCAGGGCGGCGCCGGGCAGCTGCTTCTGGGGCGTCAGTTCGGGAATGGGCTCCCCGGAGGGGTTGAGCACGATGGCGTAAAACAGGCAGTCCTTCCCGCCGGAGGCGACCATGCCGTGGGGCGTGCCGGAGTCGTAATAGATGGAGTCCCCGGGGTTGAGCACGGAAATATGCTCCCCGACCTGCACCTTCAGCTGGCCCTCGATGACGATATCCAGCTCCTGCCCGTCGTGGGAGGTCAGCTTGATATCCGCCCGCTCCGCGTCGGCGCTGTATTCCGCGTGAACATACAGGGGCTCGGCGATCCGGTTGCGGAAGGAGGCGGCCAGGTTGTAATACACCATGTCGTGCGCTTCCTCGATGCGCTGGCCCTCGCCCCGGCGGGTCACGGTAAAGGAATTCAGCGTCGGGCTGGATCCCTCGATAATCTCGCTGACGTCCACCCCGAAGGCCAGGGCGCAGCGGTAGAGGAAAGCGAAGTTCAAATCGCTCCGGCCCATTTCGCAGTCGATGTATTCCTGCTCGGTGGTGCCGGTTTTCATGGCCATCTCGGCGATGGTGTAGTTTTCGATTTCCCGGAGTTCCCGGATCCGGTGCGCCATTTCCTGGATCTTGAAATTCAGGCCGGTGGTCTGCTGCATAGGGGTTCCTCCTTCTTTTCCCCGGGCGGAAAAAAACGCCCGTCTCAAATCTGCTTTGAGACGAGCGTATATCGCCCGCGGTACCACTCAAATTGCGGCCCCTGGCCGCCCCTTCAGGCTCCCCCGCCCTTCCGGACGCAAGCCCTTCGCCCTCACGCGGCTTTTCTCGGGAAGGGTCTACTCGGGCCAGGGCCCTTTCTTCCTTCCGGCTCGGGAGCGACAGATCCTCGGAACCCTCCCGCGGCTTGCACCGACCGCCGCGTCTCTGCCTCGGGTTTTCCGCCGATCCTCTCCGTCACAGCTTTGTGAAGCAGTTTACCGCCAAACACGCCGTTTGTCAACGCTCTTTTTTGGGACCGGCCGCGGCTTCTCCGGCCCGGCGCTACTGTTCACGGGGTAGGCGCCGTGCGCGTATTTGCACGACGCGGGCCTTGAGAACGCCGGTACTTAGACGATGACGAGGCGACAGCCGATGGCAGCGTCTTTGTACCGCTGCGTTCGAACGGAAGCGAGAGCGTCCGTGGACGCAAATACCGCTGCAGGCGCCCTGCGACACCCGTGAATTGTAACAGAGCCGCGCCGTCCGCGGCTTTTTTCGCTCCGGGGGCTTGACCGTCTCCTCCGGAAGACATAAAATATTTCCGTTTGGGCCGTTTTTGGGATAGGAAAGGGGGGCGCGCATGAAGATCGGTTTTGATCACGAGAAGTATACCCGGATGCAGTCGGAGCGGATTCTGGAGCGGATCGAGAAATTCGGCGGGAAGCTTTATCTGGAGCTGGGGGGAAAGCTGTTTGACGATTACCACGCCAGCCGCGTGCTTCCCGGCTTCCGGCCGGACAGCAAGATGCAGATGCTGCTTCGGCTGAAGGACCAGGAGGAGATCCTGATCGTGCTGAACGCGGACGATATCGAAACCAGCAAGGTCCGCGGCGATCTGGGCATCACCTATGACGCGGATACCCTGCGGCTGATCGACGCATTCCGGGAAATCGGGCTGTATGTGGGGTCGGTGGTGCTGACCCGGTTTGCCGGCCAGCCCGCCGCCGTGGCCTTCGAGGAGCGGCTGAACACGATGGGCATCCGGACCTGGCGGCATTATTCCATCGAGGGATACCCGACGGACGTGGATCACATCGTTTCCGACGAGGGCTTCGGGCGCAACGACTATGTGGAAACCTCCCGTCCGCTGATCCTGGTGACCGCGCCGGGCCCCGGCAGCGGCAAAATGGCCACCTGCCTGAGCCAGGTGTATCAGGAAAACCGCCGGGGGATCCGGGCGGGATACGCCAAGTTCGAAACCTTTCCGATCTGGAACCTGCCGCTGAAGCATCCGGTCAACGTGGCCTACGAGGCGGCGACGGCGGATCTGAGCGACGTCAACATGATCGACCCCTATCATCTGGAGGCCTACGGGGAAACGACGGTCAACTATAACCGGGATATCGAGATTTTCCCGGTGCTCAACGCTCTCTTCGAGCGGGTCTGGGGCTATTCTCCCTATAAGAGCCCGACGGACATGGGCGTCAACATGGTGGGCTTCTGTATCTCCGACGACGAGGTCTGCCGGGAGGCCGCCCGAAGCGAGATCCTCCGCCGGTATTACGCGGCGAGGTGCTCCCATCTTCAGGGCCACGCCACCCGGGAAGAGGGGGACAAGATCCGCCTGCTGATCAAAAACCTGGGGATCACGGATGATATCCGCCCGGTCATCGGCGCGGCGCGGCAGAAGGCGGAGACGACGGGGCAGCCCGCCCTGGCCATCGCCCTGCCGGACGGGCAGATCGTCACCGGGAAAACCACGGATCTTCTCGGCCCCTCCGCCGCGGTGGTGCTCAACGCCATCAAATGCCTGGGCCACATCGACAAGGAGACCCACCTGATTTCCCCTCACGTCATCGAGCCGGTGCAGGAGCTGAAATGCAAATATCTGGGGAACCACAATCCCCGGCTGCATTCCGACGAGGTGCTGGTGGCCCTGAGCGTTTCCGCCGCCACCAACCCGACGGCCGCCAAGGCCCTGACCATGCTGCCCCGGCTGAAGGGCTGCGAGGCCCATTCGACGGTCATCCTCCCGGCGGTCGACGACAATACCTTCCGCCGCCTGGGGCTGAACCTGACCTGCGATCCGGCCTACCAGACCCATAAACTTTATCATAAATGACAGGATCGCGGGGCGCGTTCCCGAAGCAGATCCGCAAATCATACATAATCATACATTATGAGGAGAGATGGGGTATGGCATCCAAAGAACCGATTCTTCTGATCATGGCGGCGGGCATGGGCAGCCGCTACGGCGGGCTCAAGCAGATGGATCCCGTCGGCCCGGGCGGGGAAACCATCCTGGATTACAGCGTATTTGACGCCCGGCGGGCTGGTTTTAAACGCGTGGTCTTTCTGATCAAGCATGCCATCGAGGAGGATTTCCGCCGCCTGGTGGGGGACCGGATCAGCCGGCATATGGAGGTGTCCTACGCCTTCCAGGAGCTGGACCGGCTGCCGGCGGGATACCGGGTGCCGGAGGGGCGGGTCAAGCCCTACGGCACGGGGCACGCGGTGCTGTGCTGCAGCCAGCTCATCGACGCGCCCTTCGCCGCCATCAACGCCGACGATTACTACGGCCCCCACGCCTTCCAGGCGGCCTATGAGGAGCTGAAAAAGGCCCCGGAAGGGGGAAAGGAACGGTTCTTTATGGTGGCCTACCGGCTGAAGAACACCCTGACGGAGAACGGCTATGTGGCCCGGGGCGTGTGCGAGGCCAACCCGGACGGCACCCTGAAGGACATCCACGAGCGGACCCATATCATCTCCACCTGCGACGGGCCCCTGTATACCGAGGACGGGGAGACCTACCGGAAGCTTTCGCCGGACAGCCCCGTTTCCATGAACATGTGGGGCTTTACGCCCGCGCTGGTCCGGGAGCTGGAGGCCCGCTTCCCGGCGTTCCTGGATACGACGCTGAAGGAAAACCCGCTGAAGGGGGAGTTCTTCCTGCCCTTCGTGGTCAACGAGCTGCTGGAGGAGGGCCGGGCGACGGTCCGCCTGCTCTCCAGCGAGGACCGGTGGTGGGGCGTGACCTATCAGGAGGACCGGCCCCAGGTCAAGGCCGCCCTGCGACGGCTTTCGGACGAGGGACTGTATCCCTCGCCGCTGTGGGAGTAAGCGGCGGATGCGACCGGGCGCGAAATGTAATTTTGCCGCCTTGCGGCACGCGCCCGGCGCGGCGTAAACGCATCAAAACGCAAAGCGTTTTTGCGTTTACGATAGCAATGAGAAAACCCCGCCGTTTTCGGCGGGGTTTTTCAAAATGTTCAGCTCATGGCGGGGGTTTTCAGCCCACGCTCCACGGCCTTGAGCACCGGGATTCCCAGCAGGACGACGCTGATCATCTCCCCGATGAAAATCTGAATGGCCAGGGGCAGATACAGCCCGCCGGGGAGGCCGGCCAGCCAGGGCATCACGCCCTCGGCGCCGACGCCATAGACGCGCATCAGCACCAAGGGGACGATCAGGGTGTTGCTCAGCACCGGGGGAATCCAGCTCAGCATGGGCTTTTTGCGCATCAGGCGGGTTCCGACGGCGCCGATCAGGGTCGCCAGGGAACCGAAAACCACGTCCCAGGGCGCGCAGCCGGTCAGCAGATTGGCCAGCACGCAGCCCACGGTAAGCCCGGGCACGGCGGCGGGCATCAGGCAGGGCAGCAGGCACAGGCTTTCGGAAATCCGGACCTGGATGGCGCCGGAGGCGAGCCCAAGGGCCTGGGCCAGAAAGGTCAGCACAACATAGAGCGCGGCGATGAGGCCGCCCATGGCGAGATCCCGGGTTTGACTGTTCTTCATTTTTTCAGGTACGCTCCTTTAGTTTTGTTTATGGTGAGGAAGGTTTCGAACTCACCGCGCGAGACGCCCCGGCAGTATACCCGATTTTTCCCTTTTGCGCAAGCGCTTTTTTGCCGGGAGCTTTTCGCTGTTCGCGTTTTGCCGGCGGGACTTTTCGCCCGCATTGCCCGGTCTGCCGGCGGCGTTCTTCGCCTTCGGGGCCGGCTGCCGCCGGCCGAGCCCGCAACTTTTTTTCTTTCCGGGTTGATTTTTCGCTCCGGATTGGGTATACTCTTTCCTGCCGTTCGTGCGATGAAGGCTGGGTCCTGTGCGATCCATCGGCGTGAACCCTGTCAGGTCCTGACGGAAGCAGCAGTAAGCGTTTGGTGGATGTGCTGCGGGGCTGCCCGGTCTGAGCACGGGCGGTTTTTTCTCTGTTTTGCCCCTTTGCGACTTTGGCTCCCTATGATATACTGGATACGCTTTCGGCGCGGGCCGGAAGCGAAAACGAACGACGACGGAGGGAAATGCCATGGAGCTGGATGTCATCCGGGCCGCGGATCCGGAGGTTACGGAAGCGATTGAGATGGAGCTGAACAGGCAGAGAAACCATATCGAGCTGATCGCCAGCGAGAACTTCGTTTCTCCCGCGGTGATGGCCGCCATGGGAACCTGTCTGACCAACAAATACGCCGAGGGCTATCCGGGAAAGCGGTATTACGGCGGATGCCAGTATGTGGACATCGTGGAGAATCTGGCGCGGGAGCGGGCGTGCCGGCTCTTCGGCGCGGAGCACGCCAACGTCCAGCCCCACAGCGGCGCCCAGGCCAACATGGCGGTGTATTTCGCCATGCTCAGGCCCGGGGACACGGTCATGGGCATGGACTTGAGCCATGGGGGGCATCTGACCCACGGCAGCCCCGTCAACATGAGCGGCGCCTATTTCCATTTCGTTCCCTATGGGGTCAGCCCGGAAACGGAGACCATCGACTATGACCGGGTTCGGGAAATCGCCCTGGAGTGCCGGCCGAAGATGATCGTCGCCGGGGCTTCCGCCTATCCCCGGGTGATTTGCTTCGATAAGCTGCGCGCCATCGCCGACGAGGTGGGGGCGCTGCTGATGGTGGACATGGCCCATATCGCCGGGCTGGTGGCGGCGGGCGAGCATCCCAGCCCCGTGCCCTATGCCGATTTTGTGACCACCACGACCCATAAAACCCTGCGGGGCCCCCGGGGCGGCATGATCCTCTGCCGGGAGCAATACGCCAAGGCCATCGACAAGGCCATCTTCCCCGGAACCCAGGGCGGCCCCCTGGAGCACGTCATCGCGGCGAAGGCGGTCTGCCTGGGAGAGGCGCTGCGGCCTGAATTCAAGGCCTATCAGCATCAGATCATCCTCAACGCCAGGGCCATGGAGAAGACCTTCCGGGAGGAAGGCATCCGGATGGTGTCCGGCGGAACGGATAACCACCTGCTGCTGCTGGACTTCACGGGGACGGAGATGACCGGCAAGCGGATGGAGGCCCTGCTGGAGGAGGCCAATATTACCACCAACAAGAACACCGTGCCCAACGAGACCCGGAGCCCCTCCGTGGCCAGCGGGCTGCGGGTCGGAACGCCGGCGGCCACCAGCCGGGGGCTGAAGGAGCCGGAAATGATCCAGGTGGCCCGGTGGATCGCCCGGGTGCTGCGGGAAGGGGAAGCGGCGGTGCCGGAGGTCCGGAGCCAGGTCGAGGCCCTGATGGCGCGCTATCCCCTGTATACCTGACGCCTGCCCCGAAAAAAGAAAAACCAGGAGGAGCCGCCGCGCTCCTCCTTTTTCGCGCCTTCGCTTCGTTTTCGCTGAAAATGCTGAAATATTGCCCAGATCATATATGGAACCGACCCCTGTTTTGTGTTACAATTCTCCCAGGTAACTGTTGCATTGTATATGAGCCATATGTGAATCATATGTGAGACAGCGGTGCTGAAGGACTGCGCGTCTCATCCCTTCATGCAACCGGAAAGGAGGTACGGATGGCTGCTGTAAGAAAAAAGGAGATCGGCAAGCTTCGGATTGTTTCGCTGGGCGGCGTGGATGAAATCGGCAAGAACATGACCGTTTTTGAATATGAGGACGACATCATCATCGTGGACTGCGGGAGCGTGTTTCCCAAGGAGGATATGCTGGGGGTGGATCTGGTCATCCCGGACGTGTCCTACCTGATTGGAAAAAAGGACCACATCCGGGGCTTCCTTTTTACCCACGGGCACGAGGATCATATCGGCGCTACGCCCTACATCCTGAAACAGATTCCGACCCATCTCTACGGGACGAAGCTGACCATGGCCCTGGTGGACCTGAAGCTGAAGGAATACCGGGTGGACAACGTCCCGATTCACGTGGTCCGTCCCCGGGACGTGGTGCAGCTGGGCTGCTTCATGTGCGAATTCATCCATGTGAGCCATTCCATCGCGGGCGCCTGCGCCATCGCCATTACCTGCCCGGCGGGAACGGTGATCGTGAGCGGCGACTTCAAGATCGACTATACCCCGATCGACGGGCAGATCACGGATCTGCAGGCGCTGGCCCGATACGGCGAGCGCGGCGTCATGGCCCTGCTGTGTGAATCCACGAATGTGGAGCGGTCAGGCTATACCATGAGCGAATACAAAATCGGAGAAACCTTCGAGGAGCTCTTCGCCCAGGCGGACGGCCGGGTCATCGTCGCCATGTTCGCCAGCAATATCCACCGGATGCAGATGATCATCGACAACGGCATCCGCTACGGCCGGCGCGTTTGCTTCATCGGCCGCAGCATGGTCAACGTCAGCCGCGTCGCCATGAGCATCGGCGAGCTGAAAATCCCCGAAGGCTGGCTGATCGACATGGACATGCTGGACCAGTTTCCGGACAACGAGGTGCTGGTCATGACGACGGGAAGCCAGGGCGAGCCCATGGCGGGGCTGACCCGGATGGCCTACGCGGAGCACCGGAAGCTCCAGATCCGCCAGAGCGACATGGTCATTATCTCCGCCACGCCCATTCCCGGAAACGAAAGGTATATTTCCCGGGTCATCAACCAGCTGTACCGGCTGGGGGCCCAGGTGGTCTACAGCGCCATGGCGGAGGTGCACGTCTCCGGGCACGCGCGCCAGGAGGAGCTGAAGCTGATGCACGCCCTGGTCCGGCCGAAATACTTTATCCCTGTGCACGGGGAATACCGCATGCTCTGGCAGCACGCGGTGCTGGCCGAATCCATGGGAACCCTGAGCCAGAATATCGTCATTCCCGAAATCGGCCAGGTCATCGAGATGAACATGAACGAGCTGGCCCTGGGCGAGCAGGTGCCCACGGGCGGCATCCTGGTGGACGGGCTCGGCGTCGGCGACGTGGGGAACGTGGTGCTGCGGGACCGGAAGCATCTGAGCCAGGAGGGCCTGGTCATCGTGGTCATCGTCATCGACCGCGACGAGGAAAAGCTGGTCAGCGGCCCGGATATCGTCAGCAGGGGATTCATCTATGTCCGGGAAAACGAGGACATCATCGACAATACCCAGGCGCTGGTGCGGGATATTCTGTCCCGGCAGAGCCTGGCGGGCGAAAACTGGATGAATCTGAAAAACACCATCAAGGACGAGGTCCACAACTACATTTTCGAGAAAATCAAGCGCAATCCGATGATCCTGCCGATCATCCTTGATGTTTAACGGAAAAGATGCTATGATCCGGGGAGGGAAAAGCCTTCCCCGGTTTTTTCGACCATCAAGGAGGAGTGACGAATGGAGTATTCAGCGGCCTACCGCCTGGCGGACGAGCTTCGCCGCAGCGAGGAATATACGACCTATCATTCCCTGAAGGAGACGGTGAACGCGGATGAAACGGTGGCGGCCCTGATCCGGGAATACCGCCGGATGCAGATCCAGATTCAGATGAACGCCGTCAGCGGGCAGCAGACCCCGCCCGAGGAAATGCAGCGCTTTTCCAGCCTCAGCGGGCTGCTGTTCGCCAAGCCGGAGGTCAGCCAGTTTCTGCTGGCGGAAATGCGGCTGCAGCAGACGATGGCGGACATATTCAAGATTCTGACGGACGCGGCGGGGCTGGACATCCAGCTTCCCGGATGAGGCAGAGGGCGGAACGTTGAAGGAAGAGAAGGACTATACTTACCGGAGCATCCGGGACGAGCGGCGCTACGGCGCCTACTGGTACAGCGGCCTGTGGCATATTCTGCGGCCCATTACGATGGCCCTGGCGGTGGCGGTCATCGTCATCGGGCTGGTGTTCAGCCTGTGGAACCGGATTTATCGGGACTATCTGGGGCCCGTGGACGAGGCGGACCGGGCCGAGGTCGTTTTTGAAATTACCAGCGGCCAGAGCCTGACCCGGGTGGCGGGCAACCTTGAGGCCGCCGGGCTGATCCACAACAAATCGGTTTTCAAGTATTACTGCGACTTCGCCGGCATGGGACAGAAGTTCCAGGTGGGCTCCTACCGGCTGAACCGCGGCATGTCCATGGCCGAGATCGCCAACCAGCTGACCACCGGGGACGGGAATCCGCTGGTTCGGAATATTACGCTGATCCCCGGGGAAACGGTCGAGGAGTTCGCCGCGAAGCTGGCGAAGGGCGGCGTGATCGGCGATCCGGCGTCCTTCCTGGCCAAATGCCGCTCCGGCGAGGCTTTCCGGGATTACTACTATGTGGCCGAAATTCTGGAGGGGGGAACCGCCTCAAAGCGCAAATACGTCCTGGAGGGCTATCTGGCGCCGGACACCTACGAGGTCTATACCAACGCCACCGAGGACGAAATCATCCGCAAGCTTCTGAGCCAGACGGAGGCGGTTTTCAACGTCAGCGACCAGGAGCGGGCGGAGGCCATGGGGATGACCATGGATCAGGTGCTGACCCTGGCCAGCCTGATCGAGAAGGAAGCGGGCGCCGGGGACTTTGCCCGGGTCAGCGCCGTTTTCCATAACCGGCTCCGGGCGGGCATGAAGCTGCAGAGCGACGTAACCATCCATTATGTGACCGGGGTGCGGAAGATGGCGCTGACGGAGGCTGACCTGGCCCTGGCCAGCCCCTACAATACCTATCAGAACACAGGGCTGCCGGTGGGGCCGGTCTGCAACCCCTCCCGGGACGCCATCCGGGCCGCCCTGTATCCCGACGAAACCTATGTGGCGGAAAACTACCTGTATTTCTGCGCCAAGAATCCGGAAAGCGGCGAGCTCTATTTCTCCCGGACGCTGGCGGAGCACGAGCAGGCGGTCGCCATCTACGCGCCCCTGTGGCAGCAGTATGACCAGTCCCGGGGGATTCAGTAAAATATTGCGGAAGTGTGAGATATGTGTTAGACTGCAGACAGAACCCGGACTGATAGAAGAAAGGGGGATGCAGCCTCTATGTCAGGATACGTTTCGGACGCGGTCATCCGCCGCCTCCCGACATACTACCGCCACCTGCGGGAGCTGGAAGAGGAGGGAATCGTCCAGATTTCCTCCCAGGAGCTGGGGGAGAGGATGCAGCTGACCCCCTCCCAGATCCGGCAGGATATCAACAGCTTCGGCGGCTTCGGCCGGCAGGGATACGGCTACCCGGTGCAGGAATTGCGGGAGCATATTCGCCGCGTTATGGGGATGGACCGGGAGCACCGGATGGTGATCCTCGGCGCGGGCCGCATTGGCCGGGCGCTGGCGGATTACCCCAGCTTCGCCCGGGAAGGGTTTACGACCGTCGCCCTGTTCGACGTGGATCCGGTCCGCTTCCGCTCCGAGGAGGAGGGAATCCCGGTCTATCCGGCGGAGGAGCTGGAGAAACGGATGCCGGGGCTGACGGCGGCCATCGCGGTGCTGGCGCTGCCCGCGGAGGCGGCCCAGGAAACGCTGGACCGGCTGTATGATCTGGGCATCCGGGCGATCTGGAATTTCGCGCCGGTGGATCTGGCCTACCCGCAGGATATGGTGGTGGTCAACGTGCATCTGAGCGATTCGCTGCAGATCCTCAGCTATCGCATGGCCAACCAGATTCAGAAATAAGGATACGCGGCATGGCGAGGATGAGAAGATACGATCTGTTTGAGGAGGACGGCTTCGGCCCGGTGACCTCCGTGGAGGGGGAGGAGCCTCTCCCGGAAAGGGAAACGGCCGGGCGGCGCAGGCGGCCGGAGGACGCGGGGGAGCCCCGGCGCCGGCGGGCTTTTGACCCGGCGGAGGAGGAGCCCCATGAGCCGGTCTTCGACGGCCGGACCCGCTTCAGCGGAAACGCCCCCCTGTTCGACGATTTTGACCGGCAGGAGGCTCCTCTGCCTCTGCGGAACAGAAAACCGAAAAAAAGAACGAAGCACCGGGGCGCCTGGATCGCGGTGATCGTTTTGTGCTGTCTGCTGCTGACGGGATGCGGGCTGCTGATCCTGCCCCAGGCGACGGGGATCCGATACCGGTTCCTGCCGAACTTCGCCTTCGCCAACGGGTCGGTCATCCGCCTGGATGCGGAGCGGACGGAAACCTTTGCCGCCTGCCGGGAGACGCTGTATACAGACCGGATTTATCCCGGCGTCTATATCGACGACCTCCAGGTGGGCGGCATGACGAAGGCGGAGGCCGCCGCCGCGGTCACGGCGCAGAGCGATATGTCCGCCGTGGATTTCGACATCACGGTCACCGTCGGCAACCAGAGCTGGCATGTCAACCCGGAGCGGGTGCCCGTGACCCGAAACGTGGAGGCCATGGTCGAAAAGGCGTGGGCCCTGGCCCGGGGCAATACGCCCGGCCTGCGGGGCAGCGGGAAAACCCCCTTCCAGGAGCGGATCGACGCCGCCTCCTCCCTCCGCTCCTTTCCGGTCAGCCTGAAAACGGAAAAGACCTATGACCGGGCGGCTCTGCGGGCGCTGGTGGAGGGCATCGTCGCCTATGTGAACCGGGATCCGGTCAACGCCACGGTGACCTCCTTTGATTTCGGAACGAAAACCTTTACCTTTTCCGATGATCAGCCCGGCGCCTATCTGGACGCGGACGACCTGTTCGCCCGGGTGGCGGCCCGGCTGGACGCGGGGGAAAAGAGCGGGGATGTTTTCGTAACGCCGGAAAAGCGGATCGCGGCGGTCACGAAGACGGAGCTGATGAACAATTTCGGCCTGATCGCCACCTATACCACGTCCACCACCAAGAACAACAACCGCAATACCAATATTCTCCTCAGCGCCCAGGCGATCAACGGGATGACCGTTCTGCCCGGGGAAATCTTCTCCTTCAACGCGGCCACCGGGGAACGGACGGCCGCCAAGGGATACAAAGAGGCGGCGGCTATCTCCGGCGGCCAGAGCCGGGACGAGATCGGCGGCGGCGTCTGCCAGACCAGCTCCACGCTGTTCAACGCCGTGGCCCGGGCGGATCTGGAAATCGTGGACCGGAGCCCCCATGCCTGGCCCTCCAGCTATGTCGAAAAAGGCTTCGACGCCACGGTTAACTGGCCGGGGCTGGATTTCAAATTCAAAAACAATACAGACTGGCCCATCTTCCTCGTGGCGGGATACGAAAACCGGAAGGTCACCGTCAGCGTATACGGCATGGGGCTGGGAAAGGATACCCGGATTGATCTCGAAAGCGAAACCGTCAGAACCATCCCGCAGCCGGAAGGCGTCAACTATGTCGTCAATACGGCCCTGGCCCCGGGGGAAAGCAAAAAAACCGTAACCGGCCGGAAGGGCTACGTGGTGGATACCTGGAAGGTATGGTATCAGGGAGACAGGGAAGTGAAGCGGGAAAAGCTCTTTACGACCACCTATAAGGCCTATCAGGAAACCATCGAGTATAACCCGCGGTAAAGCCCAAAATCTTCGGTTGCGCCGCGGAAAAAAATATGGTACAATTTTTTCCGGCGCCGAAGTGGCGGAATGGCAGACGCCGCGGATTCAAAATCCGCTGCCCTCAAAAGCGTGCGGGTTCGAGTCCCGCCTTCGGCACGAGGCCCCGAAAGGGGCTTTTTTTCATATATTCGCGGGCACGGGCCGGAGCCGCGAACCACCGGCGGGGGCACGCCGGCGAAGGCCGCGGGGCTGCAAACGGTTGAAAGGCCCGGCGGCCAATGCCGGGGAAAAGCGGTCTGAACCGCTGGCGAAAGAGAGCCTGCAGGGAGGGAAAACATGGCGAGGGTGCTGCTGTACAATTTTACGGATGAAAAGCGAAGAAAGGAAATCAAGCGCCTGCTGTTCTCGCTGGCGATCCCCGTCCGGGAGATCCGGCCGGAGGAGCAGGGTGTGATCCTTTCGGAGGCGCTGGCGGCGGGAAGCGGGCCGATGCCCTGCGCGGAGCCGCCGGAACACCCCTTCGGGGACGAAATGATCCTGATGGCGGAACTGTCCCCCCGGCAGGCGGACGCCTTTCTGAACGGGCTGAAGCGCGCGGGCATCCGGGTGCCGCTGAAGGCGATGGCGACGCCCGTTAACCGGGGCTGGAGCTCCCTGCGTCTCCATGAGGAGATCTCCGCCGAGCACGCGGCCCTGTCCGGGCCGCGGAAATAGGGGCGCGAAGATTATCCGGCAGACGCTGATTCCTAAGCCTGCCGGATTTTTAAGTGGTGACTTACGCAGAAGCGCCCGCGGACGCAAATACCGCTTTCGGCGGCCTGCGTATCCTGCAAATAACAGCAGCCGCTGCCGACACAGGAATCACTGGAAACCTCTTATCATCCACGGAAAAACATGCTATAATCGCGCTGTTTCCCGGAAACATCCGGGGGACAAGAACTGTGAGCTTTGCTTGCGTGACGAGGTGGAGCATGAAAGACCCCGTGGAGATTAAAATCCAGATTGACCGGCAATGTCATGATCCGGTCATTCTGATTCGCACGGATCAGAAGACACAGCAGGTGGAGAATATTGTTCACGCCATTGAGAACTGTGTCGACAGCAGCTATCCGATGATTGCCGGATACCGGGACAGTGAAATGGAGCTGCTGAGCCAGCGGGATATCATCCGCGTCTATGTGGAAGCAAGGAAGGTGAAAATCCGTACCGACGGGGGAACCTTTGATTCCCGAAAAACCCTGTCCTGGCTGGAAACAGTGCTGAACGAGGAGCGTTTTATCCGGATCAGCCGTTTTGAAATCGTGAATATCCGGAAAATTGCCCGGTTCGATTTCAGTACGGCGGGGACCGTGCATATCGTCTTCGACGACGGAAGCGTTACCTGGGTAGCCCGCAGGTATGTCCATACGATTCAGCAGGTTCTGAGCCGATTTGACCAGGGAAAGGAGGGATGATCCGATGCCGTGGAAGAAAGCAGCGCTGTTGGGTTCCATCGGCTTTGCCGCAGGCGGGGCCATCTGCATCGCGTTTATCCTTGCCGGATCCCCGGCCGTGAGGGCGGAGGATCTCCCTCACATCCTTCTGGGCGGGTTATACGGCGCGGTGGTCATGGGCGGCTCCGCGGTCTATGATATTGAGCATTGGAGCATCGCCCGGGCAACTGCCACTCATTTTCTGCTGACCTTTGCCCTGTACTTCCTGCTGGTGATTTCCATGGGATGGTTCACGCTGGATGAGCCCGCCTTCTGGATCGTTGTGGCGGTCATGCTGGTAGGATATATATGCATCTGGCTGATTCAGTATCTTTCTTGCCGGCGAAAGGTTCGGGAGCTGAACGAAGATCTGAAAAAATGGAAATCCAGCGAAAAGGCGAAATAACCGTTTAAACACGGGAAACGACCGTACAGCCCGGAAGAGAACCTTCCGGGCTGCTTTTTATGATATCATCCAGGAAATACGTGGAGGAATCCATGAAGAGAAAAGGAGTGTTTTTTCATGAAAAAGGCAATTCGTAAACTGTCCCTGATGATGGTGCTGATCCTGAGCCTGTCCCTTTGCTGCGCCGGTCTGGCCTCCGCGGAAACGGCGGAAGAGACCGCCGGGATGGAAATGTTTATGACGATGATGAAGTCGATTCCCGGCATGGATCAGATCGACTGGGAAGGCTTTGCCAGGGATTTCGAAGCAAAGAAGGCCAGCGGGGCGGAGATTACCCTTGAGGACTGCCTGCCGGCCGGGGCCTGGGCGATTTTCGGCTCCATGCAGTTCATGGATGAAAACGGCCAGATCCCGGAGGATCTCCCCATGACCGTCGACGTCCAGGTGACGGGGAACGAAATGGTTTCCCTGTACACCCTGAAGGCACAGGCGGACGAAGAAAACGCCAGGGCGATCGCGGAAAGCATTGCCGCCACCTTTGAAACCCCTGAATCCAAACAGAATCTGAAGACCTCCATCGAGCAGATGGCCGGCGCCGGCATTGATATCAACAAGGTCAGGATGACGCTCCGGTTCCTCAACGCGGACGGCACGGTCATTTATGACAGGACCTACACCTACGGGGATCTGTAATTTTCAGGGAAAGGATCGCTTCCTGCCTGCATGGCAGGAAGCCTCTTTTGTTTCACCGCAAACCGTCACCGCACAGACCGCATTTTTCGGGAGGGGGATTTTCCTTGAAGCATCTTTTACGGCTTGCAGTTATGCTGCTGAGTCTGATCCTGGCTGCTTCCCCATGGGCGTCAGCCGGGGCGGAAGCGCCGGAGGCGCGGCGCCTGACGCTGGATCAGACGGAAGTGGTTCTGGCCAAAGGGAAGCAGCAGAAGCTGAAGACGGCGCTGGAAAATGTGGAGAATCCCAGGAAGGTGAACTATGCCTGGGAGTCTTCCGATCCTGATGTGGCGACGGTGGACCGGGGAGGGAACATCAGAGCCAGGGAAGGCGGAAGCGCGCGGATCATCTGCACGGCGACGCTGGAGGACGGAAGCGTTCTGACGGCTTCCGCGGCGGTGACGGTGACCGTGCCGGTTTCGGGAATTACCATCGAAACCAAGGCGAACACGCCGATAGCCTGCGGGGAGACGCTGCAGCTGGACTATACGGTGAAGCCGGAAAACGCAACAAACCAGAACATTGCCTGGTCCAGCTCCAACGAGGGGATCCTCCGGGTGGACGCGGAGGGCGTTGTGACCGCGGTGGCGGCCGGAAAGGCGAGCATTACGGGGAAATCGGACAACGGGAAGACCGCCAGGGTGCAGCTGGCTGTGCCGACACTGCGGCCGTCGGCGGAGGTCTTCACGGTTGGCGACGGGGATACGGTTTATCACTTCATGTATTACGGGGATGATTTTGAGAAGAACGTCCAGATAACGGCGAAGGGTGACTGCTTTGCATACAGCCTGACCCGGAACGGCCCGGATATCGGCGTCGCGATCGCTCCCCTGAGGGTGGGGGAAGGGACCCTGACGGTCAAGGACAGGAAGGACGCGAGCGCAAAGTTTACGGTAAAAATCCAGGTAACGGAGAAGGCTTTTCCGGCGGGAAAGCTGCTGCTGATCCAGGACGCGGTCTACCATCCGGAAACCGGCATGCTGACGGTGAAATGGGTCAATACCGGCAGCATGACGGTAACCGGCGCGGAAATCCGGATCCGCCCCATGGACGCGGAGGGGCAGACGCTGATTGTCGGCGAGGGGAATGTGGAGGATATTCTGCTGGAGGAGCGGATCCTGCATACCTTCACGGAGACAAAACCCGGCGAGAAGGGGACGGCAAGCTTCGGAACGGGAGAGGTGTATCCAGCGGCGACGGAGATGGAGATCGCCTTTGACCGGATCGAAATGACGGCTTCTCCGGAGGAGGAGACGGGGACGCTTCTGGAGCTGCCGGAGGATCGGCTCTGCTGGTACGCAACGGGGGAGAAGGCCTATACCGCCGGACCAAAGAACGGGAAAGCCTATACGCCGCCGGAGGACGCGGTTTTTGCCCTGGCGACGAAGGCGCGCATCGGCATCACGACGGTTCCGGTGTTCGAAGAGCTGGCGGAGGCCTACGGTTTTTCCGGCGGCGGGCTGCTGATCGTTTCGGTGGCGGAGGGCTCTCCCGCGGCGCAGATGGGGCTGGAACCGTGGGATCTGATTCTCCAGGTGAACGGCGCGGAATATGCCGAAGAGCCCCACATGATGACCCTGGCCTGCGCGGAGCTGGCGGCGGGAAATCCCGTCACCGTGGCGTTCGAGCGGGAGGGTGAAATCTGGGAGCTGATCCTGACAAAGGATGAATAAGGGAAAGTTGACGGAGGGAGGAACGGACCGTGAAAAAAGGAATCACCTTCGCCCTGGCCGTGATCTGCGTGCTGGGAATGACGGCTTTCGCCGGAGCGGAAAGCGGATTTGAAAACCTGTACGAAATCTATTGCGATGAGCAGATCCTGGGACAGCCCTGGGCCGTCTATGAAATGGCGGAGGATGCGCAGAGCGAGAAGATCTGCCTGGCGATTTTCCTGTTTGATCCGAATCAGGATATCACCCAGGCGGTGCTGATCGGCGCGGACGCGGAAGGCCTGAACAGATACTACACCTGGACCGCCGGATATGAGACGGGCGCCCGGCTCCTGCAGGATCTGGTCAGCCGGTTTGCCGGGCTGAAGGGGAAGTGTGAGGCCGGCGTGGATTTCTGCATCAGCTTTTCCTTTGACGGGGGAGAGACGATGACCGATATTGCCACCCTGGAGGCGGCGGAACAGCTGACCGCGGTTCTGCGGCAGGACGCGGAAGACGCGGCGGAGACTCCGTGATGCCGGAAAGGACGATCAAAGGAGGAGCGGCGGGGATGAAACTTCGTTTGAATGCGACAAAAACGGCCGCGGGACTGCTGGCGCGTTTGCTGGCCGTGGGCCCGGGGCCGGCGGCCTCCCGGGCGGAAAACTGGCCGAAGGAGACCCTGAAGGACGCGGCGGGCAACACCTATAAGCAGGTCCGAAAACAGGACGGCACCCTGGAGGTGTGGCAGTTCATCGGCATATACGGCAGCCCGAAGGAAGCGCTGGAGCTGGTCGGCATTTCCGAAGAAAATGGGTCGGAAGAAAATGGGTCAGAAGAAAAGGCGTCAGTGGGAGACGTGTCAGAGGGAAAAGGGAAGAAGGGCAAGGCGGAGATTGGCGGCATTCCCTATAAGTATGAGCTGAAAAAGCGGGAGGACGGAGGGAAAGCGGAGACAGGCGTGGTGGAAGCGCGCAAAAAGAAAAGGAAATCCTGGCGCCGTCCCCGCCTGATCCGGCGGGTGATCCCGGTGGAATCCATCAACTGGGGCTACAACCAGATTTATCTTCAGGATAACCGGGGCAGCGGCCGATGACGGTGAAAGGAGTGAGGCGGAAAGTGAAGAAATTCATGGGGATGATTCTTCTGACAGCCGCGCTGCTGATCGCGGGCTGGGCGGCCGGGGAGGCGGGAAAGCCGTCGGGAACGGTGCTTCCCATTGTGGGAAACGAGAACGTTACCCGGGAATGCTTTTTTGCCAACGGCACGCCCATCACCATCCGGGAACCGAAAGCGGATACGGCCGGCTGGGTTCATGACGAAGAAGTGCAGGAGGGGCTGAAAAACGGATACTCACCGGGCAAAAGACCGGGAACCGGGGCGCTCATCAGCTGGGAGCAGAACGGGGAAACGCGGTATGTCTATGTATCGGGATACAGCAAGGTTTTTGGCGGCAGCCTGAACACTTCCGTGACAGCGGATGTGAGCATTACCGTCCGGGGAACGGATGTGCGCAAGGGCTTCCCGAATGTGTCCTTCCTGTTCGGCGGAGGCTACGGGGGGGACGTGAACGGGAATGTGACGATCTCGTTGGAAGAAAGCCAGATGATGTATGTCTACGGCGGCGGATACAATGGCAGCGTAACCGGGGACGTGAAGATTCTGTCCACGGGAAGAAACTGGTCCCTGGACATGGTGGGCGGCGGCCTTGCCAGCTCCCGGACCGGGGACGCGGTGGCGGACGTGGGTGGCAATGTGGCGCTGGAGCTGAAAGGCTCGACGATCAGCTATACGGATACGCTGGTGGCCGGGGGACTGGCGGAATCCATTTCCGGTTATACGGCCCGGGCCAATGTGGGCGGCAATGTGACGCTGTACGCGGAAGGGAGAAATGTTTACCAGATCTGCGGCGGCGGGGAGGCTTTCCGCACCGATAAGGATTGCGGACAGCCGACCGCCAGTGTGGGCGGGAATGTGTCCGTGGAAATCCGGGGGAGCCGCGTCCGTTTTTTCTCCGAAGGGAGAACCACCCTGCTGGGCGGCGTGTTTGCCGGAGGCCTGGGGTATTACGGAACCGCCAACGTGGGCGGCAGCGTATCCCTGACGGTGGGCGATACTGTTTTTGATGAAAAAGGCCTTGGTGTTGTGCTGGGCGGCATGGCGGAAGGAGACACGGCGGAAGCGAATGTGGCCGGAGACGCTTCCGGGCGAATCCTGGCGGGCGTCAACCCGGCGCATGTAATCCGGACAGGCGCGACGGATGAGGACGGAAAGGCCGAGGTGGGCGGAGCCGTTACGTGGTATTTCACGGGGAACGACGGGATGACGGATTATTAAGGGGGCCTGAAGATGCAGAAGAAACGGATGAGAATCCTGCCGGTCGTGCTTCTGGCGATGGTTCTGGTGATGGCGGCCGCCGCCTGCTCCCTGGCGGAGGACGCGTCCGGGAAAACCTATTCCGACGCAAACGGCAATACCTTCCGGATCGTTCCCCTGGGGGACGGCCGGTATGAGCTTTGGCAGCTGAAAGATGTACAGAAGGGCAGCGGAGGAGAAACGGTATCGGTTGAGGCGGAATGCAAACATGTCAACCGGGGCTGGGATATGGGCAACGAGCAGTTTCACTGGGAAAAATGCCTGGACTGCGGAAAGCTTTTCCCGCCGGAAGCCCATGTGTTCAATCAGATCACGGTGGTAACGGAAGCAACCTGCACCCGAAACGCGGTGCTTCAGCGGAGCTGCGCGTGCGGCCGGGAGGAAAGCGGCACCTCCTCCCCGCGGAAAGGCGATCCGTCGGCGTATTTTGCCCATCACAAATACGGCGGCGAATATGAACATGATCTTTTTGGGCACTGGCAGCGCTGCACCGTATGCGGCGAGCGGGATACCAGCCATCCCCATGAGATCGGCAACCTGACGGTGGACAGGGAGCCCACCTGCCTGCGGAACGGTTACGTCAGCTTTGACTGCCCGCTGTGCGGGGAGCATCTGAGCCTGGAAGCATCCATAACCTACGTGGAACGGTATCCCGCCCTGAAGCAGTATCAGGCGCTGGGGCACGACTATTCCGGACCGCTCCGGCCGGCCCACGGTGGAAGAAATGTCAGCGGCCGGGAAGTGGGGGACCACGCGGCCTCCTGCGTCCGATGCGGCTCGGTGGATACCCTGAACGCCTCCCCCCACAGCTGGGCGGAGCACACGGTGGCCAACGGCACCTGCGAGGATGAAAACGATCCTGTGATCATCAGCGGTTCCTGTGAGTGCGGGGCGTCCCTGGAGCTGAAGTATACCCGCCATCATCAATACGTGAAGGACAGCAGCAGGGATGTGCAGCCAACCTGTACCGAACCGGGCAAAATCAACGGCGAACGGTGCCTGTTCTGCGGCATCTTCGGCAATTACGATTTCGTGGAACCGCTGGATCACGAGTGGTATGAGGATGAAAGCCTGCGGAAGGAACCGACCTGCCTGGAGGACGGAGAAAAGCATGAATACTGCTTCCGATGCGACGCCACGCGGGTGCTTCCCCTGAAATCGATAAACACCAACAAACAGCACGTGTTTGTGGTTCATGTGATCAGGGAAACCAAATGCGGAGAGATGGGTATCTGGGAAAAGAGATGCAAGTTCTGCGATACGCCTTGGGAGGAAGGCGCGGTCTTTGAAAAGCTGGAACACGATAATGTCACCCTGTCCAGAGACAAGGAACTGGATCTGCGGAAGCTGAAAAACGGAACCATCGTCAGGCCGGTGATCCGCACGACGACGATCACCTGCAGCCGATGCGGCAAGACAAGGGTGGAGGAGCATACGATCTATAAATCCATTAAAGGCACGGGCTTTGCGATTGTGCCCGGCAGGGATCCGGGAATTGAGGATCTGACGAATGGCATCCATCCCAGCGGACAGTTTTCCAAGGATCCCATGTATTTTGAAAGCGAAATCGAGAGAGAGTTCAGGAAACAGTTGGACAAAACGCTGGAGAAGTACAGGGACGACTGAGCCGCGGAGGCCCCGAAAGAGTGACCGTTCAGCCCCGGGAAACGACCGTTCAGCCCGGGAAAGGGCCCTCCGGGCGGGCCCCTGTGTTACAATCAGAACCGCAGAAAGCATGGAAACAAAGGATTTTCTCAGGAACGCCTCACGAGAAAGCCGAAACGCGGCCGGAGCCGGCACAGGTGCCACCCTTCAGGATGCGGCGTATAGACAGGTGAAGGGTCTGAACCATGAACCGGAGAGGGCCGGAAAGGAGAACGTTATGGAAGAAATGAGAGAACTGAGGACGGAAGAAATGGAAAACGTCACCGGGGGCGTATGGCGCACGGTGAACACCGGGATCCCTGACCTGAACGCGGCGCTGCGGAGCGGCCCCGGCAAGGGATATCCGCAGATTGGTTCCCTGCCGAACGGGACACGGGTGGATACGGTGACGGATCAGGTGACGTACGACCCGGTGGCCAGGCGCAATTTTGTTGAAGTCACGGTAAACGGGCAAACCGGATGGGTTGCCGCCTCCATCGTCGGACTGCCCCGGTAAAACGGGATGAATCCAAACGGATAAACGACTTACGATGAAAGGAAGGATCGTCACATGCGGAAACTTCTCACTTTGGTGCTGGTGCTGGCCCTGGCCCTCGGCCTGGTTTGCGCCCGGGCGGAGGACAACAATTTCCTGATCAGCGACTGGAAGCTGCTCTACACGTATGGCGGCAGCGCCATTGCCGAGCAGACCATTTTCCTCCAGGAGGACAACGTTTTCGAAGTCATGGACGGAAATGACAGCAAAAAGGGCACCTGGGCCTTTGACGGGGAAACCCTGACGATGACCGCGGACGGGGAAACCCTGTCCCTGAAATGGAACGAAGAGGCTCATCAGTTCAGCGGGGAATACAACCATATGACGCTGACCATGTCCGTGCCCTTTGAGCCGGAGGAAAAGGCGGAACCCGCGAAGGATGCCGCGGGAGCGCCGGAAACCCGCGCGCTGGCCGGCGGCTGGGCGGTTGCGGAGGACCAGACGATAACCGAGGATCTCAACAACCTGTTCTTTCAGGCGATGGACAGCTATCAGACCGGAACCGTTACCGTTTCCTACAGGCCGGTGGCGCTTCTCGGGAGCCAGGTGGTTGCCGGAACCAATTACGCGATCCTTTGCAAGGCCAGCGAAATCAACAAGGGAACAACCTGGGTCATCGTTTACCTGTATCAGGATCTGCAGGGAAACGCCTCCGTGCTGAGCATCGCGGATGTGGCGCTGGGTGTCTGAAACCGGGAAGGATCCTGGCAGCTCATGACCTGGGGAGCGAAAGCTCAGATTTTCAAAACTTGCGGCGTGATTTCGGTCACGCCGTTTTAAAATGACAGGCTCAGGGGAACAAATCAGGATCGATTCTTCTCGCTAAGTCATTTTTAAACCGACTTAGCGAGAGTTTATTTGTTTAGAAAATGTTGTTTACAGGCCTTGTACTTTAAAAACCGGTATGATAAAATCTCGGTAAGTCATCTGAGTAATGACTTACCGAGAAGAAATTACGGAGGTCTGAGATGATTATTTCAAGGACGGAAGAGCTGGAAGCGCTCAGAAATGCAAAGGAAGCCGATGAATCCAGGTTTATTGCCGTATATGGTCGCCGCCGCGTAGGCAAAACTTTTCTGATCAGAGAAGCGTATGAATATCATTTTACATTTCAGCACGCAGGACTTTCGCCGCAGGAAGGCGGAAAAACGAAGAAGGCACAGTTAGAGGCCTTCTCCGTATCCCTGACGAAAGCGGGGCTGAAAAATTATAAAAAGCCGGAAAGCTGGCTGGAAGCGTTCAGTTTGCTGGAGGATCTGATTCATCTTTCCAGCGAGCCGAAAAAAGTCATCTTCATCGACGAGCTGTCCTGGATGGACACCAGAAGGTCAGACTTAATCTCCGCGCTTGAGTATTTCTGGAACGCAAGGATGACCGCGAGAAAGGATATCGTGCTGGTTGTATGCGCATCAGCAACCAGCTGGATGATGAACAAAATTGTCCATAACAAAGGGGGACTGTATAACCGGCTGCATCTGAAGATCCATTTAAAGCCGTTTACATTGTCCGAATGTGAAGCATTCGCTGTGGCGAAGGGTATCCGGATGAACAGATATCAGCTGCTGGAATGCTATATGATTCTTGGCGGAATTCCCTATTATTGGAATCATCTGAACAAAAGCCTTGGACTTTCTCAGAATATCGATGCCCTGTTTTTTGCCGAGAATCCGATCCTGGAAGATGAGTTCAGATACCTGTATGCATCTGTTTTCAGTCATCCGGAACCGTATATCAGAATTGTGACGGCCCTGGGAAAAAAGAAAGTCGGGATGCTGCGGGAAGAACTGCTAACGACAACCGGAATCCCTGATTCCGGCACGTTTTCCGAAATGCTGATGAATCTGGAGAGCTGCGGCTTTATTCGCCATTACGAGGAGTTCGGAAAGAAAAAAAGGAATAAACGCTATCAGCTGATCGACAATTTCACGTTGTTTTATTTCAAGTTTCTGGATCATGGGCAGAACGATCCGCATTATTGGACAAACCAGATGAATACGCCTGTCAGAAACGCATGGTGCGGACTGGCTTTTGAGCGGGTGTGTCTGGAGCATGTCCGGGAGATTAAACATAAGCTTGGAATAGAGGGTGTTCTGACAGAAACCTTATCCTGGTCCTGTGACGGGAACCAGGATAAGGGACTGTTTGGTTCCCAGATTGATCTGCTGATCGTCAGAAAGGATCAGGTGATCAATCTGTGTGAAATGAAGTATGCCTCTGCTCCGTATTTGATCTCAAAGAAAACGGATGAAAGCATCCGAAAGAAAATCAGCGATCTGGTCACTGAAACCGGCACAAAATATGCGATCCATACAACTTTCATCACACCGTATGGTCTGACAAAGAATGCATACGCAGGAAACGTACAGGCGCAGGTGGTTGCAGAAGACCTGTTTTATCCCGGCTTTTGAGTGAGGTTCTGATTATCAGAATTCCTTTCCTCCAGGTATTCCCGTACAACCGGAATAAACAGCGAGGCATATAGTATTCCATGTAGCGGTTGAACACTTTGTACTTGGTTAGGAGGAGAAGCATGATAAGACGGGCAACGATAGAAGATGCATCCAGGATTGCAGAAATCTCCATTTTTACCAAGCGCATGAACTATAGAACCATCTTTCGCAATGATAAGGTGTCCTTTGGAGAAATGCAGGTTTTCCCTCTAGCGAATTCATACATTCATGACCCCAGCCTTTTGCAGGGCATATGGGTTTTTGATGATGAGTTTGTAAAAGGGTTTATCAACCTCAATGGTAAGCAAATTACTGAACTGTATGTGGACAGCTTCTTTGAAAATCAAGGGATAGGTGCCAGACTTCTTAGCTTTGCTGTTACAAAAGGATGCAATAGCTTATGGGTTTTAGAGAAAAACACAGATGCTCAGCGGTTTTATTCAAAACATGGTTTTACAAAAACCGGAGAAAGAAAGCTTGAAGAAGGAACTATCGAATATATCATTGAAATGAAACGATAACACCCAAACAAGCACTTTTATGCGTCGTCCATGAGGTCACTGCTCCTGACGGGAAACACGGATACATGGACACGACCTATCTGGTGTTCGATCACCGGGAAGGTTCTGCTTCCGCTGCGGTTCACTCCGTTGTGGAGGAACGCCAGCTCCGGGACCAGCCGTTCCGGATTTACCGGATCGTCCCTGATCTCGATAAGATCACAGTGTATCGACTGTAAACATGCGCACCAAGGCAAAAGCCAGCGCAGCGCTGGTGGAACGTGTGCCGATCGGTGCGCGGGTGGAACTGCTGGGCACCTGTGGTTCCTGGGCAAAAGTGAAAGGTCGGGTATATGATGACAAAATTCCTGACTGCCGAAGAGGTGCTGGAACCGGATGAAGATCTGACATTGGAAGAACGTATCACCCGTCTGGAGCGGAGAGTTGCCCAGCTTGAGGCAAAAGATGGTGCGGTAGGGTAATAAACCGGGCCTTGCAGAGCAAACTGCAGAGCCGCTTTTTTTATTCTCAGGCATATGTTATAATCCGGTTATTGTTTTCGGGGAAGGATGGTGATGACGGTGATTATTGACGGGCATGCGCACGTATACGCAGATAAGAATGCTCTCCGAATTGTATCTGCGTTCACTGAATTGCATCACATGGAACCCACTGAATCCGTCGGAACAGGCACCGTCTCTGATCTGCTTGGCAGAATGGCTGAAAGTCATACGGATTATACGGTCCTTGCCAATTTCGCCCCCGTCAGAAGCGTTGAGAAAATCAACGAATGGACATTAGCGCTGAGCGAAGCACATCCTGAGCTGATTCCACTGATCAGTGTTTATCCCGGCATGCCCATATCCCGGGTTCGGGAATTCTTTGACAACGGGGCCAAAGGAATCAAGATGCATAACGGTGTTCAGGCCTTTGATCCCGCAGACCCAGGGTTGGATGAGATCTATCGTTTCTGTGAAGACGGCAGGATCCCGATCACTTTTCATTGCGGAGAGACTTCCCGTGTTCATTTGAACGAGTATGCGGACATGTCCCGTATCCTTCCGGTTGTCAAACGATACCCGGGAATCCCGTTTGTCCTGACTCACCTGGCCGCCGGAGATCCTGATACTGTTATGCAAGCAGCTGAAGAATGCCCCAATGCAATCTTTGATACATCCATCACCATGACAGGCGAAAAATGCATATTTCGCATTCATGATCCATTCTGGGAGTCTGATGAGAATGTTGTCCAGGCATTCAGGCAAATTGGGTGCAACCGGGTAGCCTTCGGCTCCGATTATCCATTCGGCCATTCCTTCAGCGATATCCAGAGAATCATGGGACTGAACCTTTCTGCAGACGAAAAGGATATGATCCTTGGAGGAAACAGTTACCGGCTCTATTTCCCGGATGAGCAGCCACGAGAAAGACGATCGTGATCCCTGTAGAGCAAATGCTCTGCAGGGCGCTTTTTCGTTTTGGAAAAATAAACGATGGTATTTTTCAGACCTGGTCCTGTATTTCCATAACCTGATCCAGTATGCTATACACGTACTATAGCGTCTCAATCATTCTTTGAATAATGGGCCAGATAGAAATGCGCCATCATGTAATCTGTGTGACGCATTGTCTATGACGACAAAGATTTTTTTGAAAACTTTCAGAGCAGCCGGAGCAATGGCGTGAATTTTAATGGATGGTGTATATGACCGATATACCCGCACTGAAACCGGGGAACGCCTGTACGCAAACCTGCGAAACTACTGCAAGGAAGGTCTCAGGAAAGTCGACTGGGTTGTCAACTGCTATGAATGTTATCACAGAACGGTTTCCAGCCTGATCAACGGATTGATCGGCGCAGGATTCATGATTGAGGAATGCCAGGAAGCCCATCTATCGGATGAAATGAGGGCGCAGTATCCTGCTTTGTTTGGCGGGACGATTC
>JAZQCB010000070.1:0-26530 GCA_045546035.1 Clostridia bacterium
AGACGGGGCAAGACAGAAGAACCGTCCCCGTGTCTTTCAAGACGGGGCAAGACAGAAGAACCGTCCCCGTGTCTTCCCGTGTCTTCGTCCCCGTGCCTTTTAGTTTGAGGGGATAGAGTGCTGGTCCAGCCAGAGCTCATAGATGTTCTGCACCTGGCCGTCCTTGGTCGCGTAGAAGAGGACGTAATAGGGCTCGGCGCCGGGATAGACGACGGTGGCTTTGGCCAGGATGCAATAGGCGTCGTCCGTTTCAGCCAGCAGAGCGATGGGCTGATAGTTGACGCCCATGAGCTTTTCCGTGGCCTTCCCGAAGGCCGCCTGCGCGTCCTCGGTCAATTCCGTCTTTTCCGGAATGCTCCAGAGCGCCACGTTTACCAGCTCGAAGGTTTTTCCCTCCAGCGCCTCTTCCCCCGCCTTTTCCAGCGCCAGTTTGCCCTCCGCGTTCAGGCGGAAGACGGCTTCGCTTTCCTTCTCGTAGCGGGGCTTGCGGGTTTCCTCGCCCTTTTCGTTATAGGTCACGTCGTCGCAGATGACCCGGACCGCGCGCAGCTCCTGGGACTCCGGCACATACTGGCAGGCATAGACCCACTCGGTGGTCTCCGAGGCGGAATTGGCCCAGGTGATCTGCACCTTGTAGTTATCCACATCTTCCAGGAAAACCTCCAGGGTGGCCCGGTCATCCTGCCAGATGGCGGCGCCCTTCACGCTGTCCAGCACCCAGCCGGGCTCGGGCATCTTCGCGATGATTTCCTCGTCCGCGTCCGCGGGGGCCACATCGCCGGGGGTGTCGGCCAGCGCGGCCGCGCAGCCAAGCATCAGCATCAGGGCCAGCAGCAAAGACAATCCTTTTTTCATCCTGTTTCCTTCCTTTCTCTCTTTGAGATTTTTCAGCCCTGATCCGCCAGGGCTTCCCGGGCATGGGCGATGGCGAGGCGGACCATATCCGGGGCGGGGGCCCCGGGAATCCGGCGCTTTTCCACGCAGGCGCGCAGGCTCAGATCCTCGAAGACGTCCTTTTCGAAGGCGGGATGGAAGCTTTTCATTTCCTCCAGGGACAGATCCAACAGGGCCTTATCCTGATCCAGGCAATGGGCCACCAGCTCGCCGACCACCCGATGGGCATCCCGGAAGGGGACGCCTTTTCTGACCAGATAATCGGCGCAGTCGGTGGCGTTGGTAAAGCCGCCGGCGGCGCCCCGGGCCATAACCTCCTTGCGGAAGGAGAGGGTGCGGAACATGGCGGTAAAGACGGTCAGGCTTTTGACCAGGGTATCCCGGGCGTCGAAGAAAGCTTCCTTGTCCTCCTGCATATCCTTGTTATAGGCCAGGGGCAGCCCCTTCATGACCGTCAGGAGGCCCATCAGATGGCCGTAGACCCGGCCGGTTTTGCCCCGGATCAGCTCGGCCACGTCCGGGTTCTTTTTCTGGGGCATGATGGAGGAGCCTGGGGCGAAGGCGTCGTCCATTTCCACGAAGCGGAACTCATTCGTATTCCAGAGGATCAGCTCCTCGCAGAAGCGGCTCAGATGCATCATGCAGACGCTGGCGGCGGAGAGATAATCGAGCAGATAATCCCGGTCGGACACACCATCGAGGCTGTTTTCGGAGATCCGGGAGAAGCCCAGCAGCTCCGCCACCCGCTCCCGGTTCAGGGGATAGGTGGTGCCCGCCAGGGCGCCGGAGCCCAGCACCATCACGTCCGCCGCCCGGCAGGCCCCGCGGAAGCGCTCCCGGTCCCGCAGGAGCATCTGGACATAGGCCAGCAGATGATGCGCCAGGGTAATCGGCTGGGCCTTCTGGAGATGGGTATAGCCGGGCATGACGGTTTCCAGATGCTCCTCCGCCGTATCCAGCAGGGCGGAGAGCAAATCCTCCAGCATGGCCTCCGTTTCCCGGCAGGCGACTTTGGCGTACATCCGGGTGTCCAGGGCCACCTGGTCATTCCGGCTGCGGCCGGTATGCAGACGCTTGCCGGCCTCGCCGACGCGCTCGGTCAGGAGGGTTTCCACATTCATGTGGATATCCTCCGCGTCGGTGCGCCATGTTACGCGGCCGGCCTTCGCGTCCTCCAGAATCCCTTTCAGCCCGGCGACGATGGTTTCCGCGTCCTCCGGGGGAATGATGCCCTGCTCGCCCAGCATGGTCGCATGGGCGATGGAACCGGTAATATCCTGCTCGAACAGGCGCTGGTCAAAGGAAATGCTGGAATGGAAATCATCCACCAGCCCATCCGTCGCCTTGGCAAAACGGCCGCCCCACAGCTTCATCTCAGTTAACCTCCAGCGTACAGCCGCCGATAAATTCGCGCAGCAGGCTCAGCGGCGGAATCTCGCCAAAGACGGCGGGATCCACATCCGGCAGGTAGTTCAGGGTTTTGATCAGCCGGCGGGCCAGCAGATACTGGGGGGATTCCTCCGGAACGGCCTTCAGCAGATCATAGACATAGGATTTCAGGACGGGCAGCTCGTAATGCAGGGCGGTGTTGAACATCGCGTCGGCGTTTTCCTGATGGGCGAAAATCCACTTTTCCTCCCCCTGGCGGACCTTGGGCCACATGGCGAGGGTATCCGCCGGCTTCGTGCCCCGGAACAGGTGATCCCGCACCACCCGGCGCAGCAGCCGCACGTCCGTCGTGCGGATGCGGTTATGATCGTCCAGATTCAGGCAGGTGAGGGCGGAGGCGAAGACCCGGAAGATCTCCTCCTGGGGGAAGAGATCGGAAATGATCGGGTTCAGGGCGTGGATGCCCTCGATAATCAGGATTTCCCCGGGGCGGAGGGACACGGGCTTTTCGTCCCGATATTCCCGCTCGCCTTTGGCGAAATTAAAGGAGGGCAGCATGGCGGGCTCGCCGTTCAGCAGGGCCTTCACCGTTTCCTCCATCAGGGCCAGATCCAGCACGTCGGGCTTTTCCAGATCCACCGTCCCGTCGTATTCCGGGCGGATTTCCCGGCGGCTGAGATAGAAATCGTCCATGGAGATCCGGCGGGCGGGATGCCCGTGGGCCTGCAGATGGACGGCCAGGCGGCCGGAGAAGGTGGTTTTGCCGCTGGAGGAGGGACCGGCCACCAGGACGACATGCTTATACTCGCCGCAGATCCTCCCCGCCAGATCGTGCAGGGCGCTTTCATGCAGGGCCTCGTTGACCCGGATGAAATTGCGCAGCCGGTGGGTTTCGATCAGATGGGTCACATCCGTCACGTTCCGGATCCCCAGAATGTCGCACCAGCGGGCGCTCTGGCGGAAAATCTCCAGATGCTTCGGCCGGTAAATGTAGGGGGCCGCGTGGTCAAAATCCTTGCCGGCGGGGAGCTGGAGGACGAAGCCGCCCTGGAACTCGAAGAGGGTAAAGACCTTCAGGGGGCCGGTGGACACCGTCATGGCGCCGTAGAAGTATTCCCACATGCCGTCGATGCAGTACATGTTGAAATAGGGCACGGGGCGCCTTTCCAGCAGCTCCACCTTGTCGGCCTGCTGTTCCTCGGTAAAATACTCGATGGCGTCTTCCTTCGTCCACTGCTTTTTGGTAAAGGGCAGATCCAGGCTGATGATGCGGCGCATCTCGTTTTCGATTTTGACGATGTCCTGCCGGTGCAGATTGCGGCCGGGAAGGCGGACAAAGACCCCGTAGCCCACGGAGTATTCGATGCGCACCTGCTCGAAGGGGAACAGATGCCGCAGGGCCAGGAGCATCACGAAGCGGAGGGAGCGCTCATAGATGCGGCGGCCCTCGTCGTGCTCCAGCGTCAGGGGAAGCAGGGAACAGTCCTCCCGCAGGGGCTCGTTCAGCTCCATGACCACGCCGCCCTTCAGGGCGGCCAGGGTTCCCGCGGGGAGGGCGCCGACGGCGGCCAGGGCGTCCCGGACGGAGGTTCCTTCCGGCAGATTGGCTTCTTTGTCCTGAAAACGAATGATCATGGGCAGCCTCCTTTTCTTTTTGATGGGCTCATCCCTCGAAGGGCGGTCGGGGCCGGAGCGCGGAAACCGGGCGGCCTCGCCTCATCCCTCGAAGGGCATATCGGACCGGGCGGCGCCGGCCAGCTCCTGATCCGGATCCGGCAGGGGAAGGCCGGCTTTTTCCGCTTCCTCCATCCGCCGGAGGGACTGGAACTGCTTGGTATGCACATAGGCGATGTTGGAGCGGGTCGCCGGGGCGGCGGAGCGGCGCATCGTGACGCTGCCCTCCTCATCCATCCGGAAGCGGAGCCGGAGCAGCATCCGGCCGTGCTGCCGGCATTTGGCCAGGGCGAGATATTTATCAGGGCTCTGGGGAGTATATTCGCCGTCCAGGGTCATAATCCTTCCGCACCGGGGGCAGACCGGCTTCATCGCGGATTCGCTTTTCAGCGCCTCCCGGACGGAAGCGCAGGCTTCCACGCCCTTTTCCCGGGATCTGGGCGGCCGATGGATCAGATTTTTCGGCGTCAGCACATGCTGCAGGGCGGCGGCGGGATCGGGCAGGGTCCGGAACACCTCCGCCGTATACCAGGCGTCGTTGCGGGCGTTATGGAAGGCCATGTCCTCCTCCTCCCGGATGCCCACCAGATCCATGGCGGCCTTCAGGGAGGGGCGGTCCTTGAGCTGATGCTCCCTGGCGAAGAGCATCTGGATATCGCACAGGGGCGCCAGGGGAATATCGCCGCAGCCGAAGAAATCGATGTTCTGCTGCAGGACGCTGACATCGTCGCATCCCCAGGTCAGCAGCACATAATCCTCGCCGCACCAGGCGGAAAACTGCTCCAGGGCCTCCCGGAAGGCGGGGGCGCCCGCCAGCTCCTCCGCCCCCAGGCCGGTCATCCGGCGGATGCGGGGATGGATGCGGACGTAATGGGTGGGGGCGATGGGCAGGGACAGGGCCTCCACGATTTCCAGCCGGTCGTCCAGACGAACGGCGCCGATCTGGATCATTTCGAAAATCAGCTTATCCCCGATTTTCCGATAGACCTGGCTCTGCCAGGAGATGGGCTGATTCCATTCCAGATCCAGGACAATATAGTGCATGGGCTTCGGGTCTCCTTTATACATTCTTCCATCATGCCGCCGGCGGACGCGGGCGGCGGGCTCAGGCGCGGTGCGGGCCGCGATCATGCGCCGGCCGCGAATAAGCCGGGGTTGCCGCGGAATGACCCGCCAGGGCGCCGGTGGCAAAGGCGATCTGGAGATTATAGCCGCCGGTATGGGCGTCCACGTCCAGCATTTCGCCGGCGAGGAAGAGCCCGGGCACCTTCCGGCTTTCCATCGTGCCGGGAAAAACCTCCCGGACGGAAACGCCGCCCCGGGTCACGATGGCCTCCGCCAGGGGACGCCGGCCCCGGATTTTCAGGGGCAGCGCCTTCAGCGTTTCCGCCAGGCGGGCCCGCCCGGCGGCGGACACCTGATGGCAGGGCAGGGCGGGATCCAGGCCGCACAGAGAGGGGAAAAGCTCCGCCAGGCGGCCGGGCAGAAGCCCCCGCAGCACCGTGTCCAGCTGCTTTTTCCCGGCGGCGGAGAAATCCCGCAGGAGCCGGGCATCCAGCTGCTCCGGGGAGAGTCCGGGCTTGAGATCCAGAAGGAGGGACAGGGAGGCATCCGGATGATCCGGCAGATGGCAGCTGGCCTCCAGGATCAGCGGGCCGGAGAAGCCGAAGTGGGTAAAGAGCATTTCCCCCAGCCCGGTATAGAGGGTCTTTTTGCCGGAAAGCAGGGTCACCCGCACGTTTTTCAGACTCAGCCCCTGCAGGGTAGCGGGCCAGGCCTCCTCCGCCTCCAGGGGAATCAGGGAGGGGATGGGATCTTTGACTTCATGCCCCAGGGCGCGGGCCAGGCGGTATCCGTCCCCGCGGGAGCCGGTGGCGGGATAGCTGCATCCGCCACAGCACAGGATCACCGCGTCGGCCGGAAAATAGCCGCCGTCCCCGGTTTCCGCGCCGCGGATCCGGCCTTCCTCCACCTTTAGGCCGGTGACCTCCCGGCGAAGAAGGATCCTGACCCCCAGATTCCCGCAGAGGGAGACCAGGGTTTTCGTGACATCGCTGGCCTTTTCCGACCGGGGGAAGACCCTGCGCCCGCGCTGCACCTCCACCGGGCAGCCGTTTTCCTCCAGCAGCTCCATCATGTCCCGCGGGCCGAAGAAATGCAGGGCGCTGTAGAGAAACCGGGGGTTCCGGGGCACCTCCCGCAGGAAATCCTCCGGCGCGCAGTCGTTGGTTACGTTGCAGCGGCCCTTTCCGGTAATATAGATCTTTTTTCCGGGTTTTTCGTTATGCTCCAGCACGGTAACCTCGCCCCCGGCGCGGGCGGCGAAAATCGCGGCCAGAAGCCCCGCGGCTCCCGCCCCGATGATGACGATCCGGCGCAGATGAAAAACCCCCTTCCTCCCGATGGCTCTTTATGGAGAGTATACGGGAGGAAAGGGTTTTTGGCAAGAGGCAGACCGGCCGGGAAGCCGCCGGGCGCCGAAGGCCCGGGAAAGCGAAGCGGACAGCGCGCGGACCCGGCCGGACGCGGGGGCGCCGGAGAAGCGCCGGGCGCCGAAGGCCCGGGAGAGCGAAGCGGACAGCGCGCGGACCCGGCCCGGGAGAGACGCCGGAGAAGCGCCGGGCGCCGAAGGCCCGGGAAAGCGAAGCGGACAGCGCGCGGACCCCGAAGGCCCGGGAAAGCGAAGCGGACAGCGCGCGGACCCGGCCGGGCAAGGGAGAGACGCGGGAGAGACGCCGGGGCGGGGAGAGCCGGCTCAGCCGCTGGTATAGTTTTCGAGAAAGCGGCGGGTGCGCTCCTGGGAGGGATGGTCGATCACGTCCTCGGCGCGGCCGTATTCCACGACCACCCCCTGATCCATGAACAGGACGTTCCGGGCCACCTGGCGGGCGAAGGCCATCTCGTGGGTCACGATGATCATGGTGGTGTTTCGCTCGGCCAGGGAGCGGATCACGTTCAGCACCTCGCCGGTCAGCTCCGGATCGAGGGCGGAGGTGGGCCCGTCGAAGCAGAGGATATCCGGATTCAGCGCCAGGGCCCGGGCGATGGCCACCCGCTGCTGCTGGCCGCCGGAGAGCTGATGGGGATAATAATCCATCCGCTGGGACAGGCCGACCTGGGAAAGGAGCGCTTCCCCCTTCTGGCGGATCTCCTCCAGGATGGTCTTTTTATGCTCCTTCCAGTCCGGCCGCTCCCGGGCGAGCAGCTCGCCGGCCAGGGTCACGTTCCGCAGGGCGGTATACTGGGGGAAGAGGTTGAAATTCTGGAAAACCAGGCCGAAATGCAGCCGGTTCCGCCGCAGCTCGTCGGCGGAGGGTTTGTCCTTGCGCTCCGAGTCGAAAACCGTGACATCCCCGACGCGGATCACGCCGCGGCTGGGGGTTTCCAGGGAATTCAGACAGCGCAGGAGGGTGGTTTTCCCGCTGCCGGAGGAACCGATGATGGCCAGGGATTCCCCCTTTTCCAGGGTAAAGCTGATGTCTCGGAGCACTTCCTGGCCGTCGAAGTTTTTTCCGAGGCCGATGACATTCAGGATGGGCATGGCGGATACTCCTTCCCGCGGCGCTTTTCGCCGCCGGATTTGCCGATCTCCCCGGGAAAGGAAGATCATTCAGAGGAAACAGAGAGAAAGCCACAGATCCGCGGGGAAAGGCGGCGCGAAGGCCGGCCCGCAGATCCGCGGGGGAAGGCGGTGCGAAGGCCGGGCCGCTGATCCGCGGGGGAAGGCGGCGCGAAGGCCGGACCGCTGATCCGCGGGGGAAGGCGGCGGCTCAGACCCGGAAATAATCCAGCTTCTTTTCCAGCCAGCCCAGCAGCAGGGTCATCAGGCCGTTAAAGAGGAGAAAATACAGCCCCGTCGAGAACAGGGGCCAGATCAGACCCTGCTTGGTATACCGCTCGGCCACCAGGACGATTTCGGAAATCCCGATGACCCGGGCGAGGGCCGTATCCTTGACCAGGGTAATGACCTCGTTTCCCATGGAGGGGGTGATCCGCTTGACGACCTGCAAAAGCACCACCTTGAAGAACACCTGGCTGCGGGTCATGCCCAGCACCTGGCCGGCCTCATACTGCCCCCGGGGGATGCTTTCCAGGCCGCCCCGGTAGATTTCCGAGAAATAGGCGGCATAGTTGATGACAAAGGCGATGAGGGCGGCGGTCATCCGCTGGCGCATGGGAATGCCCAGCAGCAGGCCCGGCGCGTAGAGGACGACGAAGAGCTGGAGCATCAGGGGGGTGCCCCGGATGATCCAGACAAAGGTCCGCGTCAGCCAGCGGACGGGGCGGAAGCGGGTCATGGAGCCCAGGGTAATGACCAGGCCCAGGGGAATGGCCATCAAAAGGGTCAGCACGAAGATCCGCAGGTTTTCCCAGAAGCCCCCGAAGAGGGATTCAACGATGGTGGTCATAGGCAGGGTCCTTTCCATACGAAAATGTCAGACCCCGGAGGGCCCGGGGTCTGACCGAAAAATGACGGGAGGGGAATCAGCGGGCGTCCGCGGGCACCAGCACGTCGGTCAGGTTATAGCGGGCGGCGATTTCGGCCACGACGCCTTCCTGATATAGCTCGGTAATGGCCTGGTCGACGATGGCGGTGGCGTCGCTGCCCTTGCGGAAGGCGATGCCGTATTCCTGCAGGCCGAAGTTGTTCTTCACGGAGAAGGACAGATCCGGATAATCGGTTCCCTCGCCCACCATGGCGACGGCGCCCACGCTGTCGATGACGGCGACGTCGGCCGTGCCGGCCTTGACTTCCATGACGGCCTTGGCCTGGGAATCCACGGCCACGTAGGTGCTCTTGGAGAAGAATTCCTTAGCGGACACCTGGACGGTATCGTCATCCGGGATGGTGCCCAGCACCTTGCCCTCGCCGGTGGAGCCTTCCTCGGAAACCACCGTCAGCCCCTCGGCGCTTTGCTCGATGGCGGCGATGCGGTCGGTTTTGGCGACGATGGCCTGCATGTTATACAGGTAGGGCTTGGAGACGCTCATGTTCTCCTTGCGCTCCTCGGTAATGGACATGCCGTTCCAGATAACGTCGATGTTCTTGGAATTCAGCTCGATTTCCTTGGCGCTCCAGTTGATTTCCTGGAACTCGATTTCCACGCCCAGCTTTTTGCCCACGGCCAGGGCCAGTTCGGTATCGAAGCCGACCAGGTTGCCGTCGGCGTCATAATAATTGATGGGCGGGAAGAGCGTAATCCCGACGATCATCTTGCCCTTTCCCTGGATATACGCCCAGTCGGAATCCTCCGCCAGGGCCATGCCCGCCATGGACAGCATCAGCATCATCGCCAGCGCCAGACTGATCAGCTTCTTCATCGTTGCTTCCTCCTGTTTATTGCTTTAGCACTTTAGCAAGATAAAACACCTTGCGGGTCGTACTATAGCACGGGAGGGGAACCCTTGTCAACAGGAAAGTTTGGGCCGCGCGGCTCGGAAAAGTCTGGAAAAAACGGCGGAAAAGCGGCGGAAAAGCGGAGGGGAAGGCGGCGGAAAAGCGGCGGAAAAGCGGAGGGAAAGCCGCGGACCGCGCGGCGAGGAAAGCAGCGGAAAAGGCCGCGAAATAAAGCGGCCGGGCGAAGGGCGGGAAAGCCGGTTGAAATCCAATTAACCTTGCGGTATAATAGGTTAAATGAAAGGAGGGCGGGGCCATGGCAATGATATCGACGAGAGGACGTTACGCGCTGCGGGTCATGGTGGATCTGGCCGAGCACGGGGGACGGGAGGATTATCTGCCCCTGAAGGAGATCGCCGCCCGCCAGGAAATCTCCGAAAAATATCTGGAAAGCATCGTGAAAAGCCTGGTGCAGGGAAAGCTGCTGCAGGGCTCCAGGGGAAAGGGAGGCGGATACCGGCTGAGCCGCGCGCCGGAGGAATGCACGCTGGGGAGCGTTCTGCGCCTGACGGAGGGGGATCTGGCGCCGGTGGCCTGCCTCGAGGAAGGGGCGCAGGTCTGCGACCGGGCCCAGCGGTGCCCGACGCTGCCGGTCTGGATCCGGCTCAACGGGATGATCCGGGATTTTCTGGACAGCGTGACCCTGGCGGATTTGATGCGGGAGGGGGCCCCGGAAGCGAGAGCGTCCGCGGACGCAAATACCGCTGCAGGCGCCCTGCGACACCCGTGAATTGTAACTCGCGGACGGGGCCATGATCCGGGAGCCCTTCCGCCTTCGTTGACAGCGGAGCGCCTTCCGTTTATAATGCGAAGCAGACGAAGGGCCCGGGGCGCGGGCTCAGCGATGGAGGGATTCAATTGGACAATCGATTCAATGAGGACGGGCTGGCGCTGTCCGGGAATTACGCGGAGACGATGAACGGCGTCGTGATGCCCGCGCTGGCGAAAATCCGGAAGGATCAGACCCTTTCCGGGGCGGGGGGAAAGCCCCTGTTCGTATCCCGCTTCGACGCGGAAAATCCGAGGGGAACCATCCTGGTTCTGCACGGGTTTACGGAGAACGCCGACAAGTTCGCCGAGCTGATCTATTCCCTGCTGCAAAACCGGTGGAGCGTATTGGCGTATGACCAGCGGGGGCACGGGCGCTCCTGGCGGCCGGAGGGCCTGAAGGACAACTCCCTGACCCATGTGGACAGGTTTTCCGAATACATCCGGGATCTGGAGATCGTCTGCCAGCAGGTGCTGAAAAAAATGCCGGCGCCCTACGGGATCTTCGCCCATTCCATGGGCGGGGCGGTGGCGGCCCGGTTCCTGGAGCTGCACGACGGCGAGGTCTTCAGCCGGGCGGTGCTCTGCGCCCCGATGATCGCCTGCCAGCGGGGCGGGCTGCCCTACTTCGTCGGCAAGGCCATGTGCCGGGGGATGAAGATGATCGGCAAGGGGAAGGAGCGGATCTTTATGTTCAAGCCCTTCGCCGGCCCCGAGGATTTCGCGACCTCCTGCGCCTCGGGCAAGGAGCGGTTCGACTGGTATGACGCCCTGCGGGTGGCGACGCCGGAATTCCAGAACAACAGCCCCAGCTATTCCTGGACGCTCAACGCCCTGGGGATTTCCCAGAAGCTGCTCTTCCCCGGCGCGGCCGAAAAGATTACGATTCCCGTGATGCTCTATGGCGCCGAGGACGACAACCAGGTCATCCCCAAGGCGCAGGAGATGTTCATCCGCCGGCTGAAGAAGGGAAAGATGAAGGTCGTGCCCGGCTCCAAGCACGAGATTTACCGCTCGCCGGACGCGGTGTTCTTCCCCTGGTGGAAGGAGATTCTGGGCTTCTTCGCGGAAGGAAACGCTAAATGAAAAAAGATCCGCCCCGGTCTGTCAGACAGGGGGACGGTTCTGCTGTCTGAATTCAGCCCCGCGCGGGCGGAAAGCCTTCAGGGAAAAGCGAAAGCCCCGTCCCGGGAAAACCGGGGACGGGGCTTTCATAGCGCGCCCGAAGGGCGGAAGGGGATGCCATGGCGGGGAAACGGCGCCTATCGGGCGGCTTCCGCCTTCCCCCGGAGGGGCGGCACGGCGTCCTCCCAGGCCCTTTTCCAGACCCGGACGCCCAGCAGGATCAGCCCCAGGCTGGCCAGGGCCATGACGAAATAGCACAGGTCCATCCGCATCCAGCGGAGGAAATGAATCTTTTTTTCGACGGCGAATTCCATCGCCAGGATGACCCCCATGCAGGCCGCCGTTCCCGCCCAGGCGCCCCATGGGATTTTTTCGCCCTTTTCCAGCAGCCGCCGGGAGCACAGCCCCTGGGCCAGCACCAGCGCCACGCCGGAGAGGATCTGATTGACCCGGACGAAGCCCCATTTCGGAATCGAATCCGCCCGGAGACTTTCGAACACCGTCTGGGCACCGGCATAGAGGATCAGCCCCAGCAGGAAGAGGCCGGGAGCCTGCGCCTTTTTGTTGGCCAGGATCAGGGTAAAGATCAGGGCGGCGATTCCCTCCAGGAGGAACACGCTCCAGCAGTATTCGTCATAGTAATTCGGGATGCCGAAGGGGAAGCGCAGGAAGAAATCCGGCTCCTCCAGGGGGAAGAAGCTCTGCTCTGCCCAGGGATCGAACCAGTCGTAGATGGGCCGCCCGTATCCGACGCCGATCAGCCCCTCCGCGAAGCGGCAGCAGGCGATCGCCAGCATGCCGGGCGCCGCGATCCCGTCGAGCAGGACGGGGAAGGACTGCTCCGTGGCCCGCGCGGTGATCCAGGCGGCCAGGACGCAGCCCGCCATGGCGCCATAGAGCATGAAGCCGCCCCGGGAGAAATTGAAAAAGAAATCGCTGCGGAAAAGGTACCAGCCCTGGGAAACCAGGCAGATGCCCAGCCGGGCGAAAAGGAAGCCCAGGGGCAGGGCCAGCAGGGCGAAGCGCGAAACCGTTCCCGGCTTCCAGGTATCGCGGGTTCGCCGGGAAAGCCAGAGCAGCGCCGCCAGGACGCCCAGGGCGACGCAGAGACCGTAAATCCGGATCTCCAGGGATCCGACAGACCAGGTTTTCATAACGTTATTCCTCCGGCTTCTGGGCGGAGGCGAAATAGACGATGTCGCCGACGGCGCGGCCGGCCTTCGTTTCGTGGATCTGCTTTCCGTTGACCACCAGATGGGTGGAGCCACCGCCGTCAAAATTATAGGCCATTTTGCAGTCCGGGAAGATCTCCAGGATGAAGCGGGCCAGCTCATGCAGGTTCATGCCGGAGCCGTTGCCCTCCGGGGAATCGATTTCCACAATCGCGTATTCCAGCTCCCCCAGCTGCAGCAGGGCGATCCGCTGGGTCGAGAGGCCGGAATAATGCATCTCCGAGGTATATTCCTCCCGGACGATCTGGCCGTTTTCCACCAGGATGGGGCCGAAGGTAAAGACGTTGACCGGCTCCCGCCCCTGGGCGCGCAGATCGGAGAGGGCCGCGGCCATCGATTCGCTCGTCGCCTCGCGGACGCCGTGGAAATCCCCCCGGTCGTCGATGATCAGGGAATCCCAGGTTCCGTCCAGGGCGTCCCGGTAAAAGACGCCCTGGCGGAGGACGTAGCCCTTGCCGTAATTATATTTGAAATAATCCCCGTTCATGGCGACGATGGCGTTGACGTGCCGGGCCAGGGTCGGGGCGCCGATCTCGCCGGGATCGTCGTAGCTGTCGTTGCTCAGGGCCGTGCGAAGCTGGGAGGGATTGGCGACGGAAATCGTGACCCAGCGGCAGGTCACCTTCACATGGCTGGATTTCGGCTTCCGGCTTTTGTGATATACTTTGATTTGGATGGACTCATCCTGGTATTCATCCTTGTTTTTGCTCCAGCCCTCCTTGCGGGAGGGGAAGCCGTAGGTCATGATATCCCGATCCAGCGTCACCACCTCGGCGGCGGCGGGCAAGACCAGGGACAGGCCCAGAAGACCCGCGGCCAACAGGCGGAGCAGGGGACGAAAACGGAATCCCTTCATCTTTAATAAGCTCCTTTGCGTTTTGCGATCGTTTCCGGCACGCTTCCGGCCCTTTCGGCGGCGGAAAACCTCTTCGGCGGCGTCCCACACCATTTCGCGCCGGCGCCGAATGAACGGCTCCATCATATCGTTTTGCGCCGGGATTGTCAATCGGCGGAGAAAACGGGTCTTTTTCGAAAAACACGTTGACAAAAATGTAAGGGAATTGTAAAATCTTTCCCGGCATCCTGAACGAAGCAACTGAAAGGGAGGACATCCATGAAGAAGGTCGTATGCATGCTGCTGGCGCTGGTCATGATGAGCTCCGTCGCCCTGGCGGCCGAGATCGAAATCAACGGCGGCGAGAAGCGCAACATTACCATCAACAAGGCCGAGCCCAACGAAATGACGCCCGGCGTTTCCCCGACGACGGGTCGGAATCTGAACGAGCTGAACGACGAGTATTATCAGGACGGCTTCGCCGGATACGCGCTGACCGGCCGGTATATGCCCATCCTGGTGCAGATCGACAACGCGGACGGCGGCATCGGCTATGACGATGGCAAGGAAACCTACAACCGGGCGCCCTGGGGCGTGGAATACACGGACGTGATCTACGAGGCCGCCCTGTACAAGGCGGGCAATACCCGGCTGACCTTCCTCTTCTCCGATATTATCCCCAACGAAGTCGGTCCCCTGCGTTCCGCCCGGTGGTTCCACGCGTATCTGCGGGAGGAATGGGACTGCGCCTTCATCTATTACGGCCAGCAGGCCTACGGCAAGACCAACGTGCCCGCCCTGTTTGACGAATTCGGCGCCACCAACAAGGGCGTCCTGTTCAGCGGCATCGTCGGCATGAACAAGCCCTGGAAAAAGTATTTCGGCACCTATGAGAAGAAAAAGCTCCAGTCCCCCCATAACCGGACAGTCGACGCGGCGGCCGTGGTTTCCCTGGTGCCCCCGGATTTCGAGGCGGCGGAGCACGCCTGGCTCTTCGCCGAGGACCTGCCGGACGAGAGCGTCGGCGACGCGGCCTCTGTGATCTATGTCAACTGGGGCACCAAGGATCTGCAGATGTACAACAGCATCCTGGAGTGGAACGAGGACGACGAGAACTACGTCCGCTACATGGTGGACAACAAGGGCAAGGAACATATTTACCAGAACATGGAGGTTAAGAAGGGCAGCGACGTGATCGTCGAGGCCAAGCCCGTGACCTTCAACAACATCATCGTCCAGTTCGTGGAGGATGAGTGGCCCCGCAGCGACGCCCCCAAGCCCACCGTCGTCGGCAGCGGCAACGCCGATTATTTCATGGGCGGGCGGCATATCGCTGGCGTCTGGAACCGTGAGTCCGCTTCCGACCGGACCGTGTTCTATGACGACAAGGGCAACGAGATCGAGCTGCAGCCCGGCCGGACGCTGGTGGTCCTGATGGACTACGCCCAGGAGAGCCGCTCCGTCGCCTACGAGGCGGACTGATCCCCGGCGGATCCCTTATCGAAAAGAATGCCCCTCTTCCTTCGGGAGGAGGGGTTTTTCAGTTATTTTGCGGTGTTCTCCCGCTGTTCTTCGCTTGACAGCGGGGCGGGGCGGGAGTAAAATAAGGGCCGATTGAAAGAGATCGTTTGCTTTGTGTCCTTCCGCCTTCGGGCGGCGGCGATAGAATTACATATTTCAGGAGGGACGGATATGAAAAAGGCGCTACCGATTATCCTGGCGGTCATTGCGGTCTGCGGAGTGATCTTTGGGATCGTGGGAACCAACAACGCGAATTCCGCGAACGGCGAGCTCAACAAGATCCGGGAAGAAATGACGGCCCAGATCGCCGAGGCCACCGGCGCGAAGGAAGCGGCCGAGGCGAAGGTCACGGAGCTAACGGCGGCGAACGAGGCGGCTGAAACCGCCCGGACCGACGCGGAGGCGAAGGCGACGGAAGCCACGGCGGCCAAGGATACGGCCGAAGCGGCGAAGACCGAGGCGGAAAAGACTGCCACGGAAGCCACCGCGGCCAAGGAAGCGGCGGAGGCCGCCAAGGCCGAGGCGGAGAAGACCGCCACGGAAGCCACCGCGGCCAAGGAAGCGGCGGAGGCCGCCAAGGCCGAGGCGGAGAAGATCGCCACCGAGGCCACCGCGGCCAAGGAAGCGGCGGAAGCTGCCAAGGCCGAGGCGGAGAAGACGGCCACCGAGGCCACCGCGGCCAAGGAAGCGGCGGAGGCCGCCAAGGCGGAAGCCGAGGCGAAGGCCACGGAGCTGACGACTGCCAAGGAGGCGGCCGAAGCGGCGAAGACCGAGGCCGAGAAGACCGCGGCGGATGCCACGGCGGCAAAGGAAGCCGCGGAAGCCGCAAAGGCGGAGGCGGAGGGGAAGATCGCCGAGCTGACGGCGGCCAAGGAGGAAGCCGAAAAGAAGGTCACGGAGCTGACGGCCAACGCCGACAAGGCCGTTTCCGAGGAGCTGGCCGAGGCCAACGGCAAGGTGGAAACCCTGACGAAGGATAACGAGGCGCTGAAGGCGGAAAACGAGACTCTGAAGGCGGAAAACGAGACTCTGAAGAAGGATAACGAAACCCTGAAGGCGGAAAACGAGACGCTGAAGAAGGATAACGAAACCCTGAAGGCGGAGAACGAGGCCCGGAAGGGCGAGATCGAAACCCTCAAGGCCGAGCTGGAAGCGGCGAAGACCACGCCGGCTCCCACGCTCACCCCTGAACCCACCGCCACGCCCACCGTGGAACCCACGGCGGAGCCCACCGCGACTCTGGCTCCCTAAACACAGATTTGAACCACCGGCTCCCTTCGGGGAGCCTTTTTTATGTGCTTTCCGCCGGGCTTCTCCTGCCGCGCAGGGCTCCAGGCGGTGCGCTGACGTGGGCTCGGCGGGAAGGTACTTGGCCTGACACACATTGGCCCGGCGGGAAGGTACTGGCCGGGCGCGCAACGGGCTGGGGAAGGTTTTCTGGCGCTCTCGCTTTTAAGGGAAATGTAATATTTGGTGGCAGGGACGGCGCGAAGCAATCTCGAACAAATGAATTGGAGCTTTGGTCGGGTTTTCGAAAAAGAAGACCCGGGGAAAGGATGGATGAAGGATGAAAAGACTGGTCGCGCTGATGCTGGCGCTGCTGATGCTCCTGGGCGCCGCGGCGGCCCTGGCGGAGGACGAGGGAAACGCGACGGATATGCAGAAGATCGCGGATGGATACTGGGCCATCCTGGACAGCAACGGGAATGTGACAAACTATCTCCTGTCCAACAATGATGTTGAAAAGAACCCCAAGAAAGTATATGGTATACTGCTGGACGCGGACGAGAAGATCATTGCGGGCGTTTACGGCGAGCTGCATTACGACGCGAAGGAAAAGAAATGGTACAACGAGAAGGGCAAGGAGGTCAGCGCTCCCGCCTGGCGTCGGATTCTTGGCCGGGCCAAGATGAAGAACATGGAGAAGATCTGGTACACGAACAACACCGTTTGCGTCGTGGGCCTGAGCCTGCGGGATGAGTATCCCGGGCTGACCTCGAAATGGTACAACGTGCTGCCGGTCGACATCAGCAAGGACGGTACCCAGACCTTCCAGCTGGCCGCCTCCAATATGTACTATATGGGTACGGTGACGGTCACGGTGGCGGGGGACAATATTACCACCAATTACGAATATCTGAACGTGCGGGGCGCCTGGATGGAGCCCCTGGGGGACTGCCTCGCCTGGTTTACCTCCCGGGACCAGCTGACCCACGCGTATCTCGAAAACCCCACCCCCAACGCCCAGTTCGGCCAGGCGGTTTCCCGGTCGAAGGATCTGAAGGGGCAGAACATCGCCCTGCTGTTCATCTGCAACCGCCTGACCTACCGGACGCCCCTGAACGACGAGGCCTATATGCCCATCCGGTTCTGGCGGAATCACTACGCGCTGAACGATTATTACGCCAATGCCCGGGCCCTGATGGCGGCCATGGAGGAAAAGCCCGCCGCCAATCCCTGACACGGAAAGGGCGCTCCATCGGCGCGGAGCCGGAAGGGACGGCTCATGACCGATTCAAACAGACCGCCGGAGGACGAATGTCCTCCGGTTTTTTTTGACACTTATTGACAAATATCACAAAAAGCTTGCAATTTTGGGCGAAAAAGATTAGAATCTGATAAGAAAAGGTTACGAAAGGGTGTTCGGCTTGGCAAAGCGGATTCTGCTGGTAGACGACGAGCCTTTGATTCTCAAGGGACTGAAGTATTCCCTGGAGCAGGAAGGCTACGAAACGGACAGCGCCATGGACGGGGAGGAAGCCCTGCGGAAATTTGAGGACGGGGCGTACGATCTGATCCTGCTGGACGTCATGCTGCCCAAGATGGACGGGATTACCGTCTGCCAGCGGATTCGGGAGATGAGCGATATCCCGATCATCATGCTGACGGCCAAGGGCGAGGATATGGACAAGATCCTGGGGCTGGAATACGGCGCGGACGATTATATGACCAAGCCCTTCAACATCCTGGAGGTCAAGGCCCGGATCAAGACGATTTTCCGCCGGGTTTCCGCCTCCAGCCAGCAGCAGGAGCAGCGGGTTATCCGGATTCATGATATGGACGTCAATCTGATCAAACGCAGCGTGACCCTGGGGGGAAAGGACGTCAAGCTGACGGCGAAGGAATTCGACCTGCTGCAGCTGTTCGTGACCAATCCCGGGACGGTGTTCAGCCGGGGCCAGATGCTGGAGACGGTCTGGAAATATGACTACGCCGGCGACGCGCGGACGGTGGACGTGCACATCCGCCGGCTGCGGGAAAAGATCGAGCGGGATCCCACCAAGCCGGAGTTTATCTTCACCAAATGGGGGGTCGGTTATTATTTCACGGATCAGTAACGGGAAAACCTCCTTCTGGGCCAGCATCAGGGTGAAAATCCTGCTGGCCTTTTTTGTCGTGGTGGGGGTGTCGTTCCTGGTGGCCGCGACGAACCTGAACGGCCTGGTTTCCCGGTATCTGATCGGGCAGCGCACCCGGGAGGACAGCCAGGCGGCGGAGAGCCTGGCGGAAAACCTGGCGCCCCTGTTTCTGTCGGCGGACGCGGAGCCCCTGAACCTGCGGCTGCAGGAATCCGCCCATGGGCTGGACGGGCGGATTCTGATTCTGGATACGGACGGGAAGGTGCAATACGACTCGGAAAACGCCCTTTGCGGCCAGCGGCTGCCGCTGGCGGAGGCGGCCCGGGTGCTGGCGGGGGGCGAGGAGGCCGCCTACGGCATGCATACCCCGGGGCGGGAAACGGTTCGGCGGATGAGCGGGGAGGAGAACGCGGAATACGTCGCCTACAGCGTCCACGGGATGACCGGTCCCGAAGGGCGGATCGGCGCGGTGGTCTATGTGAGCCGGATTCAGGGAATGATGGATTCCCTGGGCGCCGTGCGGCGGCAGCTGAACCTGGTGTTCATCATCATCGCCCTGGCCGCCCTGATTCTCGCCCTGATCCTGAGCCGGGTGCTGACCAGCCCCATCGTCAACATGAGCAAATCCATGAAGCGGATGGCCAAGGGCGACCTGAGCGTCCGGGTGCCGGAGAAGGGGAGCGGCGAGCTGCGGGTGCTGGCGGAAAACTACAACACCATGGCGGCCCAGCTCGAAAACCTGGACAACAGCCGGAACCAGTTCGTTTCCAACGCCAGCCACGAGCTGAAGACCCCCCTGGCCACGATGAAAATCCTGCTGGAAAACATGCTGTATCAGCCGGATATGCCCCAGGAGCTGCGGCAGGAATTCCTGGAGGACATGAATCATGAAATCGACAGGCTGACGGGGATTATCACGGATCTATTGACCCTGACGCGGATGGACAACAAGGGCGACGCCCTGACGGTGGAGGATCTGGACATCTCCGCCCTGACGGAGGAAACGGTCAGGCTTCTGCGGCCGGCGGCGGAAAAGAAGGGCCAGAGCCTGACGGAGGAGGTGGCTCCGGGGCTGACCCTGCGGGGGGACCGGATGAAGCTGAACCAGGTGCTGTATAACCTGATCGACAACGCCATGAAATACTCCCCGGACGACGGGCGGATCCACGTGGTGCTCCGCCGGGAGGGAACGGAAATTATCTGGCAGGTGCTGGACAACGGCATCGGCGTCCCCGAGGAGGACCGGGAGCATATTTTCGACCGGTTTTACCGGGTGGACAAGGCGCGCAGCCGGGCCACCGGCGGCACGGGCCTGGGGCTGAGCATCGTGCGCCAGATGGTCAGCCTGCACGGGGGCACCATTACCGTCGAGGGCCGGCCCGGCGGCGGATCCTGCTTCACGGTTCGGCTGCCGGAAGGCGGAAAGGAGGGCGGAGGAGCATGATGAAAAGAATCCTGTGCGCGATGATGATCCTTTGCCTGATGGCGGCGCTTTCCGGATGCTCCCGGGAGGGCGCGGAGCGGGAGGAAAGCGTGCCCGCGATGCCCGCCCCGCAGGTGGAATACGATGCCCCGGACGGGGATTCCTACGCCGGGGAGGGGAAAATGTATACCCTTTATCTGCCCGGGAAAAACGGACTGTATCTGCTGGCCCAGCACGTCAACATGGGCCCGGGCACAAGGAACGAGCTGCTGGTGGCGCTGGTCAGCGAGCTGCTTTCCTACCCCGCCAACGAGCGGGTGGACTCCCTGGGCGGGGAGGTCAGCCTGAGCCTTTACGGGCCCAACCCCGTGGAGCTCAGCGGCGGCGTCTGCACGGTCAATCTCGGCTCCTCGGCCCTGGGGCTGAGCTATCGGAACATCTATACCGTGGCCCTGGCGGTGGCCGCGACCCTTTGCGAGGTCGAAAACATCCGGTGCGTCAACATCCTGGTGGCGGACCAGAGCGTGGCCCTGGACGTGACCGGCAACCTGGCCATGGGCAGCCTGGTGCCCCATCCGGGGGAAAACCTGCCGGTGCTCTGGGAACAGATGGACGCGAAAAAAACGCCCCTGGGGGCGGATCCGGCCCAGACGCCTATGACGGCCTATCTGACGATTTACTATCCCCTCGAAAACGGCCAGGGGGTCAGCTGCGAAAGCAGGACCCTGACCTTTCAGGGACAGACGCCGGCCCAGATGACCTCCGGCATCCTGGAGACCATCAGCAACGGGCCCATGTATCTGACGGGCGTGCCGGATCTGCCGGATCTGGGGAATATGATGACGCGGCCGCCCCTGACCAGCGACCTGCCCGACGGGGGCCGGATGATCACCCTCAGCTTCCGGGAAGATGCGATGGAGGTCTGGCGGGAGAACGGCGTGGATCCGGCCTGCCTGGCGGCGGCGGTGACCTTCTCCCTGACCACCTTCATCCCCGGGACGGCGGCGGTCTCCTTCCGGATCGGGGAGAAACCCCTGACCGCCCTTTCCAGCGAGAAATTCGGCGAGATTCCCGTGCTGGGCGGGCTGATGCGAAGGGAGCAGCTCGAACCCCTGCTGATGGACCGGGTAACGGTGTTTTTCCAGCGGGGCGGGGTGCTGGTGCCCTGCGAGAAGGCGGTGGACCGGGATCTGACCGACAGCCCCCGGGAGCAGATGATCGCCCTCATCGACGGGCCCGGCGCCCGGGAGCGGGCGGACGGGCTGATGCCCACGCTGCCGGATCTGGTGAACGAGGAGGATATTCTCGGCGTCGCCCGGGTCGGGGATACGATGCTGGTGAATCTGAGCGAAAGCTTCCGGGCGGAAATCCAGAGCTGGGGGAAGGAGGGGGAAACCCTCCTGTGCTACAGCATGGTCAATACCCTGTGCGAAAACAACGGCGTGAGACGGGTCGTCTTCTTCTTCGAGGGGGAACAGGTGGACGAAATCTGCGGCGTCATCTGCTGGAGCGGAACGTTCGATTATAATACCGGCCTTTGCGAAAAAAGCTTCGGGTAGGGACATGCTCCGGGCGGCGTCTTATTCCTCACCCAGGGCGTTGGTCTGGCGGACCAGCACCCGGTGCTCATAGCAGCTGAAGGCATCCTCCACCAGGGCCCGGTCGGGCTTGGGGGTGATCAGGGAAAGCACCGGAACCAGGATCAGCCCCGCCAGCATGCAGAAGGCGCCGGCGTTGATCGGGGACTGGAGCAGGCCCAGGTTGACGGACAGCACCCCCAGGTTGGACAGCATGTCGACGGTCATGAAGACGCAGGAGAAGAGGATGTTGACCCAGCAGGCGATCTTGCTGGTCTTCTTCCAATACAGGCCATAGAGGAAGGGGGCCAGGAAGGCGCCCGCCATGGCGCCCCAGCTGACGCCCATGGCCTGGGCGATAAAGGCGACGGGGGAGCTGACCTGGACGATGGCGATCAGGGCGGAAACCGCGATAAAGAACACGATGAGCCCCCGCATGATCAGCAGCTGCCGCTTCTCGTCCATTTCCCGGATGACCCGGCCCTTGAGCAGATCCAGCGTCACCGTCGAGGAGGAGGTCAGCACCAGGGAGGACAGGGTGCTCATGGAGGCGGACAGCACCAGGATGATCACCACCGCGATCAGGATTTCCGGCAGGTTGGACAGCATCGCCGGGATGACCGCGTCGTATCCGCCCACCGGGGCGCCGCTTTCCGTAACGCCGATCACGTCGGAGAAGAGCCGGCCGAAGCCCCCCAGGAAGTAGCATCCGCCGGCGACGATGCAGGCGAAGACCGTGGAGATCACGGTTCCCTTATGGATGTCGCCCTCGCTCTTGATGGCGTAGAACTTGCCCACCATCTGGGGCAGGCCCCAGGTGCCCAGGGACGTCAGGATCACGACCCCCAGCAGCGACAGGGGATCCGGCCCGAAGAAGGAATTGAAGATGCCGGGAACGGAGGAGACGTGCGGGTCCGTCACGGCGGCCAGGCCGTTCAGCGAACCCAGGAAGCCCCCGTTTTTCCCCAGCACCGCCGCGATGACCGCGACGATGCCGACCACCATGATCAGCCCCTGGATGAAATCGTTGATGGCCGTCGCCATATAGCCGCCGACGATGACATAGACCGCCGTCAGCACCGACATGACCAGCACGCACCAGAAATAGGGAATGCCGAAGGCCATCTCGAACAGGCGGCTCAGTCCGTTATACAGGGAGGCCGTATAGGGAATCAGGAAAATAAAGATCACGATCGAGGAAACCACCTTCAGGGACTGGGAGCCGAAGCGCCGGGCGAAGAAATCCGGCATGGTGGCGCTTTGCAGATGCTGGGTCATGATGCGGGTCCGCCGGCCCAGCACCACCCAGGCCAGGAGGGAGCCCAGCATCGCGTTTCCGATGCCGATCCAGGTCGAGGCGATACCGAATTTCCAGCCGAACTGCCCGGCGTAGCCGACAAAAATAACCGCGGAAAAATAGGACGTTCCGTAGGCAAAGGCCGTCAGCCACGGGCCGACGGCGCGGCCGCCCAGCACGAAACCCTTGACGTCCGTCGCGTGCCGGCGGCAATAAAAACCGATCCCCAGCATGACGCCGAAGAACAGGACGAGCAGCGCGATTTTGATGAACATAAGATCCTTCCTTCCTCCGCCGGAGCCCTCCGGCTTTTTGCCCCGGCCGGGGCCGGGACGTTGCCTGCACTTTAACGCCTAAAAGCGCTAAAGCGGAGGACTGCCCGTATCTTACTCCCCTTTTTTCCGGAAGGCAAGGGGCAAGGGCGCCTTTCCCTGTATTCTTTTTGTTCTTCCGGCCTGTCAGGTATCCTCCGGCTTGGAGGTGTCCCCGTCCTTGCAGCGGTAATAGACCTTCCTGGGCTGCAGCTCCACCCCGTCCTTGGCGAAGAGCTCGTCCACCGTCAGGAGCATATAGCCGTTGTCCTGCAGCCAGCGGACGATCTGGCGGGCGCTTTCGGGGGTATTGTCCTTGATGTCGTGGCAGAGGATGATGTCCCCGTCCTCGATGGCGCGCTTGACTTTATTGACCACGTTGACCGTCGAGCGGCCGCGCCAGTCATAGGTATCCAGGCTCCACTGGATATACGCCCAGTTCACTCCCGCCTTGATCATCTGGGGATAGCGGCCGCCGGGCACCCGGTCATACCGGCTGGGAATGCCGATGGCGCGGATCATGGCCGCGTTTACCTTGCCCGGCATGGCCCGCAGGTAGGCCGGGGAGGATTTGGTCACGTTCCCGTGATGCCAGTTATGGGGGGCGACGGCGTGGCCGTTGTCGTGCTCCTTCTGGACGAGCCAGGCGTTATCGGCGATCCGGTTCCCGATGACAAAGAAGGTCGCCCGGCCGCCGGTTTCCATCAGGGAATTCAGCACCTTGGGGGTATTGGTTCCGCTGGGGCCGTCGTCAAAGGTCAGGGCGCAGGTTTTATAATAGGATAGATTGTCCGTTTCCAGATACGCCGATTCGGTCATTTTGTCCCGGATGTCGGGATAGAAGAAGGTGACCTCCATCAGCGTGTGCTTCCCCTCATAGAGAGAATCCGCCGGGAAATGGAACACCAGGGACATGCCGTGGAGCGTAAAGGGGGCGTTTTCCAGGCTTTCCCGGGAGCAGAGGGCCTCCAGCTTTTCCGGATCCGGCTCCTCCTCGGGCCAGTATCCTTCCAGCCCCTCCCGCACCCCGTTTTCCAGAAAACGCCAGGTTTCCTCATCGTCGTCGAAAACATCGGTCAGATAAATCCGCTCGCCGGTGGTCATATTATAGGTGCGGGCTTCGACGCGCTGGGCCGTCAGATCCTGATGAAAGGTGGTCCGGGCCTGGACGAGGAAGCTCATCCAGTTCATCCCCGTCCGGCTGAAGCGGATTTCCACATCCAGCCGGCTGTTCTTTTTCCCCGTGTTGACCGCCTTGGGCAGATCCGGCCCCAGCTCCTCTGCCCAGGCCCGGGCGATCCCGTTTACCTCCTCCGTTACGGAGGGATGGGCTGTTTCCACCTGCCAGAGGCGGACCACGGATTTGTTGTCGTTTTTCGTATCCTTATAACTGTTTTCCACCCGGTGGCATTCCTGCAGGGGCTGCCCCGCCTGCAGGCTGGCGGCGTTTGCGGCGCCCGCGCAAAGCAGCAGGATCAGCCCCGAGAGGGCCGCCAGGGATCGAAACAAAAGTCCGTTTCTTTTCATTCGGCTTCCGCCTTTCCGGAAGGCGCCCTCCGCCGGGCCGCCCTTCCGGCCTCATGATACCACGAGGGCAGGATCATTTTCAAGCGCCCGGCTTCAGGCGCTCTGCCGCGGGTCGGGCCTCACACCCGCCTCGCCGCCCGCGGATTCCGCCGGGGCAGCGTCCATCCGGGACGTGGGGCCGATATACCCGGCCATGGGCTTTTTCGCCGCCAGCAGGCCGCCGACCTCGATCAACGCTTTCTTCCGCAGGCGGTAGGCGTGCGTGGGCGTAACCTTTGCCCGCTTCGCCGCCTCCTTCATGGTCATCCCGGAGACATACAGATCGTCGAGAAGCAGGGCGTCCTCCGGGCTTTCCAGATCCTTCAGCACCAGCCAGATCTCGTTTTTCAGGGCCACAAGATGATCAATATCCCGGTCGATTTCCCGCTCCAGATCCACCACCGCCGCCGCCGCTTCGCTCCGGGAATCGCCCGGGCCCCCGCCCCCCGCGCGGAGATAGCATCCGGTCACCCGGGTCGCCGCTTCCTTCATCCTTTGGAGCATGGCCATTTTGTTGTTTATGCGGCGCTCCTGCCTTCGAACACGGCCAAGAAAGATTTGTGCCCGGAGGAGGGCTTCCGGAACCGTGATTTTCGTCTTGATCTCCTCGTACATGCGGCCGCCACCCTTTCCCTTTTTCCGATAGCACAAAATTTTTGTGCTTCCGGGGGCATTATAAACGGAAGGACGGCCCGCTGTCAAGCGGTGAATTTTAATTAATTAAAAAATATTGAAGTAAATTTAAAGAAATTCTTGCTATTTCCGGGAGGCTGTGATAGGATGCAGGAGGACAAATCGGTTGTACGAAGGAAGGGATCACGGCTTGACACAGACCTTTGGCGAGCGCCTCCGGGTCATCCGGAAAAGGCGCGGCATGACCCAGGCGGACCTGGCCAGGGCCCTGGGCGTAACGGTGCAGACGATTGTGCGATACGAAAGCCTGCGGCTGGAAGAGGTGCGCCCCGCCCGGCTCGCCGCCATCGCCGCGGCCCTGGGGGTGGAGGAGCGGGAATTGACGGGGGAGGCCGGGGAGGACGAGGCCCTGTCCATGCTGACCCGGGGGCTGAAAAACATGGATCCCGAGCAGCGGGAGAATCTGATCCGGGTCATGATGCCCTTCGTGATGCAATATCAAAAGGAACCGGAGGAGGCCCCCCATGGCAAAGATTCCCTTTCCTGAGGAGGAGCGCCGGGGCGAGGCGGTGCGCCTGGCCTGCCGGATCCTCCTGTCCTGCGAGGCGCGCTTTCTGCCGCCGGATCCCGCCGCCCTGGCGGAGAATCTGGATATTGGGCTGATGCCCATGAGCCGGGCCGCCGAGGCGGAAAAGAAAAACGCCTACGCCTTCATTCGCCACACGGTGGGGGAGGAGGCCATGAGCCTGAGCGCCGGCGGGCGCTATCTCATCGCCTACGACGACACGGTCCGCAGCCAGGACCGGATCCGCTTTTCCATTTTGCACGAGTTCGGCCATATTCTGATGCGGCATTTTGAAAACTGGAACCTGGACGCCCTTTCGGCGGATCAGCGGCGGCTGCTGGAGGACGAGGCCAACACCTTCGCCCGCAACCTGCTCTGTCCCCCGCCGATTCTGGATCTGGCCCGGAACCCGGCGGATCCCCGGCTGCGGCGGCTCTTCTGCATGAGCGAGCGGGCGTGGCGGGCGAGGCAGCGGACCCTGGCCATCGACCGGCGCATGATCGACCAGGAAACCGCCGACCGGCTTCGGGCGGCGCTGGGGGACTACGTTTTCGGCCGCCGGTGCCGGGACTGCGGAATGGTTTTTGCCGACCCGGAGCGCCGGGGGCGGTGCCCCGCGTGCGGATGCCGGTTTTTGGACTGGAACCCGATGATGGAATCCCGGGAGAAGGCCGCCCTGCGGAAGCACGCCGCCCTCGCCCAGGCGGAGGATCTCAAGCCCAGTATTGGCCAGAGCGATCCGGATCTTTCCGGATACTGGCGGCTGGTTCGAAAGGAAGCCATAGCGGAAGGCGGCTGAGTTCAGGGCGCCGCCCGGGCGGGGTTACAATTCACGGGTGTCGCAGGGCGCCTGCAGCGGTATTTGCGTCCGCGGACGCTCTCGCTTCCGTTCGAACGCAGCGGTACAAAGACGCTGCCATCGGCTGTCGCCTCGTCATCGTCTAAGTACCGGCGTTCTCAAGG
>JAZQCB010000071.1:0-32251 GCA_045546035.1 Clostridia bacterium
AGCCATGTCGTTCTGTGAGCCAAGGAGTTGTAGTGGGGATTTGTCTTCCTAAGACCGCTTGGCCTCCGACTTGATGTTCCCGCGGCGGCTCCTCACATAGCATCAAAGGCGATCATTTGGTTACATACGCGACATTCACGAAGCCAACGGCGCCGGAATTGGGATCCTGAACCTGGAACCAGTTGTTTCCCAGCTGGGCGATGACCGTGACCGTGGCGCCGGCGTTATATTTGGCCAGCAGAGGCGCGCTCTTGCTGGGCGCCCAGCGGACATTGACCACGCCGCCGCTGTTCCTGGTGGGATTCAGCGTCACGTCGTAGGGGGCCACCAGCTTCGCCTGCTTGTAGAGAGCGTCGATAGAACTCGTCGGCGTATCCCCGGAGGACTTTTTATCCGGCACATAGGGCCCGGGCTGGGTCCTGGACATCAGGCTGGTCATGCAGTATCCCGTTCCCTGGCTGCCGACATACACTTCGGACCAGCCGTTTCCAAGATCGTGATCCACGCCGATCTGCTCGCCGTAGGCGACTTTGGAGATGACGGAGTATTCCTTGCCGGGGCCGGAACGGATGTTCAGGGGCTTGCCGTTGCTGCAGTGAGAATAACGCCACTCCCAGGCCATCGCAGAAGTTGTAAAGGCGAACATTCCTGTCACCAGGGCCAGAAGAGTAACCCATGCCAGTAAACGTTTACTCATTTGGAAAACCTCCTTTATAAGTGTATTGGAATGATAACAGAAAAAAGCAAAAAAAGCAATCATTTGTTTTGAAACGAAAGCGCCGCGGCGGGAAGGCTGTTTCTCCCGGGAGCACGGATCCGGGCCGGTTCGGCGATTCCGGGACGGCATGGACGGGCCAGACGCACCGGATGCGCGGCCATGTGCGGGCGGCCATAAAGGGCATTTTCGTCTTGAGGAATTTTTCCTGAATTGGTATAATGAACGCGGTTGTTCTTCATGATCCGGTCAGCCCGCATCGGGTCGGTTCGCGTTTTGCGGATTCCCCCCGGCGGAACGGATGTTTTCCCTCGCTTTTTTCCGCAAACCCTGAGGATCGGATGCCGATCCGGACAATATCACGTTGGGAGATGTACACCTTGTCCAGCAGCACGCGTTCCCCATCCCTGAAGCGTACGTTCAGCCCCCTGAGCATCTGGTCTTTTTCCATCGGAACCAGCATCGGCTGGGGTTCCTTTATCGTGACCTGCAACAGCTATCTGCAGAAGGCCGGCATTCTGGGAACATCCCTGGGGCTGCTGGCCGGGATGGCCGTGATTCTTGTGATCACCTGGAATCTGCAGTACATGGTTCGGGAAGCGCCGGACGCCGGGGGCGTTTTCGCGTTTCAGAAAAAGGTCAACGGGCACGATTACGGCTTCCTGACGGGGTGGTTCGTGCTGCTGGGATATATGGCGGTGCTGTGGGCGAATATTACGTCCCTGCCGCTCTTTGCCCGCTTTTTCCTGGGGGACATGTTCCGCTTCGGCTTTCATTATACCATTTTCGGATACGAGGTTTATCTGGGCGAGGCGCTGCTGTCCATCTGCGCGCTGCTGCTGATCGCCCTGCTTTGCTCCCGGAGCCTGAAGCTGTCCCAGGGGATGATGATCGGGGCGGCGCTGGTGTTTGTGGCGGGATTCGCCGTCTGCGCCGCGATGGCGATGGCGCGGCACGGGGGCAGCGGCTTCAGCTACGCGCCCATGTACGCCGGGCCGGGTCCTTTCCGCCAGATTATCCGGATCGCCACCATCTCCCCCTGGGCATTTATCGGATTTGAAAACGTGACCCATTTTTCCGAGGAATACCGCTTCCCCGCGAAGCGGATCCGCGGTGTGCTGATCTGCTCGGTGATCATGACCACGGCGCTCTACCTGCTGGTTTCCATGCTGTCCATTTCCGCCTATCCTCCGGAATACTCCTCCTGGCTGGCCTATATTCAGGACATGGGGAACCTGGAGGGGCTGAAGGCCGTGCCCGCCTTCTACGCCGCGGAGCACTACATGGGCGGCGCCGGGGTGACCATCCTGCTGCTGGCCCTCTTCGGCGTGATCCTGACGAGCCTGATCGGCAATCTCCTGGCCCTGAGCCGCCTGCTCTTTGCCGCCGGGCGGGAGGGGGAGGCGCCCGAATCCCTCGGAAAACTGAACGCCAGGGGCATCCCCTCCAGGGCGATCTGGACGGTGGCCGCGATTTCCAGCCTGATTCCCTTCCTGGGGCGGACAGCGATCGGATGGATTGTGGATGTGACGGCGCTGACGGCCTCCATCATCTATGGCCTGGCCTCCCACGCGGTCTTCCGCCACGCGAAGAGGATCGGCCGGAAAACGGAAAAGGCGACGGGGATCATCGGGTTCCTGCTGATGTGCGTTTTCGTGCTGCTGCTGCTGAGCCCCAATGTGATGCACTTTGACGCCATGGCCACGGAATCCTATTTCCTCTTTGCCGCCTGGGCGCTGCTGGGGCTGGCCTATTTCCGGTGGCTGATTTCCCGGGAAAAGCATCATGAGCACGGCCGGAGCGTGGTCGTCTGGGTGATCCTGCTGCTGCTGATCCTGTTCTCCTCCATGATGTGGGCGACCCGGGAAACCCAGAGCGCCACAAACGAAGCGACCCAGCGGATCTATCAGTATCATCAGACCCACCGGGCCAGCTACCGCATGGACGAGGATGCGGATTTCCGGACCTTCCTGTGGAATCAGGCGGAGGGCGTCCATGAAAAGAACGCGCTCTTTTCCATGATCGCCTTCGGGATGTTCTTCCTGTCCATGGCCATCATGATCAATAATTTCCGGGTATCCCGGTCCCTGGAGAGGCAGCTGGACGAAACCCAGCATGTGGCGCTGACGGATCCGCTGACGGGGGTGAAGAACCGGCTGAGCTATACCCGCACGGAGCAGACCATCAACGAAAGAATCCAGAAGGGGGAGATGGAGCCCTTCGCGCTGGCGGTCTGCGACATCAACGGTCTGAAGATGATCAATGACACCCTGGGCCATCAGAAGGGCGACGAGTATATCCGGGAGGGCTGCATGCGGATTTGCAAAATCTATAAGCACAGCCCCGTCTTCCGGATGGGCGGGGATGAGTTTGCCGCGATCATGATGGGGGAGGACTACGACCGCCGGGAGGAGCTGCTGACCGCCGTGGAAGACGCTAATCGGGCCCACGAGCTGGAGGACGGGAAAACCATTTCCATCGGCCAGGCGGACTACCTGCCCGGGGAGGATCGCTCCCTCATGGATGTGTTCTCCCGGGCGGACCAGCTGATGTATTATCAGAAGCAGCGCTACAAGGACGCGCGGCAGGCGCAGGAGGGATCATAAAATACGGAAGCACAGCAAAAGCGCCGCGGATGCCGCGGCGCTTTTGCTGTACCTTTATTCCGCCAGGGATTTAAGCGCGTCCCTTTCCCGGAGAAGCTTCTCCAGATCCGGCTCGTAATCCATTTCACGCCGGGCGCGGAGCTGCTCAGTCATCCGGGAGACCGGGCCCAGGATGGGCGTCAGCCCAAGATTGGCCGCCGAGCCCTTGAGATCGTGGGCGGCCTGAAAGGCGGCCTCCAGATCATGGGCGGACAGCGCCTCCGGGAGCCTTTCAAAACTGGCGGCCTGCAGGAATTTATTGACCAGCCGGAGATACATCGCCTCGTTATTCAGGCAGCGCTTCATTCCATCATCGACGTCGGCCCCCCAGCTTTTCAGCTTTTCCATGGTCAGCATGATTCTTTTCCTCCTTTAGCCTGTTGGGTCTGTAAAAGCATAAATCGGTTTGGCTCTCGCCCGGACCGCCCCGACGATGCGCTTAAGCGTGCTCGCAACGATACGGCGCACGGAATCTTATGCGCGAGGGGGCGCCTGCTTCCGTTCACATTCCGGCTTCATCCGACGGAATGCTTCAGGAGCTTTTCACGGCACGGGCCCTGGGCGCCAGCCTGGCCAGGGTCTTTTTCAGCAGCTCGATATCGATGGGCTTGGCCAGGTGCGCGTTCATCCCGGCGGCCAGGCATTTCCGGGCATCCTCCTCGAAGGCGTCCGCCGTCATGGCGATGATGGGCACCCGGGCCGCGTCCGCCCGGTGCAGCTTGCGGATATTCTCCGTGGCCTCGATGCCGTTCATATGGGGCATCCGCAGATCCATGAGGATCGCGTCGAAATACCCCTGGGGAGAGGCGGCAAACATATCCAGGGCGATTTTCCCGTCCTCCGCGCACTCCACGGCGCAGCCGCTCTCCTCCAGAATCATGGAGGCGATTTCCGCGTTGATGTCGTTATCCTCCGCCAGCAGGATGCGCAGGCCGGCGATATTTTCCGTCCTTTCCGGAGAGTCCGCCGCCCGGGCTTCCGCCTCGCCGGAGAGCTTTTTCAGCTCGCGATACAGGGTGGATTTGAAGAGGGGCTTCGGGATAAAGCCGGTGATCCCGGCAGCGGCCGCCTCCTCCGCGATATCCGCCCAGTCGTAGGCGGAAATCAGCCGGATGGGCACCCGGCTTCCCAGCCGGTCCCGGATCCGGCGGGCGGTTTCCACGCCGCTCATGCCGCCGAGCCGGTAATCGATGAGGAGGGCAAAATAGCCTTCACCCTTCCGATCCGCCTCCAGCACCTTCTCCAGGGCTTCCTCCCCGCTGAGGCAGGTTTCGGGCCGGGTTCCCAGCTCCCGCAGGGATAGGGAGGCTGTTTCGCAAAGGTCGGGGCTGTCGTCCACAACCAGGATCTTCCAGTCCGGAAGCACCATTTCCTGAGGATCAGTCGGCACCTTTTCCAGATCCACGGTCACATGGAAGTCGGTTCCCTCTCCGACCTGGGAGGCAACCTCGATGGTTCCGCCCATGGCGTCGACGATGTATTTGACAATGGCCAGGCCCAGGCCCGTGCCCTGGGTTTTACGCACCCGGAGGTTGTCCTCCCGCTCAAAGGCCGTAAAGAGCTTCGCGCGGAACTCCTCCGACATGCCCATGCCCGTATCCCGGACGGAAAGATGGGTGCGGACGAAGCCTTCTCCTTTCGGGGAGGGCTCCTGCCAGAGGGACAGGTCAATCCGCCCTCCCTCCGGGGTGAACTTCATGGCGTTGGACAGGAAATTGAGCAGCACCTGATTGAGACGGAGCCCGTCGCAGTAAACCTCCTCGGCCAGGATGTTCCGGATGAAAATATCGAAGAGCTGACCGTTGGCCTTGATCTGGGGCCGGACGATGTCGCAGATGGTCTCCATGGTCTGGCGAAGGGAAAGGGGCTCGGGATTAAGCGTCATCTTGCCGCTTTCGATTTTCGACATGTCCAGGATATCGTTGACCAGCCCCAGCAGCTGCTTGCCGGACAGGGAGATCTTCTTCAGGCAGTCCCGCACCCGATCCTGATCTCCGATATGATCCCTGGCAATGGCCGTCATGCCGACGATGGCGTTCATGGGAGTTCGAATGTCGTGACTCATATTGGAAAGGAATTCACCCTTGGCCCGATTGGCGGCCTCAGCCTCCGCCCGGGCGGCTTCCGCGGCCTCCTGGGCCTGATGGGCTTCCAGGCTGGCGGACTCCGCCACGCTCCTGGCTTTTTCCAGCTGCGTCATCTGGCGACGCACGATCCGGATGTAAACGCCGAAAACGGCCAGCAGGGCCGCGAAGAGAACGAAGACCGCGACGAGCATGCTGAGGGAGCGGGAATGCCCCATCTCCGCGATGGTTTCATCCAGCGCGCCATAGGGAATAATCGACAGCAGATACCAGTTGGAATCCTTCAGGGGCATGCCGTGCACGCTGCGGCGGACGTTCAGGTTCTGGGAATCATCCACAAAATGCGTGTGCATGGTAAAGACGCTGTCGGTGGCGATGGCGTTGTGGAGAAGCTCGATACATTCCTCCGGCGTGACGCCTTCGGGAATCACGTGCTTTCGCACCAGCTCGTCATAATTGTCTTCCACGGTTTCTTCCGTATGGATGACATAGCTGGTGTCCCGGCGGATGATGAAGAAATAGACCATGGAATCAGGGTTGCTCAGGTTCATGACCTGGGCGAAAAGGGAGATCGGCTTGCACCAGAGCAGGCCGATGCTTGTTTCCCCGTTCTCCATGGGGGCGGCGAAGGGAGCGGCGAAGATGATCATCTGCTCCTTCTCCGTCCAGCCGCCGGTAACGATCTGCTTCTGGCCGGACGCGAGGCTTTCCATGAGGTAGGATTCGCCCCCCAGCCGGGCAATCGGATCCCCGTAACAGGTCTGCATATGTCCGGAGGCGGAGATCAGGGTACAGTTGGCCAGATCCTGAAAGGCGGCGGAATGGCCCAGGACGTTTTTGACTTTCGCCGGGTCGTTTCCGGCACCGGAGGTTTCCAGCTCCTTGTGCATGGAATCGATCTGGGTATAGCGGATCGCCTTGATGGCCTCGTATCGGCTGGATTCCTGCCCGGCGATTTCCCCCAGAAAGACACGGGCGATTTCCCGTACGTCCTTCTCCGTCCGGACATCCAGGAAGCGGTACAGCCCGAAAAACACCGCGCTGGCGATCACCAGCATCAGCAGAAGACCGCCCACGATAATCCTGAGTTCCTTTTTCACGCAATCACGACCTTTTTTTGAAAGGGCCGAAACCGGAATCGACCCTGTATCCCTTTTGTTGAACCGTCTCCGTGTCTTCATGTCAGAACATATCAGACCCTGTATACATGGATACGATCTCTTCCCTGACAGAGGGTACGATCTCATCTATCCGCGATAAAAGCCGGTTGAGGATCTTTGACTCGCAATCAACTTTCGCCATTTGAAGGAATAAATCCTCTTTCGAATAATGATCATTGATGAGCATGGATTCATACGAATCCTGCTGCTGACGTCTGTCTCATGATAAATGAAAAACAGAGAAAAAACACTGTACTGTTGGTTCGCACTCCACTGCTTTCGCGCGAGCGGGGCAAGAAAAAAATGCTTCTTTGATCCGCGGGTTCTGTGATATACTCAGCGCATAGTCCTGCAAACAAGCGTCAAGCCCTGAAGCAGGTTTTTTACGAAACAGACGAGGATGGCCGACTGGCCACCAGTGAGGAGCGTGAAAAACATGATATTATCGGAAGCCATAGAGAAACTGAACGAGATTGAAAAGGCCGCGTATGCCCTCGAGCATGCCCAGGCGGTGCTGTCCATCGACGGGGACACCGTCGCCCCGAAGAATTCCTGGAAGGGCCGGGGAAAGACCCTGGCCTATCTGGGCGAGCTGACTTACCGCCAGATGGTCAATCCGGAAACCGGGGAGGTGCTCGAGACCATCCTGGCGCACAAGGAGGAAACGGACGAGGTGACCTTCCGCCGGGCGGAGGTTATGAAGGAAGACTATGACAGCCTGCACGTGCTGCCCATGGAGGAGTTCATCGCCTGGCAGGAGCTGACCAATGAAGCCGGCGCCGTGTGGCGCGACGCGAAGGCGCAGAGTGACTGGGCGCTGTTCTCTCCCTGCCTGGAGAAGATCATCGCCGCCCGCCGCCGCTACGCCGCCCTGAAGGCGCCGGAAAAGCCCGCCTATGACGTGCTGATGGACGAATATGAGAAGGGCGCCTCCATGGAGACGCTGGATCCCTTCTTCCGGAAACTGCGGGACGATCTGGCCCCGGTGATCCGGGAGGTGGCCGCGAGGGAAAAGCCCGTTCCCGCCTTTCTGAAGCAGGCCTGGCCCGTTGAGAGGCAGCGCGTGTTTTCGGAGAAAATCATGGCGCTGGAGGGGATCGACCCGCTGAACTGCACCCTGGGGGAGACGGAGCATCCCTTCACCAACGGAATGAATAAATGGGATGTGCGCATCACCACCCACTATCACGAGGATAATCCCTTCGCCAGCATGTACAGCGTCATTCATGAGGGCGGCCACGCGCTGTATGATCTAAACGTGCGGGACGAGCTGCAGTTCACCTGCCTGCACGGGGGCGTGACGATGGGCATTCATGAAAGTCAGTCCCGCTTCTATGAGAACCTTATCGGACGCAGCCGCGCCTTCTGTGCGCCGCTGCTGAAGATTCTGCGGGAGGTTTTTCCGAAGCAGATCGGCTCCCTGACGGAGGAGGAGCTGTATTCCGCGATCAATCTGTCCAAACCGTCCCTGATCCGCACGGAGGCGGACGAGCTGACCTATTCCCTGCACGTAATGATTCGCTACGAGATCGAGAAGGCCATGATCGCCGGGGATCTGACGGTAAAGGATATTCCCGGGGAATGGAACCGGATGTACAGGGAGGTGCTGGGCGTGGAGGTGCCGGACGACCGGCGGGGCTGCCTGCAGGACAGCCACTGGTCCTTCGGCGGCATCGGGTATTTCCCCTCCTATGCGCTGGGCAGCGCCTACGGCGCGCAGATGCTTCGGGAGATGGAAAAGACCGTGAACGTCTGGGGCAGTGTGGCCCGGGGGGACCTGTCCCCGGTTACGGCCTGGCTGAAAGAGCGGATTCATCAGTACGGCTCCCTGAAAAAGCCGGGTGAGCTGCTGCCGGCTGCGATGGGCGGGCCGCTGGACGCGGGGGTTTATACCGGGTATCTGAAGAAGAAATACAGCGAGCTGTATCATCTGTGACGAAAAGGCCGGGCAAGCGGGGGCGAGGAGGAAAGCAACGATGAACAGGCAGACGCAGGATACGATTTGCGTTCAGGGAGGCTACACGCCGGGAAACGGCGAACCGCGGCAGATCCCGATCGTTCAGTCCACCACGTTCAAATACAATACGGGGGAGGACATGGCCAGGCTGTTCGACCTGGAGGCCGCGGGGTATTTTTACACCCGGCTGCAGAACCCCACGAACGATTACGTGGCGGCGAAGATCGCGGCGCTGGAGGGCGGATCCGCGGCGATGCTGACATCCTCCGGCCAGGCGGCGAATTTCCTGGCCATCTTTAACCTGGCGGGATGCGGGGATCATATCGTGGCCTCCTCCAGCATTTACGGCGGCACCTTCAACCTGATCAGCGTCACCATGGCCCGCATGGGGATCGAGGTGACCTTCGTATCCCCGGACTGCACGGAGGAGGAGCTGAACGCCGCCTTCCGGGACAACACGAAATGCGTTTTTGGCGAAACGATCGCCAATCCGGCCCTGACCGTGCTGGACATCGAGCTTTTCGCCCGGGCGGCGCACAGCCACGGCGTGCCGCTGATCGTGGACAATACCTTCCCGACGCCGGTCAACTGCCGGCCGATTGCATGGGGCGCGGATATCGTAACCCATTCCACCACCAAATACATGGACGGGCACGGGGCGGCGGTGGGCGGCGCCATCGTCGACAGCGGCAAATTCGACTGGATGGCGCACGCGGAGAAGTTCCCGGGATTCTGCACGCCGGACGAGAGTTATCACGGGATCACCTATGCCGAGAAATTTGGCCAGGAGGGCGCGTTCATCACCAAATGCACCGCGCAGCTGATGCGGGATCTGGGATGCATTCAGTCCCCGCAGCACGCGTTCTATCTGAACCTGGGGCTGGAAAGCCTGCACGTGCGCATGGCGCGGCATTGCGAAAACGGCCAGGCGGTGGCGGAATACCTCTCCGGCCATCCCAAGGTTACCAGGGTCAATTACTGCGGCCTGCCCGGGGATCCGTACCACGAGCGGGCGCGGAAGTATCTGCCGAAGGGCTCCTGCGGAGTGGTCAGCTTCGAGCTTTCCGGAGGCCGGGAAGCGGCCCAGGTTTTTATGAACAGCCTGCGCCTGGCGGCGATCGAAACCCATGTGGCCGACGCCCGGACCTGCTGTCTGAACCCGGCCTCCACCACCCATCGCCAGATGACGGACGAGCAGCTGGCGGCGGCGGGGGTTCCCGCGGGCCTGGTAAGGATGAGCTGCGGCCTGGAGAGCAAAGAGGATCTGATCGCCGACATCGTCCAGGCGCTGGAGAAAATCTGACGCGGCCGAATCGGATTCGGAACGTGTTCCGCGAGAGAGAAAAGGGGGAAGAGCGATGCCACCTCCAGGCGGCCGGATGGCCAGAGGATTTCTGACGGAGGAAGAAAAAAAGAACAGGCCCAAGGTCACCAGGGCCCTGCTGGCAAGGGTTTTCAGCTATCTGAAACCCTACTGGCGCCAGCTGCTCCTGGTGCTGGCGTGCATTATCGTCTCTTCCATCCTTTCGCTGTTTCCCTCCATCCTGACGGGGAAAATCCTGGATGAGGGGCTGATCGGGCGGAACCTGCGGGCGCTGATTACCTATATTCTGCTGTCTTTGGGCATGACGCTGGGAGCCAACCTGATCGGCGTGGCGGAAAGCTATCTGAACACCTGGGTGGCGCAGCATATTTCCTACGATATGCGGAACCAGATGTACGGACATCTCCAGAAGATGAGCCAGCGCTTCTTCACTTCCACCAACCAGGGGGATGTGATCACCCGGATGACCAGCGACATCAGCGGGGTGGAAAGCGTGGTAACCAACACCTTCACCAGCATCCTGTCCAACGCGCTGACGCTGGTGGTGGCGGTGGTGGCCATGTTTCAGAAAAACTGGATCCTGGCGCTGATCGGGGTCGTGATCGTACCGCTGTTCACGCTGCCGACCCGGATGGCCGGAAGGGCCCGATGGAAGCTGGCGGGGAAGGCGCAGGCGTGCAACGATGAAATCAACGGCATCCTGAACGAGACGCTTTCCGTGTCCGGGCAGCTGCTGGTCAAGCTGTTCGGCCGGGAAAAGGACGAGTATAACCGCTACCGGGAAGTGAACGGCCGGATGATCCGCCTGAACATCAAGGAGCGGATGGCGGGCCGGTGGTTTTTCGTGGTGCTGAGCACGCTGACCAGCATCGGGCCGATGCTTCTGTACCTGGTGGGCGGCATCCTCATGATGCGGCACGGCGCGGATCTGACCGTCGGCGATATCACGGTGCTGGTGGCGCTGCTGGGACGGATGTACGGGCCGGTAAACAACCTGCTGAATATGCAGGTGGACTGGATCCGGGCCATGGCGATGTTTACCCGCATCTTTGAATACTTCGATATGCCCGTCGAAATCGACAACCCCGCGCATCCGGTGCTGCCCAAGGTCCATACGGGCGAAGTGCGGTTCGAGCATGTTTCCTTCGCCTATACGAAGGACCGGCCGATTCTCCGGGATGTTTCGTTTGAACTCAGGAGCGGGGACTGCGTGGCGATCGTCGGCCCCAGCGGCAGCGGCAAGAGCACCATCGTGAACCTGATTCCGCGGCTGTGGGACGTGACCGACGGGCGGGTGCTGTTTAACGGCGTCGACGTGCGGGAGCAGGATCTTCAGGCCCTGCGGGGAGAGATCGGCGTGGTAACCCAGGAGACCTACCTGTTCAACGGCTCCATCCGGGACAACCTCCTTTACGCCAGGCCGGGCGCGACGGAGGAGGAGATGATCGAGGCCTGCAAAAAGGCCAATATCTGGGATTTCATTTCCCGCCAGCCGGAGGGGCTGGACACCATGGTCGGAAACCGGGGGCTGAAGCTGTCCGGGGGCGAGAAGCAGCGGATTTCCATCGCCCGGGTGCTTTTGAAGGATCCGGCGCTGCTGATTTTCGACGAGGCCACATCGGCGCTCGATTCGATTTCCGAAAGCCTGATTCAGGAGGCGATCAATCCGCTGATCGAGAGCAGAACCAGCATCCTGATCGCCCACCGTCTGTCCACGATTCTGGCGGCGGACGAGATCCTCGTCGTCCGGGACGGGGAGATCGCCGAGCGGGGACAGCACGCGGATCTGGTTCATGCCGGCGGAACCTATCAGGAGCTGTATGAGACGCAGTTCAAGATCGGGGAAGCGATGAAGGAAGCGGCGGCGATAAAATGCTGAAGACATATATCTGGGACCTGGACGGGACGCTGCTGGACTCCTACGCTGTACTGTCCGGAGGATTCCTGCGTCGCGCCCACGGGGGAGGAAAGTGTTATCAGGCGGCTGCAGGACCTGCTGGAGGCGGCGAACGGAAAGCGGGCTCCGGGTTTCCAGGGCTGAGGCGGCTGTCTCCGGAGCCGCGGAGGTGAGCGCCCGCCCCGTGAACGGTAGCGGCGGACATCCGCCTTTCACGGGAAATCTTCCAATCCCGTTGAACGCAGAGGGACAATCGGATATAATAGAGAGCGATACAGAACCATCGCGCGCACCATAACCGCTTTGACCCGGATAGCGTACACCGCCCGCAAGCTTTTTGGGGGACGTCATCCGACCATCTGAAAGGAGAAACGGCCATGCGTGGAGAATTGAGCCTGATTGCGCTGGAATCAGCGGCGAACATTGGAAAAAGAGTCAATCATATTCTGTCAGAATGGCGCGAAGGAGAGAATTTCCTGATCCCGGCGGAATGCCCCCGCTTCTCCAGCGGAGAAGCAAAATGCGTGATCCGGGATTCCGTCCGGGACCGGGACGTCTATATCCTGCTGGATGTCTGCAATACGTCCCTCACCTACCAGATGGGCGGAGAGAGCAACCGCATGTCGCCGGACGATCATTATCAGGATCTGAAGCGGGTGATCGCCGCCTGCAACGGTAAGGCGGACCGGATCACGGTGATTATGCCGTTCCTCTACGAGGGGCGCCAGCATCGAAAGACGACCCGGGAGTCCCTGGACTGCGCGGTCATGCTGCGGGAGCTCGAGAGCATGGGCGTACACAGCCTGCTGACCTTCGACGCCCACGATCCCAGGATGCAGAACGTGGTTCCCCTGATGGGAATGGAAAACATTTCCCCGGCGCTGCAGTTTACGCAGGCGCTGCTGACGGAGTATGAGGATCTGTCGCTGGACAGCGATCACATGATGTTTATCGCGCCGGATGAAGGGGCCACCGAGCGGGTGGTCTTCATGGCTTCGCTCTTTGGCGTCAACATCGGAATGTTTTACAAGCGGCGGGATTATACCCGGATTGTCAACGGCTCCAATCCGGTCATCGCCCACGATTTCTGCGGGACGAGCGTGGAAGGCAAGGATCTGATCGTGGTGGACGATATGATCGCCTCCGGGGGGAGCATGCTGGATACCGCCAGGCAGCTCAAGAGCATGGGCGCCAGACGGGTGTTCGTTTTCTCGACCTTCGGCCTGTTTACGAGCGGGCTGAAGAAGTTTGACGAAGCCTTTGAGAAAGGGTGGTTCGACCGGATCTTTACGACCAACCTGATCTACCAGACCGAGGAACTGAAACAGAAGCCCTGGTATTTCTCCGTCAATATGGATCGGTATATCGCCGCTTTGATCGACACGATCAATCGGGGCGAGACGCTCCAGGAGCTGAGCAAGCCGGCCGGGCGCATCAAGCAGATGATCGAGCTTTACAGACAAAACGGCAAGGAATAAGGAAGAGGCGGCCCGCGGAGGAAGGAATAAAGATGGAACGGGAAGACTACATGGAGCCGGCGTGCCCGCTGTGCGGAATGCCCGGCGGGGAAGAAACCCCGCGCCCGGTGCCGGCCGGAAGGATTCTGGAGCGGCTGCGGGAATATGAGGACAAAAGCGACTGGCCGGCCGCGGAAAGGCACCTTAAGTACTGGCTGGCGGAGGCGGAGATGAACCGGGACGGGAAGGGCCGCCTGATGCTGCATAACGAGTTGATGGGCTTTTACCGGAAGCAGGGGAAGCGGGAGGAGGCCTTCGCCAACGCGGACGCCGCCCTCCGGCTGGTCGAGACGCTGGGCATGGAGGATACCGTGACGGCCGGAACGACCTGGATTAACGCCGGGACGGTCCGGGAAGCCTTCGGGGATCCGGCGGGCGGACTGGAGCTTTTTGAGCGGGCCCGGGAAAACTATGAGAAAAACCTGACGGAGGCGGACGGCAGGCTCGGGGGGCTGTATAACAATATGGCGCTGGCCCTGTCCGCGGCCGGAAGATTTCCGGAGGCGGAGGAGCTGTTTCGGAAGGCCCTGATGGTGATGGAAAAGCAGGAATACGGAGAGCTGGAGCGGGCGATCACGCTGCTGAACATGGCGGACGCGGCGGAGGCGCGCTACGGCCCGGAGGCGGCCGAGGGACGCGTCGCGGAATACCTGGAGCGGGCGGAGGCGCTGCTGGATACGGAAGGAATTCCGAGAAACGGATACTATGCCTTTGTGTGCGAGAAGTGCGCGCCCGTCTTCGGACACTACGGCTATTTTGCCGCCGAGGCGGAGCTGAAGCGGCGGGCGGAGGAGATCCATCAAGGAGTTTAAGCCGGCCCGGCCTGCAGCGAAACGCATGCATGATTCAGGGCAGAATGAAAAGACGCCCGGACGGCCAACGGCGGTATCCGGGCGTTGCGTATGCGCGCGGGCGGAATGAGCAATCCTCCACGAGCACCGTGCGAGAGCTTATGATATTCAAAAAAAATACATGTTCAAAGGAGTTTTATTTCCATGCGCTTTCCTTCCATGAACAACCGAAAAGAACTGCTTTCCGCCTACGGACAGATCGTGCTAGGCTGCATCATCGGCGCCGCGGCCTATCCCACGTTCCTCGTTCCGAACCGCATCGCGCCGGGGGGACTGACCGGCGTCGCGACCATTTTGAATCACCTGTTCGGCCTGCCCATCGGAACCACGTCCCTGCTGATGAATATTCCTCTTTTTCTGATCGGCTATAAGGCCATGGGCGGCATCTTTGCCTTTCGCAGCCTGGTGGCGACGATGCTGTTCTCCGCGCTGATCGACCTGCTTCCCCTGCCGGTTATCAGCAGCGACCCCCTGCTGGGAACGCTCTTCGGCGGGGTCGTGCTGGGCATCGGCCTGGGGCTGATCCTCCGGGGCGGGGCAACCACCGGCGGAACGGACATGATCGCCCGCATGGTGCACCGTCGCTTTCCTTTCATTTCCGTGGGCGCTTTCCTGTTCGCGCTGGATTTCGCGGTCGTGCTGGCGGCCGGCCTGCTGATCGGCAGCCCGGAGGCGCTGTACGCCATGATCAATATCTTCGTGACCGCGAAGGTGATCGACGCGGTGATGGTCGGGTTTACCGGGAACAAGGCCTGCTTTATCATGAGCGGGGCCTGGGAGCCCGTGTCCCGCAGAATCATGGAGGAGGTCGGCCGGGGCGCAACCTACCTGACCGGCCGGGGCGCCTATTCCGGAGAGGAACGCCCGGTCGTGCTTTGCGTGGCTTCCCGGCAGGAGATCAGCGCGATTAAGCAGATTGTCCACGAGGAGGATGAGAAGGCCTTTATGTTTATTACGGACGCGCATGAGACCCTGGGAGAGGGATTCAGCCGTCTGGACGGGAAAGACTGACGGGGTTTCGCCTGTTTGATCCATTGATTGCGGCATGAAAAAGCAGGGACGTGACAGGACAGCGGTTTTGAAAACACGGCTTTGGCCCGCGCGTGGAACGGGAGGGACGCGGATTAGGCCAGGGCATTTTTTATGAGGTCGGCCGCGGGAAACCGGAGGAATCCGCGGAAGCGGGAGCGCCGCCCATCAGCTCCCGCACAGCCAGGACGAGGAACATGAAGCGGGAGGAGCCGCCGCCCAGCACGTATTCCGTCTGCTGCCAGAGAAAGGGCCATTCCTTCAGCTCCGGGAAATCCGGGCGGATCAGCGCGGTGCCGGAGACAACTCCGCCGGGAATGAAGGAAAAATCCCCGCGGTTGAAGCCGTAGGCGGCGGAGACGGATTCTGCGCCGACGCCGGAGACGAAGGAGACGCTGCGGCCGGGATGACAGCCCAGAACAAAGCTGAGGGCATGGGCGCAAAGATCCGCGGAAAAGATGTCCGGGAAGGCCCGGTGGAGGTAATAGTGCTCAAATCCCAGCCGCTGGATGTCCCATCCGGCGCCCCAGATGTGAGGCTTGTAGGGCACCTGATAGGGCGAATGGGCGGCCAGCTCCTCCTCTCTTTGCTGGAAGCGGATCAGGCTGTCCCGGAGGGCGGAGGTAAAGGCGTCGTCCCTCATCTCCCGGGCCGCGCGGGCGGCGATCCATCCCAGACGCTCCGGCATGGAAAGGATCAGTTCCCGGCCGTCCAGCAGGGCCCGGGCGTAGATTTCCTCCCGCGTCGTAAGGAATAACTCCGCCGCGGCGTGCACCCGGGCGGCCGCGGCGGCCGGCTCCCCGGAGGGCGGGGTTTCGCGGAAGAGGGTCCGGGCCGCCTCCAGCGCCTCGCCGGCGAGGGCGGGCCGGAAATCCTTCAGCGCCCGATGGATGGCCGCCAGATGGGCGGCGGTGGTCAGCTCCCGGGCGGGGTTTTCCTCGGTGAAAACCCAGCGATCGTCCCCGTCGCCGGGGATGCCGTCTGTCATGGCCGCCGCGTCGCCCAGCTGCACATACTGCCGCAGGGAGGAGGCGATGATCCCGCGATAGAGCCGGCCCAGCGCCTTCCAGCCGCCGAGCACCGCCAGGGTGCCATGCTCGATCTGCTGCAGGATGTCGTTGTTTCCGTCCGGATGATGGATTTCCACCGTCCGGGTTTCCTGATCGATGGTGGTGGCGTCCCATTCCACGTGGAAGGCCTCATAGGTCAGTGCCAGAAGATAGGCCTCTCCGGACTGGGACTCGACGCGCAGATCGAAATCCCCCGCGTCGTGCCATCCGCCCCGGTTCAGCCCCGGGACGGAATTCCCCGGCCGGAACCGGGTCAGGGTCGAGTCCCCCTGAAGGTAACCGTCAAAATGATTCCAGTTCAGGGGCGCCATGCGCGCGTCGTCCAGATGGCAAAGGCCGTGCCAGACCCGGTATTTTTCCCGGACGCGCATGTGGCACATCTGGATCGGCAGGAAGTATTCCAGCACTGGCTGCCAGACGCCGCGGTCGAAAACGTCCGGCCCGATCCGGAAGACGGAGGACAGCGCGTTCCCGAAGCCGATCTGATACAGGCCCGGCGCCGTAATATCGGAGAAATCGAGGCAGAAATAACGGTACCGCAGGAAGCGGCCCCATGGGCGGCCCGCCCCGGATAAAACCCGCTTATTCCCGTCCGCGCCGATTTGCCAGAGGGTAAAAGACGGCTCATCCGAATCCCGCGGATCCGTTTCCGCCACGGCATGCTTTGGCTGAGCGGGCAGATAGCCGATCTGGGAAACCTGGACGCGGGGCGGGCTGATCCAGCCATCCACGGCGTGGGGCGTCAGGATCCACTCGACGGCGTGCTCCACGGCGGCGGAGAAGGGAGATGAGAGGACAAACCAGCCGTTGTTGTGGTTCAGCCTCCCGTCCACCAGATGCAGCTCGCCTCCCAGACTTTCCACCGCGCAGCGCAGGAAGGGATCCTCCGGGCAAAGCGTAAACCGACGGCCCACGGCATAGGGAAAGGCGGTTTCCTCGTCCCCGCGCAGGGGGCTGTAGGCGCTGCCCGTTTCCATCAGCCGCTCCGCGCAGCTTTCGGGGAGGCCGGGACGGTGCAGACGGCCGCGCAGGTAGACGGAGGCGCGGCGGTCCACCGGGCCCGTAGGCTGGCGGGGAAAGACGCCCGGCTGATCGTCCATGATCCAGGTTTTTCCGAAGAGCAGCCCCGGGAACAGCTCCAGATTAAAGCGGAGACATGCCCTCCATTCCGGGGTCAGGGAGGAATCGGCGTCGACCGTGATCCGCAGGGAAGATCCCTCCGCCCGCACGGCGACGGTATACTCAAAGGAACAGTCCGGATAGACCATGGGATTAAACCCCTGGAGATGCCGATCCGGATCCGGGTAGCGGAGGCGGGCGGTGACCCGCTGGTTTTCGGGATCGAGGCGGCGCTCGATCAATTTAGGAACGGGCTGCCACTGGCCGGGGGCGGGCTCAAAACGCACATCCCCGTTGGCGGCGATGCGATCGCCGTGCATCAGCAGGCTGACGCCGCCCTGGTGCCCTTCGGGGTAAAAGTCCTCAAAAACGATGACATTCACGCCCTGATGCGCGAAATAGCCGGTATCCCGCTCCAGGCGGAATCCCGAATCCTCATTTTTCTTTTCCATCGTGGCTCCTTTCGGATGGTTTTTTCCGGGACTGGCTCCATGGTGGGATCACCGTGGACGACCGTCGCAGGGGATGGGAGGCGCCGGATCATTGCCGCGATCGGTTTACTGGCATGGAGAATGAATGCGGCCAGCGCGGGGGAAAGGCGCTACCGGATCGAGCCTACCGTCAGCCCCCGGAGCAGGTATTTGCGAAACAGGGGGTAGCTGACCAGGATGGGCAGAACGGTAATCACGACCATGGCCATGCGAAAGCTTTCCGTCGGCAGGGTGCGCATGACGGCCCCGGATATGTTTTCATTGGAGGCCATGAATTCCGCGTTTTTCTGCAGATGATACAGGACATACTGGAGGGGAAAGAGATCCGGACGGTTGGAACCTAGATACAGCATGGCGTAATACCAGCTGTTCCAGTATCCAAAGGCTTCGAAGACCCCGACGGTAATCAGCACCGGGGAGGACAGCGGCACAACGAAGCGCAGGAAAACCTGCAGGATGGAGGCACCGTCCAGCTGGGCCGATTCCAGCGTTTCGGCGGGAAGATTCTGGCGGAAATAGTTCCGCGTCACCAGAATATACCAGCTGGAGCAGGCGCCGGGAAGAATCAGGGCCCAGAGCGTGTTTTTCAGCTGAAACAGCTGGGTGTTGACCACGTATCCGGCGGCCAGACCGCCGCCGAAGAACATGGGAAAGACCACCAGGGCGGTATAGAGCTTTCGCAGGCGGAAGGCGGGCCGGCTCAGAGTGAAGGCCATGGTGCTGATCAGCCCGAGGGACAGCACCGTGCCCACGGCGGTAATCAGAACGCTGACTCCAAAGGAATGGCCGATGGATTCGATCTTTGCCCCCATATACCGATAGGCGTCCAGGGACCACTCCGAGGGGAAAAAGCTGTAGCCCTTCGACGCGATGGACGCGGAGGAGGAAAAGGAGACGACGGCGACAAAAACAAGGGGCAGCAGGGCGGAAACGATCACGAGGCAGAACAGCGCCGTAAGCAGCGCGTGGGCGGCGGGGCCGACCCGGTTCCATGGCTTCACAGGCCCACCTCCTGATCCACGCGGCGGACCAGGAAGTTGGCCCCCAGCAGCAGCGCGCAGCCGATCCCGCTTTGCAGAAGGCTTCCGGCCTCGCTGAAGCCGTAATTCGCCTGATCCATCAGCGCCTTATAAATATAGACATCCACCGTTTCCGTGGCGGAGAGGATTGCCCCGGAATTGCGGGGCACCTGATAGAAGAGCCCGAAGTCGCTGGTAAAAATGCCGCCCAGGCTGAGAAGGCCCATCGTGACGATGACGCCCTTGAGCTGCGGCAGGGTGATATGCCGGATCATGGAGGCGGTTCCGGCTCCGTCGATGGCCGCGCTTTCATACAGCGCCTGATCGATTCCGATGACATAGGAGTAATACAGCACCATGCTATAGCCGAAGCTCTTCCACAGATGCGTCAGCGTCAGCAGCCAGGGCCAGGCGCCCGGCTCCTGATACCAGGAAACCGCCGGCCGTCCAAGGCCGCGCAGCAGGGAATTCAGCAGCCCCCGGTCCGTCGAAAGGAAGGCGAAGGCGAAATAGCTTACGATCATCCAGGAGAGAAAATGGGGCAGCATGGCGGCGGTCTGGGCCGCGGAGCGCAGGCGGCCGGAGCGCAGATAGGACAGGGCGATGGCGAGGACCACCGGCAACGCCAGATCCAGCAGCAGGAAAACCAGATTGTACAGCACCGTGTTGCGGACGGCCAGCCCCATCTGGGGATTCATGAACAGATACCGGAAGTTGTCCAGCCCGACCCATTTGCTGCCCACGAAAAGGCTGTACAGAAAGCCTTTGCCCGGGATCAGCCTGTATTTTTTGAAGGCCATGACGATGCCGAACAGGGGCAGATAGCAAAAGCAAAGATACCACAGCACCGTCGGCAGGGAGAGGAGCATCAGAGACCGATCCGAATGCCGGAGCCTCTTTTGAATGTTATCCCGCTTTTTCATGTTTCCCCAGACTCCGCTTCATACAGCATTCTGTAGGTCGCGCAGCGCCCCAGCAGCTCCTGGTGGGTTCCCTGATCCAGGACCCGGCCCCGCTCGATGACCATGATTCTGTCCGCGTGGATCACGGTGGACAGGCGATGGGCGATGATAATGACGGTTCTTTCCCCGCGGATATTGGCGATGGCCTGCTGAATCTTCGCCTGGGTCATGTTGTCCAGCGCGCTGGTGGCCTCATCGAGCATGAGCACCCTGGCGTTTTTCAGCAGGGCCCGGGCGATGGCGAGCCGCTGCCCGCCCTCCACGCCGGCCTTTTCCGCCTCTTTTTCCGCCAGAGCGACGGCTCCGGCAATGCTGGCGCTGTCCAGATGCCCCGTCCATTTCATTTTCTCGTCTCCAGATAGGCGTCCAGCTGCCGCTGCGCCTCGTCCCGCACCTGACTCAGGCCGGCGTTTTCCATATCCTGCCGGATCGCGGCCATGGCCTCGTCCGGATCAATGGTCCCCGTCACCAGCTCGGAAAGCCGGTTGCTCCAGATCGCCCCCAGGACGGAGCGCTCCGCCTCCATGGTCTGGGTATCGAAGCTGAAACCCTGGGTATCGCTGACCCTGGCGTGCCGATAGCCCTCATAAACCTTTTCCCACTGGTCCGGATCCGCCAGCACGCCTTCGTTTGCCGAAACCACCGAGGCGCTGACGGCGGGCCCCGTGATGAAATTATCCAGGGTGTATTCCTCGGACCCCAGTTCCGTGCGGATGACGGTTCCCTGATAATAGTTAAAATGGCGGCCCTCAATCCCGTAGGCCAGGACGTCCCGGAATTCCCGATCCGTATAGAGCAGCTCCATATATTTCAGGCACGCCTTCACATGATCCTCCGGCGCGGCGGCGTTGACGGCGATGAGCGCGCCCTGCTGCGTGCCGCGGGACATGTTCGGCCCGATAAACCGTACCAGCTTGACATTGAAGCCTACGATCTCCGGATTCGACCATCCCTTGTAGCCGGTCCATGCCGTTCCGGTCCGGATGGGGTTTTTCAGGGCATAGGGCATGTCATCGGTCGTGGCGGCGTCCGGATTGATATAGCCCAGCTGGTACCAGCGATGGAGGCAGCGGAGCTTCTCCATGTAGTCTTCATCCTCCCATACGGGGACGATTTTCGTTCCCTCCGGGGTTCCGGCCTTGCTGTAGGGAATGACCAGATAGTTACCCACGATCCGCTCGTGGGTCTGGAACATGCCCAGGGGGCCGCTGGAGGTCAGATACAGGGGATATTCCGTCGGATGATCCTTTTTATACATTTCCAGCAGCGGCTCAAGGTCGGAAAAGGACATTTCCTCGGGCAGCACCAGCCCCTTTTCCCCCTCATAATAGTCGCTGTTGATGCGGAAAAAGACCTCCGCGCCCAGATCCTTGAGCATGGGCACGCCGTAAATCCGGCCGTTGAGCGTCCCGATGTCCCACCAGGGATCGATGGCGGCGTAGAGGGCGGGGGCCTCCGCCTGGATCCGGTCGGTCAGATCGTAATAGTAGCCCAGCTGGGCGTTGCCGTCAAAGTCGTTGTACCAGTCGCAGGTAAAGATCATGTCGTAATACTCGCCGGTGTTCAGATCCAGCTTGACCTGGCTGTCCGTTTTCATCAGGAGCTCGACGGTTACGCCGATTTTCTCCGCGCTGATGGCGTTGGCGCGGTCAAGCACCGCCTGCAGGGCGGCTGGCGCTTCTCCGCTGGAGGAATAGGTCCACCAGACCAGGCGGATGGGTTCCTCGGCCACGGCCGGCAGGGAAAGCGGCGCGGCGGACAGGAAAACAAGCATCGCCAGGAAATACGAAAGCAGCTTTTTCATAGGTTTCCCTCCTGATTCTGATCATGGCGGCCACGCGACGGCCGGGTTTTCTGTTTGCGGGGGTAACGGAAGAAAGAATAACTGCGCTTATTGTATACGAAAATGTCCTGTCCGACAAGTCTTGAATTTCCTTCTGCGCGGGAAAGGAGACACTTGCGTTTTTTGCGCAAACAGGTCATACTGAGTAAGGGTTATCAGCGGGCCCTCGCGATTCGGGAGCGGGGCCCGCCGAGGCGGAGAGGAGGAAACGCTTATGGAAATCACATCCGCGATGGCGGCGAAGCTTCTGCGCAAGCTGAATGACCAGCGGAACGCGCTGCTGAGCATGGAGCAGAAGGCCATGGTGTTTACGGCGGCCATTCAGGAGGATATCGAGACGGTCCGGCCCGCGTATGACTACGGGGCGGTGCAGGAGGAGCTGAACGCCCTGGACGAAAAGATCCGGAAGCTGAAGCACACCCTGAACTGCTTCAACGCGAGCTACGTTCTTCCGGAGGTCGGCATGACCATTGATCAGGCGCTGATCTATATTCCACAGCTGACGGCGCGGAAGGGAAAGCTGGATCTTTTCCGGAGCAAGCTGCCCCGGGAGCGGAGGGATGCCGGCGGCCGGAGCGCGGGAATCATAGAGTACGACTACGCCAATTACGACATCGCCCGGGCGGAGGCGGATTACCAGGCCGTGGCGGAGGAGCTGGCGAAGGTCCAGAACGCCCTGGACCGGGCCAACGCCACCGTGACCTTCGAGGCGGAGATGGAGTAACTTTTTCCGCGGCTGCCCCCCCGCCCTCCGGCGGAGCGGGGCCGGCCGAAAAACCTATGGAACGAAAGCGCTTTGGCCCGCCGTGAGCCCTGTCACGACAAATCCGGGTTCAATGTTCAGGATCGCGTTTTCCGTTATTCTTTATTTATCGGTCAGCGTTCAGTGTTGAGTCACGCAGAGGACTTGTTCCTTTTGCTTTCGTTCCGCGGAGGAGGTTCGGTTTCAATCCGCTTTTTCAGGAGGGATATGCGGCCATGAATGAATGGACGGTGGAGGCGCTGCTTCAGACCCCGTACTGGATTATCGATATTTTGCCGGAGCGGGTGCCGGAGAACAGCCCGGGCCAGTACTTTGCCATCGCGGAATACTACCGGAAGGAGCCACGGCGGGCGGACATCCGGCGGAAGATGATCAACCTGATTCTGAAGCTGAACTGCTACCGGAGCCTCTCGCTGGACGGGGGAAAAGCGGTCAATCCTTCCCCGGAGCGGATCGCGGAGACGGTGGAAGCGGGACGCGCTGTGATCCTGCTGGAGGATGCCCTGCTCATCGCCGAAGAGGATGATCACTATATGACGCTCTATCATCCGGATAAGGCACTGCTGGAGCTGATCAGCGCCCTGGCGGCCGGGGAAGGGCTCTTTGTCTGGAAAGGGGAATGAGCCGCCGCGCGGGTTCGAAGACCGCGGCCGGCGCAACAGAAGAATCGATACCGAATATAACGTTTCACAGGGCAGCGAAGGGTAAATAACGATCACTCGCGCCGCGATACAGCTTTTCTTTCGGCCTGTTCTATGATATACTTTGCCGCGGAAAAGCGGATCCGCGGGGAACGTCTGGCTGAAGGACGCGACGCGAAGGCGGGTTTGGCCATTCCGGGCAGGGAGGCGGAAGGAACCGCGTCCCCGCAGGGATGAATAATGGAAAGGGAGACGGAATCCATGCGCATACTGCTGAAAAACGGCAAGATCTATGACGGAACCGAAGGGGAGGCCACCTCCGGCGATATCCTGATTCAGGACGACAGAATCGAGAAAATCGCCCCGTCCATCGACGCTCCGGCGGATCGGGTCATCGATCTGAACGGAAAGTCCGTCGCGCCCGGCTTTATTGACGGGCATTCCCATAACGACTGGTACGCCATCAAGGAAAACCCGCTGCCCTATTTTGAACCCTTCCTCCGGCAGGGGATCACAACTCTTGTCTCCGGCAACTGCGGTATCTCCACCGTCGGCTTCGAGAAGGACAGCCCCCATGCCGACAAGGTGGGGGCCGGGCTCTTCGGCTTCCGCGGCACCAGGGGAAAATACGGAACCATCAAGGAATTCTTTGACGCGGTGGACCGGCGGATCCCCTGCAACATGTTGGAGTTGGCGGGACACTGCTCCGCCAGGACCTCCGTCGCCGGATACGAGAACCGGCCGCTGACCCCGGAGGAAGAGAAGCGGATGCTGGCCATTCTGGAAAAGGCGCTGCAGGAAGGGGCCGCGGGGCTTTCCCTGGGGATGATGTATGTGCCCGGGGTTTATACGGGCGTGGAGGAAATCCGCAAGGTCGCGCAGCTCTGCGTCAAATACAATAAGCCCCTGACCGTCCATCCCCGGGCGGAATCGAAGGTGTCCATGAGCTATCCCCTGCTGGGCCGGGCCCATATTCTCCGGGCGCTGGACGAGCTGGTGGAGATTTCCAAAGGGACGAACCTGAAGCTTCAGTATTCCCACGCGATTTTCGTGGGCCGCAGCAGCTTCCGTTACAAGGATGAGTTTCTGAAGATCCTGGAGGAGCAGCGCCGCGGCGGCGTCGACATGATGTTCGATATTTATAACGAGCTGCAGGGCGTCTCCGTGATCACGGTCATTCTGCCCGACTGGTATCAGGCGATGAGCGAGGAAGAGAAGCGGAAGCCCTTTACGAAGCTGAAGCTGCGGGTGATGGTGGCGGCCACCAGCATGCTGCTGGGCTTCGGCTTCAAGGATATCACCATCGCCTATATCGGGCCCGGATATGAGCAGTATGAGGGGAAAACCGTCCATCAGATCGCCCAAGAGGAGGGTCTCAGCGATTTCGACGCCTATATCAAAATGTGCGAGCTGTCCCATTTTCACGGCCGGGTCAACATGGGGCCGTATTCGACGGAGGAGATCATTCACGATTTCGAGAAAAACCCGAACTGCCTGTTTATTACGGACGCCTGGGTGGAGGATCACGGCGTCCAGAATCCGGTGCTGATGGACTGCTTCCCCCGCTTCCTGCGGGATTCCCTGCTGGGGCTTGGGGATACCCTGCCCCGGACGATCCGCAGGATGACCGGCGCGACGGCGGACCGCTTCAGCATTCCCGAACGCGGGTATCTGAAGGAAGGATATTTCGCGGATCTGACGGTTTTTGACGAGGAGAAGATGAAGAATGGCGTCCCCAGGCAGGGAAAAGCCTTCGGGATTGAGAAGGTCATCCTGAACGGACGGGTGGTGCTGGATCAGGATCAGCTGGATACGGAGGCTCTGAAAACCGCCGGCCGGGCCATCCGGGTGTAAGGAAAAGGCGCAAAAAGACCCCATCCTGTCGATGGAAGCAGGATGGGGTCCTTTTTTCGCGTTATTTTTTCGGGAACACGGGCTGGCCGTTGACGGAGATGTCGCCGTCGATGGGAATCAGCAAATAGCTGCGGCCGTCGATGGTTCGGGTTTCCAGCAGGTCCGCCTGCTCCGGATCCACCTTGATGGATACGCTGGGGAGGTCCACCTTGAACTGTTTCGGCGTTACCACGTTGACCGCGGGGAGCACCGCGCCGGCGCCGAAAACCTGATCGTATCCGGCTTCGAAGGCCTCCACCTTCTCGGCGGGGACGCCGCTGTCCGTCAGCATCCGGGAGACGTCCTGCTTCGAGAGCATCAGGGGATCGTCGTCCTTCTCCTGGCCGGCGATCATTTCGGAGACCGCCCCGTGCATGTCCTGCACGACCTCCAGGGAGCAGTCGGAGCCGAGGGTCTGGGCCAGCACGGTCTGGAACTGATCGGTCTGCTCGGCCGCGGGCATGACCGCCTGCAGCTGGAAGGCCGCCTCCAGGAACTTCTCGTGGGCGTCCTTCTGGTCCCGGGTAAAGAAGAGAATCGTGTTCACGTCGGCCGCGCCGCCTTCGTAGAGGGGAAAGAGGAAGCCCGTGACCGGCGCGCCGGCCAGCCATTCGGCCCCGCGCTCGCGGAAAACGCTGTCGGTGGGGTCGTACCGGAGGGCGGGTTTATCCTGCTTGACCGGGCAGATGGCGCAGAGGATATAGCTGAAGGAGCCGTCGGAGTTTTCGTAGTCGATTTCGTCCCGGCGGTTTCTGCGGCGCACGTCCATGGTATCGTGCATCATGAGCACCAGCCAGTTGTCCGCCTTCTGGGCCTCCTCGACGGACTGGGTGTCCGGATGCTCGGCGCGCAGGCCGGCGATCAGGCGGGACAGGAGGGCTTCCACCGCCTCCTCGTCCTTCAGCGCGCTGTCGCGGGCCCGCAGGATCGTCCCGTAGGAGGCATTGTCCGCTTCGATACCGATGGGAATCAGGCTCTGGCCGATCTGGCCGGAGAGCACCTTCTTGAAAAGGGACATGTATTTTTCGTTTTCCTGCTCATACAGCGTGCCGACGTTCAGCTCAAAGCTGGTAATGGGGTTGCCGACATGGTCGACATAGCAGCCCCGGATGATGGAAGGATTGCGCTTTTCGGGATTCAGCCGGCGCTTCAGTTCCGCCAGGTCTTTTTGATTCATGGTTTTTAGCGTCCTTTCGTTTTCTGGTTCCTCCCCGGAAGGAGGGCGAACGGGGGCTATTATACCATAGAAAGGGGCCGGGGGAAAGGGGGTGGCCCGTTTGACCGGTGGGCAGAGGGGTGATATAATGAAGGTTCCCAAAGAAACAGGCTTCGGAAAGGAGGCGGTATTGATGTTCCCCTGGGTACGGGAAAACGCGGAACCGACCGCTTCCACGGTGATTGTTTCCATGGCAATCATGCTGCTGGCGGGGTTCCTGGCCACCCGGATCACCAAAAGACTGCGCCTGCCGAATGTGACCGGATACATCCTGGCGGGCATTCTGATCGGGCCCTTCTGCCTGAATATGATTCCCGCCGGCTTTATCGCGCGGACGGATTTCCTGCCGGATATTGCCCTGTCCTTCATCGCCTTCAGCACGGGGGAGTTTTTCCGCCTTCCGGCGCTGAAGAAAAACGGTCCGAAGGTGATCGTGATCACGGTCTTCGAGTCGCTGCTGGCGTCCCTGCTGGTGTTTGCCGCGGTGTATTTCTTCCTGGGATTGGATCTGGCCTTCTCCGCCGTGCTGGCTTCCCTGGCCGCGGCGACGGCGCCGGCCTCGACCATGATGACCATCCGGCAGACCGGGGCGAAGGGGGATTTTGTGGACACCCTGCTGCAGGTGGTGGCCTTTGACGACATCGTAGGGCTGGTGGCCTTTTCGGCCGCCATCGCTGTGGCCATTTCCAGTTACAGCGGCGCGGGTTTTTCCCTCGCCACGCTGATGACCCCGATCCTGTCCAACCTGGGGGTGCTGGCGCTGGGCGGGCTTTTCGGGCTTTTTCTGAAATGGTCGCTGGCCAACCGCTCCTCCAGCGACAACCGGCTGATCATCTCCGTCGCGATGATGTTCGCCTTCTGCGGGATCTGCGCGCTTCTCGGGGTCAGCCCCCTGCTGGGCTGCATGGCCATGAGCACGGTTTATATCAACATGACCGAGGACGAGCGGCTGTTTCGCCAGCTGGCCTATTTTGCCCCGCCGATCCTGCTGATGTTCTTTGTCCGTTCCGGGATGAGCTTTGATCTGGCCTCGGTTGGGGCCAGCGGATCCGTCGGGGCTTCGCCGCTGCTGCTGGTGGGCATCGTTTACTTCATCGTCCGGATCGTGGGCAAATACGCCGGCGCCTTCGTGGGATGCGCCCTGGTGGGGAAGGATCGGAAGGTACGGGACTATCTCGGGCTGGCGCTGGTTCCCCAGGCCGGGGTCGCCATCGGGCTGGCGGCGATGGGCGCGCGTACCCTGGGCGGGGACGCGGGACGCGCCCTGCAGACGATCATCCTGGCCTCCAGTATTCTCTACGAGCTGGCCGGCCCGGGGCTGGCCAAGCTGAGCCTGTATCTTTCCGGCTCCTATTCCACGAAGCTGGAGGAGATCGTCCCCGTCGCCGAAATCGACGAGGGGGGCCGGCCGAAGACGGAAGCCGAGAAGCTGATCGAGCGGGTCAACGCCATTCAGCTGGAGCTGGCGCGGCGGAGGGAAACCAACGAGGAGGAACGGGTCTACACCGAGGAGGCCGTCCGGCATCACGAACAGATGTGGAACGCCGAGCCCCCTCGGCGGGGAAGGCGCTTCAAGGGAGGGAGGTATTTCAGATGACATACGTTGATCCGATCGTCCGTCTGATCGGCGGCTGGGCCGCGGAGATCAATTTCGGCTCCATCCTGCTGCGGGTCCTCTGCTCCGCGCTTCTGTCCGCCGTCATCGGAACGGAGCGGTCCAGCAAGCGGCATTCGGCGGGGCTGCGAACGTTTATGCTGGTTTCCCTGGGCGGAACCATCGCCATGATGCTGGACATCTGGCTGTTTTCCCGGCTGGGGGCGGGGCTTTTCCTGCTCAGCGTCGCCGCGGTGATTTCCACGACGATGATCGCTACCAATTCGCTCTTCATCTCCTCCCGGAACCAGATCAAGGGCATCACCACCTCGGCGGGGCTTCTGGTCTGCTGCTTCCTGGGGGTGGCGATCGGGGCGGGGCTGTATACGCTGACGGCGGTGGCCGCGGCGGTGATGCTTTGTAGCCTGAGCCTGCTGCCGGGGCTGGAGAATCATCTTAAGGACCGGTCCAACCATTTCGAGATCCATCTGGAACTGACCAGCAGCCACCATCTGCAGGACTTTATGGCCACGATTCGGGAACTGGGGATGGTCATCGACGACATCGAGACCAACCCGGCCTACGTCAATTCCGGCCTGAGCGTTTATTCCATCGCCATCTCCATCCGGAAAAAGGAACTGAAGCAGTTCAAAACCCATAAGGAGATTATCGACGCCCTGGCCACGCTGGATTATGTGTCCCATATCGAGGAAATCTGAGGCGGCGACGCTTCCTGCAGAACTGGCTCCGGGGCGGTTGAACGGAAATTCAGGGTGTATTCTTTCGGAAAAATGTGCTATAATTCCGGCGAAAACCCGGTTTTAATGAGCAAAGGAGGGTGTTTTAATGAAAAAAGGACTGGCCTGGTTACTTTGCCTGATGATGGCGCTGTCCGCCTTCGGCGGGGCGCTGGCGGTTAATGAGGACGTGGAAGGCGAGCTGGTCATTTATTCTTCCATGTATCCGGCGATTCTGGACATGATGAACGAGGCCCTGAAGGAGGAATTCCCGAACCTGACCCCCGGGAACGACGGGCATTTCTTCTTCTATGAGGGAACCGGCAAGATGATCGAGCGGATCCGGGGCGAGATGACGGAAACCCATGACCACGCGCTGGGCTGCGACATGTTCATGGTGGCGGAGCCTTCCTTCTCCCTGGAAATGAAGGAATACGGCTATCTGCACCCCTTCACCTTCGAGGGCGCGGCGGACAAGCTCCGCTTCCCCTATGACGAGGAAGGCTACTGGTATCCGGTCCGCGTCTGCAACATGGTGCTGGCCTATAACCCGGAGAAGGTGGACGAATTCGCGGCCAAGGGGATCACGATTCCGAAAACCTTCCACGATTTCGCCTATGATCCCGCGCTGAAGGGCTATATCAGCATGGGCGATCCCGCCACCAGCGGTACCTCCTACGCGGCGGTGGTTTCCCTGCTGGGGAAATACGGCGAGGAGTATCTGGAAAAGCTCGGGGAGAACAACGTGATGCGGGAATCCGGCTCCACGGCGATCGAAAAGCTGCAGAGCGGGGAATGCGCCGTCATCATGATCCTGGAGGAGTCCATCCTCAAATACATGGAGGACGAGGCGAACCGCGGACACGAGGTGACCAACCTGCAGGTGATCTACCCCGAGGACGGCGTGGTGCTGATCCCCTCGACGGTCATGATCGTGAAGGATGACTATTCCAAGAACGTCAATTCCGAGGCGGCGGAGGCGGTGGCCCAGTGGTTCCTGAGCGAGGCCGGCCAGCGGATGATCGTGAAGGGCTACATGCATTCCGTTCTGAAGGATTTTGACGAGATTCCCTACAAGAGCGTTTCCACCGACAGCCTGATCAAGAAGGATCTGGGGGTCGACTGGGCCCGGGCTTACCGGGAGCGCAACGCCATCAACGCGATGTGGACGGAAAAGGTGACGCGATAAGATGAATCATGCCGTAGAAAAACCGGAAACGGGACGGCGCGGGGCAGCACGGATCATGACGGCCGTGCTGTCCGTCTTGTTTTTACTGGGAGCCGCGCTGATCCTGGCGGCCCTGCGGGGCCAGGAAGCCTATGCCCGATCCGGCATCCAGTCCTCCAGCGGATCGGAAAAGGGCTATCAGCTGATCCACACCCTGTCCGGGGACGTGGGCGAAAACTGGGAGCAGGTGATCCTTCCGACGCTCTCCGGCCTGGAGGCGGAGGAGCGGGCGGCCCTGGAGGAAACGGCCCGGACGCTGGCGATGGCGAAATGGGACGAGATGAAAGCCGGCGGCGGGGAAGAGGCCGCCGCCCTCCTGGAGCAGGCGGGAGGCCGCCGCGAGGAAGTGACCTGGCGGATGCTGTATGCCACCTGGCTGGTGGACGGGCCGAAGATCGCCCTGAGCAGCCGGAAGGAGATTATCGCCGTTTCCGAGGACGCGGCGCCGGCCTTCCGGGCGGCGCTGCTGCGCTGCGCCCTGAAGGAAGAGGCGGAGGTTCCCGCGGCGGCGGCGAAGGCCGTCGGGGAGAAAAAGGGAGCGGAGCGGCAGGGGCTGCTGATCCAGGCCTTCTTCGTCAGCGGCGGCTCGGCGGAGGGAAAGGTCAGCGAACACGCGGACGCGCTGAAAAAAGCCGTCCGGGGCAAGGAACAGCGGCTCTCCGCCTATGGCATGATCGCCCGGGGCGAGGGCGGATGGTTCTGGTCCATGCTGGTCAGCCACAGCCGGACGGCGATCCTGATCGGCGCGCTGCTGATGATCAACGCGGTGCTGCTGTTCTTCCTGATGCGCAGCCAGGGAGACTGGGGGCTGAACGCGAAATGGATCCTGATGATCCTGATTCTGGACTTCCTGCTGGTTTTCCAGGTGCTGCCCTCCTTTACCCTGATCCGGAACGCCTTTGTCTCGGAAAAGGGCTTTTCCCTGGATATCATGCGGAGCCTGTATACCAATCCCGCCAACCTGGGGGCGCTGAAAAACACCCTGATCGCCTCCTTCGCCACGATGATTCTGGGTACGCTGATCGCCTTCCCCCTGGCCTGGCTGGTGGGGCGGACGAACCTTTACGGCAAGAACATTTTCCGCTTCCTCTTTGTGACCACCTATATGGTTCCGCCCTACGTGGGCGCCATGGCGTGGATGCGGCTTCTGAATCCGAACGTGGGCGTGGTGAATAAGGCGCTGCGGACGGTGCTGGGGCTGAGCGTAACCCAGGGGCCGCTGGATATCTATACCCTGGGCGGCATGATCTGGGTGCTGACCTCCTTCTATTACCCCTATGCCTTTATCACCATCAGCCGCGCCATGGAAAAAATGGACCCCTCCCTGGAGGAGGCCAGCCGGATTTCCGGCGCGAGCCCATTGAAAACGGTGTTTACGGTGACGCTGCCGATGATGATGCCCTCCCTGGTGGCCGGGGCGCTGCTGGTCTTTATCAGCGCGGCCAGCTGCTACGGAATCCCCTCCATTATCGGAAACCCGGGCAATATCTATACCGTGACCACCCGGATCGCCGAGCAGGTGGGCCTGCCCCAGGGCGGAATGGAGAACGCCGCCGGCCTGGGCGTCTTCCTGATGGCCATCGGGCTGATCGTCCTGTTTATTTCCGACGGGCTGCTGGCGAGAAAGCAGTACACGACCGTGTCCGGCAAGAGCGTAAACCCGGTGATTGTGGATCTGGGAAAATGGCGGATTCCCCTGACCGTGGGGATGATCGTGTTCGTGCTGATCATGGTGGTCATGCCCTTCATGACCATTTTGAACACATCCTTCAAGATCGACGTGGGCAAGAGCGTGCTGGCGGCGCGGAACTTTACCCTGGATAACTGGCGCGATGTCTTTACCCGGAGCAAGAACCTGAACGCCCTGCGGAACTCCCTGGTCTACGCCTCCATCGCGGCCACGGCCGGGCTGGTCATCGCCTGCGTGATGAGCTACCTTCTCCAGCGGACCAGCATCCGCGGCCGCAGCATTCCGAATTTCCTGATTACCCTGGGCTCCGGGACGCCGTCGGTGGTTATCGCCCTGAGCCTGATCATGGCCATGAACGGGCGCTTCGGGCTGAACCTGATCGGAACGGCTCAGATCCTGATCATTGCTTATATGATCAAATACGAGATGATGGGGATGCGGACGGTGACTTCCGCCATGGCCCAGATTCATGTGTCCCTCGAGGAAAGCAGCCAGATCGCCGGGGCCAGCTGGCTGAGCACCATGCGGCGGATTACCGGGCCCCTGATTTTCCCCTCCATCGCGGCGGGCTGGTTCCTGATCTTCATCCCCTGCTTCTATGAGCTGAGCATGACGGAGCTGCTCTTCGCCAGCGGAACGGAAACCATCGGGCACCAGCTGTTTGAATACTGGACGCTGACCTCCCAGCCCATGAGCTGCGCCATGGCCTTCGGCATTCTGATGATCGTCGTGGTGCTGAACCTGGTGCTGAACCTGCTGACCAAGGGGAAAGTCGGATCGTAGCCATGTCGTTCTGTGAGCCAGGA
>JAZQCB010000072.1:0-33285 GCA_045546035.1 Clostridia bacterium
CTTCGCTCCTCAGGGCTTTGGACCCTGGCGTTCCCCCTCTCGCAAGCCTTACCTCAATATACCACTAACTCACCTATGTCCTGACACAAAACCCTTACCGATGTCCTGACACAACATTTGCACCTTCCCTAACCCCTAACCCCTAATCCCTAATCCCTAATCCCTATATTCAAATCCCCAACCCAGGTTTTCGTCCCTCCCCGGTGACAATTTGGAACCCCGGTATTGCTTTTTGAGCGTCCAGCGTTTATAATGAACAATGTCACAAGGCAAACGACGACGATCTCTGAAAACAGAGAGAAAATGGAGGCTAATTGAGATGAAACTGACCGGCCTGACCAAGAAGCAGGTGGAGGAGAGCCGAGGCAAATACGGCTCCAACGCGCTGACCCAGATACCGCCGGACCCGCTGTGGAAGAAGATACTCGAGGGCTTCAAGGACCCGATGATCATGATCCTGCTGGTCGCCCTGGCCGTGCAGGTGGTGCTTTGGCTGATGCACAAGGCCGAGTGGTACGAGCCGGTGTGCGTGCTGATCGCGATCCTGCTGGCCAATGGCGTCGCTTCCTTCTCCGAGCACAGCCAGGAGGGCAAGGCCAGCCTGCTGAAGGCCGAGGAGGAGATCAAGGAAAAGACCAAGGTGCTGCGCGACGGCCAGCTGCACGAGATCCACGTGTCCGAGGTCGTGGTGGGCGACATCGTCTACCTCCAGGCTGGCGACAAGCTGCCCGCCGACGGCGAGATCGTCGAGGGCGAGGTGATGGTGGACCAGGCCGCGCTGAACGGCGAGACCGAGGAGGCCCCCAAGCGCCCCAATCCCGACGGCGAGGCCTATGAGATCAAGGACCTGCTGAACACCCACTACGCCTACCGCGGCACCGTGGTCTGCGGCGGCGAGGGCTACATGGAGGTCAAGGTCGTCGGCGACAAGACCCTGTTCGGCGAGCTGGCCCTGGAGGTCCAGGAGGATACCCGCCAGACGCCCCTGCAGGTGAAGCTGGCCAAGCTGGCCAAGCAGATATCCACCTTCGGCTACATCGGCGCCATCGCCATCATCATCGGTGTGATACTGGTCAACGTCATCGGCGGCAAGGTGGAGCCCACCTTCGCCAGCTGGGCGACGCTGATCATCGAGGCGGTGACCGTGGCCGTCACCATCATCATCTGCGCGGTGCCAGAGGGCCTGCCGATGCTCACCAGCATACTGCTGTCCTTCCAGAGCATCCGCATGATCAAGGACAACGTGCTGGTGCATAAGATCAATGGTCTGGAAACGGCCGGCTCCCTGTCCCTGCTCTTTACCGATAAAACCGGCACCATTACCCAGGGCAAGCTCAGCGTGGTCGAGCTGGCCACCGGCAACCAGCGGGTGTTTACCAAGCTCAGCGAGCTGCCCCCCGCCGTCCGGGTCGACGTGATTACGGGCATCGGCCTGAACAACTCCGCCACCGTCTCCGGAAACGAAATCGTCGGCGGCAACTCCACGGACCGGGCCATGATGGCCTTCCTGATGGGCGAGGGCGCCGTCGCGGAAATGACCAAGGACGAGGTTCGCTCCTTCAACCCCTTCGATTCCAACAAGAAGATGTCCGACGTGACGGTGGAGCGGAACGGCCAGTCCATCGTGTATATCAAGGGCGCTCCCGAGCGGATCATCGAGCGGTGCGATACCTTTATCGATGAAAACGGCGAGGTCCGGCCCCTGAATCATGAAACCCAGTCCTCCCTTCTGGCCTATATGGACGCCCAGGCCGGCCGCTCCATGCGGCTGCTGGGCGTAGCCAAAACCGCCGGCGACCCCGACGGGAGGGATCTGACTCTGGTCTGCGTCCTGTCCATCCGCGACAACGTCCGCAAGGAAGTCATCCCCGCGATCAAGGAAGTGCAGGAGGCGGGCATCCAGGTGGTCATGGTGACCGGCGACCGGAAGGAAACCGCCGTGGCCATCGCCCGGGAGTCCGGCCTGCTCTCCGCGCCGACCGATGTGGCCATGACCTCCGCCGAGATGGCCGAAAAGAGCGACGAGGAGCTGAAGAGGCTCCTGCCCAACCTGCGGGTGGTGGCCCGCGCCCTGCCCACGGATAAGTCCCGGCTCGTCCGGATCGCCCAGGAAATGGATCTGGTCGTCGGTATGACCGGCGACGGCGACAACGACTCCCCCGCCCTGAAGAAGGCGGACGTTGGCTTCGCCATGGGCTCCGGAACGGAGGTCGCCAAGGAAGCCGGCGACATCACCATCCTGGACGACAACTTTACCTCCATCGACAAGGCCATCCTCTACGGCCGGACCATGTTCAAGTCCATCCGGAAGTTCCTGATCTTCCAGCTGACGGTCAACGTGGCCGCGGTGCTGACCTGCTTCCTGGCCCCCTTCTTCGGGGAAAACGAGATCCTGACGGTGATCCAGCTGCTGCTGATCAACCTGGCCATGGACACCCTGGCCGCCATCGCCTTCGGCTCCGAGCCCGCCCTGAAGGAATACATGAAGGAAAAGCCCATCAAGCGGGACGCCTCCATCGTCTCCAAGGGGATGCTGGTTCAGATTATCTGCAGTGCCCTGTATATCACGGCCCTGTGCCTGGGCATCCGCTTCCTTCCCGCCCTCCAGAACCTGGCCGGCCTGAACGCCGCGGGTTATCCCGGCGTGGATCCGATGCGGGTCGTCTGGAACTCCGCCGTCTTCGCCACCTTTATGATGGCCATTACCTTCAACGGCTTCAACGCCCGGACCGAGCATGTGAATGCCTTTGAGAATCTGGGCCGCAACCGGAATTTCCTGATCGTCATGGCGGTCATTTTCGCGGCGCAGTTCATCTTCGTGACCATCGGCGGCGATGTGCTGAGCGTCCACGCCCTGACCGCCACCACCTGGCTGGTCTGCTGCGCGCTGGCTTTCCTGGTCATCCTGGTGGGCGGCATCGTAAAATCCTTCATGAACGGAAAGAAAAACGCGTAACGGAAAAGGAACCAACGGCCTCCCGCCCGGCCCCGGAGAAATCCGCTTCCCCCGGAGCGGGCCCGCGGCGGCCGAAATTCAATACGGATCAAGGAGGACGCAACCAATGGCTGTCAATCTGAGAAAAGGGCAGAAGGTGGACCTGACCAAATCCAACCCCGGTCTCCACAGCCTGACCGTGGGCCTGGGATGGGACGTGAACCGCTACGACGGCGGATCGGATTTCGATCTGGACGCCTCCGCCTTCCTGCTGGGCGGAAACGGCCGGGTCACCCGGGATGAGGATTTCGTCTTCTACGGCAATCCCGGTCATCCCTCCGGCGCCGTGCTGTACGGAGGCGACAACAAAACCGGCGAAGGCGAGGGCGACGATGAGCAGATCATGGTGGATCTGCAAAAGGTGCCCGCCAATATTGAAAAGATCGATTTCACCGTCACCATTTACGAGGCCAACGAGCGCCGGCAGAATTTCGGCCAGGTCAGCAACGCCTTCGTCCGGATCGTGGATAACGACACCGGGGCGGAGATCGTCCGCTATGATCTGGAGGAGGATTTTTCCATTGAAACCGCCGTCGTCGTGGGCCAGCTCTACCGCCATAACGGCGAATGGAAGTTCAACGCCATCGGCAGCGGCTTCCAGGGCGGGCTGGCGGCCCTGTGTGCCAATTACGGCATCGACACCTGATCAGAGGGGAGGGAAAACCGCATGGCTGTTGAACTTCGCAAAGGACAGAAGGTCAATCTGAAAAAAGAGGGCAAGCCTCTGGGGGAGATTCTGATCAATCTGAACTGGAGCCAGCCGGTCAAGCGCGGCTTCTTCTCCAGAAAGCCCCAGCCCATCGACCTGGATCTGGGATGCCTCTTCGAGCTCAAGAACGGGCAGAAGGGCTGCGTCCAGGCGCTGGGCAATGCCTTTGGCCGTCTGGATCAGCCTCCCTTCGTCTCCCTGGACGGGGACGACCGGACCGGCACCAACGCCGACGGCGAAAACCTCCGGGTCAACGGCAACATGATCGCCCAGATCCGGCGGATCCTGGTCTACACCTTCATCTATGAGGGAGCCGCCAACTGGCAGGACGCCCAGGGCGTCGTGACCATCAAATATCCCGGAGCGGAGGACGTGATCGTCCGGATGGACGAATACGGCTCCTCCCAGCGGATGTGCGCCATCGCCCTTTTTGAAAACCAGGGCGACACCACCTTCAGCGTGGAAAAGATCGTTCGTTTCTTCGACGGCCACGAGAAGATGGATCAGGCTTTTAACTGGGGTCTGCGGTGGGTGCCCGGGCGAAAGTAAGCATCCCGCGGCCGGGCTCTGAAAAGCCCCGCCGCGGACGCCTTTCCGCGGAAGCAGTGAATCCTTTGATTACATCACAGAAAAGGGGGATGCCAAATGTCTGTCAATCTGCAAAAGGGCCAGAAAATCAGCCTGACCAAGGGCGACGGCGGCCTGAAAAAGATCATGGTCGGTCTGGGATGGGATGAGGCCCAGCCCACCGCCACGGGATGGAAGGCCCTTTTCGCCGCCAAGCCCGCCGATATCGACTGCGACGCCTCCGCCATTCTCTGCGGCCCGGACGGCAAGCTGGTCGGCGGAAAAACCAACGATTACGTGGTTTATTTCGGCAACCTGCGCCATCCTTCCGGCGCCATCGTCCACCAGGGCGACAATCTGACCGGCGCCGGGGAAGGCGACGATGAGCAGATCATGGTGGATCTGTCCCTCGTCCCCGCGAGCGTGGCCAAAATCGTTTTCGTCGTCAATATTTATGACGCCGCCACCCGGAAGCAGCATTTCGGCCTGATTCGCAACGCCTTCATCCGTCTGGTCAACATGGCGAACCGTACGGAAATCTGCCGCTACAACCTGACGGAGGACTACAGCGGGAAAACCGGCTTGATCGTCGGGGAAATCTACCGGAAGGACAACGAATGGAAGTTCAACGCCATCGGTCAGGGCGTCGCCGACGCCAGCCGGCTCCAGAAGCTGGTCGACATGTATCGTTAACACAAAAAAAGCATATCATATCAAGGAGGGACAAACATGGCTATCAATCTTTCCAAAGGGCAGCGGGTAAGTCTGGACAAGGGCGTTCGGCTGGCGCTGGTGGGCCTGGGCTGGGACACCAACCGCTATGACGGCGCCGCGGATTTCGACCTGGACGCCTCGGCCTTCATGCTGGGCGCCAACGGTAAGGTCCGCAAGGATGAGGACTTCATCTTCTACGGCAACCTCCAGAGCGCCGACGGCGCGGTTACCCATACCGGCGACAGCCTGGAGGGCGGCTCCGGCGGCGACGACGAAACCCTGTTCATCGACTTTACCAAGGTGCCGGCGGATGTGCAGAAAATCGCCATCACCGTAACCATCTATGAGGCGCAGGAGCGGGGCCAGAATTTCGGCCAGGTTTCCAACGCCTATGTCCGCGTCGCCCGCCGCTCCAGCGAAAGCGACACCGTCGGCAAGGAAGAGCTTCGCTACGATCTGGGCGAGGAATTCTCCATCGAAACGGCGCTGGTGGTCTGCGAAATCTATCGCAGCGGCAGCGACTGGAAGTTTAACGCGGTGGGCGCCGGCTATCAGGGCGGCCTCTATGCCCTTTGCAAAGCCTACGGCGTAAACGTGTAAGCCGCCGGAAGCCCGGACCTCTTCGGGACAATCGGATCGGGGCATTCCCTCGCCTGTGGCGATCGAATGCCCCGGAATCCGTTTTTCCGGAAATAGTATCCGCGCCGCCCCGCGGGCATAGGCTGCCTCCGGCAAATCGCGGGGAAGCGGGGATTTCTGAACGCGCGCGCCTCCGTTCAGCGGGGGCGGAGACGCGCCGGCATCCTGCGCCGCTTCTCCGGGCCGCGAATCCGCAAAAGCGCTGGCCGGCCGGTTCAGACAAATACAGCATCAAGGGGGAATCCACAAGATGAACGGGAGAAAGAGAGGCATCCGCATCTCCTTTAACGCGCCGGCGGTGATCGTGTTTACGCTGATCTGCGTCATCGCGCAGCTGCTGAATCTTCTGACCCACGGAGCGAGCAACCGGGTCGTCTTCAGCGTATACCGTTCCTCTTTTCTGGATCCCCTGACCTATGTCCGCGCCTTCGGCCACGTCTTTGGCCACGCGGACTGGAACCATCTGGTGGGCAACCTGATGTATATCCTGATCCTGGGGCCGATGCTGGAGGAAAAATACGGCACCTCCAACGTCATTTTCGTCATGGCGGCCACCGCCCTGGTCACCGGGGTCATCAACCAGCTCTTTTTCCCCGCCACGCGCCTGCTGGGTGCCAGCGGCATCGTCTTTGCCTTTATCCTCCTGTCCTCCATTACCGTCCGGGAGGATCATACCATTCCCCTGACCTTCATCCTCGTGGCCGTCCTCTATATCGGCCAGCAGGTCTATGACGGACTCTTCACCGCCGACCGGATCTCCCAGTCCACCCATATCGTCGGCGGTCTCGTCGGATCCGTCCTGGGCTTTGTGATGAACCGATACCAAATGAATCGTTATCCGAGGCGTTAACATCATGCTCCAGCGAATCGAGGCCCTTCATCCGGAGGACGTGTTCTTCCCCCTTTCGTCCCGGCCAAAGCCCGGGGTTTATTTCCTGCGTCTTTGCGAAGGCGGAGGCCCCGCGATGGATTATCTCTGGCGCTTTCATGAGGAAGCCAGGGCCCGGGGCGTCATCCTCGAGGATCGGATTCCCAACCCGGACGAGCGGCAGCTGAGCTATTACGCCGACATCCTGGGAAATGATTTCCAACCCACCGGCGCCTTTGTGCTGAGCGCCCTGAAAAAATGGATGCCCCGGATGAGCGGGCAGAATCAAAAAGAATTTACGGACGCGCTGATTTCCCGGTTTACCGAACTGAAAAAGGCCGGGAAATCCGACAGCATCCTGAAGAATATATACACCAAGATGATGTGCTGGCTCTACTATCGGTTTGACCGGATGGTGCCCTTCCTGGGGGACGCGAATCCCCCGAAGGTGCTGTACTTCGGCAGCGGCGTCACCGCCCACGAGCTCGTCTTTCTGCGCATCGTCTCCGCCATGGGAGCGGATCTGCTGATGGTCGAGCCTGCCGGAGACGAGGCTTATCTGAAGCAGGACCCGGGCTCCGCCTTTTCCCAGAAGTTGACCTTTCCCCAGGGAAGCCCCTTCCCCGCGGATTTCAGTTTAAAGCAGTTTCGGAAGGAGCGGGCGGCCGCGGCCGCCCGTCCCCAGGTTTCTCCCGGAAGCCGGCCCACGGCGCCCGTTTCCGGGTTTTCGGGGCGTGCCGGCAGCCCTGCGCCTGCCTTCCCCGCAAGACCCTCGGCTCCCGCCCGTCCCGCGATTCCGTCCCCGACGGCCCCGGCGTCCCCTTCCGGAAGGCCAGGCGTCCCCGTCCGGACGCCCCCTGCCGGGCGGCCCGCCGCTCCGATGCCCCAGCCGCCTGTTCGCCGGAATCCGGCCCCCGCCGCGCCCAGGCCCATCGACGTGGAGTCCCGCTTTACGCCCCCTTCCCGCTCCGCCTGCGCCAACGCGTGGATGGAGCGCCCGGAGCTGAACGAAGTGCTGAAACCTCCGGTCGTCCGGGGAGACGATCATCATTTGTATTATACCGCCTTCCTCCGCCTGGCGGGGGTGCAGGACAAGCTGACCTATACCAACGAAATCTACCAGCTCTATCAGCAGTTGACCGCCAACCGGCGAACCGTGGTGGTGGTGGACGGCCCCATCCCCAAGGCGGATCCGGAGGAGCTGCAGAAGATCCGCAGAAGAAACTACAAAACCCCCGAGGAGATGATCGTCGATCTGGCGGGCAATCTGCCCTCCTCCGCCCAGGTGGAACTGCAGCGGGAGCTGCAGGCCGCCTTCGTCCGGACGATGAAGAAGGCCGCCGCGGAGGAAAGCAACCTGAATCGCCTGCTGGTGAAGGCGGTCATCCTCCTGTGCTGGATCCAGCGGTATCAGGCTCCCCTTTTCCGGGGCTGGAAGGAAACCGACGTGCCTGTCTTCTTTAAAATGGGCGGATGCGCGGACGACACCGAGGCGCTGTATCTGAGTCTGCTGGCCGGCCTTCCGGTGGACGTGATCATCCTGGCCCCCAATCTGAATGAGGTCTGCCAGCTGAAGGATGAGCGGCTCCTGGAAATACAGGGCGCGGATTCCCTGCCCACCATGCCCTTTCCCAAACAGAAGGGCTCCGTGCAGATGCGGACGGTGGCTTCCCACGCGGAAGGCGACCTGGACTCCCTGCTCTTCTCCGGCTCCGGTCTCTACCGGAACCAGCAGTTCAGCCGGGCGGAGGCCATTACCCTCCAGACCACCTATGACGAAATCTTCCTTCTCTGGGAGCAGGAGCTGAAATATCGGCCGAATTTCAGCACCACCGATCAGCTGGTCTCCCTTCCCATTCTGTATGCCAAGGTTTCGGGCGTGGAAAACGGGAAGGTGCCCCCCTACTGGCAAAAAATCAAATCCCTCGCCGACAGCGGGGACACGGTTCTGTACAAGCAGTTTCCCATCGTTTCCTCCGGCGTCCCCAATCCCTTCCAGTCCCTGGCCGTCAAGGCGATCAAAAACGGGCGGCTGAAAAAGGACATGATCCAGTCCAGCCGCAATTATCCCTTCGCCCTCCTGCGGGAGGAAATGCAGGAACATATTCTGGAAAAGATTCAGCTGATGCTGGATGAGCGGATCATCAAGGGAACCTTCGTCAACGGAACGGAATATACCGTTCTGGCCACCGCGCTGAACCTGAACCGGGACGTGCTGCGGCTGATCCAGGGCTTTGATTTCACAAAGAAGAACCCCAAGCTGATCGTCATCAATACCCGGGATCAGGCGGCTTCCCTGGAGGACGCGATCCTGCTGACCTTCCTGAGCCTGATCGGATTTGACGTGGTCATTTTCGTGCCCACCGGCTATATGACCATCGAGCGCTTCCTCGCCGATCGTCTCCCCGTCGAGCATCAGATCGGGGAATATATCTACGATCTGTCCGTTCCGGATTTTTCCCTCCTCCCCTCGGGAAAAGGCCACTCCTGGCTTAGCAATATCAATCAAATATGGAAGAGAGGTAACTGAACATGGCCATGAATTTCAACCGTCCCGCGCCGTCTTCCGCTCCCGTGAAGGAACCCCCGGTTCAAACCACGGATATCGTCGAGGTCAAGCCCTATGATATCGTTTCCGACCGGGAGGCGACGGCCAACGCCCTGGCTCATTCTCCCGAGGTGGAAGCCCTGACCGCCACCATCGACATCAACGATCTGGACACCATCGTTTCCTTCGGTTCCCAGTCGGTGGAGGAGATTTCCAAGGCTTCCGATATGGTGCTGCGCAGCATGACCATGTCCCAGATCGACGAAAGCAGCAAGCTGCTGGGCACCCTGAACAAGATCATGGACCAGTTCGATATCAGCGAGATCCGTGACAACCCCAGCCTCTTCGGCAAGCTCTTCGGCAATGTCCGGAAGCAGCTGGACAAGATTCTCGCCAAATATCACACTATGGGGGACGAGGTGGACAAGATCTACGTCCAGCTGAAGCAGTATGAAAACGAGATCAAGCAGTCCAACCGCAAGCTGGAAACCATGTTCCAGTCCAACGTCAATTACTATCACGATCTGGTGAAATACATCGTGGCCGGCGAGCAGGGCTGCCAGGAAATCGCCGATTACATGGCCCAGCTGGAGCAGGAGATGGCCGAAACCGGCGATACGTCCATCCAGTTCCAGCTGCAGTCCCTCCAGCAGGCCCAGATGATGCTGGAGCAGCGGACCCAGGATCTGCGGACGGCGGAAAGCGTCGCCATGCAGTCCATCCCCATGCTGAAGACCATGCAGTTCAGCAACATGAACCTGGTTCGGAAGATCAATTCCGCCTTCATCATCACCCTGCCCGTCTTCAAGCAGGCCCTGGCCCAGGCCATCATGCTCAAGCGCCAGAAGATTCAGGCGGACGCCATTTCCGCCCTGGACGAGCGCACCAACGAGATGCTCATCAAGAACGCCAAGAATACCGTCGAGCAGGCGAAGATCACCACCCGCCTGGCCTCCGGCAGCTCCATCAAGGCGGACACCCTGGAAACCACCTGGCGCACCATCGTCGACGGCATCGAGGAAACCCGCCGCATTCAGGAAAACGCCTCCCGCCAGCGGCAGGAGGACCAGGTCAAGCTGGAGCGGATCAAGAAGGAATTCAACGAAAAGTACAACGTTCCCTCCAAACGGTAAGCGAGGTTCCCCAGGCAGCGCGCGGCATCCTCTCCCTACGGCAAACCACGCGCCTTCCGGCGAAAGGGGCAAGGAATCACAGGGCCATTAGCCGCGCTCCTCAAAAAGCCTGCTTACCCCCTTGTTTCCAGAAAACAAAAACCGGCTGTATAGCCGGTTTTTGCTTTGTTCGGATTCAGCTTTCCCCGGAGCCGAAGACGCCCTCCTCAAGCTCTCCCGCGGCGATCTTTTCCTCGATCCACAGCTGCAGCGTGGAGGCCGCAATCTGGATCTTGTCCAGGGTTTCCTTGATGGTGATAAAATCCTCCACCTCGTCCGGATCCACGGTGCCGTCCTCCGCGATTTCCAGCATCCGGTCCTTGCTTTTGTTCAGGCGGTTCACCCCGTTGATCAGCTCCACAAAAATCTGCAGCAGCTCCTTGGACTCCAGCTGCGGCGTTTTTCCCCGCCCCAGGACGCACTCGTTGCTGCAATAATAGTTCCGCAAGGCCGGCGCCTTGTAGTATTCGGCCATGAGCAGCACGTCGTCGGGCCGCACCTGGATTCGCCCGTTCTCGATCTTCTCGATTCTTTCCGGGGAAAAGCCCGGTATCAGTTCTCCGGCCTTCTCCCGGGTCAGTCCCAGCTCCTCCCGCACCATCTGGTAAACGGTTTTATTCTCCTTCGTGGATTTCCTTCCCATGTTTTTCTCCTTCCCAAGGCCGTCCCTTTGCGTTCTTTTCCTTCTGCAGCCAGGCCAGGGCCTCCCCGGTCACAAATTCCGAAAACGGGATCCCGCATCCAGGATCCCAGATCGCGCCTTTCTTGCCTTCCGTCTCCGCCGCCAGCGCCGCCGGATAAATGGCATAATCCGCCGCCCACAGCATGGGCAGATCCATCGCGCTGTCTCCCGCCGCCAGCATCCGGCATCCCGAGGCCCGATCCGCTGCCAGCCTTTCCAGGGCCCATCCCTTATGGAGGAAGGGCGGCATCAGATAGATCTTTTTCCCGGAAGCGGTAACCCCCAGGTCGGTATGCTCCCGGATTTCGGCGGCGGTCTTCTCCGGCGGAATCCCTTCCGCGCAATAGACGAACAAATAGGCCTCATCCACCTTCCGGCATCGGATAAACCTTTCATCCGGCGACAATCTTTTTTCCATCCGATCCATTTCCGCCCGCCAGGGGGCCATCGCCGCCCGGGTTTCCCGTTCCCAGTCCTCGTCCGGCTCCAGCCGCCCGTCCTTCCAGGTTCTGAGCAGCACCGCCCCATTGGCGCAAACGGCCAGGGACGGCTCGCAGCCCGGCGGGAAATGGATCCGCCGATACTGTTCGACGGAGCGGGAGGTCACGGGAACAAAGGCAAGCGCTTCGCAGACCCGGGAAAGCGTTTCCGCGGTCCGGAGAGACATGTAGGCCTGCTCTTTCTCATGGATCCACTCCACGCACGGCCAGCCCTCGTGGAAGTGCTTTTTCGAGACGATCAGGGTGTTATCCAGGTCGCAGGCGAAAACCGGCTTCCGTTGCTCAGGCATCCGCCACCTCCCGGATCAGCCCGCAGGCCCGGTAATGCTTCAGGGGCCAGGGAACCAGCTCCACCCCTTTTTCCTTGGCCAGCAGGTAGATATGCCCCAGATGCTCCGCATCCTCCAGGCTGTGCACCAGGATTTTCCAGGGCATCCGCCGCAGCAGCACCCGGGTGGCTTCCCCGATGCTGGGCTTGATCAGATTGATATTCCTGATCCCGAAGGTCTTCCGGATGACCTCCACCTCCTCCAGGGCGCCGTCCGCCGCCCGGTGCTTCCCTTCTGCCTCCCCTTCCGCGGGAAAGTCATTCACCGTCGCGGCGGCAGGAAAGGCGGCCTCGATGGCGCTGAGAAAGGATTCCGTCCGATCCGCCTCCAGCCATTCCCGGTAAAACACCGCGCCGTGATAATCCTCGGGTCCGATCAGATCCTCCCGCAGCACGGTCCGGCTCAGAAGCCCCGACACCACCGCGTTCAGGCAGGAGCTGGGGATCAGGAAATCATCGTGAGTGCCGCAAATGGCGGCCACCCCCGCCGGATCGGACAGCACCGCCAGCCCCGCGGAAACTCCCGGGAAATCCCGAAGCGCTTCCGACAGCTGGTTCTGAATGGCGCCCTTTCCGGTCCATCCATCCACGAACTGAAGGGAAGCGGGCGAATGCCGGGAAAGGATCGTTTTCATGGCGTTCCGGTCGATGCCCCGGCCCCGAATGATGGAAACCGTATAATGCGGATAATCCACCCCGTGCCGGGAAAGCAGATACCGCCGGATCAGAATACCGATGGGGGTTCCGGCCCGGGCCAGGGAAACCAGGACGCCGTCCCGCCCCTTCTCCCGGTAAATCCGCTCCGCCACGCCCGCGACGGCCGAGGCGGTCATGGCGGCATAGTTCTTCAGCGCGTATTCGTAGGTTTCCAGATAGGGCCCGGAGGGCAGGTTTTCGATGGGCAGCATCTCGCAGTAATGGGTTCCGCTCTGGATCCGTTTTTCCCGCACGGATGTCGGCAGCGGCTCGATCTTCCCCGTAATATCCTTGAGCAGAACCGTGACATCGGCGTCTTTATAGGTGCTGAACATGTGTTTTCTCCCAAATCAGAATGACCCGGCCGCAGCCCTTTCTCGCCAGCACACCCGCCAGCGCGCCGGCCGCCGTCTCCGCCTGGCGCAGGTCTCCGGCGTCCGTCCAAAGAACGGCCGTGTCGCAGGCCTCGATATTGTACAGATACGTTTTCCGCCCCGTCTCGTAAAAGCTGGGCAGCAGATAGCCCTCATGAATGGGATAGGCGGGATCCCGGCAGATGCCGATGGGGCTGCGGGTAGTGGCGTGAAAGCGGACGGAGTCCGCCAGCCCGGCCTCCTCCATCCTCCGGCCGAGCAGGAGACCCGGCAGCATGTATTCCTCCGTTCCGATCAGCGTGACCCGCCCGCGGGAAAGCCGCGGGCCGAACTCCCCGATCAGCTTGTCGCACAGCTCATCCAGCCGCTGCGCATAGTCCCGGATCTCTACCCCGAACCGGGGATCCGGCGTTTCTCCCTGAAGCGGAAGGGTCTCAAAGGCTCCTTCGAATGTCACAGGCAGGGCGGGATCAATCCCGAAGCCCCGCACTGCCTCGGTATAATCCCGCAGGGGAAGCTGCAAAAGTGCCACACAATCGACGCCCCGCGCCTTCAGCTCCGCCGTCCGCTCCCCGCTCAGCCGGTTGATCAGCGAAGCGGCGACCAGGGGCCTGCCTTCCATCTCCGGAAAAGACTCCCGCATCTGAGCAATGATATTGATCAGCGTTTTCCCGGTGGAAAGCTCGTCATCCACGAAAACAATCTTCCGCGCCTGCCGGATCCGCTCCCGCAGCCCGCCGGTGAACAGAAACTGATCCGTGGCGTGGCTGTGCTCCTCCTGGAAGGAAAGAACCTCCTCCTTCGCGACGGCGGGCTCCCGGCTGGTCTGCAGATAAAAGCAGGGGGTTCCCAGCATCCCGGCCACCGCGGCGGCCACGGCAGTGGCGGTTTCCGCGAAGCCGATGACAAGATCCGCCTCCGGATGAGCCTTCGCCACCTTCCGCCCCAGCTGCTCCATCATGGCCAGGGAACGGGTGGGCGAAACGGGGATGTGCTTCCCCTGCAGGGGGTTCACCAGCAGGTAGACCCTTTTGGTGTTATGATCCCGCTTCGCCAGCCGGATCAGATCCGCTTCCTGATATTCACCCAGGTGATTATATCCTGTTCGCATGCAGCCCCGCCTCCCGAACGCCGCGGGTGTTTGCCCATACGCTTTCCCGGCTCGTCCGCTCTGTTTCCCAGGCCGCCAAACCAAAGCGGTGATTAAATCCTGTCCGCACGCGGCTCCGCCTCCCGAACGCCGTATATACTTGCGCGGGCCGAGATTCTCCTGGCCCAGCGGGTGTGGCATTTCACCTCGTTCATCCTTCCGCCATCGGCGCTGCCTGCCACCGCAAGAGGGCCGTCCTTCCAGTTCAGGATCGCCTCCGCGTCCGCCAGATCCTGCGGGGACACCTGCAGGCTTTCATAGATGAGCGGTAGCTGGGAAGGATGAATCGCCGTTTTCCCGAGGAACCCGTTAGCCCGATCCAGCGCCAGCTCCCTTTTCAGTCCTTCCGCCCAGAGGCCACCGGCGTCCTCGCCGTAGTATTCCCATACCGGCCCGGAAACAATGTAATCCATGCTGAACCAGTTCAGAATGTCTACCAAAATATCCCTCACCGGGCCCAGGTCATAGATGGACTGGGTCACGTTTCTCCGAAGCCCGAACAGATTGCAGAAATCGTTTCCCCCGACCCGAACGTTCAGGATGGCGTCCTGATGATCCCCGAGGCAGGAGCGGAGAAAGGACAGGGTTTCCCGCCGGGTTTCCCCGAAGGCCGCGGACCGGCTCTCGATAATGGGCATGGCAAACAGCTTATGGCTTTGCCCGGCATTCATCCGCCGGAGCAGGGAAAGATAGTCCGGGGCGTTGGTCTCGTCGAATTTCGGGAAAATATAGCCGCAGACGATTTCCTCCTCGGCTCCCAGAAGCCGGTGCACATGCAGGAAATGCCGGGGATTCCGGACGCGGATAAAGATCAGCGGCAGCTCCCGTCCCGCCCGCCGAAGCGTCGACAGGGTGTCCTGCAGCTGCTTTTCCGCCGCCGCCAGGCCGCTGTCCTGAATCGCGTCTTCCAGGCAAAGGGAAAGGGACGTCAGGCAGGGCCAGTCCCCGTTCAGAACACGCTCCGCCACGCCCCTGTTCACCGCCGGCGTATATAGCAGGCCGCCCACCCGCAGCCCAATCGCTTCCTTCTTGTCCATCTTTTACTCAGTCCTTACAGTTTTGCTGCGTCAAATCATGGCAGCCTCCTTCTCTGGAAAACTTTAATCTATTCGCAGAGTAAAGTCAACATAAACCGAACGTTTTGCTGCAATAGCGGACCCCTATCGAACACTTTGTTCAAATCCCGCTCTGATACCAATATATCTCATAAGGCGGCCGCAAGGCAAAGTCAGTCAAAATCATACAATTATTGAGAATTATGTGATTTTCCCCACGTTTTTCTCGAGAATTACGTGATTCCGATCACGTTTTTTTCGAGAATTATGTGATTTCCATCACGTTTTTCTTGTAAATTATGTGATCTCAATCCCGTTTTTCCTGAAAAAAGGATTTGCAGCTTACGTTTAAAGCAGTCCGAGGCGGCTCAGCACCAGGATCACGATCAGGATCAATGCTACTTCCCCGATCACCACCGGAAGCACCCATTTACTTCCCCGGGCGGGCGTGCGCCTTTTTTCCCTCGGATCCGGGGACACGCCGGCGCCGTCCCCCGGGTTCCCTGTGCCGTAGGGCCGGATGGTCGGCCGATCCGGGGAAGGATAATCGTTTAGGGCCGAGGAGCTGTATTGCCAGCCCTTCCGCCATAATTCCTCTGCCTCCTTGGGGGAAGGCGTTTTCCCGTCCGGACCCGCGGTCGGCGGCTCCTCCTCTGCTCGGAACGGTTCCCAGCTTCTTCCGTCCTTCTTCCCTTCCCGATACGAGGTTTCCCCGGCCGGAGCCTTTCTTTCCCGATCCGAAATATCTTCGGGAGAAGGCCTTGCCCCTCCGCTTATCTGTGACTCATACCGCTTTAGCGCCTCCAGGAAAGCTTCCGCCGTCCGGTAGCGTTTCTTCGGATCATAGGCGCAGGCCTTCAGGATGATCCGTGACAGGGCCTCGTCGGCGTAGGCGGGCGGCGGCAGGGGCTCTCCCTTCATCCGCCTCGCCAGTGCCCCCTCATACTGATCAGTGGTCAGATCCCCGTTCAGGGGCAGGAAGGGCAGCCGGTTTCCGTTCACCAGCCGATACAGCACCAGCCCGAGGGAATACAGATCCACCGTGGCGTCCGCCGCGTTCCCCAGAAAGATTTCCGGCGCCATATAGTTGAAGGTACCCTTCCGGGACATGGCGGCCGCGCTGTCGCTTTTCAGCGCCCGGGCGGTTCCGTAGTCCCCCAGCTTATAATCCCCGGTCTCGTTGACAAAGATATTCTGGGGTTTGATGTCCCGATGCACCATCCCTAACGTGTTCAGCACCCGGATGGCGGTTCCGATATCCCTTCCCAGCCGCAGCACCTCCGGCCGGGGCATTTCGTTTTGCATCACGTCGGTCAGCGGCCGCAGCAGCTCCATTCGCAAAAAAACGTCATATCCGATACCGCCGGCCTTGGGCACGATCAAATGATCCTCGTAGGATACGATATTTGTATAGCCCCGCAGCCGATGCATGATGTTGACCTCGTCCATCAGGGACCGGAGCTGCCCGTCATAGAAGGCACTGGCGGAGCGCTCGTCGGAAAAGACGCCCTCGGCCAGCATGTTCCGGATTTCCTTCTCATCCTGAGGAATGGAGATATGCTTCACCGCCGCGCGAAAATCCGGATTTCCCGGCACCTTCCGGGCAATCTCCCAGACCGTTCCGAAGGATCCTTCTCCCAGCCATTCTCCGGGCGTCCATTCGCCCCACAGGGGACTGAAATCCTGTATCCCGCTCATCTTTCCCTCTCCGCCCATTCAGGTCTTCTTTTCTCAGAGGGCCGGCGCCCGCTCCGCCATTCCGGCGATTCCCAGGGCGCACAGCGCATCCACCCTCCCGGCGTAGCTCATGCCGGCAAATTCCTCGGTCCGGGACCAGCTTTCCAAAAACGCGCCGCATTTCCTTCCCGTTTTCCGAACCTCCGCCCGCACGCCTTCCGACAGCTCCGCCGTATACAGGCTGATCCGCCCCTCGGGCCGGCCGTCCAGCCCCATGAACAGATCAAACCATTCCTCCCGGTATTCCCCGAAGGCGGCCAGGATGCCGAAGAAATCGGCCATCAGCTCGTCGTGAAGGTTGTTTTTCGCGCTGCCATAAAACCGGCGGGTATAGTAATGGGTGCATTCATGCTCCCGGCGTAGGATCATGGATTTTTCCCGCCAGTCCTCCTCCGCCAGTCCCATTCTTTCCGCCGGAATATTGCTGTAGGGCTTCCGGGAAAGGACGATAAAGCGGTTCTGCTTTCCCGCCAGAAAGGACGCTCCCTGTTTTTTGATCTCGTCCGTCCAGACGCCCTTGTGGGCCGCGTTGCAGATAAACTGCTCGAAATCCCCTTCATCGCCCATCACGAGGATCGGAATGGGCCCCGCCGCGCTTTCATAAATTGAGGCGGTTACCTGCTCCGGGCTCCGGAACTCCACCGGTCTTTTTGCCAGAATCCGGGTGTTCACCATTTTCGCGGCGCCGCCCGGCCCTTCCGCCTCCGCCAGCCAGGCCCGCCACGGGATCAGAAAGGCTTCATCCTCCTCCGTCGGCCGCTTTTCGGTCAGGGCGTCGGCGATGTATGCGCGGTATTGTCTGTTTTCCTCCTCCGTCATGCCATCCTCCCCTTCTGTCAGCCCGGTATAACCAGGCCGGAAGCCTGGCTGACCCACACGGCCGGGCGAACGCAGCCGTGGTCATAATTGGTAAAAAAGTAATAGAGGGAACCGTCCGGATTGACGCAGGCGGCGCTCCGCTGATATTTCCCCGTGGAGCGCAGCCACCACCGGCATCCGCCCTTGTCGTAAAAAGCCTTCCGGGAAGCCGTATAAGGCGTCGCCGGAGCGACCCGGGAGGCGTTGTCTCCGGCGGCGATATACTGCTCATAAGCTTCATGGAAGCTGAGCAGAAACACGGAATCCTGCGTGTCCTTCTCCGCCAGAACGGCTTTCCATCCCGGATAACCCTGGCCGGGATGGTTGTCCACCCTGACCTTGAGAATCGCCTGTTTTTCCGCCGGGCTGAAAGCTTCGTTCATAAATTCTTTGTTCAGCCAGGCCCGCAGGGAGCTGTTTTCCCAGGTAACGCCGGTAAAGCCCGCGTGATAGGGCTGCACGTCCAGGCCATATCGGGAAAGCAGCAGCACCCGGTCTCCCTCCGCCGCCAGCACAAACCACTCAATGGCCTGCTTCCCCTTTGCGGAAGGATCCATCGTATAGGCGCCGAATAAAACGATCTGCCCGGGTTTCACGCCGCTGCCCGGCTTCTCCGCCGGGGCGCGCGAGGGCTTTGCGACCTCCGCCGCCGAACGGTTCTCTTGAACTGTTTCCTTTTTCCCCTGAGGCTCCTCGTCCCGCTTTTCTTCCTCCAGTAGCCGGGTCAGCCTTCTTTTGCGGGTCGATCTTTCCTCCTCGCTGTTTTCCCCGGACGTGGTTTTCGTCTTCCCAGGCACTGTCGTTTTCCCCTGCGGCGTCTCCCGTCCCTTCGGTTCGGGCCCATCGATGACCGTCTGATCCTCCGGGGTTCCTGCGGGATGATTCTTTCCCGTTGGCTGTACGGGGGCAGGTTCAATGACCGTCCGATCCTCCGAATTTCCAGCGATATGGTTCCTTCCCGTAGGCTGAACATGCGCCGGTTCGATGACCGTCCGATCTCCGGCAGGCGAGACCTGGCTCCCAGCTCCACGCACCCCCGGGGCCCCTTTTTTCCCGGGCTCCGTCTCGACCACCGTCGCGTCCTCTGGCGCTGGCGCTGTACTTTTTGCGGGCTCGGGTTTCTTTACCTCCTTCCCGCGGTTCAACGCGGCGACCAGCTCCTCCGCCGTCAGGGAATGCCACGCGTTATTCCCCTGCTTCTGTCCCGGGGAGCCCACGTTCCGGTTCAGCGATGCCACCAGCTCCTCCGCCGTCATCGGTCTTTTCCCGGGCTGCGGCCCTTTTTCCAGATACCGTTCGTATTCCCCCAGCGCATCCACAAATTCCTCCGCCGTCCGGAAGCGCTCGTCCGGGCGGTAGGCGCAGGCCTTCAGAATGATGGCAGCCAGGCCGTTATCCGCGCTTTTTGGCGGCGCGAGCGGTTCCCCACGGAGCCTGCGAACCAGCGCCTCCTCGCTCTGGTCGTTTGTGACCGTCCCCGACAGCGGCAGGAAGGGCAGCCGGTTCTTATTGACCAGCCGATACAGCACCAGCCCCAGGGAATATAGATCGACCGTGGCGTCCGCCATCCCGTTTTTATAGATTTCTGGCGCCATATAGTTGTAGGTGCCCTTAACGGACATAGCCGCGGCCTTGCCGCTGAGTGCCCTGGCGGTGCCGTAATCGCCCAGCTTGTAAGCCCCGATCGGGTTCACAAAGATGTTCTGGGGCTTGATGTCCCGATGCACCATGCCCATTTTGCTCATCACCATCAGGGCCGTTCCGATATCCTTGCCCAGCCGGACGATTTCCCTCAGCGAAATACCCTCTTTAATCTTGTCCGTCAGCGGCTCCAGCAGCTCCATCCGCAAAAAGACATCATATCCGATCCCTCCCTTCTTGGGAACGATCTTGTGATCCTCGTAGGATACGATGTTGGTATATCCCTGCAGCTTATACATGGTCTGGATCTCGTCCACCAGGGACTTCAGCTTCCCTTCGTAAAATTCCCGGGCGGAAGGCTCGTCCAAAATGGCTCCTTCATCGATCAGATGGCTGATTTCGGACTCGTCCGCAGGAATCGAAATGTGCTTCACGGCAGCGTAAAACTTCAGATCCCCCGCAACCGTCCGGGAAACCTTCCATACCGTTCCAAAGGATCCCTTTCCCAGCTCTTCCTCCGGGATCCATTCCCCCCACAGGGGACTGAACTGTCGAATATCGCTCATCTTTCCGCTCCGTTTCCGGCCTCTTCCTTTCCGTCAGGAGTCTCCCGGCTTTTTTCTATTCTTTCTGGCTCGCTCGATTCACGGCTGTTTCGTCCTGCTCTCCGTTTCTTCCTCCGCGAAATCCAGGGTTTGGTCGAAATCATCCTCGTAATCTTCATTCCACCCGGCCTCGGGCGAATCCTCTTCCGTTTGATCTCCTGTATCCGTTTCAAGCACCAGGACGGTGGTGTTATCCACTCCGCCCGCCTCCATGGCCATGGCGTAAATCGTCTCCGCCGTTTCCTCCACCGGGGCGTTCAACCGGAAAATACCTTCTATCTCCTCATCCGTCAGCATATCCGTAACCCCGTCCGAGCAGAGCAGGAATCGGTCTCCCCCCGCCAAAATAACCGCCTTTCCAATGGTGGCGTCGCATTCCGAGTCTCCGGAGAGGCCGAGGGCCCGGGTAATCACGTGGCGCTGAGGGTGGGTTCTGGCCTCCTCCTCGGTAATGATGCCCGCCCGAACCAGCAGGCCCACCTTGGAATGATCCTCCGTCAGCCGTTCCAACCGGTCCTCATGGAAGCGGTAGATCCGGGAATCGCCAATATGCGCGATCCGCGCCAGGTTTCCCGCCACCGCCAGCATCACCACCGTGCATCCGCCGCCTCGTGTTTTTTCCATGATGCGGCGATCGGTCTCCGCGGCCCACCGCTGCACGGGGGTCGCGAAATCCCCTGCCTGAATGTCCCGCTGGAGCTCCCGCATGCTTTCCACCGCCGTCTGGGAAGCGACCTCCCCGCTGGCCATGCCGCCCATGCCGTCGCAGACGGCCCAGAGCGATCCTTCCCCGGCGATCTCCGTCCTCAGGCGCTTTTCCTCGTCCATATCCTCCGGCGTCGGAAAGGCACCGTTGAAATAATAAGCGTCCTCATTGTTGTGCCTGACCCGGCCCATCCCGCACCGCAGCGCCGCGGATACCCGCCATTCAGCCATCGTCCTCTTCTTCCCCTTTCCAACGTCCATTCTGGTCAGGATAACAACTGATCAGAAGATCTCGGTTTTCAGTTTGGCCCATACAGCGGGCCTTACACTTCCGTCCCGGCCTGTACGATGATTGTCAGATTAAGAGCCATCGGCGCCGACATCCGCCGAAGGCACCTCGCTCTCCGCCCGGATCCGGAGCACCAGCACCGTCGTGTTGTCTTTTCCGCCGGCCTCCAGCGCGCCGCGATACAGCGCCCCGGCGCAATCGTCCGCGGTTTCCGTCTCTCGGAAAATCCGCTCGATTTCCCGATCCGGCAGCATATCCGTCAGCCCATCCGAGCAAAGCAGATAAGCGTCTCCATCCACCACGGGCATAGGGTTCCCAATAGTCGCCTCGCAAAATGCCTCTCCGGACAGACCCAGCGCCCGGGTAATCACATGGCGCTGGGGATGCGTTCTGGCCTCTTTCTCCGTGATCAGCCCGGCCTCCATCAGCATCTCCATCTTGGAATGATCCCGGGTCAGCCGCCTGAGCTGCCCCTCGTGGAACCAATAGATGCGAGAATCGCCGATATGCGCCATCTGGAGGCCGTTTTCCTGGCCATACAGCATCACCATCGTACATCCGCCGCCCGAAGTCCTTTCCGCGATGACGCGATCCGCCTGGCGGACCCAATTTTGCAGGCAGGCCGGAAAGTTTCTTCCGGGAAGATGATTTTTCAGATCCTTCATGCCCCGAACCGCCGTCCGGGAGGCTCTGTCCCCGTTACGGGCTCCGCCCACCCCATCGCATATCGCCCATAGAGAGCCCTCGCCTTCCGTCTCGGCCGCGAGATGCTTCTCGTCATTCATATTTTCGGCGTTCGGATATTCTCCGTTAAAAAAATAAGCGTCCTCGTTTCTTCCTCGGACGCGGCCTTTCCCGCTGTATAAAGCGGCGCTAATGCTCCAGGCGGCCCCCATGCCCGCAACACTCCTTTATTTCTTTTCCGGAAAGAGAAACCCGTCCGGCCTTCCCGCGGCAGCCTGCACCGCGGAAAGTTCTTCCTCGTCCATTTCTCCGTCATCTTTCTCCGAAGGCAGGGCCTCCATAATAAGATCAGACAGCCCATCCGCCGGCGCCAGCATCCGCTGTTGATCCGCCAGAAGCCGGAGAACTTTTTCCATCATGATCTTCCGCCCTTTCCTTCCGTTTTATTCACAGCCCGCGGATTTCTGTCCACGGGTTCTCTAATCGTGAATACACTGAGCGGTCTTCTTTGTTACGGTCTCAATTCCGCCTTTTCAGGCTGGCCAGCAGGGGAAGCAGCCGCCTGCAAAATGGCTGTTCCGTCGTTTCCCCCTTCTCGGAGCGATAGGATCGTTCCTTGCCACCGCCATTTTCTCAGTGCCTCTCCGGCATCATCCCGTCAATGATTTTTACGACCTCGTCCCAGTTCCGCACCCGGATCATCCCGTTCGCCTCCGCGTCGTAGTTCCGGTTGTGCGCGGCGGTAAACAGAATCTTTTTATAGTCTCCGCCCTCCAGGTTGTGGATCCCGTCGTCGATGAGCACGTCCCCCCGGATCATCTGCTTCCGGCTGGTGATGATGACCTGATCCCAGGATAAAAAGGGAAAATACCGGAACAGCAGCCCCTTCATCTTCTCTTCCACATGCTCGATTTCCGTTGCCGTGACGATGAAAACCTGATGGCCCTCCTCCATAAAATGCTTCAGCGCCTCCGCCGCGCCGGGCATCGGCTCGACGCCCGACCAGAATCCCGGTTCGTAGATGACGCCGTAAATCTGTTCCCGGGTCAGCCCCGGATAGGGCGCCGCCACGTTCCATGCCGTAATCTCATCCAGCGAAACGTTCCGGCCAAACTTCTCGTTGGCCCGGTTCACCCACGCCTTCAGGAGCTGCTCGATGGTATCGTCCATATCCACAAGAATCGTCATGCCATGCCTTCCTTCCGTCTGAGAATGTCAGCTCTTACCGTTCGAGATCAATCCACATGGCCGGGCGTACGCAGCCGACGGCGGTATTGACGCTGCTGTTATTGAGCTTACCGCCGCTGCCCACCCGTCCCGCGCCGTAGGGTGTGCGGCCGGGCGATCGAATCCACCACCATCCGTTCTGGCTGCCGTTTTTATACGCGCCCTGGGCGATCGCGTAGGGCGTCACCCTGGCGATCCTGGCCGAATCGGATTTGAAGTACAGATCATACGCTTCATGATAGCTCAGAAGGAACACCCGATCCTGGGTATTGTTTCCTTCCTCCTGATAATACCCGCGATATCCCTGGCTGGCGCTGTTGCTGACGGAAGTCGTGAGGATGGCCTCGCGCTCCTCTTCCGTGAAGGCAGTCTCCAGGAAAGCGCCGTTCAGCCATGCCCGCAGCGAGCAGTTTTCCCAGGAAATTCCCGAATATTCAGCGTGATAAGGCTTCGCGTCCAGACCATATCTGGAAATCAGCAGGGCTTTTCCGCCTTCCACATCCAGAACCATCCACTCGATCGGTTCTTTTCCATCTTTCAGAATATTGTTCTGCTCATAGGTTCCGAATGTGATCATATCCCCCGCCTGAATCTCTTTTCCGCTCGCTGCCGTCGGAACGCCAGTAAGCGCGTTGGCCGGCTCGGGTGTCGGCGTGGCTGACGGTTCCGGCGTCGGGGTAGCCGTTGGCGTTGGGGTAGTTGTGGGCGTCGGCGTGGCCGTCGGCGTTGCCGTGGCTGTCGGTTCCGGCGTCGGGGTAGCCGTTGGCGTTGGGGTAGCTGTGGGCGTCGGCGTGGCCGTCGGCGTTGCTGTGGCTGTCGGCGCCGGGGTAGCTGTGGGCGTCTGGGTGGCTGTATGCATCGGTGTCTGGGTAGCCGTCAGCTCCAGGGTATTTGTCGTCTCCTGCGTCGGCGTGGCGGTTGACGTCGGCGCCGGCGCGGCTGCCACCTCCGGCACCTGCGTGCCTGTCGGCGCAGGCGTATCCGCGTTCTTCGGAACCAGCAGGAAGATTCCCACGGCCAGCAAAACAACCGCCGCTGCAATCGCGGGCCAAACCCATTTTTGTCGTTTGCCTGCCACTGCTGCCGGCCGATGCTCCCGCCGCTGTCCGCCCATCTCCCCTCTGCCGGAGGCGGAAGGGTCCCCGTTCTCCGGATGAAGTTCCGATACATACACCGGCAAGCGAACCGGCCCGTCCGTGATTTCCGTCTGCCGCTCCGCCCTTTCCCCCGCGTTCCCGGAAGGCATCTCATTTTCCTGTTTCCTTGTGCGCCTTCGGGGCCCGTTTCCGGGGTTCCCGGAAGCGCTTCCGGAAGCGCTGAAACGATAGGAATAGGAGGAGTCTTCCAATACCGTCCTGTCCGCAGGCTCCGGCCGCGGCACTGCGCCGGCTGCCATGAACTGCTCATACTCATCCAGCGCCTGGATAAATTCCTCCGCGTCTCGATAACGATCCCGCGGCCTGTATGCGCAGGTCTTCAGGATGATTTCCGAAAGGCCCGCATCCGCGTAAGCCGGCGGCGGCAGAGGCTCCCCCTGAATCCGCCGGAGCATGGCCTCCTCGCTCTGCCGGCTGGTCACCGCTCCCGTCGTCGGCAAAAACGGCAGCCGGTTCCCGTTCATCAGACGATACAGCACCAATCCCAGGGAATACAGATCCACCGTGGCGTCCGCTTTTTCGTTCTTGTAGATTTCCGGGGCCATATAGTTGTAGGTACCCTTCCGGGACATGGCTGTGTCGCTGCTGCTCAGCGCCCTGGCCGTTCCGTAATCGCCCAGCTTATACGCCCCGATATCGTTGACAAACAGATTCTGCGGCTTGATGTCGCGATGAATCAGCCCTATTCTGTTCAACACCAGGACGGCGTTTCCAATATCCTTGCCAAGTTTCACAACATCCTTGACAGAAAAGCCGTTCTGGATCTTAACCGTCAGCGGCTGCAGGAGCTCCATCCGGAGAAAGACATCATACCCCGCTCCGCCGGCCTTTGGAACGATCAGATGGTCTTCATAGGAAACGATATTCGTAAATCCCTGCAGCTTGTGCATGATTTCGATTTCCTCCGCCAGAAGCTGCAGCTTTCCATCATAGTAAACGCGGGCCGACCGTTCGTCCGTAAAGATTCCCTCATCTATCAGGCTTCTGATTTCCTGTTCGTCCCGCGGGATGGAAATATGCTTGACCGCGGCGTAAAAGACCTGATTATTCAGAAATTTTCTGGAAACCTTCCAAACAGTGCCAAATGAGCCCTCGCCCAGTTTCTCTACCGGAGTCCATTCACCCCACAAGGGGCTGAAGTCCTGAATCATGCTCATCGTCCTGTTCCTCGCCGTTTCCAATGATGACTGTCAATTTCACGCTGTCGCGGTTTTGCTGTTCGTGCCCATCCCACCAGTGCCCAGGGGCGGATGATCCGGGTCATCCGGTCACGAAACCTCGCTTCATCCGGCCTGCTCCTTCGTGTGTCTGCTCTCGTGATCGTGAACGCCCGCTGATTTAACCATCAACGAGCCACACACTTTGTGCCGCCGTTCATTCCTCCGGTTCCACCGGGATGACCTCCAATGGCAGGGTTTTGCTGTCAAAGCGGGTATACCACGCCCAGAGCGTCCTGATTTTTCCGTGATAGGGCACGTCGCATTTTACCCACCAGGCGTTTTCAATCGGGTCATAGGCGCGGGAATAAATCCGGAGCTTCTGGCCCACCACGGAATAGGTTCCCGTGTCCTCCGCCCGGGGCGAAGGGCCGGAGCGGGTCGCCAGCTTTTTTATCACCAGCCCGTAGAGTTCTCCCCCTTCGCCAGCCTTCTCGATCTCCGAAACCTCCAGAAAATCGCCCCGGATGTAGCCTTCATGTCCGTCGAACTCCACCTGGTACCAGACCTGCCCATCCTCGCCCACGGTTTCATCCGTGACGATCAGCACGCTTCCCTTTTTCTTGACCGTCGTGGCCAGCCGACTCTTCTTATCCGCCTTTTCCCGCATTTTGACATTCGCGGAACGGGTAACCCCCTTCCGGCGGGCCGGCTCGCCCGCATCGGCGGATGGATCCTGATTCCCCTGATTTTCGTCTGTCCCCCCGCTCTCCTCATCCGACGAGGTGTCCGCCCAGGCCCCTGTGATGTTTTCATCAGGCGTGATTTCATACGTCACCGGCTTCAGATACTCCTGCTGCACGTATCCTTCCTTGCCGTCAAAGGCGATCAGGAAATACTCCCCTTCCTTGTCCAGCACCCGGACATAGGTACCGACATTTTTCGTCGCGACCACCTGCGCCTTCGCGCTGGCTTCCTTCCGGATCTTCACCTTGGCTGTGCCGCTTGTCTTTCCCTTTACGGACAGCGCGGCGATATTCCACGGGTCGTCCGGGAACTTTTCATACACCGCGAAGGGGACAAACTTTTTCGTATAGATATTCCATTCCTGCGTCCGTATCCAGTTTTTCGCGACCGATTCGCTCACCCGTTTACTCGGAGAGCTGGTCACCCGGCTCATCGGCGCGTCCGAGCGGTACCAGACCGTGTTTTCGGTCTCGGCCGCCGAATCCCATGCGCCTTCCGTATGATACCCCTCCACAAAGGAAACTTTCCCCGTCCCGTTCATCTGCCAGAGCTCGTAGTAGTCCAGCAGCGCACCACCATGTCCCTTTCTGTAAAACCTTCCATCGACCAGTAGTGCACAGGAATATTCGGAAGAAGCAGTCCCATCGCCTCCCGCCCTGATCAGCTCCCGAACTCTTCCCTCATCCATGGTAAAAACCTCGTAAAGGTATCCCCCGCCATTTCCGATCAGCAGCTCATCGATCCCGTCCTGATTGCAGTCAAAGAGCATAAAACCCGCGTCTCTCTTCACCCTGCTGATGATCGATTTGTATCCGTCCATCGGATCATAATTCCCATAGATCGCGTTATTAAACAGATCATGCCGTCCGTAATCCGCCGTGCCATACCCATTGATGACTTTCAGATACATCTGCAGGATTTTTTCATAAGTCGTGTCATAGGTCACATGACTGGGCGTAAACTGATCGGCGGACGCGGCCGAAACCGCGATAACCATCGCCATCAGCAGCAAAATGGCAACCACCCGCCGCAGAATTTGCTTCTTTTCCACTTGTTTCATACCCGCTTTCTCACCCCATTCATCGAGCGGCCTGCCCAGCCGGCATGACTGCCGGCTATTCATCGGCCTCCCATGATGTCACTCCACCGGGTGGATTTCCCTTTCGTGGGCAACATCCGTCTCCCCGGCCCTGAATGGCGGCCGGCTTTCCATCGGCTTTCCCTTTCGTCATTCCGCCTGACTGACTTCCCGTTCAAAGACAATTTCCGTCTCCGCAGCCCGGATGATTTCCGCCGGATTCGCGGCAGGATTGATCCAATCGTTCACCCTTTGCTCCGGCAGCATCAAGGGCATCCGGTCATGGATGAACCGGATCGCTTCGCTGGGTTCCCGGGTAAGAATGACAAAGCAGGGCATCCCCGCTTCCAACCTGTACAGGCCGCATAGCCAGGTGATCGCGGCGCCTTTGGGATGCAGCCTGTATTTCTCGCCGGTCCTTTTTCTTCCGTCCTTTCCCGTCAGGTGCTCCCATTCAAAATACCAGGAGGCGGGGACGATGCAGCGATGGCCGGCCCACGCCTCCCGAAAGGTCGGTTTTTGCGCCGCCGTTTCCGCTCTCGCGTTGATGAGCAGCGTTTTTCCCGTAAATCCCCATTTCATGGGAAAAACAGCGCGATCTCCGCTCCGATTCGTGGCGATGACCGGAGCGGCGTTGGTCGGGCGGATTTCCCCCTCAGACAGAACGGCTGTTCTTTCCTGAAACAAGCTCACCAGGGGCGAGCGGTTCATAGCCTCGATGAGGGGCCGAAGCTCCGGCGATTCCCGAATAAAATACCGACAGCACATTTTTCCTCCCGCAGCTGGATCATCCCAGACCTTCTTCGATTTCTGCTTTCATTATACTGAAAGCGCGGCGATTCATCAATAACCGAAGATGCGTTTCCCGGCTCCTCTGGCGGCTGCCCGATCGCTTGAAGCAGGCGTAACCTTATGATATGATAGGGCAAAAGACCCCATCGGGAACGAGGCGGAATGACCGTTTCCGATCAGCCTCCGGCGGACGCGACCGTGCGCGGAAAACCTTTTGCCGCTTTGCGGCGCGCGTCCGGCGCTGCTTGAACACGCGATTTGCGTTTACGGTTTCTATCCTGAATGAAAGGAGAGAGAAAGCTGAATGAAATCCATACGGGAAATCTACAAGATCGGTAAGGGTCCCTCCAGCTCCCATACCATCGGGCCGGAACGGGCCGCAAAACTGTTCAAAAGCGAGCACCCCGACGCGGAAAGCTTCCGGGTAATCCTCTATGAATCGCTGAGCAAAACCGGAAAAGGCCACGGCACGGATCGCGTGCTGTCGGAGGTGCTTTCGCCCAAGCCGGCGGAGATCGTCTTTGCGGCGGACTCTCCCGCGGACCTGCCCCATCCGAACACCATGGATTTTGAAGCCCTCATCGGCGGCCAGGTCGCCGACCGGCTGCGGGTTCTGTCCATCGGAGGGGGCGATATCCGCGTGGAAGGCCGGCAGGAGCTTGAGTCCCCGGAGGTTTACCCCGAAAACACCTATGCCGAGGTGGAACAGTTTCTTCGCTTCCGCGGGCTGAATCCGGCGGAGTATGTGGCGTTCAATGAAGGAGAGGAAATCTGGGACTTTCTCGCGACCGTCTGGGCCACGATGAAAACCGCCATCGAGGAAGGGCTCCGGAGCGAGGGCGAACTGCCCGGCGGGCTGCATATCCTCCGAAAAGCCAAGCTGCTGTATCGCCAGAGCGTTCCCAACGAGCTTCCACAGGTACGCGAATGCCGGATCCTCTCCGCCTACGCTTTCGCTGTCAGCGAGCAGAACGCGGACTGCGGCACGATCGTCACCGCGCCGACCTGCGGCTCCTGCGGAATCCTGCCCGCGGTGATGCGCTATGCGCAGGAAGCCAACGGCTTTACGGACGACCAGATTCTGCGCGGGCTTGCGGTCGCGGGACTTTTCGGCAACATCATCAAACAAAACGCCTCGATTTCCGGGGCGGAATGCGGATGTCAGGCGGAAGTCGGCTCCGCCTGCGCCATGGCCGCCGCGGCGCTGTCCTATCTCTGCGGGCATGATACCAACCAGATCCAGCACGCGGCGGAAATCGCGCTGGAGCACCATCTCGGCCTGACGTGCGACCCGATCTGCGGGCTGGTCCAGGTGCCCTGTATTGAGCGCAACGCGGTGGCGGCGAGGCGGGCGATGGACGCCTGCGATCTGGCCAGCTTCCTCGGGGATACGCAGCGCATTTCCTTTGACATCGTCGTCCGGACGATGTATGAAACCGGGATCAGCATGAACCAGCGCTTCCGCGAAACCGCCGAGGGCGGGCTCGCCAAGATGTTCGAGCGCCGGAGAAGGTAGGTCTTTTTTTCGAATCAGGCATTCCTTTTCACGGAAGGCAAAGCCGTACTTCAGGATCTTTTCCTTCGGAATCCCGCGGGCCAGCAGATCCGCGTCGTACCTTTTTTCTCAATCTGTCCCAGGGCGTTATAAATCGTATCCTCCAGCGTATTCTCTCCCCGCCGAGCGTTAAACACCTTGAATTCCATGATCACCGCCTGCCTGGGCAAACCAGCCCTGCGCCATCTTCGAAAACACGATCCGGACTTCCCGATGGATCAGCGTCATGGTGCGCCAACAACTGCGGATGATACAAAAAGCAAAGTACAAGCCCCGGCGCCGAGTGCTCCGGGGCTTTTGTTTATTCACATTTCCTGGGGCTTCCCAACATCCTTTTCTGTCATGGCGTGAACGATCCTTAGATATCCCGTTGCCAGCAGCTCAATATCATAAGCAGCTTTCAACACCGCTCACCCATGTTTCTTGCAGATTCCTCAACGTGATGGATTATCTGAAGAAATCAGATTCCAGATTGACCCATAAAGCCGGGCGAACACAACCATGGTCGTAGTTGACATAGTAGTAGTAAAGTGATCCGGCGCCGTCCACGCGGGCTGCATTATGCTGCCGGTCGCCTGGCGACCGAAGCCACCACCATCCTGCTGCAGCGCCGTCCGCCGTCTGATAACTGCCGTTTGTAATGGCATCATTGTTTTCCGCGTATGCAGTCGGAGCCACACGGGATGCGATATTGTTAGAATTATCAAGAGTTACATTCAAATACTTGTTTGCTTCCGCATAGCTCAGCAGGAAAATCCTGTCCTGGGTATTATTTCCTCCGGACGCGTTCCATTCGTCATAACCCTGACTGGAACTGTTATCCACCTCCGTAATCAGGATAGCGGACTGCTCATCCTCGCTGAAAGCGTCTCTCACAAAATCATGATTCAGCCAGGTACGAAGCGTGCAGTTTTCCCAGGTAACGCTTGTCCATTTTGTATTATATCGCTTTGAATCCAGCCCGTACTTGGAAATCAAAAGGGCCTTTCCGTCCTTTTTATCCAGAACAATCCACTCAATCGGTTCTTTTCCATTTGTTAAATCATTATCCTGCTCATAATTTCCGAAGATAACGATATTTCCCGCCCGAGCATCTTTACTGGTTTCTTTGGAAGAAATGGAGGGCGATGTTTCCTTCGGTTCCAGTATCAAAGTGTCCGCTGATTCCAGATTGACCCATAAAGCCGGGCGAACACAACCGTGGTCGTAATTAACATAGTAGTAGTAAAGTGATCCGGCGCCGTCCACGCGGGCTGCATTATGCTGCCGGTCACCGGGCGACCGAAGCCACCACCATCCTGTTGCGGTGCCGTCTGCCGTCTGATAACTGCCGTTTGTAATTGCGCCATTGTTTTCCGCATATGCTGTCGGAGCCGCACGGGATGCGATATTGTTAGAATCATCAGGAGTTACATTCAGATACTTGTTTGCTTCCGCATAGCTCAGCAGGAAAAGCCTATCCTGGGTGTTATTTCCTCCGGACGCGTCCCATTCGTCATAGCCCTGACCGGAACTGTTATCCACCTCCGTGATCAGAATAGCGGACTGCTCGTCCTCGCTGAAAGCGTTTTTCACAAAATCATTATTCAACCAGGTACGCAACGTACAGTTTTCCCAGGTAACACTTGTCCACGTTGTATTGTATCGTTTTGAATCCAGCCCGTACTTGGAAATCAAAAGGGCCTTTCCATCCTTTTTATCCAGAACAATCCACTCGATCGGTTCTTTTCCGTTCACTGTTACACTATCCTGCTCATAATTCCCAAATGCAACAGTATCCCCAACCTGTACATCTTTGATAGGATTTTTAGCAGGGACTGGCGTTGGCGTATCTGTCGGTTCCGGTGTCGGAGTGTCTGTTGGTTCTGGAGTTGGCGTATCCGTTGGCTTCGGTGTTGGAGTGTCTGTTGGTTCTGGAGTTGGCGTATCCGTTGGCTCCGGTGTTGGCGTGTCCGTCGGTTCTGGTGTTGGCGTAACCGTTGGCTCCGGTGTTGGCGTGTCCGTCGGTTCTGGTGTTGGCGTATCGGTCGGCACCTGTGTTGGCGTGTCCGTTGGCTCCGGTGTTGGCGTGTCCGTTGGCTCCGGTGTCAGAATATCCGTTGGCTCCGGTGTCAGAATATCCGTTGGCTCCGGCGAAATCCACGGGGCCGGATGTGAACAGTTCTGGCAATAATTCCCTGTATTCCCCGTCTGACCGCATGCTTCACAATCCCATGTTTCTTGCTTCGGAATCAGTAAATAGATGCCCAGCGCCAAAACAACAACCACTGCAATAACCGCCGGCAAAACCCATTTCTTTTTTTGGGGTGTCGATATCCTTTGGGTGTTCTTTTGCCGATTGTCTCCCTCTCCCATGGCGGATGTTTCATTGTTTCTGTCCTCGGATGCACTGAAATGATAAGAATACGACTCATCCACAACCGTTTTATCCACGGGCTCCGGTTTCGGCATTACCGTTGTTTCCATATGCTGTTCATATTGATTCAGCGCCTGGATAAACTCATTCGCATCCTGATAACGATCTTCGGGACGATATGCGCAGGCCTTCAAAATGATTCCCGAAAGTTCGGCATCCGCGTAAGCCGGAGGCGGTAACGGATCCCCCTGCATCCGTCGGAGCATCGCTTCCTCGCTTTGCTGGCTGGTCACTTCCCCTGTAACCGGTAAATAAGGCAACCGGTTCCCGTTCACCAAACGATACAATACCAGCCCCAGAGAGTACAGATCCACCGTCGCGTCCGCTTTTTCGTTCTTGTAAATCTCCGGGGCCATATAATTGAAAGTACCCTTTCGGGACATGGCTGTCGCACTACTACTCAGCGCACGAGCCGTTCCATAATCCCCCAATTTATATGAGCCTATATCGTTTACAAAAAGATTCTGCGGCTTGATATCCCGATGGATCACCCCCACCCGATTCAGGACAAGAATCGCATTCCCAATATCTTTTCCCAGCTTTATGGTGTCATTAACTGACATTCCCTTTTGGATCACATCTGTCAGCGGCGTCAGCAGCTCCATCCGTAAAAAGATATCATATCCTGCTCCGCCCTTCTTTGGGATAATCAGATGATCTTCATAAGAAACAATATTGGTGTGCCCTTGCAGCTTGTGCATGATGTTGATTTCATCTGCCAAAAGCCGAAGTTTTCCTTCATAATATCTGAAGGCGGATTGCTGATCTGTGAAGATTCCTTCCGAAATCAGGCCTTTGATTTCCCGCTCATCCTGTGGAATCGAAATATGTTTGACCGCAGCGAAAAACTCCTGGTTGTCCAAAAACCTTCTGGAAACTTTCCAAACCGTCCCAAAGGAACCTTCCCCCAGTTCCTCCACTGGCACCCATTCTCCCCACAAGGGGCTGAAGTCCTGAATCCTGCTCATTCTCCCTGTTCCTCGCTGTTCCCAATATCCCGCTTATTGCTTCCGAATCAGACAATCCTTTCCCTGGAAGGCAAGACCGTACTTCAGGATATTTTCCTTCGGAATCCCCCGGGCCAGAAGACTCGCCTCATACTGTTTCTCTTCAATCTGCCTCAGGGCGTTTTCAACCGTATCCTCCAGCGTCTTTTCGCCCCTTCTTGCATTGAACAGTTTAAACTCCAGGATAGCGGCCCTCTTTCCTGCATCCTTCGGCTCCATCACCACATCATACCGGCCATAGCCGCTCTCTCTGTTGGACTTGACGATGTAGCTGTCCGCCTTGTCCACGATCAGCCCCAGTACAAAACCATGATAAAGACGTTCCGGTTCCTTCTGTTTGGACGGTCTATTGCCAGTGTCAAAATAACTGAACGTGTTAAGCGCCACCTTGTTCATATAATGATTCATGCTTTTTATATCGCCTTGCAACATAGCTGATACAAATTTCGATAGAGCCTTCTCCTTTTGAAACCAACCTTTTACCATCTTGCTGAACATCCGCCGTACCTCGTAATTCGTAATAGAAAGCCGGTAAACCGGTATGTCCTCCAGCTCCTCCCGGATAATCTTGTCCACCTTCAAATAGCCAGATGCGAGCAATAGGCTCCAGATGGCAAGTCGGAGGCCAAGCGG
>JAZQCB010000073.1:0-64368 GCA_045546035.1 Clostridia bacterium
CCGCGGGAACATCCCGCGGCGGCTCCTGTTTTCTTTCCCTTCCGCGTTTGTGTTTTTAGCGAATATTAATCCGCTCGAAACACAGTTGAAACAGTCAGCGGCCTCTGCGATTTGACAGGCACGGTCCGCTCGCATAAAATGTTATTAGTAGATTTTTCTCTTCAACCTGACTCGAAAAACAATCAGCCGGCGGGATTCGTTCCCCGGCGGAAAGGGAGAATGAGCATGCGAAAGATACCATGGAAACGGCTGGTGGCCCTGCTGCTGGGCCTGCTGATCGTCTTCGGAACGGTCTCCTCCCTGGCGGAGGTACGAAGGATCCGGACAGGATACAGGGTGCGCCTGCGGGCGACGGCCTCCGTCAAGGGAAAGGTGCTGGACGCCTACTCCGTGGGGACGAGGGTCAATGTGCTGAACAAGGGGGCCACCTGGTGCAAGGTTCGGGTGGGAAATAAAACGGGCTATATGATGACCCGCTACCTCTACGCCGGGGAAGGAACCTCCTCCGATGACACGGGCGCCTCCGGCGGATCCACCATGAAGGTCTGGACCCCTTCGGGGACGACCCTGAACCTGCGGTCGGAGCCCAGCGTCTTCAGCGAAACCATCGGTTCCTACAAGGTGGGCACAAGAGTGACCGTGCTCAAGCGCGGAAGCTCCTGGACCAAGGTTCGCATCGGAAGCAAGGTCGGCTACATGGGCAGCCAGTATCTGGTCAAATAATCCTTCCCTTAAGAAACAGGGCGGCGCGCCTGACCGGCGCTCCGCCCTGTTATATTTCGTCTCCTTCCGCCGGAGCCGCGGTCAGCATCCCTTCTCCACCCGCTCCAGTCCGACCATCTGCGGTCAGTATTCCTTCTCCACCTGCTCCAGTCCGACCACCTGCGGTCAGTATTCCTTCTCCACATGGTCCAGGCCGACCATCTCCTGAAAGCGTTTCAGGTCTTCCGGGGTTTTGATCAGCATGATCTCCGTAAACCTTCCTGTTTTCAGATCCCGGATCCCCGCCGCCTGCTCCCCGGTGCAGATGGAGCAGTGGATCACGGGCTTTTGTGTCTCCCGGTCATAGGGAATGGTTTCCTGTTTTTTTCGGCCAAACATATCGTTCCTCCTCCCGGTGAATGAGCAGGAATGGTTGATGCCTTTCCTCTGCGTTCGGGGCCAGGGCCTTTCGGTCGCAAATCGCAGTTCATAAAGCAGAGGCTCCAGCCATGTCGGTTGGAGCCCCTTTTGATTCTTATGATTGATGCTTCAGAATTACTTGCCGGGTTCCGCGGGAGCGGCGGCCTCAGCGGGAGCGGCGGTCTCGACGAATTCCACGTCGGTCAGGAAGTCCACCACGGCCTTGACGTGCTCGTCGGTCACAGGGGTCTTGCCATCGGCGAAGAACATGTCGATCTCGATCTCGTGGCTCATATAGATGGTGTAGACCGCGGCGATGGAGCCGTCCTTGGTCTTGGCGATCAGCAGGGGCGTGCCGTGGCCGGTCGTGGTTTCTTCGAAGATGATGTCGCCCTCGTCCAGCTCGGAGATTTCATAGAAGCTCTGCTTGATGGCCGCCATGTCCTCGGGGGTGGCGTCCGTCAGCTTGTTCACGCCATACAAGGAATCGTTGAATTCGATTTGCAGGGACAGAACGGGCTTGGTGGTGTCCTTGGGAGCGATGGTGGCGGAATAGTACGTGCCGTTGCTCTCGGCCACTTCCATCGTATAGCCTTCCGGCAGGCTGGAGTACTTGATATCAAAGGCACCGATCACGGTCAGGGTTTCCTTTTCCCCCTCCGCCAGCGCGGAGACGCAGCCCAGGATCATCATCAGGCTCAGAGCCAGCGCAATGATTTTCTTCATAATCTTTGTTTCCTTTCTTTGTCAGTCGATTTAACTTCCAGTTTCAGAAACCGCCGCGTTTCTTACTTCTCCACATAAGCAGTGTTCACGAAACCGACAGCGTTGGTCTCGGGATCCTGCACCTGGTACCAGTTGTTGCCCAGCGTCGCGATCACCAGCACCCGGCTGCCATCGGCATAAGCCTTCATCAGGTTCGCCTTCTTGCTGGGAGCCCAGCGGACATTGGCGACGCCCTTGCTGTTCTTGGTGGCCCGCAGGGTCACGGTGTAGGGATTGACGATCCTCGCCTTGGCGAAGATGGCGTTGTAGCCGGCTTCGGTGGTCGTGGCGGGATCATCGGGAGAGGGAACATAGGGACCGGGCTTGCTGCGGGACGTCAGGGAAGCCTGCACGTAGCCGCTGTCATTGAGCTGCAGCCAGCCGTTACCCACATCGCCGAGAACGTAAATCGCCTCGCCGTAGGGCACCTTGTCGATCACGGAGTACTCTTTGCCGGGGCCGCTGCGCACGTTCAGGGGCTTGCCGTTTCCGCAATGGGAATAGACTGCGTAGTAGGCGGAAGCGCCAGTGGTCACCACGAAGATAGACATGATCAGCGTCAGGACAGCTACAAGGGACAACACTTTCTTCACTGGTTTTACCTCCTTTGATGTAGTAATTATCATTTTATCCGGAATTCGCCCTTTGTCAAGGGGTTCGGCCGGAAAATGAGTCGGTTTTTTTAACTCTGTTTCGTTTTTTTTACAATCCGGTTTCGTTTTCGGGTATCGATCCTGTATTCCCGGCCCTGCAGTCTCCCGTCAGCTGTTGGGAGAGTAGTACAGGCACAGCGTCTGGATCTCGCCCTTATCGTTGAAGATGACCATCAGGTTGTCGGGGTTGTAGTAGGCCGTGGCCCACAGCTCTTTGAATGTGGCCAAATCGCCGATCACCGGCTCTTCCTTTTCCACATCCCGGAAATCCTTGAACTGGAAGTCCGCCGCGAAGGGAGCCTCCGTCAGCCCCAGGCGATGGAAAACCACATAGTCATCATCCATCAGCCGGGCCATATAGAGGTTGTGATCCTCCTCCATGGCGCTGAGGTAGAAGCCCTCCGACTCCTCCTCGTTGATGACGTATTCTTCCTCGCCCTCCTTCAGGGAGCGGATCGTCACCATCCGGTCGAACAGATCCACCGTGTCCCCCACCTTCAAATCCGCCAGGCTTTCCTTGGAGAAAACGACCGGCTCGTACAGGAACATCTTCAGGGAGTTATCCTTTTCCATGGGAAGGGGCGAAATGCTGTAAGTCCCAAGCGCCAGGGTTTCCGACGGATACATGAGGGCCGGCAGCTCCGGCTTGATGACCGCCTCGTCCGCCAGGGCCAGAGCGCCCGGAACCATCAGCAGCAGCGCGCACAGAACAGCCATGATTTTCTTCATTCCGCATTCATCCTTTCTGATCGCTTTATTTCCTATCCGGCCTCCGGCCGGTTTCGGAGCGGTTTCAATGATAGATACGCTTTTCCCTGGGCTCCTGTCAGCTCCCGGAAAAAGAATTTCGGCATCCGGAGCGGCGCGGGCGCGTTTTCCGACCTTCCATTTTCTCTCCGCTGCCCGGGCTCTTTCTACGCCGCGAGGCCGGAGGGCTTCAGGGCCTTTCGCCTCCGGGCGCGATCCGGTTAATCCTCCGCGGGATGCTCCGCCAGCCACTTCTCCGCCGCCGCGCAAACGGTTTTCAGGCAGGCTTCGTCGAAGGGGCTGACCAGCTCGGCATTGGCCAGAAGATCGGTAAAGGTACGGCTGCCGCCCTGCCGGGTATAGGCCATGTAATGGGCCCAGGCCCTTTCCCGGTTATCCTGCATCATGGCCCAGATTTCCAGCGCCACCGTCTGGGCCAGGCAGTAATCAATATAATAGAAGGGATTCATATAGATGTGGAGCTGGCGCTGCCAGGCCTCCCCTTCGCCATAGAAGGGAATCTCCCCGTCCAGGCGCACCCAGGGCATATAGATCCCCTGCAGGCGTTTCCATTCCCCGTGCCGCTCGGCGGGCGTCCATTCCGGATGCTTGTATACCTGGTGCTGGAAATGATCCACCAGCGTCCCGTAGGGAATAAAGGTCAGGGCGGAGGCCAGATGGCTGTGGTAGAATTTGGCGGTATCGGGGCCGAAGAATCCCTTCTCCCAGGGCCAGGCCATGAATTCCATCGACATGGAATGCACCTCGCAGGCTTCCATGCTGGGCCAGATCAGGCTCATGGGAACCCGATCCCGGTTCACATAGGCGGCGAAGGCGTGCCCCGCCTCGTGGGTCATGACCTCCACGTCATGGCTGGTGGCGTTGAAATTGGCAAAAATGAACGGCACTCCGTAATCCATCAGTCCGGTGCAGTATCCTCCGCCTGCCTTTCCCTCCGTGGAGAGCACGTCCATCAGCTTTCCTTCCAGCATGGTATGAATGAACTCCGCGGTTTCGGGGGACAGCTCCTCATAAAATTTCTTCGCCGCGGCCAGAATATCGTCCGGCGTCCCCTGGGGGCGGGGATTTCCGGAGCGGAATTCCAGGGCGTTGTCGGCGTAATTCATCGGCCAGCTCTTCCCCAGCCGCTTCGCCTGTTCGCGATAGATTCCCGCCGCCACCGGCACCAGGTATTCCCGGACGGCGGAGCGGAATTTCTCCACGTCCTGCTGGGTATAGCAGTTGCGCCCCATCCGATAGTATCCCAGCGGGATGTATCCGCCGTATCCCAGCTTCTTCCCCATGGCATCCCGCAGATGCACCAGGCGGTCATAAATCCGGTCCAGCTCCTCCTGATGCTCCTTATACCACCGGCCCTCCGCCTGCCAGGCCGCCAGGCGCCGGTGGTCCTCGGCGCAGGTTTTGAAGGGGGACAGCTGGGACAGGGTATAGGTTCCGCCCTCGAAGGGAATCTGGGCGGAGGCGATCAGCTTCTGGTAGGCGTTGCGAAGCTCGTTTTCCTCCTTCAGCTCGGGGATGATCTCCGGGGAGAAGGTTTTCAGCTCAATCTCCGCGTTGATGAACATCAGGTCGCCGTATTCCGCGGCGAAATCCTTCCGGAAGGGAGAGGCCAGCATCGCCTGCGTCCAGGCCTGCTCGAATTCCTGCAGCTCCGGCCCCGCCTGGTTCCAGAACCTGTTTTCCCCGTCATAAAAGGCGTCCCGGGTATCGATGGAATGCCGGATGCTGGCCAGGGTCGCCAGGGTGTCCGCGTGCCGGTCCTCCCGGTCTTTTTCCAGGAAAACCTCCCTCGCCTCCGCGTAATTCTTCGCCGCCCGGAGGCGCGCGGTCAGCGTCTTCAGCTTTTCCTTCATTTCTTCCAGATTCGGCCGCTCATAGGGCATTTCGGGAAAGGTCATCATATCGTTTTTCTCCTTCGGTTCTTTTCCGGAGAGCCGCGCTTCCGGGACTCTTCCCGAATAATTCAACATCGTTCCATGGAATTCCTGCCGGGGAAGCGAAGGCCTCCTTTCAACGCAAAGAAGCCGCCCCATCGGTTCCGGGACGGCACCTCTTTTTTCCGATACGGATCGGAAGGATCCGCGCGCCGAGTCAGTGATCCACGCAGTGGGCGCAGCTCGTTTCCTCCGGGAACTGGGCCGGATCATAGCTGATCCCGTTTTTGTCATAGTAGTCCTTCAGGGCCGCCTTAATCGCCTCCTCCGCCAGAACGGAGCAGTGCAGCTTGTAGGCCGGCAGCCCGTCCAGCGCCTCGGTGACCGCCTTGTTGGTCAGGGCGGCGGCCTCCGATACCGGCTTTCCCTTGATCAGCTCCGTCGCCATGGAGCTGGATGCGATCGCGCTTCCGCACCCGAAGGTTTCAAATTTCACATCGTCAATCCGGTCCTCCCGGATCTTCAGATAGATCTTCATGATGTCGCCGCAGACGGGGTTGCCCGCCTCGCCGACGCCGTCCGCGTCCTCGATGATCCCCACATTCCGGGGATTGCGGAAATGATCCATGACCTTTTCGCTGTACAGCGCCATTTGCTTTTCCTCCTGCCGAAGGGCTGTTTTTCGCCCATTTTTTCTTTCTGCCGCTGCCGCTCCGATCCGGGGCAGCCCCGCGGCCCTTTATCCGCTTTTTCCGGACGTTGCCATTCCGGCCTCCGGGCGACGGTTCCCGTTCCCTGCCGTCCGTCCCCTTTGGCCCCTGGCCATCCCGCTTCAGGGGCGGCCTGTTCGCCTCAGCCGCTCAGGCCTGGAACACATGCTTTCTCTTCCCGGTCATCAGATCCCGCCAGAAGGGGGACATTCCCCGCAGATAGCCGACAACCTCCGTCACAGCGCGAATGATTTCCTCCACATCCGCCTCCGTCGTTTCTTCCCCGATCGAAAGCCTAAGGGAGCCGTGAGCCACCTCGTGGGGCCTCCCGATCGCCAGCAGCACGTGGCTGGGATCCAGAGACCCGGAGGTACAGGCGCTGCCGGACGATGCGCAGATGCCCTGATCATCCAGCAGCAGCAGCAGGGATTCTCCTTCGATCCCCTCGAAGCAGAAGCTCACGTTTCCCGGCAGGCGGCGCTCGGCGTCCCCGTTCAATTCGCCATAGGGAATCCGCTTCAGGCCCTCGATCAGCCTGTTGCGCAGCGGCAGGAGCCGGGCCGTGTTTTCCGCGATCTTCCCGCACGCTTCCTCCAGCGCCGCGGCCATGCCCGCAATGGCCGGCAGGTTTTCCGTACCCGCCCGTTTGCCCCGCTCCTGGGCGCCGCCGAAGATCACATTCTCCAGCAGGATCCCGCGCCGGGCATAGAGGGCGCCGATGCCCTTGGGCCCATGGAATTTATGGGCGGACAGGGAGAGCATGTCCACGTTCAGGGCCTTGACGTCGAGGGCCACATGCCCGGTGGCCTGAACCGCGTCCGTATGGAAGGGCACTTTCCGCTCCCGGCAGATCTTCCCGATTTCGGCGATGGGCTGGATCGTTCCGATCTCATTGTTGGCAAACATCACCGTAACCAGGCAGGTATCCTCCCGGATCGCCTCCGCCACCTGCTCCGGATCGATGACCCCGGAGGCGTGCACGTCCAGCAGCGTAACCTCAAACCCCTGCTTTTTCAGATGCTCCAGTGTATGCAGCACCGCGTGATGCTCAAAGGCGGTGGAGATGATGTGTTTTTTTCCCTTCCGTTCCCCGGCCCGCGCCGCTGTCAGAATCGCCTGGTTGTCCGCCTCGCTCCCGCCGGAGGTAAAGGTGATTTCCCGGGGATCCGCCCCCAGGCAGGCCGCGATCCTGGCCCGGGCGTCTTCCAGGGCCTCCTTGGCCCGCTGGCCGAAGGCGTAAAGGCTGGATGGATTGCCGTATTCCTCCCTCATGAACGGAAGCATGGCTTCAACTGCTTTTTCGCTCATCCGGGTGGTTGCCGCGTTGTCTGCGTAAATCATATTGTTTATCAGCCCCTGGTTATATTTTCCTACCTCTCCGGTAGGTATGTTGATTATAGGTAATTTTCCCTACCTTGTCAATAGGTTATGAGCGGCTGTTTCGAACGCCACTCCCGTCTTCCTCCTGTTTGTTGAGAAGGATGAAAGCGCTTCTGCCATTCTGTTAAATCTGTGTGAGACAAGAAGTGTATGATCATAAATGATTTTTCCGGACAAAAGCCTTGCTGCCTGTGCCGGAACAACAATCACTGCATCTCGCACAAGCGATGCGAAAAACGAAAGGAGTTTGGAAAATGAAGAAACTGGTTTCCTGTCTGCTGGTGGTCATGATGCTCCTCGGCGTGATGAGCGCTTTCGCGGAGCCCGCCCAGGAGAAGAACGTCCTCGAGAAGTTCCTGGATGAGACGGATCTGAAGACCAAGGATCTGGCCCTCCAGTATCAGTCCGGCGACGCCACCTCCGAGTTCGTCCTCCGCCAGGATGGCGAAAACATCCACATCGTGTCCCGCGCCAACGGGATCGAGAACAGCCATATCGAGCTGACCCCCATCGGGATCTACGGCGGCAACAAGGATTCCGCCATTATGATCCGCTACACCACGATCATGAAGATCCTGCAGGACATCGTCAAGTCCGTAAAGGAAGAGAAGCTGCCCGGCAAGGCCACCCTTTCTGAGCAGGACATGGAAGCTGTCGATGCGCTGGCCACCGCCGCGGTCGAGCAGGCTCAGGCCGACGGCACTGTGATCGGTACCGCCGCGGTTGAATTCCTGTCCAAGTTCAAGCCCGAATACATCCTCGACGTGAAGAATGAGGACGGCACCGTGACCGTTACCATCCGCAGCGAAGCCCTCGCCACCGCGACGGCCGAAGCGGTTGACGGCCTGATGTCCAACCCCGCCCTGGCTGAAGTGGTGGATCGCTGGGCCGCGATGGATGGCGGAAAGAGCTTCGCGGAGCGCCAGAAGGATTGGCTTCTGAACCGTGAAGCCACCCTGGAAACCATCCGGACCATCGTGAGCCAGGATACCGTCTCTGACGACGGCCACATCGTGTCTCATTTCGAGATCGGCGAGAAAACCGAAAACTCCAAGCCCCTGGTTTGCGATCTGGACGCCTGGATCGACGCCGAGAACAACGAAGCCGAAATTACCTACAAGATGGGCTACGCGGATGAGGATTCTTTCCTTGTCTATGAGACCACTGTGAACCCGGATTACTATTTCGAAAAGCTGACCTCCGGCGAGGACGTGGCCGAGGTTGAGTTCAACCTGACCGAAGGCCGGATCTCCAGCGGCAAGCTCTATGTCGCGGAAAAAGGCGAGGAGCAGATCAGCCTCGATTTCAGCCAGACCCACGTGAATCTCCGCGGCCCCAAGGGCGGCATCAGCACCTCCGTCCGTGAAACCTGGACCGGCAAGCTGCGCTATGAGATGTACATCGAGACCGCCGAGGGCAAGGAAGGCAACCTGATCATCGACTTCTACGAGGACGATGACGCCCTGATCTGCGATATCCGCAGCAGCGAATCCGAGCACACCGAAACCTACAGGCTCGTCCGGGTCGACAAGGTGGAGATGGATGAGCTGACCAAGGCCGAGAAATGCGTAGAGATCACCGAGGACGTGATCAACAAGGTGATCGACATGGTGATCAAGAGCATCCCCACCGCCGCTCCCGAAACCGCCAAGTAATCAATCCCGCATTCCCCCTTGTGGGGGAGAGCAAACAAAAAGAGCTGTGAAGCAAAGGAATCCTCCCGAGCTTCACAGCTCTTTTTCTGTCCTTCATCGGCGCTGTGCTTCCCCGCGCCGAGCCATCCCCGATACGATCATCCCCCATAAAGAAAAGGGGCCGACATATGATTGCGGCCCCATATTAGATCGTTCGCCTGCGGCCAGGGTCGGAACCCTGCCAAAGATGCATTCTCAGGCTTTCATCTTGAAGCCGAGAATGATCGCGGCGATACCGGCCACGACGATTTCAATGCCCATGTAGATCCCGTTCACCACCAGGACGCCCAGCGGATGGCCGAGAGCGACGATGCCGGCGATGACCATCAGAATGCCCGCGGCCAGGATCCAGCCCCAGGTGCTTCCGATCTCCTGTTCAATGGGATCCCGGGAATCCTTCAGCTTGCGCGCCTGGAAGGCCCTTACGATCAGGATCACGCCTTCCACAATCATGAAGATCAGTTCCATGTAGATCAGCATTTCCGCGCTGATCAGCTGCGCCGGTATGCTAACCAGGAAGAACAGGGAAAAGATGAAGCCCAGAATCGCCATAAACAGGGAGAAACCGTCCGCTTCGCCCGCGTCCCTGCGGCTGGACCAGGTCAGGATGGCGGTCAGGGAGAACATAAACATCCCGATCGCCAGCATGGCGCCCATCATCGGCAGTGCCATGCCCGGATTCGCGATGAGGATAATACCGGAAATCACCGTCAGCACACCCAGGACGATGATCAGAATCTTTTTCAGCATAAACCCAAAACCTTCCTTATTGTCGTATTATTTGCTTATAATCTTATTCTTCCTCGTCGGACAGGATCGCTTCGGTCACCACGTCAATCAGGCTCTCCGCGGCTTCCTCTTCCTTCTCCGCTTCGCAGACCGCCTTATTATAGGCCTTCTCGATTTCGCCGGCAGCCTTTTCGTATTCCTTTTCCGCCTGAGCGTATTCCTTCTCAGCCTGGCTGACCGCCTTTTTGTATTCCTTTTCCATCTCGGCGGCGGCCTTCTCGTATTCCTTCTCCGCCTTTTCGTATTCCTTCCCGACCTCTTCCAGCGCGCTCAGTTCCTTCTTGAACTCCTCCAGCGTGCAGTCGACGCCGTTTTCCTTGGCGATGGCATACTTCTCTTCGACCGTTTTGGCGGCCTCGAACTTCTTCACCATTTCCTCGCCCTGGCGAACCAGGTTCATGAACTGCTTCACATCTTCGGCGTAGAAGATGTTGTAAAGGCGGTTGGTATACTGTTCCGTCGCGGCTGCGGCAGCCTTGATCTTTTTCTCGGAAGCGGCCCATTCCTTCTGGGCTTCCGCGATCTGCTTCTCCGCCTTGGCAACCTTCTTCTGCCACTTGGCCATCATCTTCTCGCCGGCGTCGGCCAGATATTGCTCTACCATCTTTTCCAGTTCTTTGTCAAACTTGATTTTTTTAGACATACGCCTTCTCCTCCTCTTTCCTTGTCTGTTTGATGAACTGTAAGCGCCCGCCATGGCCTTCCCCGATCAGGGGGCCATTCCGACGCTTTCTTTCCTTTTAAAAAATCCGAGGCTAAGCCCCGGATTCTGAGAAACCCTTCCCATCGCCCGGGGCGAAGGGAAGGGTGCGATGATGATTATTCCTTGTAGATGCCCAGGGCTTCGGCGCCTTCCTTGAATTCCTTCCAGGTGCAATCCATGCCCAGATCCTTGGCGATCTCGTAGGTATCCTTGGTGGTCTTGGCCTTGGCAAACCGCTTGCCCAGCGCTTCGATGTTCTTGGACAGCTCTTCGAAAGCTTTCATGTTCTTGGAGGAGAAGAGGTTCTTCTCGACGTCGGCGTAGAACTTCTTGGCTTCCTCTTCCATCTTCTTGGCCTGAGCTTCAATTTCCTTGGCGGTCTTCTCGACATATTCGGGGGCCAGCTTCCGGTTCTCCTTGAATTCAGCTTCCAGCTCCTTGGAATACTTCGCGTACTCGTCCTCGGCGGCCTTCAGGCGCTTCTCGGCGGTCATGTAGACGGCCACGGCGTCCAGATACTCTTCCTTGGCCTGCTTCTCGGCCTTGTCGGCTTCCTTCTTGAGCTGCTCGCCCAGATTCTCCAGACCCTTGAGGCCCTCTTTGAATTCTTCCTTCGTGCACTTCAGTCCCAGCTTCTTGGCGAAAGCGTAGGCATCGTCCTCGGTCTTGATGTTCTTGGCCTCTTCGCCCAGGTCGCACAGATACTTGTACGCCTTGTCCAGTTCCTTCAGGTCCTTCTCAGACAGCAGTCCGCCCAGCAGGGTTTCGATGTCCATGTTCGTGTTCCTCCTTTTTCTATTTCATCACTGGGTTCAGTGATGTTCACGAGAATCATCGGACGGCCCGATCCCGCCCTTTTCCGGGGAATCAGCCTTTCCGGGCAAAGGTGCCGATCAGCATTTCCGCGCCCAGGGCAATGATGGTGATGCCGATGATGATGCCGACCACGGACTGGGCCGCGAAGGGCTTCGCGATACCGATAATACCGGCGATCACCAGCAGGATGCCCGCGCAGAGCATCACCTTCCAGTCCCCGCCCACGAGACCGGCCAGCGCCTTGTTCGCCCGCTGGGCCATGACGGCCATGGCGATCCGGATCACGCCAAGCACGATCAGGCCCGCCATCAGGATGATCGTAATCGTGTCGGCCGCGTCATAATTGGTCGCCACGCTGCCGATCAGGAACAGCGCCACCAGCAGCGCCACAATGGAAAACGCCAGATCCCATCCGTCGGTCTCGCCCATCTTCCGGCGGCTGTCCCAGGTAAAGATGTTGACCAGCGACGTAATCAGCAGGGCGGCGATCAGCGTCCACACCACGATCCCCTTGTATGCGTCGGCGGGATTGGCCAGCACGAAGATGCCCCCGATGACCAGCACGATCCCCAGCACGATGCCCAGGATCTTTTCCACGGTTTTCCCGGATCTTCCTCTGTTTGACATGATACCTTCCTCCATTTTCTTGTCTGTTTGGATTATAGCCTTTCGGTTTCACACAGGTCTAACAGTCGGCGAAGCGATGGCACCCCGCCCTCGCGAAGCGTCTGCTCCGAACCTGCCGTGGTGCCCCGCGCCGCTGAAACAGTCCGTCGCTTTTCCCCGCCTGCCGGGCTTTCCGGCAGGCCGGTTCCTCCGTCCCGTCAGATCAGCCTGCCCAGCTTTTCCGGATGCTCCAGGGCATCGACCCGGTCCATCAGCAGCGGCATCTCCGAGAGAAGCCGCGAGAAAAACTGGCCAAGCCCGCCCTGGGCAGCGAAGCCTTTCCGCCGGTCCTCGATCACCTTGTCCATCTTGACAAGCTTCCCCGTGGCCGATTTTACAAGGTATTCGCTTTCAAACATCATGGCGGCCACTTCTTTAGAGGTGACCTTTACTTCCGGATCCTTCTTCAGGATTTCCATCGCCATCCGGTCAGCGCTGTAGACCAGGCTTTTGATATAAAAGCCCCGGAGGATCGGCAGCAGTCTTCCGCCCACAGTCATTACCTGGAACATCAGGCCATAGTACCCCAGGCTGATGCTGGCCATCTTGGTCGCCAGCTTGAACCGCAGCGCCGAAGCCCGCTCATCGCTCATTGCGTCGGCCAGAAGGTACGTGGACAGAACGATGAAGTCTTCCCCATAGACCTTGACATCCTCCAGCTGAACTGACTTGTGTCTTTCCGAGAAGAACAGCTCCGGCGTCTCCTTCAATCCCACGATCTCGGCGTACTGCCGCGCAATTCTCTGGGGCAAGTCGGATTTTACTTCATCGATGGTGAAATCCTCATTCTCCGCCCGGCCCCTCTCGTTCAGCAGCGCGATCACATATTTTGCGACGAGCCAGATGAAAACGGCCAGCACCGCCCAGGCGCCCATCTTCAGCAGATCCGCCACCATTTCCTTGTCCAGCGCCAGGAAGGTGGAGAGCGCGGAAATCACGGTGCTCTCGTCCGCCGGCTTCCGGATCGCCGAGGTCACCAGCCAGATCAGGAGCGCGAAGACTCCGAGCGTCAGGATGCAGGAAATAACCGTCAGGGGCCGCTCCGCCGGATGCCGGGACCGCCGAATCATTTCCTTCACTTCCGCGGATTTTGCGGAAGCAACGCCGTCTGTTTTTGCCATGGTTTCATTTCCTTTCCGTCATTTTTAGCCTAACGCTTAATTTTGCTTATTTTATCAGCGCCATTTCACAAAAATCTAACATCCTTTCGTCCGGAGCGCCGTTCATCCGACAACGGGACGCCCTTGCTCGTTCTTTTTCGGAGGCAGCCCGGTCCCCGGCTCTCTTTCTTTATGCGGCAGGCTCCCCGGCTCACTGTCCGAATGGCTGCTGACCGGCCTTGGGAATGCGCACTTCGCAGACCGTCCCCTTCCCCGGCTCGCTGCGAACCTCCAGCGTGCCGTCGCAAAGCAGCGCCAGCCTTTTGCGAGTGTTGGAAAGGCCGATATGCTTCTCCCCGTCTTGCGGCTGCGTCTCTCCCGGCCGGAATCCGACGCCGTCGTCCTTCACCGTGATTACCCAAGCGTCCCCGGTTTCGCCGGAGCTGATCTCGATCGTCCCCCGGCTTCCCTTCCGCCGGCAGATTCCGTGCTTGATGGCGTTTTCCACCAGCGGCTGGACCGTCATCGCCGGCAGCAGGAAGCGGGTAGCCTCCAGCCAGAATTCCACCCGGATATTGGGAAAACGGCACTGCTCGATGGAAAGATACCGCTCCAGATGTTCCATCTCCTCCTCGAAGGGAATCATCAGGCTCCGCTCCTCCGAGGAATCATAGAAATTGTCCCGCAAATAGGCGGAAAGATCCGATATCAGCCTCCTGGCCCTTTTGGGATCGGTCTCCGTCAGGGCGGCCACGGCATTGAGGGCGTTGGACATAAAATGCGGGTTCATCTGCATCTGCAGCGCGTTCAGACGGGTGGCCACCGCCTCCCGTTCCTTTTCCTCCAGGTCCCTGCTCTGCTGGATATGGATAAGGCAGAAGATCAGAAACAGGGACAGGAAGCAGGCAAAGGGGGACAGAAAGCTGAGCGCCCGCATCTCCGGAACGATCAGAATCAGATAGTCTATCCCCAGCCAGATCAGATGCGCCAGGCTTCCCGACACCAGAGCCCACCGCGTCAGCCGTTTCGGCACATAACGGTGGATCAGAATACAATACCAGGCAAAAACGCCCACGCAGAACGCCCACCACAGCGGATAGCAGGGCCCGGGAACAATCTGCCCCGCTTCTCCTCCGCGGACCAGCAGCCCCGTCCAGCCGTCCGCCAGGCTCAGCACCAGCATCGCCCCGCATAGCGGATGGAGGATGTTCCGGAGCCGCCGGTCCTTTTCCTTCGGAATGCGGAAAAACGTATGATCATACAGGCAGAGAAAATGGATCCCCACCACCGTCAGACCGACGCCGACTCCCACGAACCACACCGGAATCCCCGCCAGGCCCCGGGAGGCATAGAGCAGCCAGCTCAGGGCGTAGGCAAAAGCCCCGTAAAAGGTCTGGAACACGATGAGCCGGAAAAGCAGCCCCTGAATAAAGGCGCCCCGGTAATGCCCGGCCCCGTAGCAAAGATACAGCACCAGGGAGAGCACCATCGTCATCAGGCTGGCGGCAAGAAAGGGCACGGTCGCCGGATGGTCTCCCGCACTCGTTCGAACCAGGCGAACGATCGTAGCCGCCGTCATCATGCCCATCAGAGAAACAATTACGGCGTTCAGCCACCGATCCCATCCCGGAACGCTGTTCCGGGCACTTCTCTCCTTCGTCATGAAGCCGGGCCTCCTTCCTCGCGGTTTCAATAGATGAGCCATCTTTCCCGTCATCCGGCTGATAGCCCGGGGCCGCAGGATGCTCTTGCGTCCTCCAGAAAAAGGACTGCCTCTTCTTCCGGCAGTCCTCACGGTCTCCTCCGCACCCGATGGAATCACCGGTCATCGTGTCCCTTCACGCCTGTCATCCCGGCCGGCCCGCTCCGCGGGGCGGGATATGTCCGGTTTCACTTTCTCGTCCCGAAAGCCTTCATAATGCTTCCGAATAAGCCGGATAAAAGGCCCCGGCCGGCGGCCCTGTCCTTTTCCTGCCCTGCTTTTTTTTCGCCGAGAACCCGCTCCAGAATCATCCGAACCTGCGCCGCCGTAGCCGAAAGATTGGCCCCCGAGAGCACCTCCCGAATCTCGGTTTCGTTTTTGCAGGACGCCAGCGCGTTCAGCAGGAATTCCCTTTCCTCTTTGCTTAATCCGCGAAGAAGCTCCTCCATGATTTTTGGCTCCTTTCCGGTTTCAGACGTTTTTCGGGCCGTCTCCCGTCATTTCTTTCCCTTGTCCCCCCATGTAGTGATAAATCAGCCACCCGCAGGTATCCTCCGCCCAGGAGTACTGGCTCATGTATTCCCCGTGAAAAGCCGTCCGGGCTGATTCGTCCCCCTCCAGCAGCCGGTAGTAATCGCAGTCCACCCGCTTCGTGTTGATGGCATAGCTGCCGGGCTTGGTAAACAGCACGTCTTCCACCCCGGCCTCCCGCAGGGAGGTTTTCAGCTGATACAGGGACTGATAGACGGACTGGCGGGAGATGCTGCCGCTCTCCTGGAGGACGGAGCTCAGGGTCGGAATATTGACCGTCGCCCCCCGCCGGTCGATCAGGTAGGCCAGGATCTCCTTGGTGATGCTGCGCTTAAAGCGGATCGGCCTCTCCCCGACATAAACGTCGAAGGGGCCGAAGCAGGTCACCCGCATCCGCTTCTCCGGCACCCGGCCCCGCAGCCGGTTCAGCTCCGCCTCGACATCCTCCGTCATGATGGGCTTCATCAGGTAGCTGGCATCCAGATGCATGTTCATCGCGGGGATCGCGTACTGATCATACCCCGTGCAGAAAATGACGGGAAGATCGGGATGCATCTCCCGCAGCGCCCTGGCCAGGGCCAGTCCGTCCATCCCGTGCATCCGGATATCCAGGAAGGCGACGTCCGGCCGGTGGCTTTTCGCCCAGTCCAGCGCCTCCCGCTCGTCCTCGAAAGCGGCCGTATCCGTAATCCCTTCTGCCGCCATCACCGCCCGCTGGAGCGTCTCCAGCCCGAGCACCTCGTCATCCACACATAAAGCGATCATTCCCGCGCCCCCGTCTTCGTCTTTCCGCGGCCTTCAGCGGGAAACCCTCCGGAGAAACGCCGCCCGCGGGATTTTTCGCCAAATTCCGTTGCGGCCGCCCGCCCCGTTTCCGATGGAAACCGGGCGGGCTTTCTGTTTTTCCGAAGAGGCGCCGATGCGCGGCGGTTCAGATTGCTGGGATGATTATCCCAGATTCGTCTCACAAAACTCTCACACAAAGGAACGCCCCCGCTCCCGGAGGCGTTCCTGCCGTCCTTTGTCCTCAGCTCAGCAGCAGCCGGTCCCCGTCCAGTTCCTTCCCGGCCGCCCGCTCGAACAGGCTCATCAGATCCTTTCGGGTCAGGTTTTTCTTCTCCTCGCCCGAAACATCCACCACGATTTTCCCCTCGTTCATCATGATCAGCCGGTTTCCCATCGCGATGGCGTCCTTCATGTTGTGGGTCACCATCAGGGCGGTCAGCCCCTGCTGCTCGACGATCTTTCCGGTAATCTCCAGCACCTTCTCCGCGGTCTTGGGATCCAGGGCCGCGGTATGCTCGTCCAGCAGCAGCAGCTTCGGCGTCCGCAGCGTCGCCATCAGCAGCGTCAGCGCCTGCCTTTGCCCGCCGGACAGGAGCCCCACCTTGCTCGTCATCCGGTCTTCCAGCCCCAGCCCCAGGCTCTTCAGGCTTTCCCGGTACATGTCCCGCTCCTGGGCGGTGATCCCCCATCTCAGCCCCCGGGGTTTTCCCCTCCGGTAAGCCAGGGCCATGTTTTCCTCGATGTTCATCGTGGCGGCCGTGCCCGTCATCGGATCCTGAAACACCCGCCCCAGATATTGCGCCCGCCGGTGTTCCGGCAGCCGGGTCACGTCCTGCCCGCCGATCAGGATTCGCCCCTGATCCACGGGAAACACGCCGGCCACCGCGTTGAGCATGGTCGATTTGCCCGCGCCGTTGCCGCCGATCACGGTGACGAAGTCCCCTTCCTTCAGGTCCAGACTTACGCCCCGCAGGGCCACCTTCTCGGTAATGGTACCCGGATTAAAAGTCTTATGGATATCCTCAATTTTCAGCATGCCGCGCGCCCCCTTTCCCCGAGTGACGGCCGAGGACTTTGTTCTTCCAGAAGGGAACGCCCAGGAAAACCGCCACCACCAGCGCCGTCAGCAGCTTCAGATCGTTGGCGTCCAGCCCCAGCCAGAGCACAACCTGGATCACCAGATAATACAGGATCGCGCCGATGGAAACCGCCGCAAGCTTTGCCGCGAAATTCCGGAAAACCTTTCCGAAGACCACCTCGCCGATGATCACCGCGGCCAGGCCGATCACGATGGCACCCCGGCCCATGTTCACGTCGGCGAAGCCCTGATACTGGGCCAGCAGCGCGCCGCTGAGAGCCACCAGACCGTTGGAAAGCATCAGCCCCAGCAGGATGTTACCGTTGGTATTGATTCCCTGGGCCCGTGCCATCTGAGGGTTCGCGCCCGTCGCCCGGATGGAGCAGCCCCGCTCCGTCCCGAAAAACCAGTACAGCAGCAGGATCACCGCCGCCGTAAAGATCAGAAGAACAAAGATGGGATTTTCCAGTCCCATCGAGCGCACATGCCGCAGGCTCACCAGCAAATCGTATTTGTTCGCGCTGATGGCCGTGTTGGCCTTCCCGCCCATGATCCGCAGGTTGATGGAATAAAGCCCCAGCTGGGTCAGGATTCCGGAGAGAATCGCGGGAATGCCCATCAGGGTATGAAAGCATCCCGTCACCAGCCCCGCCAGGACGCCCGTCAGGAACGCCGCCAGCAGCGCGATCCAGAAACTGTATCCGCTGGTAATCATGATGGCGGCCACGGCACCGCCCGTGGCAATGCTGCCGTCCACCGTCAGATCCGCCAGATCCAGAATGCGAAAGGTGATATACACCCCGATGGCCATCAGCCCCCAGATCAGCCCCTGAGCCGCCGCTCCGGGCAAGGTGTTGACCAGTTTCATCAGTTCCACTTGAATGATTCTCCTTCTTCGGAATAGATCGTTTTCTCCCCTGCAGGCCGCCCCGGATGAACCGAACGGAGCCAGGGAAGAGGCTTCTCTTCCCCGGCTCCGATCATTTGGCGGAACACGCGGCGCTTTCTTTAGTCCGCGATGGCCTCATAGTCCCCGGGAATGGTTACGCCCAGCTCCTGGGCATTGACCGGGTTATACTTCTTGGTAAACTTCGGCGCCGCTTCAATGGGCATCTCCTTCACGGAGGCCTCGCCCTTCAGGATCTTCGCGGCCATCTTGCCGGTTCCGTAGCCCAGATCATAGTAATCGATGGTCAGCGTCGCGATACCGCATCCCTTCGCGATGCCTTCCTCGCCTGCCACCACCGGCAGCTTTCCGGGAATGACGACGCCGGCGATGGTTTCGGTAACGGAAGCGGCGGTGTTATCCGTGGGGATATACAGCACATCCACCGCGCCCACCGCGCTCTGGGTTACGGAGGCCACGTCGTTGGAATCCGCGAAGGCAAAATCAACCGTCTTCAGGCCCTTCGCCTCCAGGAAGCCCCGGATGGTTTTTACCTGATAGATGGAGTTGGGCTCGGCCGAGCAGTACAGAAGGCCCACCGTCTTCGCCTCCGGGAACAGCTCGACGATCATGTCCGCCTGCCCGTCCAGGGGCGCCAGATCCGTCGTGCCGGAAACGTTGATCCCCGTCGCGGTTCCCTGGCCGATGCCCTCGATTTCCAGGGCACTGGCATAGTCCGTAATGGAGGTGCCGAGAATCGGAATATCCGGCGTGGCTGCCACCGCCGCCTGCAGCGCGGGCGTGGCGTTGGCCATGGTCAGATCCACGCCGCCCGAGGCAAAGGTATTGGTGATCACCGCGCAGGTCGCAGAATCACCGGAGGCGTTCTTTTCATCGAATTCCACGTCCGGAATCTCTTCCTTCAGCGCGTCGCGGAAACCCTGGGTCGCCGCGTCCAGCGCGGGATGCTGAACCAGCTGGCAGATGCCGACGGTCAGCGCGCCGGCGGCGGAGCAGGAAACCACCAGAACCAGGCAAAGCATCAGTGCGATTGTCTTTTTCATCATTCAGAGCCCTCCTCAATAGATTGTATACCGGATACATCTATCCTGGCACAGGCCCATTATAAAAACCCGTCCTTGTCTCTGTCAATGAAAACGGCCGCTTCGGATTGTTTTTTCGCTGCACTGCGGAAAAGGCGCTCCCGGGAGCAGCCCGCAGGACCAAACGGGCCCGGCGGCGTCCGGCTTCCGGATCCCATCCCGCTAAAACCCGCCGCGCGGCCCGGCCCATGGGCGGATGACAGGAGAAACCTCTTCTGTGCCGGCGGCGGCTCAACCGTGGGAAATGACTCTCTGCGTTTTTCTCAGGCCTCCGGGCTGCTTTTCACCGGAAGGATGATCTCAGCCTTTCCCAGCCCGTCCGCGGAAACGGTCAGCCTCGCTTCGCCCGCTTCGCGGCCCGCCCGCAGCACCGCCAGGGCCTTCCCCTGATAGCTGGTAAACTGTCCCCGGCTGTAGTTTTCATCGGTCACGGGGTTGGCGCTGCCAAAGCCCAGCAATACCGCCGCGCCCTCCGCGCTGGCTTTCAGCAGCGTATCCGCGTCGGGAACGGCGTTTCCCTCCCGGTCGATCAGCTCGACGTTCACATAGCACAGGGACTCTCCGTCGGCCGTCATCGCTTCTGTTTCCGCGGTCAGCCGGATGGCGGTGGGCTTACCGGCGGTTTTCAGCGCGGCGCGGGACACTTCCCGGCCTCCGCGATAGCTGACGGCTTCCACCGCTCCGGGCCGGTATTCCGCCCGGAACAGGTAGGTCCGCGGCATCCCGTGAAGCAGCGCCTCCCCCGCCTTTTTCCGCCCCACGGTCTCGCCGTTGATGATCAGCTCCACTTCCTCCGCGCCGCTGAAAACGGCGATATCGACCGGCTTGCCTTCCTGGCCCGCCCAGTTCCATCGCGACCATACGCCGGGGAAGCCCCAGTTCGACAGCGTTTCCACCTTGCCGCACACGGCGGGGTCATAGGAAAAAAGGGCGGTTTCCGGGCTGCCCCACACGACGCGGCGATAATGCCCCTGGGGACGAATGCCGCCGGTCAGGTCAAAATCCGCGTCGTTGGCGGCCCTCCAGGGAAAATGGGTGGAAGCGCCCCAGGGATTGCCGATCCGGGGATCGCCGGGTTCATAGAAGCTGGCGCGGCCGATTCCCGCCTCGCCGATATAATCCCAGGCCGTCCAGGTAAAGTCCCCGATTACCCAGGGCGTCCTTTCGATCATGGGCCAGTGGACGCCGATATCCTTGGGATAGTTTTCGCTGCCCAGGATGACCCGCTCGGGAAACAGCGCGTGGTCCCGTTCGTATTTGCTTTCCAGATAATTATAGCCTACCACGTCCAGGCCGTTGGCAAAGCCCTCGGTATACCGCTCCCATTGCAGATCCTCCTCGCCAAAGTCGGCGTTCTGCATGCTGCCGGACATGCTCATCTTCTTCCGCTGCTCGGCCATTCCCTGGTTGTCCAGCCCGTTCCAGAAGGAGCAGATGCCGTTGGAAACGGGTCGGCTGGGATCCAGCGCGCGCACCGCGTCCGCCAGTTTTACCGCCTTGACATAGCCTTCGCCCAGGCCGGCGCGCTCGGTGATCTCGTTTCCGGTCGACCACAGAATCACGCAGGGGTGGCAGCGGTCCCGCTTTACGAAGGCGGCCAGATCCTTTTCCCAGTCCGTCTCGAAATACTGGTTGTAGTCTCCGGGCTGCTTCCCCATGCCCCAGGCGTCAAAGGCCTCGTCAAACACATACATGCCCAGCCGGTCGCAGGCCTCGATCAGCGCGGAGGAAGGCGGATTATGGGTGGTGCGGATGGCGTTGAAACCCGATTCCTTCATCTTTCTGATCTTCCGGGCTTCCGCGTCATACACGGTCACGGCGCCGATGGGGCCGTTATCGTGATGCAGGCAGCCGCCGCGGAGCTTGACGGGTTTGCCGTTGATCCGCAGGCCGTGCTTCACGTCCGCTTCAATGGTGCGAATGCCGAACAGCACGCTTTCCGTGTCCTCGGTGGGATGGGCGCAGGGGATGATCCGCGTCTTGAAGGTGCCCGCGTCCCGGACGGTCGCCCGCAGGCGATACAGGTTGGGCGTTTCCGTGTCCCAGAGCCGGGGCGCGTCCACCGTCAGGGTCATGTAGGCCATACCCGGGGAAAGGGGCCGCACCTGGGTCAGCGTTTTGCTGGTTTTGACCGTCTCGCCGGTTTTGTCGTCCACCAGGGCGAAGGTCACCTCCGCCAGGCGGGATTCAGCCGTCTCGTTTCTGACTTCGGCGGACACCCGCAGATAGGCGGTTTCCGGGGCTCCTTCCGCCCCATACTCGATCTTCTCTGTATGGCCGGCCAGCCCCCCGAAGGCGATACGCAGCCCGGGCGTATGCGTCAGCTCCACGCCCCGGAACAGGCCCGCGCCCGAATACCAGCGGGAGTTGGGCTGCATGCTGGGATTGACGGTAATCAGGATCCGATTCTTCTGCCCGGGATACACAAACCGCGTGATATCCGCCTCGAAGGGCGCGTAGCCGTAGTGCTGCAGCGCCGCCTTATCGCCGTTGACTTCGATGGTGGCGTTCATCATGGCCCCGTCCAGGCGCAGGAAAACCCGGTCGTTTTCCCATTCCGCCGGAATATCGATCTCCCTGGCGTAGTGGGCCACCCCCGCGTGATAATATCCGCTGGCCGGCCCGGAGGGCGCGCTTTCGAACACGTCGCCCTCGATCATATAATCATGGGGCAGATCCACCTTCCTGTCTCCCCAGATGCCCTGAATAACGTCCGCCTGACCCAGTCCGAAATCCCATCCCTGATTGATTTTCACGGTGCGCATTCTGTCTTCCTCCCTGTTTTGCCTCTCCGGGGAACGGATCGCGGCATGGAGCTTTTCCCCTCGCGCGGCGAAAGCCTGCCCCCGCGTAAGCACGCTTCCGGGACAGCGTCCGCCGCGAAAACGCGGGGAACACCCTCCCGGAAGCGAACCAGCCGATGTCCATGGCGGTCTTTATCCGAGAATCTTCCTTGCGAACTCCGCCGCCGCCTTCATATCGGACTCGTCCGGCTTTCCCTTATGAACGCCCTTGAATTCCCCCTTGCAGTGGAACTCGCGCTCGTCCATGGGAATGCCCGCCTTGTCCGCTTCCGCCTTCACCTTCTTGTAGGTGGAATTCAGCATGGCGGCCGAGCCGAAGTTGACGATTTTGCCGACCTTGCTCTTGTCCAGCCCTCTGACAAAGGCCCGCACCTCGGGGTCAATGCTGAACGCGTAGTAGGAGTTGCCCAGGAAAAGAATATCCACCGGCTCCGAAACGGGCGTGCTGATGGGGAGCGCTTCCACGCCGGCGGCTTTCGCGATGGCCTCGGCGAGCCGTTTCGTGTTCCCCGTCTTTGTGTAATACCTGACCGCAATTTTCATTTTTCTTTTTCTCCTTCTCCGATTTGGTTTTCGGATCATCGCCGGGGCGTCGCTTCGCTCTTTCGGAGCGTCCCCCGCCGATGCCAGCATGTATAATTCTGTCTTTTATGATGATTTCCTTCCCTGACCTCCGGTATTGTTCGAAACCATCCGACCGCCAAACGCCGGACGCGCGTCCTTTCCCGGTCGGCAGGAGCCCGCTCCGGTTCGGGATTCAGATCCCTGCGTCCGCGGCGGCATACAGCGCCTCGAGCGTCTCCGGTGTGACCGATCCGACCTTGTTATACACTACCTCCCCCGAGCGGTTCAGCACGATGGTCTGGGGCAGCACGGCTCCTCCGTGAACGATCGCGAACAGCCGCTCCGCTTCCGCTTCCGTCGCAAATGGGAAGGCGTATCCCTTCCCCGCGAGGAAGGCGGCCGGGTCGTCCGTCACGGCGGGGGAATGGATCGCCAGCACGGCGACATCCCCCTTTCCCTGATACAGGGCGTTGAAATAAGGCAGCTCCTGAACGCAGGGTGTGCACCAGGTGGCCCACAGATTGATGAAAACGATCTTCCCGCGATGCTCCGCCAGGTGGAAGGTTCTTCCATCCAGGCACCGCGCGGTGAAATCCTCCAGCCGCTGTCCGACCTCGTATCCTACGGGAGCATCGCTTTCCCATTTCTTTTCCGGCTCCGCGGGCGTTTCCGTGTCTCCCGCCCGTTCTTCCTTTGCATGCCGGCTTACTTCCGGCCCGGTTCCGGCCGGCCCGGCCGCTTCCCTCGAGGCTTCACCCGTCCGCGCCTCAATGCTTCCGGCCTCTCCGCTCCGCTGGTCCCCTGCCCTTTCGGCCGCGGAGGGATCCAGCACGTTAAACCACACAAGCGCAAAGCAAAGCACCGCCAGTGCCGCGCCCCAGAGCGCCCGCCCAAGCGTCTTCCGCTTCCGCGCATCTTCCGGTGCTGTTTCCGAGGCCGTATCCCTTCCGCGGATTTCCGGTCCCTTCAGCGTGATCTTTCCCGCGCGGATGGAGATGGCGCCCGTCCCGCAGTGCGCCATGCATCTCCCGCAGCTGATGCATTCATGGTCGCCCACCCTGCGGATGTCCATTTCGCAGTGTCTTACGCAGGCGCCGCATCGATTGCATCGGGTCGGATCCACCCTGACCCCAACGATGCTGAAGCGGTTGAACAGCCCGTAAATCGCCCCCAGCGGGCACAGGAAGCGGCAGAAGGAACGGTAACAAAAAACGCAGGCCAGGCCGATGATCAGCATGATCACATATTTCCGGGTAAAGAGAATTCCGAGCATGCTGAAAAAGTCGCGGTTCGTCGGCAGGAGCCCCATGGCGCCCTCCAGCGTGCCGGCCGGGCAGATATATTTGCAAAACGCCGGCAGCGGCAGGTCGTAGGCCAGCCCGTAGACCAGGGGCAGGATGATCACAAACACCGCCAGCACGATATACTTCATCCAGCTGAGCGTCCGGGTCACGGCGGATTTCCGGATCTTCGGCGTTGGAATCCGGTGGAGAAGCTCCTGGATCCAGCCAAAGGGGCACAGCCATCCGCAGACCGTCCTGCCGAGCGTCACGCCAAAGAGCAGAAGGATCCCCAGCACATACCAGCCCGCCCGGTGGCCGGAAGCCGCCAGGGCGTTCTGCAGCGCGCCCAGCGGGCAGGCGCCGACCGCTCCCGGGCAGGAATAGCAGTTCAGCCCCGGCACGCAGGCGGCTTTGGTTGGGCCCCGGTAAATCTCCCCGGTCACAAAGCCCTTCAGATGCGCGTTATACAGCAGCGCGCAATACACCTGGACCAGCCGCCTGGTTGAGGGGCGGTGGCGCTGCCACCAGGTTTCCTGTTTTATTTTATCCAAGGCCAATGCACTCCGTACAGATATTGATCGCCTTCCGCAGGACATCCTCCATGCTTCCGTTCATCGCCCCCAGCACCATCAGCGCCCCCGCCGCCAGCAGCAGCGCGATCCTGACGGCGTTGGTTCCGCGGTCTGACGGCTGCTCCCCAGTCCGGGGCGACCTTCCGTCTTTTGTTTCCTGACGCTGCTTTCGGGCCGCATCGGGCGCGGGAGAAGGCCGGGCGTTCTTCTCATCCCGAATGCCCAGCAGAAGCCCCGCGGCCGCCATCCCGATCACTGCGTAAAGCAGCGGACTGATCCGAAGCAGTTCCTCCTCCACCTTCTCCGGCGTGTAGACCGCCTCCAGCGGGTTTTCCGCCTTTCGGGCGGAGCCCTCCCGCCAGATCCGGATGGCCGCGGCGCAAAGCAGCACGGTCAGCAGCGTCATCAGCAGCGCCATCGCGATCAGGTAGGCTTTTTTCCGCGTCATTGAAGATCTCCTTTGTCCGCTTTCGATGGGGCCAGCTTTCCGCGCCATTCACACGGGAAAGCCACGGTCTTCCCGGCTGGCCTTTCGTCTTATTCGTTCCCGGGCAGTGCCTCGCCTGCTTTCGGAATCGGCAGAACCACCATCCGGTTTTCGGCCGTCAGAGCGATTTCCTCCCTGGTCGCCTCATAGCCTTCCGGGGCTTTGAGCACATGCGCGGTGTATTTTCCGGGATCGGCGTCAAAAAAGGCGTAGCCGTTTTCGTCCGCGAGGCCCACCATGCACATCGTATCCGAGCAGAACTGAACCATGACGCCGGCGACCGGCGTGCCGTCCTCCGCGTCCCGAACCAGAATCAGGTACTGGTTTTCGGCCAGGGGGATCTCCGGAAGGCTGAGCTCCGCCGCGGACTCCGGAATCGTCGGGACCTCCGGCATGGCTTCAGGACGGACCTGTTCCTCCGCCAGGGGCTCCTGGTGGGTCTGATCTCCCGCAGAAGCCTCCGGCAGAATCTGATCCGCCGCCGCGCATCCAGCCAGAAGCGTCACGATCATACCAATCATAAGCAGCATCGTCCTGATTGATTTCATTCTGTCTTTTCCCTCTTTTTCCCATTTTTCCGGGAGATGCTCCCGGCGATTTCCTTTTCGCGTCCTTTCGGGCTTTCCAAGCCCGGGTCATTCCCGCGTAATCCGCCTCTGCTTCAGCTGCTCGCTGATCTCGCCAGCGTAGGCGTCGGTCAGGCGGAATTTTTTGCGGAAGAAGAATCCCGCGAAGATCAGCCCGATCATGGGCAGAACGGTCATCAGCAGGCGGAGTCCCGTCAGCGTCCCGGCGGACTGGACGGCCGCGGCCGTCGTTTCCTCCGCGTCCCCCACCAGGCCGATCAGATCCAGCCCGATACCCGTCAGGAACACGGCCACGCCGCTGGCCGCCTTGACGACGAAGGTCTGCATGGAGAAGATGACGCTTTCCTCCCGGCGGCCGGATTTCAGTTCGCCATAATCCACGCTGCCGGAGAGGAACACCGTCGTCAGCACCGTCAGGATGCCGTTGGCCGCAAACACCAGAGCGGCCGGGACGCACAGCAGCATCAGGTTATGGGTGAACCCGGTCAGGCACATCGCCAGCAGAATCACGTATCCGCAAACCGCCGCGATGATCGAGCCCGTGAAAATCTTCTCGTTGGCGACTCCCTTTTTCCGAAGCAGAGGATAGACCAGCATCATGCCGATAATCTGGCAGGCCCCGCCCACGGTGGAGAACAGCGTAAAGCTGCCCTTCCATCCCTCGCCGCCGAAGTCGTATTTGAAGAAATAGATCACAAAGTTGCTCGTCAGATACAGCGCCATGTTGATCAGCACGATGGTGCAGACGACAATCAGGGCCTGATCGTTGCTGAAAAGCGCCCGGAACATCTCCTTCACGGTGCTGACCTGCATATCGCTCTTGTGTTCCTTCATGAACATGCAGCAGATGATCTCCGTCACCACGAAGATCACGGCCACGATCAGGGCCACCCATTTAAAGCCGACCGCGTCATTGCCCCCGCCCAGGGCGCCCACGGCCAGCATCGTGAACATGGAAATCAGGGCGGCGCCCACCCCCGCGCAGGTCCGGCCGATGACGGAGAGGTTTTCCCGATCCTTCGGCGTATCGGTCACGGCGGGAATCATGCTCCAGTAGGGGATGTCCATCATCGTATAGGTCACGCCCCAGAGGATGTAGGTCACGCTGAAATAGACCATCAGGTTGACGTTCCCCCCGGTCGGGGCGGCGAACAGGGCATAGAGCACCAGGGCGTTGAGCACCGTACCCGTAAACAGCCAGGGGCGGAAGCGGCCCCAGCGGGTTTTGGTTTTGGCCACCAGGACGCCCATGAAGGGATCGTTCAGCGCGTCGAACACCCGGGCGATCATCAGAATTACGCCCACAAACGTGGCGCTCAGCCCCAGAATGTCCTGATAATAAAACATGACATAGCTCGCGCTCAGCGCGTAGACCATGTCCTTCCCGACCGCCCCCAGACCGTAGGCCGCCTTTTGCCCAAGAGAAAGCTTCATGACTCCCTGATCCTCCCGTTCCCTTTGCTTTTTTCGGAAAACGCTCCTCCCTTGCGGAGCGGCGGCAAGGCCCCCGCTTTCTTCCGCATATGATCAGCGTTTTCTTAAGAAATAAAACCCGTTTTGGCCGTCAGGAGAGCGAAACATCGCCTTCGCGCCCCCGGCCGCCAAACTATATCCGATTATAAAGCGGGACATCCGCCAATGTCAAGGAAGCATAACGATCCGGCAGAAGCGCAGTTCTTCCCCACGGATTACGCGCTGATTTGCAAAGCCGCGGCCGAACGGCCGCGGCTTTGCAGATGGAAACCGGTTTAACCAAACGGTCTGGCCAGGATGTCGCCAGCGTTCACTTCCAGCGCTTTCGTCGGGCAGACCTGGAAGCAGTATCCGCAGCCGATGCACTTGTCCGTCTTAAAGGCCTTCCGATCGCGGATTTCGATGCCCTCCTGCCAGCAGACGTCCACGCAGCGGCCGCAGCCGATGCATTTAGCCGGGTCGGCCTGCGCCTGCTGATAGGCGTCGCCCAGGGCGTTCTGGCGGGCCCGTGCGAAATCCGCCGGCATGTTGAACAGCCGCAGCGCGTCCCCCCGGAGGCTGTCCATATCCGGATACCCCGCCTCGTCCATCCACCGTTCCAGATCGCCGATCACCTTTTTGCAGGCCATCGTGCCGCCGGAGCAGGCGAGCGCGCCCAGCTGTACGCAGTCGCTGCCGGCCATGATAAACCGTGCCGCCTGATCGAAGGAGAACACACCGCCGCCCGCGTACATGGGAAGGGTGATACCGTTGTTACGCCCCTCCGCCACCGCGTAGCAAACGATGGGGTTGGCCTGCGTTCCGCCGTATCCGGCGCCCGGCCGGGGCTGGGTGCGCCGCCAGTCCAGATCCATACAGAAGGCCTTCCAGCGGGCGGTCGGCCCGACAGCGTCCGCGCCGCTGGCCTGGGCGATGCGCATGGAGGTCAGCACGTCGCATCCCTCGACAGCCAGCTTCACCATGACCTTGACCTTCTCCGGCGCCGCCTGACGGATCATCGCCGTGCAGTGGCGAACCAGCTCATAGTAGTCAAAGATCCGGTCCTTGGCCACCGCGACGCCGGGGGTATTGAAATGCAGTTCCAGCGCGTCCGCGCCGGCCAGGGACAGCTCCTTCGCCTGCCGGATCCAGTCCTTCTCCCAGTCCCCGCCCTTCACGATATCGCTGTAGTGCCCGACGGAGACCCACAGTTTGATATCGCTGTCCAGCGCCGCCCGCGCGGTCTTCACTTCCTCGCAGTACTGCTCCAGGGTGGTCACGGTGTCCGGAACCTGGCGGCCGACCGCGTGGCTGTGATAGCAGGGCTGCCCCCTGTAGGCCGCGGACGCGTCCGGCGAAAAGAAGCTGCCGCCGCCGCTTCCGTGCCCAAAGTTGCGCATGGTGATCGCGCCGGGGCGCATCTTCGCGCTCTTGAGCACGTTTTTCGCCCCCTGGGTCGCGGGGGAGGAAGCCACCACGAAGGGATTGATCATATCCAGGGATTTCACATACAGATCAGCCATTGAAGCCACCGCCTTTCAGAAGGTTCAGAAGGGTTTGCGCGTCGGCGCGGAACTGCTCCGGGCTGTCGTCCCGGACGAATTCCAGCAGCGCGCAGCGCGTTCCGCCGGTCTTTCCGGCGGCCTCGAAATAGTATTGCCACTCCGCCGCGTTCAGCGGGCCCCGCTTCCCGTCCGGCCAGGAGTAGACGTGAAAATTCAGGAGCCTGTCGCCCATGCGGCGGATGCCCTCCGTCCGCTCCCGCGGGGTGAGGGCCACCGTCGGCTGCCACAGGCAGTAAAGGTTCGGGTGCCCGGCGTCGCGCAGCAGCCGCTCCGCCGATTCGTTCGTGTCCGTCAGGGTGCTCTTATGCCACTCGAAGGCGACCCGGATGCCGTCCTTCCCGGCGATCTCCGCCACCTCCGCCGCTTCCCCGGCCAGGCGCGCGAAGCTTTCGTCCCCGACCTCCGCGGAAGGCCGCGTTCCGGCCCAGATACGGATCAGCGGGGCGCCCAGCGCCCGGGCGGACGCGAGGGAGGCTCCGAAAACCTTCTCCGGATCTTCGTTTTCCCCCAGGCGGAAATAGGATCCGTAGGCCGCCACCCGCAGCCCCGCCGCCTCCGTTTTCAGCCGGAGCGCCTCGGCCCCCCGCGGGTCGTCCGGAAGCACATGGACGTTTTCCGACCATTCGATCGCCCGCAGGCCGCATCCGGCGACCAGACGGATGACCTCCTCCGCCGTCATCGGCATCTTTTTAAACGTCGCCGAAACAGCGCCGGGAATCCACCGTTCCTTTACAGCTTCAGCACCGTTTCCCATACGCTGTCCTCCACCGGAATGCCCTTCTCCATGTTCTCCGCCCGGGTTTTCATCATGTTCTTCCCGGGATAATAGACCGGTTTTTCCGGATCCACCGGCGTGGACGTCTGCAGATCCGCCAGGGTCTCCCGCACGCGCCGCGCGAAGATCTCGCTGTCCGGCAGCCGGTTCAGGTCGATGGCGATGAACACCTGGCTCAGCTCCGTTTCTGTCGGAAGCAGCCCCACCTCCCGGGATGTTCTCCCGCCGCTGAGGGCGGAGACGACCAGATCCAGCGCCAGGGACAGGCCGCTTCCCTTCCAGTATCCGATGGGCAGCACCTGATGCGTGGCCAGAATGTCCGCGGCGTTCCGGGTAATCCGCTGGTCCGGGCTGAATCCGCCGTCCACGGGCAGCTCCCGTCCCGCCCGGGCGTAGCTTTCCAGCTTCCCGTAGGAGAACATGGAGACGGCCACGTCCAGCAGCACCGGCGCCTCGTCGCCGTTCGGCACGGCAAAGACCACCGGATTGTTACCCAGCCGCGCCTCGCGCCCTCCCCAGGGCGGCATGTTCGGCACGGTGTTGGTCCAGAGGATGCCGATGCAGTTTTCCCGGACGGCCATCAGGCCGTAGTTTCCCGGCCGCATCCAGTGATTCGTGTTAGAAAGGGCCACCACGCCGATCGTCTGCTGATGCGCCAGGGCGATGGCCCGCTCCATGCAGCGGTACGCATTCAGATTGCCGCAGCCCCGGTGCCCGTCCCACCGCTCCAGCAGGCCGAGGCTTTCCACCTTCTCCGCCTCGGCGTTCACATCCACGGACCCGTCCCGGATGCTCTTGATAAACTTCGGAAACCGGTTCAGCCCGTGGGTGTAGATGCCGTCCCGGCTGGCGTCGGCAAAGAGTGTGGCGGAAAGCTCCGCCCGCTCGCCCTCGATGCCGTATTTGTTCAGCACGCGGATGAATTCCTTCCGCATGGTTTCATAGGGAATGCGCATAGCTGCCTCCTTCTTCTTCCTTGAGTTATCGGTCCCCGTTTTTCATCCGGGGCCTCAGTCTGACTCCGCGGCTCTTCCGCCGCTCAGCCCTTCACCGCGCCGACCATGATGCCCTTGACGAAATAGCGCTGAATGAAGGGATATACGCAGAGAATCGGGATTGTCGCCACAACGATCGTGGCAAACTGGATCGTCTCGCTCATCACGTAACCCTCGTCGGTGTCACTGAGGATCAGGATCTCCCGCAGCACCAGCTGCAGCGGATAGTACTTCCGGTCCTTGATGAAAAGCATGGCGTTGAACCAGCTGTTCCAGTGGGAAACCGCGTAATACAGCGCAACCACGGCCACCGAGGGCAGGATCAGAGGCGTAATGATCCGGAAGAGGATCGTCAGATGCCCCGCGCCGTCCAGCTGCGCGCTCTCCTCCAGGCTGTCGGGCACGCCGGTCATGGCCGTGCGGACGATGACCAGGTTGAACACGTTGATCAGCGAGGGCAGGATCAGCGACCAGATGGACTTATACAGCCCGACCCCCTTGACCACCAGGAAGAAGGGGATCATGCCGCCGGAGAAATACATGCTGAAGACGACCATCAGGTTGAAAAAGCTCTTGAGCATATACTTTTTCCGGCTCAGCACATAGGCCGCCACCAGGGAAAACAGCATGTCCAGCGCCGTGCCGACGATGACGATGAACAGGGTGTTCCCGTATCCGGTCCAGATGTTCTGATTCGCAATCACGGATTCGTAAGCCGCGGTGGTGGGCTTGAGGGGCCACAGCAGCAGCCCGCTGTGACTCATATAGGCCGCGCCGTCGCTGAAGGAGCCGGCCACCACGTGGATCAGCGGCAGCAGAATCAGCACGCACAGCAGGATCATCAGCAGGTCGTCCGCGATGTAGAAGATCCGCTCACCCAGGGGAATCTGAATCTTTTTGATTTCTCTTTTTTTTCCGGCCGATGTCATCTGACTCACTCCCCCTTTCTTACCACAGGCTGTTGCCGCCCATGCGCTTGGTGATCTTGTTCGTGATGAACACCAGCACGAAGCACACAACGGAATTGAAGAAGCCGACCGCCGTTGAATAGCTGAAGTTCACGTTCTCCGCGAAGCCCCGGCGATACACATAGGTGTTGATGACGTCCGCCTTCTCATAGGTCAGGGGCGTATAGAGCAGCATGATCTTTTCGTATCCGACGTCGAACATCTTGCCGACCTTGAGGATGAACATGATCACGATCGTCGGGATCAGGCAGGGGATCGTGATATGAATGATCTGGTGCCACTTGTTGGCCCCGTCGACCCGGGCAGCCTCGTAGAGCTCCTGGTCGATCGCCGTCAGCGCGGACAGATACACGATCGAGTTCCACCCGATGTTCGACCAGATGTCGGAGACGATGTAAATCGGCACGAAGTAGTTCGGTTCATAGAGCATATTCGTCGGCTGCATGCCGAAGAGCGAGCTGAGCAGCATCGTCACGCCGCCCGTGCGGCTGACCAGATCCCGGATGATGCCGCAGACCACGACCACGGAAATGAAATGGGGAATATAGCTGATCGTCTGAACGGTCCGGCTCATCCGGCGGGAACGCAGCTCGTTGATCAGCAGCGCCAGCACGATCGCCGAGGGAAAGGAAAAGATCAGCGTCGAGATCGCGATCGTGAAGGTGTTGCGCAGAAGCCGCGGCAGGAAAGGGTCGTTGAAGAAATTGACGAAATGCTTCAGGCCGACCCAGTTGCTGCCGGCGATGCCCTTGGCCGCCTTGTAATCCTGGAAGGAGATCACCAGGCCCGCCATCGGCGCGTACTTGAAGACGATGAAATAGACCAGCACCGGCAGAAACAGCAGATAAAGCTTCCAGTTCTTCTGAAAATCCAGCAGGATTCGCCGGCCGAGGGGCAGGGAATGATGGTTGATCACCTTGCCGCGCTCCGCCCTGGATACCGTACTCATTCAGGCCGCCTCCTTACGATCATGTCCCCGGTATACGCCTGTTCCATCAGGCGGGTGGTTTCCAGCGCGTCCGCCGGCGTCACGAAGGGCGGCAGGCCCGCGCCGATCCGGCGGTAGAAATCCTCGATAAAGGGCCCGTGGCCGCTGCCCCAGTAATCCTTCCCGACCGCCAGCTCCGTCGTATAGTCCTCGAAGGCCGTTCCGTCCGGCCCCTTCACCGTCAGGCGCGCGCCGTCCAGGTGCATCTCGCCCTTCTCAAAGCTCAGATGCATCTGCACCGGCAGATTGCTGACGCCGCAGTTGCTGGCGTAGAACAGGTATCGCCCGCCGCGGCCGTCCTCCAGCAGCATATCCACGGTGTCCTCCGTCTCGATCACCCCGGACAGCCGCTTGGCCGACATGGTGCTTCCCTTCAGACGCAGGTCGCCCGCCAGATACCGCAGCAAATCCAGGGTGTGGATCGCCTGGTTGATCAGCACCGATCCGCCCTCGGTCCGCCATCTTCCGCGCCAGGGGCTGTCAGTGTAGTAGGCGCCGCCCCGGTTCCAGGCCACGAAGGCGCTCCCGCCGAGGATGCGCCCCAGTTTTCCCTCGCCGATCACTTCCTTCATCCGCGCGGTGGCGCCGTTAAAGCGGTTCTGGAAGCAGACGGTCAGCGTCCGGCCCGCTTTCTCCGCCGCCGCCTTCATCGCCTCGGCTTCCCGGACGGACATCCCCATCGGCTTTTCGCACAGCACGTGCTTCCCCGCCTCCAGCGCAGCGATGGAGATTTCCGCATGCAGATAGTGCGGCACGCACACGTGCACCGCGTCCACGTCCTCCCGGCGGATCAGCTCGCGCCAGTCGGAAACCGCCTCCGCGCGCTGCTCCTCCGCCGCCCGCTTCAGCTTTTCCGCGTCGATATCGCACACCGCCCGGATCTCCACCTCCGGCAGCCTGCCAATGGCATGAAAATGATTGCCGGATATCATGCCGCATCCGATTACGCCCGCGCCGATCATTCCGTATTCCCCCTGTTTTCTGTTTACTCCGGCAGCTCTCCGCCGCACTTTTCCCTCAGCTTTTCGCAGAACAGCTCCTCGTCGACCGGAACGTCGACCCATCCGCCTCCCGTCCAGTCCGACAGATGAATCGCGTTGGAAATCTCCAGTCCATTGATCCCCTCCAGCCCGTCGGCGTACAGGGGCGTGCCGTTGAGAATGGACTGGCAGAAGTTTTCCATGATCCCGCAGTGGGAGGTATATTCTCCCTCCACGGGAATGTCCAGGGATTCCGTCTTCGGTTTTCCCAGTCCCTTCGTCCAGGAGGCGTTGAACGCCGGCTCCTCCATCTCCAGCCGGTCCAGATGGATCTTTCCGTTCTCCACCACCAGCCGGCCCTTCGTGCCGTCGATCTCCAGACGGTTCGTGCCCGGCGCGTCGATCACGGTGGTGATATAGGTGCCGATGCCGCCGTCCGGGAATTCCGCCATGGCGATCACGTCGTCCTCGACCTCGATCCGCCGGTGTCTTCCGTAATAGACCTGGGAGCGGATCCGGCAAGGCATGCCCACGATCCACTGCCACATGTCCAGGTTGTGCGGATTCTGGTTCAGCAGCACGCCGCCGCCCTCTCCCTTCCATGTGGCCCGCCAGCCGCCCTGATCATAATAGCTCTGGCTGCGATACCAGTTGGTGATCAGCCAGTGGGTATGCACGATCCGGCCGATCTCCCCGCCCCGGACCAGCTCCCGCGCCCGGATGAAGACCGGATCCGTCCGCTGGTTGAAATCCATCGCGAAGCGCAGCCCCGGATGCGCTTTTGCCACGGCGTTCATGCGCTTCACCTGCTTCGTATACACGCCGGCCGGCTTTTCGACCAGCGTGTGCAGACCGCTTTCCAGCGCCTGAATCGCCAGGGAAGGATGCAGGTAATGGGGCGTGCAGATATGCACCGCGTCCACACTGCCGGAGCGGATCAGCGCCTCCGCCGAGTCGAACAGCCTCACGCCCTCCCCCAGGTCCTTCCTCGCCGCCTCCAGCCGGGCGGGATCCGTATCCGCCACCGCGCAGAGGTTCAGCGAGGGCACCTTTCCCTGCAGAATCTTGCCCGCGTGCTGGCTGCCGATCTTGCCGTATCCGATCAGTCCGTATCTGACCTGTGCCATCTTTACGCTTCCTCCCACATTTTCCGGAGCATGCGGACCGCCGCCAGCCCATCCGCCGCCAGGTCGTCCGTCTTGCCCTCGATGCTCAGCATCCCCCGGTATCCCGTCCGCTTCATCGCCGCGAACATCCGCGCGTAGCCCGCGTCCTCCGCTGTCGGAACGCGGCGGCCTTCCCGGGTCGCGATGTGCGCGTGGGCAATCCCGCCCAGGCGCAGGATGTCCTCCACCGGCTGGTTTTCCGCGGAAATATGGTAATAATCCGCCAGCAGGCGCACCCATGGATGGTCGGCCGCCGCCACCAGGTCCGCCCCCTCGCCCAGAGAGTTAATCATGTTCGTCTCCGCGCGGTTGAGAGGCTCGATCACGATGGTGACGCCGTAATGCTCCGCGATCTCCCCGGTCAGGCGGGTGATCCGCGTCAGGCGGCGGAACGCCTCCCCATAGTCCAGCGTTTCCGGCCGTCTCCGGCTCTTTCCGCTGCCGAAAACCGCCGTTCGCCCGCCCAGGAGCGCCACCCGGGAGAGCGCCCCGTGCAGGTAGTCCGCGATCTCCCGCTCGTCCGTCCCCTCGTCCAGCAGCAGCATCTGTTTGGGAAAGAGCAGATTGAAGGACGGCGCGGGAAGGTTCGCCTCCCGGAGCGCCTCCCGGGCCGCCTGAAAGTCCGCTTCGCTCATTCCGGCAATGAAGTTCACCGGCGGCTCTATGTAGTCAAACCCGGCGGCGGCCACCGCCGCGGCCTGATCCGGTTTGGCGCAGAAACCGATTTTCATCCCATTTCAGCCCCCGTTTCTTTCGATTTTTTCGCCCTCGAGGATCAGCTCCGTCCGGTACGCTCCGGTGATGGCGACCGTCGCCCGCTCCCCGCTGAAGCGAACCTCCGCCCGGCATCCCTCCGGCGCGATCACCGTAATCACCCGGAAGGGGGCTTTCCCGTTCCTTTGCAGCTGCAGCTGGGGCGCGGGCACCCGCAGGCTGTATCCGTAGCTGACCCAGCCGCCGATCGGATCCTCGCTGCCCTCGAGCAGAACCGGTCGCGTCTCTGCGTCCGAGACGGCCTGGAAGCGGTACCTCCGTCCCTTCGGCGTCTCGTAGATCCAGTCCGCCCCGTCCTCCGTCAGGGAGCCCGGAGCGAAATTGAAGCTCAGCCTGAAATCGTGCTCCGTCCGGCCCACGCCGGTCACCCGGTCGTCCAGCACATACAGATCCTTTTCCAGGCGCACCGCCAGGCGGCGGTGATACACCGGGTCCTCCGTGAACACGTATCCGTTGTGGCTCACGTCGATCAGCGCGTATTGCTCGTTTTCCTCAAACCGGTGCAGGAACAGGCGCACCCCCCGCACCCGGCTGACCCCCGGTACCTCGCCCATGACCCGGTCGTCGCAGTACAGAGTGTTATGCGCCAGCGCGCCGGTGAAATAATGCCGCCAGTTTTTCCAGATCGACTGGTTGTAGATATACCGCCCTCCGTCGAGCAGGATATCCTCCCCGGCGATCTGCAGCTCGAAATGGCCCGTGTCGTTGTGGCTGTGGGTGCTCTTCTCCCCGCGCTCCAGCTGCACGCCGTGGATATGCATGTAGCTGTCCGATTCCCCCCATCCGGTCCGCATGATGTGAATGCCTGCCTCCGTCATGGAGAAATTGCGCCGCAGCGGCGCGTGTCCCCGCCGCCGGCCCGTCGCGGCCCACAGAAAATCCCCGCGCCCGGTCCATTCCGCCATCTGCCGGAACCACGCGCGCATCTCATTCAGGTCATAGGGATCCATGGAAAGGTTCATGCCCTCGTAAAGCGAGGTGTCGCTTCGCCGGGCGAGCAGGTCGTCCCGGTCCGCGTCCCCGATCATGGGCGTGGTAAAATCGGGTTTGATCTGCCGCAGGATGAATTCGCAGGCCCGCGTGATCGTCTCCCGTGCGTAGGGCGGCGTCGGAATCCCGTTGAGCTCGCACAGGCGCACGCACTGGAAATAGCTGATCGCCGCCACCATATGATAGATGCTCGTGCGCTCCATGTGCACCCCGTCGTTGTCAAAGGAGTAGCGCATCTCGTGCATCACGCGCTGATACCCGTGCTTCATCCATTCCCCGGCGCCCCTGAGCTCCGGAAACATGATCGCCGTCTGCAGCAGCGCGCCGGATTCCATCGTCAGCCAGTTGCTGCTCTTTTCGTGGTTGGTATAGTGGGTCACCAGGAAATCCGCGTGCATGGCCACCGCGCCAAGATACAGCGCCCAGGCCTCGCCGTCGAAGGCGCGGCTGATCCGGAAGGCGCAAAGGCACGGAATGAAGGCGGTGTAGAGGCGCATGGCGGTTTCGATGTGCCGCCAGGGATAGCTGGGATACTGATGCTGCCGGATATACCCTTCCTCGTCCCGCAGAAAATCCTCCAGCGGCCAGGCCTTCAGGAAGCTCCGAAGCAGGGAAACCGCCTCGGCGGGGTACCGCTCGTCCCCCGTCTTCGCGTAGGCGCGGGCCAGCGGCTGCCAGAAGATGAAGCGGTACAGGGACCAGCTCCACTCGTTGTCGTGGGCCGCGTCGTCGGTGGGGTTGAAGTGCCAGTCAACCTCGCCCGGGAAGGTATGGCCGTAGATTCTGTGGCGCATGACCTCCTCCGCGTCCTCGATCAGGCCCTCGTCCGTGTTCCGGCGCAGATCGTCCGCGCTGAAGAGATAGACGGGCGACGTCCTCTCGCGGAAGTGCGCCACGATTCTCTCGGCGCAGCCTTCCCGGTCGCCCTTTTCCAGCAGTGCCGCGGCCTCCGCCATCTCCGGGCGGCTGAGGTCGGTCAGGGAAATGATTTTATCTGCCCAGGACATCGTCTTCTCCTCCGTCTTTGTCTGTTTTCCTGGAAAAGCGCTGGGCGGAGCCCTCCCTCCGGCTCGGCCCGGCGTTTTCCCCCTTGGGGGTTCCGGGGACGCTTCCGCGCGGTGCGGAAGGCCCCCGGAATAAGATCATCAGTTCGCCATGAAGGCGTCATAGGCCGCCTGCTTGTAGCCGATGGCGCGGCTGAGTCCGTAGGATTCCAGCTGGGCCACGTAGGCCTTCCAGGATTCCTCGGTCAGCTCTTCCTGGCCGGTGATCCACTTGGCTTCCATCTCTTCCTTGTAGGTCTTCACGTTCGCCGTGATGGTGGCGAAGTCGTCAGCGTTCTCGGTGGCGATGGCCGCGCCGGCGGGATACATATACTTGCCGAAGTCGGTCTTCGTCCACAGCTGCATGCCGGCCTTCTGGGCGGAATAGCTGTAGTACTGGTCGTTGACGCGGGTATCCTGAACCACCGGGCCGTTCTGATGGCCGCGGGCATACAGGCTCAGCGCCGCCGCCACGTTCAGGCCGTTGGGGTTATGGAGCACGACGTCGGTGAAGGTCGGGTAGCCGTCAACCATGTTGTAGCTCTCGCCCTCGATGCCGAAGCAGTTGATCATGTGGCCTTCTTCGGAATACATCCAGTCCAGCAGATAAACCGCCGCTTCGAACTTGACGCCGCCCTCGTCCGCCAGGCGCTTGGAGATCGCCGCGGAGGAGCCGGAGGCGTCATACAGGCCGTTCATCTTGGAGAACTTCGCGTTCTTGCCCTTTTCGGAGGTCACCGGCACGGTGGTCACCATGTCGCTCTCATCCTTGATCAGGCCCGCGTCAAGCAGGAAGGGGAAGATGTTGGAGGCGCCGCCGCCGCAGGCGTCATAGGTGGCGAAGGCGTTGCCCGCCGCCATCACGCCGCGCCCGTCGCCGGCCTTGGTGTGGGTCAGGTAGTCGGGATCGATCAGGCCGTCCTTGTACCACTGGGCCATCTTCTTCAGATATTCGAAATGGCTGTCCTCGGTCAGGCCGTTCTTGACGATGCCGTCCTCGACGTAGTAATCCCAGTAGTTGTCAAAGCCGGGGGTGAAGATCTGGTTCATCCATTCGGTCCGGGTAATGAAGGGAATCATGTCCGGATGGGCCGCCTTCACAGCGTGCAGCACGGTGTCCCACTCGTCGATGGTTTCCGGAACCTCCAGCCCCAGCTCCTTCAGGATATCGCCCCGCATATAGAATCCGGAGGTGAACAGGCAGTTGTTGTTCTCGAAGGTCGTGCCGCGCAGGAAGGGGAAGACGTAGTAGTCGCCATTCGCGGTCTTGACCGCCTTGTCGATGGCCACTTCGTCGTCCAGGATTTTCTTCAGGTTCGGCGCCTTGCCGGAGGCGATCACGTCGTTCAGGGAGATGATGACCTCGTCATCGATCGCCGCGGACGCGCCGCCGGGATAGGCGGTCCAGCTGTATTCCACGATGTCGGGCATCTCGTCCGGCACGGCGGTCAGCAGGTTGAATTCGGTTCCGTCCTGCCCCGCGGCGGGATGGATGAATTCGATTTCAATGCCGGTGGCTTCCTTTACGGCTTCGTACCAGCGGGTCTCGGCCATGTTGGTCACCTTGGCGGCGTCCAGGTTCTCGTGCAGCTTCACCCAGTAGGTCAGCTTCACGCCGGCGTAGGGCTTGCTGTCCTCCGCGGCGGCGCCGACGGCCAGCGAGGCCAGCAGCATCGTCAGGACCAGAAGCAGGGATACAAGTTTCTTCATGGTTCAGGTTCTCCTTTTGCATTTATTTTACCGGCGGTTCTCCGCCGATAATCCGATGTTTACAGGGAAAGACCGATTTCCCCGGGCAAAGCCCATTGCCGGGCGGACGCGAGAAAGATTTCCTCCAGGCCTCCTACACAGGGGAAGGCGTCTCCGCCCTCCTCGATCCACCGGACGCGGTCAGGCTCCACATTCCGGACGGGCAGTGCCTGCGCCAGGCGCACCGCGTGCAGGTGGGCCAGCCCCGCCAGCGGCCCGCACAGCGGCTTTTCCCCCTCCCGGGTGCAGCGGATCGCGTCGTGCAGCTTCTGCATCATGGGCGTGTTCCCGTCCGCGCCGTAGTCGATCTCCTCCCCGTCGTCCGTCCGCACGATGAAGTGTTTTCCCTTTCCCCAGGTCAGCGTTCCCCGCTCGAAGCGGGCTTCCCCGTCCTGCCCCAGGTTCCGGGTTTCCAGCGGATGCGCCGTATAGTAGAGGATCTCCGTTCCGTGGCGCGTGGTGAAGCGCAGCGCGGCGATGTCGTAATTTTCCACCTCCGGGTTTCCCCGGCACACCTCTCCCCGCACCCGCACCACGTCCTCCGCCGTTTCCATGCTTTCCCCCAGCAGGAAGGTCATCATCTGAAAATGATGGGCGCAGGCGTTCATGAAGGGGCTGTCCAGCACTTCCCGGCCGTCGGCGGTGATTTTTCCGGCCCATCCGCTCCGGGCGTAGTAATTCCGTCCCCGCCGCATCGCGTGGACGCAGCGCATCCGTAAAGGCTTTCCGAATCTTCCCTCCAGGATGTCCCGTTTCAGCGCGAGGACCGCCCGGTCATAATTCAGCTGCCACCCCAGGGCCAGGAACCGGCCCGTTTCCCGGGATCGGTCCGCCAGGCGAAGCGTCTCCGCTTCCGTCAGGCACAGTGGCTTTTCACACAGGACGTTCGCGCCCTTCTCCAGGCACTGCTCCACCATGGCGGCGTGCAGATGGATCGGGCTGGAAATCACGGCCAGATCCGCCCGCCTTTCCGCGAAAAAGTCCCGCAGGCTCCGGTAGACCGGAATGCCCCGCTCCCGGATCACCGGAAACCGCGCCGCCAGGTTTTCCGCCACGTCCACGATGCCGGCCACCTCGCCGCCCGTGTCGCCCCGCGTCATTTCCTCCAGGTATTTCTGCCCGTACATGCCGACGGACACCAGCACCACCCGGACTCGCCGCGCTTCCCTCTCGCTCATTCCGTCATCGTCTCCCCGCAGTTTTCAAACAGCGCTTCTCCGCCGCCCACGGCGGCCAGGCCGATGCACGCGCCGGTAAAACGTTTTCCCGGCAGTCCCTCGTCCGTCAGGTAGTCGATGAAGAGGCGCGCGGATTCCCCGGTCTGCCCGCAGCCCGCTTCCCGCTCCAGCCCGTCGCCGCGGATCCACAGGCTCGCCCGGGGCCCCTTTACGCGGCCCAGGCGCTTTTCCCGGTTTTCCCGGCCGACGTGCTCCCGAAGCAATACCTCGGCGCCCTCCGCCGTTTTCCTCGCGCTCAGCAGATACCAGCTGTTCTCATCGTAATATCCCGTCAGGCCGGCCTCGCCGCCCTCCGCCATGCCGCTCAGATCCACGTCCGCGCGCTGCTCCAGGCGGCTTTCCGTCTGCCGGCGAAGCAGCGCGTGCGCCCCGTGGATTTCGCTCAGCTCCGCGCCGCCGTCCAGGGCGATTCCGCCCTCCCGCCGGTGCGCAAATGTTTTCCAGTCCGCCCGGGGGCTCAGCCACGCAAGCTCCTTCTTTCCTTCCTCCGCTGCCGCGTCCGGAAGCATCTTCCGCTGCAGGCAGGACGGGCCCCGCAGACCGTTGACCATCGGCCAGCCGTCCGCCGTCCATTCCAGCGGATCCAGCGCCGTTTCGCGGCCCATCAGGCTCTTTCCGCCGATCTTCCGGCCGCACAGATAGACGATCGCCCATCGGCCGTCCGGCATCTGGAAGGGCTTCCCATGTCCGCCCCGGCCAATAAAGGCCTCCGCCCGCTTCCTGCCCAGGATCGGGTTGAAGGGGCAGTGCTCATAGGGACCTTCCAGATGCCGGGAGCGGGCGCAGGAGATCATGTGATCCTCCCCCGTGCCGCCCTCCGCCTGGAAGATGTAATACCACCCGTCCCGTCGGATGATGTGCGGACCCTCACTCTTGTAGCGGTTCGTGCCCATCCAGATCATCCGCGGTTCCTCCATCATCTCGCCCGCGTCGCTGATCCGGGCGATCCTCACGCCGGGATTGACCACCAGATACCGCTTCCCGTCCTCATCCGTGAACAGGGAGGGGTCGATGCCGTCCACAGGCAGGAAGCGCGGCGGCGCCCATGGGCCGCGGGGATCCTCCGCCGAGGTGATCATCTGGACGCGGTAGGGCGGCGTGTCCCGCCGCAGCGTCGCGACCACCCAGAACCGCCCCTGGTAGAAGGAAAGATCCGGCGCCCAGTACCCGAATCCCCCGGGAAGGCCTTCCACGCCGGCCTCCGCAGGATCGGTGAAAACATGCCCGGCGGGCTCCCAGTGAACCAGATCCCGGCTGCGGCTGATCTCCAGCGCCGGCATCAGGTGGAAGGTGGAGTTGATCAGCCAGTATTCCTCCCCGACCCGCAGGATCGAGGGATCCGGATGAAATCCCCGGATCACCGGGTTCCGGTAGCACACCGCCAGATCTGCGCCGCTGATTTCCTCCAGCGCGCGCAGCGCCTCCGGGCCCTTTTCCCGTGCCAGATCCAGCGGCGTCACGCCCCGATTATCGCCCTCGCAGGCGCTGTAGCCCAGCACCCGGGCGGCGAAGGCCATGGTCGCCGCGTCCCCGCTCCGGGCGGCGTAATGCATAAGCGTCCTTCCTTCCGCGTCCGGCGGATAGCTCATCCCGTTTCCGCCGCCGCAGATCGTCTCCAGCATCTCCGCCCTTCCGAGCCGGGCCGCATGGCGCGCCCATTCCTCCTTCGCCTCCGCCGGGGCTTCGGGAAGCAGACCCTCCCGCATCCGGCGCGCGAGCTCCTCCCCGTTTCCTTCCTCGATCATCCTGATCACTTCATCCATGCCCGTTTATCTCCCGGTACTTTTTCCACACGCTTTCAAACCACAGATCCCGCTCCGGCAGGGGCCGGGCCGGAATCCGCCTCGAAACCCCGTCCCGGGTTTCCATCACGCCCGCGGGATGCCCTTCCTCGCAGGCCGCCGCGATCATCGCGGATAATACCTCCCGCTGCGTGATCAGCAGATCCCGCAGCATCAGCCGCTCCTCAAAATCCTTCTCCGCCGGATCGGCCTCCACAGCTGCCGCCAGCGCCGCCTCCGCCGCCGCCTTCAGCAGCGCCATGCCTTCCGCTTCCCGCCGGATGCCGGCAATCTCCGTCATCCGGGACTGGAAGGCCGCCGCGTCCCCCGCGGGAAGCCGGAACGCCTCCTCGCGCAGGGGGCCCTCCGGAATCCGCCGCCCGTTGCGGAAAGCGTGCCGCGCGGCCCGCAGGGATCCCGCCTGGGTCGAATTCAGCGCCGATCCGCCCGGCCGCTTCCGCCCGAAGGTGCCCGCCGCCTCGCCGCAGACATACAGCCCCGGAATCTCCGTTTCCCAGTTCGCGTCCACGGCGATCCCGCCGTTGTGATGCTGCGCGCATACGCGGATCTCCAGCCGCTCTTTTTCCAGGTCGATCCCGTGATCCCGGTACAGCCCGATCGCCGGCGCGTTGATCGCCCGCAGACGTTCGATCGGCAGCCCCTGCGTCGCGCCGCACCTCTCCAGATAATCCCTGGCCTCGGCGTCCAGCGCGGAGCGGTCGTAGCCCCGCGGGTTGCGCGTATAGTCCAGATACACCCTTCGCCCCGCGTCGCATTCCCGCTTGACCAGCAGATCCACCCGCGAGGAGCCCTCCAGCCGGCCTTCGTCAAAGGGCCACTGGTATCCCTTCAGGAAGGTCATCGCAATGGCCTCCCGCTCCCCCAGCGCGTCGGAAAGGAAATCCCGCTCCTGTCCCGCCGCGTCGACCGACACGTATCGCGGCAGCGCCTGCTGATAGCTTCCGCTCAGGTTCCATCGGAAAAGGACGGAGGCCAGCCCGTACTGCCAGCAGTCCAGATTCGCTCCCGGCGCGCCGGCCGCGAGCGCCAGCGCGCTCATTCCGTGCTGGCTTTCCGGATAGACCCGGTCCCGGTAGATGTGCGCCGGCCCCCCGGTGCACAAAAGGATGTTCGCGCATCGGATCCGAAGGATCTCCCGCGTTTCCCGCTCGTATACGTCCAGCGCCGCGACGCCGCTTTCCCCGGTCATCACCCAGGCGGCGACGCACCCATCCAGGATCCGCACACCCCTGCGCCGCGCGGAGGCCTCCAGCGCCTCCGTCATCAGCCGGCTGGTCAGCGGCCCGACCGAGGACGCCCGCCGCCGCGCGTCGTGATCCGTCTGGTATCCGGCGTATTCGCCGTATTCATTGACGGGGAAAGGCACCCCCAGGGCACAAAGCTTGAAGAAGCATTCCGCCGAGGCGGCCGCCTCGCACAGCGCCGTGTCCCCGTTTACGTCCGGATAGCTCAGATCCCGGGCCATGGCGCCGACGCTGTCGCCCTCGTCTCCGGCCAGGGACAGCTTGTAATAGGTCTGCTTGTCGCTCCCGGTGTTGCGGGAGGTGCCGGCGTTCATGTTCTCCGTAACCAGGGCGAGGCTTTCCTCCCCCAGCGCCGCCAGCGTGTCCGCCGCGTTCAGCCCGGCGCACCCCGATCCGACCACCACCGTCCGGATGCGAATTTCCCGCATACGCGCCCTGCCTTTCTCTTCACAGCCTTCTGAGGCTGAATCCCCCGTCCGCGTCCAGCACCTGGCCCGCGGAATAGTCCAGCAGCCCGCCGGCGCACGCCAGCACCATCCCGGCCACGTCCTCCGGCTTTCCGAACCGGCGCACCGGAAGCAGCCCTTCCCCGATCATCCGCTCGTATTTTTCGTGCACGACCTTCGTCATGTCCGTGTCGATGATCCCCGGCCGCACCTCGAACACCGGAATGCCCTCCGCCGCCAGCCGGTCGGCGAAAAGCTTCGTGACCATGCCGACGCCCGCCTTGCTGATGCAGTATTCCCCGCGGCTGGTGCTGGAGGTATAGGCGCTCATGCTGCCGATGTTGACGATCCGGGGCTGCCACTCGCTCACCCGTTCCCGCTCGGCGATCATCTCCCGCGCGAACAGCTGGCACATGAACATCGTCCCCCGCAGGTTGATCCCCATGACCCGGTCAAAGCTTTCCTCCGTCATCTCCAGGATGTCCCGCCGCTCCAGGGGCGCCACGCCCGCGTTGTTGACCAGCAGATCGATCCGGCCGCACCGCCGCAGGATTTCCTCCAGCGCCGCCTGCCTGTCCTCCGCGCGGGAGATGTCGCAGGGGATGTAGTCCGCCCCCGCGGGAAGATCCGCCGGAAGCTCCTTCCGCGTTCCGGAAAAAAACACCCGCCAGCCTTCCCGCCGCAGCGCCTCAGCGATCCCCCGCCCGATTCCGCGGGTGGACCCGGTTACAAACGCGCTTCTCATATTCTGTATACCTCCCGGTCCCGGACGATGCAGCCTGCCGGCGTTCCCGCCCGCAGGAGCCTGGCGCATCCGCCGCAGGTCACGCAGCATCCGCCCGGGCGAATGGCGCCCGTCCGGCGCAGCTCATGCACGAATTCCGGATCTGCGAAGGCCATCCGGCCGAACCCGGCCATCGCGCAGTGCCCGCCCTCGATCATGCCGGCCGCCAGGTCTCCCCCCCACTGCCGCGCGTAGCTGAAGGCGCTGCCGATCACCGGCAGGGGCGCGATGGCGCGCTGAATCTCGCTCACCCCGCGCATCATCCGCCCGACCCCCTCGAGCGGGTGCTCGTCCGGCACGTAGTTCCCGTGATCGTACGGCCGGTTCACGTGCGGGTTACGGTACGGGTTGCCCATCGTCACGTTGATCAGGGGGAGGCCGAATTCCGCCTCCAGCTCCCGAATCAGGCGGATCGGCTCGGTCATGTCAGGCTCCAGCCCGCCGCCCTCCCGGACGCCGAAGCCCCAGGGCCATTCAAAGCCGTCGTATACATTCAGCCGGCTGGTCAGAAAGAAACCGTTCCCCGGTTTGCCGCTCTCCGCCGCCCGGTAGCAGTTTTTCAGGAAGCGCGTCCGGTTTTCCCAGCTCCCGCCGTATTCCCCCTCACGGGAATAGGCCGACAGCAGCTCGCAGGCGAGGTAGCGGTGGCAGCATTTGATGTCCATCCCGTCAAACCCGGCGTCCCCCGCCAGCCTTGCCGCCCAGGTGTAAGCCTCCTCAAACCGCCGCAGATCCGCGTCGCTTACGATCCGGTCCTCGCCCAGAGGGGTATCCTCCAGCGGCGGGCAGCGGTAGGCGATCAGGGGTTCCGGATATCCGTGGGGCTTGGAATACCGCCCGGAGTTCGTCGCCTGCATGACGATCACCGGCGCGTAGCCGTTCTCCTTCACGCAGATTTCCCGGATCTCGTCCGTCAGCTTCCGGAACAGGCCCACGTTTTTTTCCGTGATCATCAGCTGGTGCGCCGAGGCCCGCGCCTCCGGCACCGTCGCCACCGCCTCAAACCAGATCAGCCCCGGGCCGGCCTTGGCGAACCGGTGATATCTTCGGATGGTCAGCTCCCCGGGGGCGCCGTCCTCCGTCCCGTCCGTTCCCTCCATGGGCTGGAAGGCGATCCGGTTCTCCGCCTCCTTTGCCCCGATCCGAAGCGGCTGAAAGAGCAGCTCCGTCCGCCCGCTCAGCGGGAGGAACGCGTTCAGTCTTTTCGATTCCGCCTCCAGCTCCCCCCTGGTTGTGTAATGGAACGTCTCATGCCGCATATGATTAAGCTCCCCTTGTCTGTTTCTGGGGATTATGATACTATGAATCTGAACCGATAAATCGTTTTTTATCGTCTGAATATATGTAATTTCGATTTCAGGAGGCGTCCATGTCCATCGACATCCGCTATAACGACCAACCCACGCCCCACGGCATGCACACCCATACCTATTATGAGATGCTGTATGTCGTTTCGGGTTCGGCGGTCATCACCGTGCGCAGCCGGAATTTCGTCTGCGGCCCCGGCGCTCTGATCTTTCTCAATCCCTTTGACGAACACGCCTCCCGCCCCCTTGGTCTGCCCTACAAGCGGTATTATCTCCTCCTGCCGACGACCGAGCTGAAGGCCTTTCATAACGACGTGCTGCTGCTTTCCGTCTTCCGTTTCCACGGGGAACAGTTTCCCTACGTCGTGGAGACCGGCCCCCTCAAGATGCGCTTTGACAGCTATTTCTCGATGCTCATGGAAACCCGCCGCGCCGAGGGCCCGCTTTCCGACGTGCGCATGGAGGCGCTCATGACCCTGATTCTGACGGACGCCCAGTCCCTGCGCCCCGATATGTTTACCCCGCCCAACCAGCTTTCCTTCCTCCCCGTCCAGGATATTCTTTCCGAACTGGACGCGTCCTTCTGCGGCGATTTTTCCCTCTCCGCCCTGGCCGCGAAGTATCACGTATCCCCCGGCTGCCTCTCCTCGCATTTCCGCCGCGCGGTCGGCATCAGCCCCATGCAGTACATTACCCAGAGCCGCATGCAGCGGGCCCGCCTGCTCCTGCTTAACAGCGAGCTGTCCATCGCCTCCATCGCCGCCCAGTGCGGCTATCCGGACGTGAGCAATTTCGTCCGCCGCTTCCGCCTGCAGTTCCGCGAAACCCCGCTGCAGTACCGCCAGAAGCGGGTTCCCGCCCGGCCTCATCCGGAGGAAAAAAAGGCGTAGCTGGTCCCGGGCGGACCGGGCGCTTCGCGGCGTTTCCGCCCCGCCGGAGAGCTGGCCGGGAGCGAGAAATCTTTCCCCGGCACGAAAACCCGTTCCGAAAAAAAACGGTTCCGCGGCAACCCGGTAACGGATGCTCACGGAACCGTTATTCTGTTTGTTATTTACTCTTTCCCGGCGCCGCTCCGTCCGGTCACCCAGCGGCGAACGGCCTTCTCGATCTCCACGATGGGGATGACCGCCAGCGCCAGCGCCATGCCGATCAGGTACTCCGTCAGCGTGATGGGCTGGAAGGAGAAGGCCTGATTCAGGAAGGGGATAAAGATCACGGCCGCGGTTACCAGCAGCGAGAAGATGAGCGTACCCCAGAGCCAGCGGTTCTGCTTTTTCAGGCTGAAAAGGGACGCGGTGCGGGAGCGCATGTTGAAGGAATGGAACACCTCGATCATGCTCAGGGTCAGGAAGGCCATCGTCATCCCGGCCGGCGATTCCGCGATGGCCCAGGAGCCGGTCTCCAGCCGGTGGCCGACAAAGTAGCTGAACACCGTCATAGCCGCGATGATCAGGCCCTGGAAGGCGATGTCGAAGCCAACCCCGCCGGCGAAGATGCTCTCCTTCCGGCTTCTCGGCGGGCGCCGCATGACGTCCTTCTCGGCCTCCTCCATCCCCAGGGCCATCGCCGGGAAGGTGTCGGTGATCAGGTTGATCCACAGGATGTGCACGGGCTTGAGGATGGAAAAGCCCATGAGCGTGGCGGCGAAGACGGCCAGCACCTCCGCCAGGTTGGCGGAGAGCAGGAACTGGATCGCCTTGCGGATGTTGTCGTAAATGCGCCGTCCCTCGCCGACGGCGGAAACAATGGTGGCGAAGTTGTCGTCGGACAGGATCATGTCCGCCACGGACTTGGTCACGTCCGTGCCGGTGATGCCCATGCCGACGCCGATGTCCGCGGTCTTGATGGAGGGCGCGTCGTTGACACCGTCGCCCGTCATGGCGGTCACCATGCCCAGATTCTGCCATGCCCGGACGATGCGCACCTTGTTTTCCGGCTGAACCCGCGCGTAAACGGAATAGCGGCGCACGTCGTTCGCGAAGTCCTCGTCGGAAATGGCGTCCAGCTCGGCGCCGGTGATGGCGGACTGCCCGGGGCCCAGGATGCCCAGCTCCCGCGCGATGGCGGTGGCCGTCACCTTGTGGTCGCCGGTAATCATGATCGGGCGGATGCCGGCGCTTCTGCACTTTTCAATCGCGTCCTTGACCTCCGGGCGGATCGGGTCGATCATGCCGCACATGCCGATCCAGGTCAGATCCTGCTCCAGATCCCCGGGCGCGTTGGACGCGGGCTTCTCGTCATAGACGCGCTGCGCGGCGCCCAGCACCCGCAGCGCCTGATCGGCCATCTCCATGTTCTCCCGCAGGATTTCGTTCCGCTTCTCCTCGGTCAGCGGCACCGCCTTCCCGTCCTGCCAGATGCGGGTGCAGCGGCGCAGCACCTCATCCGGCGCCCCCTTGGTAAACTGGATAAAGCCCTGGCCGGCCCGGGCGCGGTGCACGGTGGACATCATCTTGCGCAGGGAGTCGAACGGCGCCTCGTCCACCCGCGGCAGATCCGCGGCCAGCTTTCCCTTGGGCAGGCCGTTTTTGTTCGCGTCGTTGACCAGCGCGCATTCGGTGGCCTCGCCGACGGCCTCCTCCCCCTCCAGCTCCGCGTCGGAGCTCAGGGCCATGGCGGTCATCAGCAGCTCTTCATCTCCGGAAACTTTCTTTACGACCGTCATCCTGTTCTGCGTCAGGGTGCCGGTCTTGTCCGAGCAGATGATCTGGGTGCAGCCCAGCGTTTCGACCGCCGTCAGTTTCCGGATGATGGCGTGGTTTTTGCTCATCTTCGTGACGCCGATGGACAGCAGAATCGTCACCACCGCGCTCAGCCCCTCGGGAATCGCCGCCACGGCCAGGGACACGGCGACCATGAAGGTGTCGATGACCGCCTTGCCGCCGCTGCGCACCAGGTTCACCACGAACACGAACGCGCAGATCACCAGGATCATCGCGGACAGCTTCCTGGACAGCTCGTTGAGCTTAATCTGCAGGGGCGTTTCTTCCTCCTTGGCGCTCGACAGAGCGTCCGCGATCGCGCCCATCTCCGTATCCATGCCGGCGGCGGTCACGACCGCGTGGCCGCGGCCGTAGGTGACGATGGATCCCATGTAGACCATGTTTTTCCGGTCTCCCAGGGTCACCTCGCCGTTGGCCCCCGCCGGGAGCGTCCCGCTCTGCTTGTCCACGTCGGTGGATTCGCCGGTCAGTGCGGCCTCCTGCGTCTTCATCGAGGCGCATTCGACAATTCTGGCGTCGGCGGGAACCGCGTCGCCCGCCTCGAGCACCAGCAGGTCGCCCCGGACCACCTCATCCGCCCGGATCGTCTTCTGATGCCCGCCGCGGATGACCTTCGCCGTGGCGGCGGCGATCTGCTGCAGCGCCTCGATGGCCGCCTCCGCCTTGCTTTCCTGATAGACGCCCAGGCACGCGTTGATCAGCACCACCGCCAGGATGATCACCGCGTCGGTCAGGCTCTCGCCCGCGTAAAGGGCGGTCACGGCGCTGACCACCGCCGCGATGATCAGCACGATGGTCATCGGGTCCTTCAGCTCCCCGAGGAACTTTTTCAGCAGGCTGTCCTTCGGTGGCTGCTTCAGCTTATTGGGGCCCTCGCTTTTCAGCCGCGCCGCGGCCTCCTCATCGCTCAGGCCCTGCATGGAGGAGCCGAGCTCGGCCAGCACGGCCTCGTTTTCCATCAGATACGGTTTCATTCTTCCCTGTCTCCTCTTCTTTCTCTGATTTCGGGGTATTATAGCACAACCCCCGCCCTGAATAAAGCGCCTTCATTCGCCCGCCCATGGCCGCTCCTCACTCGGCCGCCAGGCGGTATTTCTGCCCGTAGGCGGTATAGTTTTTGACGAATTCCGCGGATCGGCCGGCCTTCAGCTCGCTGAGGTAGTCGTGGCCGCCGATGCCGGCGCGGAAGACCTGGATCACCGACACCGCCACGTTGGAGCAGTGGTCGGATACGCGCTCACAGTTGATCAGCAGATCGGAGAGGAACACCCCCAGCTCCGGGCTGCATTCCCCGGCGCGAAGCCTGGCGATATGCTTGTCCCGGATCCGCGCGGTCAGATCATCGATGACCTCCTCCAGCGGTTCCACCTGGCGCGCGCCCTCGGGGCTGTTGGCCGCGAAGGCGTCGACCGTGATCGTCATGATCTCCGTCAGCGCGGCGAAAAGCGTCGCGAAATCGGCCCTGGCGTTGGGGGAAAAGCTCAGGCCGCTTTCCTTCATCTCCTGCCCGATGCCGACCATGTTGATGGCATGGTCGCTGATCCGCTCGAAATCGCTGATGCAGTGCAGAAGCTCCGTGACCACCCGGCTGTCGGCGTTCGTCAGGCTGACGGAGGAAAGCTCCAGAAGAAACGCGGAAAGCTGATCCTCCATCTCGTCCAGCAGCTGTTCCTTTGCCTCGACGCCGTCCGCCGCCTTCTGGGTGAAATCGAGCACGGCCGGAAGCGCTTCCGTCAGGGCCTCCTTCGCCTTGACCGCCATCTCAACCGTACGCTCGCGGCACTGGGAGACCGCCAGGGAAGGCGTGCTGATCAGGCGTTTGTCCAGCAGCACGCTCTTTTCCTTCCCCTTCCCGTCCGGGATGATCCGCCGGGCCAGCTTTACCAGCTGATCCGAAAAGGGCAGCAGGATGAGGGTGGTCACGATATTGAAGATGGAGTGCACTGCCGCGATTTCCACCGCGCCGATGGGCCTGACCACAAAGCTGAAATGCAGCAGCGCGTTCAGCCCGTAGAAAACCGTCATGCACGCGGCGGTCCCGAGAAGGTTGAACAGCATATGCACCACCGTCACCCGCTTGGCGTTTTTGTTGACGCCGATGGCGGAAAGCACGGCCGTGACGCAGGTGCCGATGTTCTGCCCCATGATCAGGGGAATCGCCATCCCGTAGGAGATGGCGCCGGTCATCGACAGCGCCTGCAGAATGCCGACCGAGGCCGCCGAGGACTGGATCACCCCGGTAAAGAGCGCGCCGATCAGCACACTCAGCAGCGGGGAGGCGAAGGCCGTCAGCAGGGACGTAAAGCCTTCCGTCTCCGCCAGCGGAGATACGGCCTCCTTCATCAGCTCCATCCCGAACATCAGCACCGCAAAGCTGACCAGAATCGTCCCGATGTCCTGCCGCTTCTTTTTCTTGCTCATCATGATCATGATGATGCCGATAAAGGCGGCCACCGGGGCGAAGTTCTCGGGCTTGAGCAGGGAAACGAAGAAATTGTCGCTGCGGATCCCCGCGGTGGATAGCAGCCACGCGGTCAGGGTGGTACCGATATTGGAGCCCATGATGACGCCCACGGTCTGCTCCAGCCGCATGATCCCGGAATTGACCAGGCCGACCAGCATCACCGTCATCGCCGAGGAGGACTGCACCGCGATGGTGATCCCCGCCCCCAGCGCCAGGCTCTGGAAAGGGTTGGAAGTCAGCCTTTTCAGGGCGCTTTCCAGCTTCCCGCCGGCGGTCTTCTCCAGGCTTGCGGACATGACGTGCATCCCGAAGAGGAAGAAGGCCAGGCCGCCCAGAAGGGTAAAAACCGAAAAAATATTCAAAACCGTTTCGCTCCTTTACGGAAAGGTGACCGTGATGGTCGTTCCGACATTGACGATGCTCTTTGTTTCCAGCTTCGCGCCGTGGTGATCCGCGACGTGCCGCACGATGGACAGCCCCAGCCCCGTGCCGCCGCTGGCGCGGCTGCGGCTCTTGTCGACGCGGTAGAAGCGCTCGAAGATCCGGGGGAGGCTTTCCTGGGGGATGCCGATCCCCGTGTCAGAAACCGTCAGCTTTTTCCCGGAAACCTCCGCGCTGACGTTGCCGTTCTCCCGGTTGTATTTGATGGCGTTGTCCATCAGATTAAAGATCAGCTCGTGGATTTCGGTGCGGTTTCCCTGGATCGGCTCGCCCTGCCCGCTCACGCTGATCTCGATGCCCCGCGCCCGCGCCGCGCTGTCCAGCTCCTCCGCGCATTCCCGGGCCGTCTCCGCCAGATCCACCTGATCCTCCAGGGGCGGTCCCGCCGCGGCGTCCAGCTCCGACAGCCGCAGGATATCCCCGATCAGGGTCAGCATGCGGTCCGCTTCCTTTTTGATCTTCCCCGCGAAAACCGCGCTGTCCTCCGGCCCCGCCATCCCGTTTTCCATCAGCTCCGCGTATCCGGAAATGGAGGTCAGGGGCGTCTTCAGCTCGTGGGACACGTTGGCCGTAAACTCCTGCCGCATTTCGCTCTGGGCGCTGCGCGCCTCCTGAATTTCCCGCACCAGGGGGGCGATCTCCGGATAGACCCGCGCCTCGCTCACCGGCCCGCTGCCGGCCAGCATGGCGGGAATCTCCCGGAAGGGGGCGAGAAGCTTGCGCGTCAGCCGCACCGAAACCAGCACCGATACGGCGATGATCCCCGCGATGATCAGCAGAATAATCGGCAGGGACCGCTCAAACAGCGCCAGGATGGAATCCGTCTGCACGGAGACCCGCAGGATGTTTCCGTCCGCCAGGCGCATGGCGTAGTAATGATCCTCGATGCCCAGCGTCTGCGAAAGGCGGGTATCGCTGCCTGTTCCGCTTTCGGCCGCCGCGCGGATCTCCGGCCGATCCTGATGGTTGGTCATGGCCTGGGAATCCGCGTCGCTCTCGAAAAGCACCCGCCCCCGCGGATCCACCAGGGTGATGCGAAAGCCCTCCCCCGCGAACCGCCGCAGCTCCCCGGGCGATCCGACGATTTCATACCCCTCGGCCACAAGCCTGCATTCGTGGATCAGCTGCTCCGCCATCTCGCCGCGGAAAAAGCCGTAATAGGTAAAAATGGTCACGGCGATCCCGACGATGGCCGTGACGATGCCCATATAGAAGAGGCTGAGAACGATCTTTTTCTCCATCTCATTCCTCCCGGTCCAGCTTGTATCCCACGTTCCGCACGGTCAGGATGAACCGGCCGCATTCCTTCAGCTTCGCGCGCAGGGAGCGGATATGCACATCCAGGGTGCGCCCCGCGCTGGCCTGGCCCCAGATCCGGTTCAGAAGCTCTTCCCGCCGCAGCACCACCCCCGGGTTTTCCAGAAACAGCTTCAAAAGCTCATACTCCTTGTAAGCCAGCTCCACATTCTCCCCGTCCGCCGTGACGGCCCGGGCCTCATCCCGCATAAAAATGCCCTCCCATCGAAGCGGCCGCTCCTCCGCCTTTCGGCTTCCCCGCAGCCTGGCCTTCACGCGGCTGATCATCTCCATGACGCTGAAGGGCTTGCACATATAATCGTCCGCCCCGAAGTCCAGGCCCTTCACCCGGTCCAGCTCCGCCGTCCGGGCGGAAATCATGATCACGGGAATCGGCATGAAAGCGGGGTCCGAGCGCAGGCGCCGGAGAATCGCGAATCCGTCCTCGCCCGGCAGCATCACGTCCAGCAGGATCAGATCCGGCACGCGGGTTTCCAGGGCCTCCCAGAAGGCCCGCCCGTCCTCAAAGCCGCACGTCTCAAAGCCGGCCTTCTCCAGCGCGTAGCATTCCAGCTCCCGGATGCCAGCCTCGTCCTCCACGGCGTAGATCAGCAAAAGGAATCACCTCCACGAAAATGCGTGCCGCAAAAAACGTACCCTGACAGAGAGTACCATATCCATGTAAGAACAGACAGTACGGAAAGGTAAAGTTCATGTAAAACTGCTCAGGAAAATGGAAAAGACAGGGGCGGTTCTCTTGTCCGGCGCGTCAGGCGCAACCGGACAAAACCGTCCCCTGTCAGGAATGGCCCTGTTACGGGTTTCCGATGATTTCGATTTTCGATCCCCTGATCGTCCTGGAAACAACGATCTGCTTCTCGATCCGCTCCTCCAGGTCATGCACATGGGAGATGATCCCGATCAGGCGGTTTCCGTCGGCCAGGTCGGAGAGCACCTGCAGGGAATTGCGCAGGGCGTTGTCGTCCAGGGTCCCGAACCCCTCGTCGATGAACATGGCGTCCATGCGGATGGCGCCGCTCTGCGCCTGCACCACGTCCGAAAGGCCCAGCGCCAGGGCCAGGCTGGCCAGGAAGGACTCGCCGCCGGAGAGCGTGCTCACGTCCCGCCACTGGCCGGTGCCCCGGTCCAGCACGTCCAGATCCAGGCCGCTCTGGCGCACCCGGTCCCTCGCTTCCTCCTTGCATCGCAGGATGAACATCCCGTCGGTCAGCACGGTCAGCCGCTTGTTCGCCGCGGCGACGACCTGTTTGAAATAATACTGCTGCACATAGGCTTCGAAGGTCAGCTTGCCCCGGTACGCCCCTCCCGAGATTCCGGCGCAGCAGTTATACAGATCCCGGACCACCGCCCAGTGCTCCTCCCGGCGCTTCTGCCGGCCGAGGGCTTCCCGGATCTCCCGGAGCGCGTCCTCATGAAGGGCACGCTTTTTGTTCAGCGCCCCTTCCGCCTTTTCTGCGGCGGCCTTGCGGTTCTGCTGCGCAGTCAGTCGCGCTTCGAGACCCGCCATATCCGTCCGGACCTTGCCCGAGAGTTTTTCCTGAAGAGAGGCGATCTGATCATCCAGGGATTTTTTCTGTTCCCCGAATTCCTTCAGCCGCCCTTCCGCGTCCCGCATGGCGGCCGGCAGCCTGATGGCCAGCTGATACGCCCTTTCATCCGCGAATCCCACCTTGGTCAGGTGCTCCCGGAAGCTCCTCTGCCGGCTTTCAGAATCCCGCCGCAGCTCTTCCGCGTGCGCCCGGCCCTGCTCCGCCGCCGTACGGTTCTTCTCCATGGCGATCTGCAGGCCCTGCAGATCGTCGCCCGCCTTCTTGATGGCTTCCCGGTACAGCCGGGCCTGATTCTGCTTTTCCTGAATCTGTTTTTCCAGGCTTCCGGGGGTTTCGTTTTCGCCGATGCCCATCTCCGCCAGGCGTTTCTGTCCGGCCTCCGCCTCGGCCCGCAGCGCGGTCAGGGCCTTGTCCGCCTCGTTCAGCTCCGCTTGAGCCTTGCTGCGGCGTTCTTCGGCGGCCTCCAGCTCCTCCCGGGTAACTGAAGCCGCCGTCCATTCCGCCGGGTGCGGATGACTCGTCGCGCCGCAGACGGGGCAGGGCTGCCCTTCCTTCAGATCGCGGGCCATCAGCCCTGCCTGGCTGCGGAAGTAGCCTTCCTTCGCCGCGGTATAGGTCGCGTCCGCCCCGGAGCTGGCCGAAAGCAGAGCCTGCAGACTCTTCTGCTGCCGCGCCAGTTTTTTCCGCCGGCTGTCGAGGTCTCTGAGTACCGGAGCGCAGTCGCTCAGCTGTTTCGCCGCCGCCAGCAGGGCATCCGCCTCCCCGGCGTGGCTGTCCGCCTCCCGCTTCTTCCGTTCCGCGTCCGGCAGCATAGCCTCCGCTTTTTTCAATGCCTCTTCCGCCCGCGCGGCGGTCTTTTCCTGCTTTTGCAAATCGTCCCGGTTTTTATCCAGCAGCGCCTTTTCCGGCGAAAGTTCCTGCGCCTTCCTGGCCTCGTCCAGCTCCGCCGCCAGCGCGTCCATGTCGCTTTGGCTCGCTGAAAGCCGCTCCCGGTCCGCCCGCGCCTTCTCCAGGGCGTCAAAATCCGCGTTGTCCGCCCGGGCCCGTTCCGTCTCAGCGTTCAGCCGGCCTATTTCCTCCTCGGCGTTTTTCTTTTCCCGCCGGACCCGCTCGCCCGCTTCCTTTTCCCGCCCCAGCAGGCGCTCCAGGCATTCCGCCAGGAGTCCTGCGTATTGGGGCTCGGCCTTAAACTCGGCGATCTGCTCCCGCTCCGGGTCTTCCGGCTCGGGATCGATCTTGCCCGCCGCGATCCTGACACGCTGTTCCAGCTCCTCCCGCTCCCGGTTGCAGGCGCTGTTCATTTCCTGCAGCCTTTTCTGCAGGTCGGCATAGACGGAAGTATTGAACAGTTTCTGAAACAGCGCCTTCCGCTCGTCCGAGGAGGCGTTGAGGATTTTCAGGAAATCGCCCTGGGCGATCATCACCGTGCGGGTAAACTGATCCTGCGTGAGGCCCAGCATTTCCTGGATCTTCGTGTTGACTTCCCGCAGGCCGTCGATCACCTCGCCCGTGTCCACGCTGGTCAGCGTGGCGTCGGCGCTCTGGGTGGTCATTTCGTCCCGGCGCTTCATCAGCCGGGGGTATTCCGGGTTTCTCCGCACGCGCCAGGTCTTATCCCTGTGGCGGAAAGTCAGCTCAACGTAGGTTTCGGTTCTCGGGTCAGCCCAGTCCGACCGGAAGGATTTGCTTTTGCGCCGCTCCTTGCCGCCGGAGGCCTCGCCGTAGAGGGCAAAGCTGATGGCGTCAAACAGGGTGGTTTTGCCCGCGCCGGTATCCCCGGCGATCAGGAAAATGCCCTCCTCCCCGAATCGGGAAAAATCCACTGTGGTTTCCCCGGCGTAAGGGCCAAAGGCGGACAGGGTCAGCCGGATCGGTTTCATGCTTCTTCCTCCATTTCCCTCAGCACCCGGCCGATCACCTTCCGATGGGCGTCGCTGAGCTCCTGGTCATTGTTCTGCAGGCGGTAAAAGTCGGAGAACAGTTCCTGAATGGTTTTGTTTTCCATGCGCTCGGTGGCGAGGATGTCCAGGTCCATTTTCGTTTTGGAGTTGACGATGGAATACTTCATCATGTTGGGGAAGTTGGTGGACAGGGTCTCCCTTGCGTCCGGCGGCACCAGCTCGTCATGCACGGTGATCCACAGATAGTCCTCGGAGTAGTCCTGCCGCATCAGATCGGCCAGTTTTCCCTCGATCTTCCGTACATCATGGAGGGGATAGAGCGCCTCCAGGCGGACTGCGACCTCGCCCTTTTCGTCCAGATCCACAACGGCCACGCTCTTTTTGTGATTCGCCTCCGAGAAGGAATATTTGAGCGGGGATCCGGCGTAGCGCAGCGTCTCCCGCAGCACCTTCTGGGGCTTGTGAATATGCCCCAGGGCGACATAGTCGAAATCATCCAGCAGCGCCGCGTCGATATTGTCCAGCCCGCCCACGGCCCGCTCCTCGGAATCGGAGGTTTCGCAGCCGGTGATAAACTGATGGCACAAAAGGATGTTGCGCTTCTTTTTGTCGACGGGCGTCTGGCGAAGCACGGCGGCCATCGCGTCCTGATAGCTGACGATCTTCTCCTCCGGCAGAAAGCGCTTGACCTGGGAAGGCCGCAGGAAGGGCAGCATCCAGATCAGGATCTCCCCTTCCCGATCCCGCAGGGGGACGATCTGCGGCTTCCCGTCAAAGGCTTCCGTTACATACACCCCGGAGGATTTGATCAGGGAGGAAAAATACGAGATCCGCTGGGCGGAATCGTGGTTTCCGCTGATGATGAAGACCTTCCGGCCTCCCTCCGCCAGGCGGCTCACAAAGCGGTCGAACAGCGCCATGGCCTCCGCCTGGGGCGAGGAGCGCTGATACACGTCCCCGGCGATCAGCACCGCGTCCGCCCGCGCCTTTTCGGCGATGGAAACCATCTGATCCAGGATGTATTCCTGATCCGGCAGCAGCGACACGTCGTTCATCTGCTTGCCCAGATGCAGGTCGGCAATATGAAGAAAGCGCATGCGTTCATCCCTCCTGTCGTTTGGCTAATCCGTAAATCGCCTCATCCGCTTGCGCGGGTTTATTCTTTCTCTGATTCTTTGCATTATAGCATATTCTTCGGCTTGTTTTCAAACCCCGGGGGTTTTTTGAGCTTGCCGCCTGGCCAGACAAAAAAGGAGTCCTATCGGGCTCCTTTCGCGCATGTTCCGCTTTCGGCATCCATCAGTCCTCCACCCTGTCCGCTTCAGCGCGCAGCGAGCGCAGGAAATCCCTGGCCCGCTGGCTTTCCGGATTGCTGAAGAAACAGTCCGGCGTGTTTTCCTCGACGATTTGCCCGCCATCCATGAAAATCACCCTGTCCGCGACCCGCCGGGCAAAATTCATTTCATGCGTTACGATCAGCATGGTCATGCCTTCCTTTGCGAGTTCAGCAATCACATTGAGCACTTCCTGAATCATTTCAGGATCCAGGGCGCTTGTCGGTTCGTCAAACAGCATGACCTTGGGGTGCATCGCCAGGGAACGCGCGATCGCCGCCCTCTGCTGCTGTCCGCCGGAAAGCTGGGCCGGTACTTTATCCGCCTGATCACGAACACCGACGCGTTCCAGAAGCTGAAGGGCCTCTTCCCGGGCTTCCTTTCGTCCTTTTTTCAGTACATCCACCGGCGCCAGCGTGATATTATCCAGCACAGACATATGCGCAAACAGATTGAAGGACTGGAAAACCATGCCGATCCGGCTCCTGAGCTCCGCCAGCTTTTTCCCTTCCCGCGGAATCGGTTCCCCCTCCAGAAGGATCTCACCGGAATCGATCGTTTCCAGCCGGTTGATGGAGCGGCACAGCGTAGACTTTCCGGAGCCGGACGGGCCGATGATCACAACCACCTCGCCTTTCCGGACAGATAAACTGATATCCCGGAGTACATGCAGATCGCCATAATGCTTATTCACATGGCGCAATTCGATCATCGGAACAGGCAAATGATTATCCATGGGCGGCAACTCCTTTTTTCGTTCCCGGGATCGTCTGGACGCCCCGTCGCTGTGAACCGGCGATTTTCTCCGAAATCCTGTTCAGCAGGTAATTGATCAGGATGTAAATCACGGCAACGACCAGGTAGATCGAAAGCATGGCGTCATAGTTTGAGATCAGCACCTTTGCGTTCTGCATCAGGTCTGCGCAGGAAACCACATAGGCGAAAGTTGTATCCTTCAGTACAATGACCAGTTCCGCGATCAATGAAGGAATCACATACCGGAAGGCCTGCGGAAAAACGATCCTGTAAAAAGTCCTTCTTTCACTGAGTCCCAGAGACAATGCCGCCTCGCGCTGGCCGCCCGGTACCGCGTTGACGCCGGATCGCAGGGCCTCCGCCACCACGCCGCAGGCAGAGATGGCACAGGGAAGGGTGATCTTCCAGAAAGCGGAAGGTTTCCACCCGGTCTTCGGAACAACCAGGAAAAAGAAATAGATGAAAAGGAGGGTCGGAACCCCACGGGTAAACTCGATCAGGAAAGCGCTGATTCCCCGGATCGTTTTCCCCTGGAATTTCCCGCGCATCAGAAGAAACCCCAGCGCGAATGAAATGGCCGATCCGGTCAGCGCCGCTTCCAGTGTGGTCAGCAGTCCCTGCCCCAGAAAACGCCAGGTGGTCCATTTTGCAAAAAAGTACCAGTATTTCGCGTCAAACTGCCCTGTAACCGCGAATTGCCGCACGATCAATCCCAGCAAGGCCAGCAGCCCCATCAGCACGAATCCCGTGATGATCCGGATCCTTTTCCGCGCGCGGGGGCCGGGAGGCTCATACAGAAAATCCCGGATATTCCCTGTTTTCATCGCAGAATCCTCACTTTCCGGTCCACCAGGTTGCCAACCTTGCCGATCACGAAGGCCGTCAGGCAGTACAGAGCGGCGGAAATGACAAATGCCATTACTCCGCCGGTATCATGGGTGTTGATGTAGGAAACAATCCCTGTCAGATCCCGGGGGCGCATGGGAACCTGAGAGGCCAGGGACGTTGTCAGCATCGTCGCCACCAGCAGATTCGTCATCGGAAGGACTGAGGATCTCAGCGCCTGCGGAACGACGATCCGCCGGATCATCTGCAGGAAAGTCAGCCCAAGGGAACGGGCCGCTTCGATCTGTCCGGGAGGGATCGTGTTCATCCCGCTCATGAGATGCTCCGAGCAGAACGCGGAAGGGATCAGGACGGTTGCGATCGTCACGCACACGTCATAAGGAAAAACAATCTGCAGGTACGGAAGCGCGTAAACCAGCAGGATCAGCAGCGCGGCGCCGGGAATATTGCGGAAAATCTGAACATAGATATCGGCGAAGATCCTCAGCGGCCGGATTGGGGATACACGGGCCACTGTGATCAGGATTCCGATGATAAACGCCCCTGCAAAAGAGATCGCGGTCAGGCGCCATGTCGTCAGCAGCGCCTGGAAATACTGCTCCCCGTATTTGCTCAGCAGATCCAAAATGCCCATGAAAACCCTCCAAAAGGGTCTCAGGCAGCCGCCCGAGACCCTTTGATCGTTTCAGAAGTTCAGTCGGCAATGGCCGGTGCTTCAGGCGCCACGGTCAGGCCGGTCCTGTCACCAAGGCTGATCTGCCACAGTTTCGCCCAGGTTCCGTCCGCTTCAATCGTCTTCAGAAATTGGTTCACAAACGCCACGCCGTCGGAATCCTTCGGAAGGCCGATGCCGTAGTTGTCCTCAGGCCCGAAAACGTCGCCCGCGATCGCGTAGACGCCCGGGTTCTTCACCAGGGAATTCAGGATCAGCGTATAGTCTGTCACATAAGCGTCCGCGCGGCCCTGCTCCACGGCCGTCCGGGCCTGAATATCATCTTCAAACTCCTGCACGTCCGCTTCCGGCGCATATTCCGCCAGGATGGCCGGGCCGGTGGAACCCGCCTGGGTCGCAACGGTCTTTCCCGCCAGCGATTCCAGTCCGGTGATCTCCGTGTTGCCGGCCTTGATCAGGATCGCCTGGCGGGAGGTGTAGTACGGCCCCGCGAAAGAAATCACTTCCTGCCGAGAAGGCGTAATGGAGTAGGTGGCGAATACGACGTCCACCTGGTCTTCCGTCAGCACGGATTCCCGGGTGCTGGATGTGACCTGGGTGAGTTCGAACTTGCCCTGATCGCCCAGGATATACTTCGCCAGAAGCTGGTAGAGTCCCGCGTCAAAGCCGCGAACGCCGTTATCCGTCTCATCCATCTGGCTGAACAGGAAAGAGGTGCGCGTACCGCCGACGCGGAGAACGCCGGCTTCCTTGACCTTCGTGGCCCAGGCGCTGGCCGCGATCGCGTCGTCGCCCGCAACCGGACCGGAGGCGATCAGCTCGTCAAACGCTTCCTTGTTGATCGCCACAGCCTGCGGCTCTTCCGCAAAAGCAGCCATAAACACGCCGCAAGCGAAGAGAAGTGCTGTGAATACTGAAATGGTACGAATCAGATGTTTCATCGTGAGCCCTCCTTGTTTCGTCTTTCCATAATCCTACTATGTTAATAGGCTTTTGTCAACAGTCAAAATGGAATGGCCGGCAATAAATGCAGCATAAATACAGTTGGTCTCCCCGGTACCCGAAGATTCCTGCGCAGGACGGATAAGAGCGGGAACGGGATTCTGATATATCCCCCGGTGTCCGAGGATTCCTGCCTTGTCTTACGGAAAAAACGGATTATAATAGTCGCAGAAAAGTCGGAGGTGGTATGTATGGTGCTGATCGGGATCGTCCCTTCCTGGGCGGAAAAGAATAAGATCACTGTCAATCAGGATTATGTGGAAGCGGTCCTGCGCGCGGGCGGCACACCCGTCATTTTCCCCGTCACCGATGACCGGGAGCAGATTTCCGCGTTGCTTTCCCATGTAGACGGCTTGCTGCTGACCGGCGGTCAGGATGTGAACCCCGCGGAATACGGAGAACAGAAAATGCCATGCTGCGGAGACGTTTCCGAGTGCAGAGACGCCATGGAAATCCGGCTGTGCCGGGATGCGTTAGCGCGCCGGACGCCGGTCCTGGCTATTTGCCGCGGAATGCAGCTTCTTTCCTGCGTCCTGGGCGGGACGCTCTATCAGGATCTGGCATCCCAGTTCGGAACGCAGCTGAACCACCCCCGGTTTGACGCGCCCGGAGACCCGGTGCATGATGTGGATGTCAGACCGGATACGCTCCTGTCCTCCGTCGTGGGAGCCGGCCAGCTGCGCGTTAACAGCAGGCACCACCAGGGAATCAAAGCGCTGGGGAAAGACCTCCGGGTCAATGCCCTCGCTCCGGATGGACTGGTTGAAGGCATTGAACTGCCGGATCATCCTTTTGCCCTTGGTGTGCAATGGCACCCGGAATCGCTCAGCGACCGTTATCCGGAACATCAGCGGCTGTTTGACGCTTTCATCCATGCATGCTCGGCACCTGTGCACTGACCATATCCGCGGTGGTTCCGTTGGGATGGCCATTCCATCCGATCCAATTTGCTGTATAATAGCGTCCGCTGATCAGGAATGTCTTCGGCGATCCTGAAAAGACACGACCTGAAGGAGTTCTGCGTCCGATGAAAAGAGTCTCTTCCCTTCTGCTTGCCCTTTTCCTTGTGCTGTCGCTCCGTGCGGGACTGTCCGCGGGAGCGGAAAATTCTCTCCGTGTCCGGCATTCTTTGTCCCAGGGGCATGGCTTACGTTGTTTCGTCCCCTCTGCTGTGGGAGACCAGGCCTGAAAGGATGTTTTCATGCATACAAACAAGCTGATCGTTGTCCTTCCTGTTCTTTCGGAGGAGCATCGCTCCCGCATTCAGGCTGCCGCCTCGGCCCACGGCCTGGAGGTTTCCTTCTTTAAGACGATGGAGGAAAGCCTGCCCGCCCTGCAGGATGTGGAAATCATCCTGGGGCAGGATGCGAATCTGGCGCGTCACGCGCCTCAGCTTCGCTGGATCTGCTCCCCTTCCGCGGGAGTCAATCAGTTCGTCGGCGAGGGCGTCTTCGCCTCTCCGGATGCGGTGCTCACCAATTCCTCCGGGGCCTACGGCGTTACCATCGCCGAGCATACCCTCATGATGCTTCTGTCCCTCTTCCGCCGGCGCCTGGCCTATGACGAAATCGTCTCCCGGCGGGAATGGCGGCGGGATCTGCCGGTTCGTTCCATCCTGAACGGCCGCTTCGTGCTGGCCGGCACCGGAGACATCGGGCAGGAAATCGCCCGCCGGCTGAAAGCCCTGGGCGCGGCCAGCGTCATCGGCATCAACCGCTCCGGGAGGAATCCGGAGAATCTCTTTGACCGGGTTCTCCCCATCTCCGCCTGGGAAAGCGTCCTGCCGGAGGCGGATGCCCTGATTCTTTCCCTCCCCGGCACCCCGGAGACGAACCGCCTTTTGGGCGCCCGGCAGCTCTCCCTGCTGTCCGACGGTGCCGCGGTCATCAACGTAGGCCGGGGAAACGTTCTCGATCAGTCGGCCCTGGAAGCGGAGCTCCGCTCCGGACGCCTGTGCGCCGCCCTGGACGTATTCGAGACGGAGCCCCTGCCGAAGGATCACCCCTTCTGGACCTGCCCCAATCTGCTGGTCACCCCCCATATTGCGGGCAACATGACCCTGCCCTGGACGGTGAAGCGGATCGTGGATCTCTTCCTGGAGGATCTGGACAATTACTGCTCCGGCCGCCCCCTGGCCCGTCAGATTGATCTGAGCAGGGGATATTAAAAAGAGTATTGCAAAAGCGGCGCGCTCCGTGTCCGCACAACAAATTTGGGAATATAAAAAGAGCCTTATTTTACCATCAACTGCAATTTCAGTGCATTTTCTGGAGAAATTGGAAAAAACCATTGGTCTTCGCCTTGGCTCAGATTACCGCCTCTTCGGTGACAGCTTACGCTTTACTACTTGACATTTATCAAGTGTTTTGCTAACATAGAGCCCGTGGGAGGCGAATGGCATTGAATCAAATCATTCATGAATTACAGGACATGACGCATCTCAGCTGGGCAAAGACTCGCAATTCGTCCGGTACGGCGGGTTCATTCCTGAAAGCGTATGAAGACGGAGTCGACGGGAAGACTTATTTCAAGCTGTCAAATTATGATGCCTGGAAAGGGATCATCGGCCATGAATGCGTTAATGAAATCATTGTAGATCGCTTATTATCGATCCTGGGCATCAGCCACCTGCCCTATCAGTTGATCCATGCGAAGATCCTGATCGATCAGAAAGAATATGAAACCTGGCTTTGCGCCTCCAAGGATTTCAAGCAGCGCGGAGAAAGCAAAATCGCGCTGGACGCATATTATCAAGCGGAGAGCTTGCCGAATGAATCTCCCATGGATTTTTGCATCCGCAACGGATGGGAAAGCACAGTCTATGAGATGCTGGTCGTCGATTATCTGATCCTCAATCGTGACCGGCATGGCGCAAATATGGAAGTACTTCGGAACCAGCGGAAGAAAACCATCCGCCTGGCCCCTTTGTTTGATCACGGACTGTCGCTGCTCAGTCGGTGTGAAAGCACCGAAGCCATGCTTCGGGAGGACGTTATGGCTGATAAGCCGGTCCAATGCTTTGTCGGTTCACGGTCATCATGGGAGAATCTCCGGTTGATCCCACGGGATCAGCGTCCTCCTTTGCATCCGTTGGCAGAGAATGACCGCGCAATTCTCCTGGAAGGTTTATCAGAAGCGCTCGATCAGCAATGGCTGGACAGGATCTGGGAAATGATATGGAGGAGGTGGCAAGCGTATGAGGATCTTTGCAATCAAGGATGATACGCTTTCGCGAAAGAGCGTATTGGGATATCTGATCTATTACGAAAACGCGAAAGCATTCTATATTGAGCTGCCGGACGACGCTGATCCCTGGGAAACGCCGCTTTTGCTGTCCTCGTTCGTAAAACGCGGCGAGCGCTCCGTCAGCAGCTATTGGAGCCGTTTATGGGTGCAGCAGCGTATTATTCCCCGGGACAGACAGAATATCGGTCAGGTTCTGAAGGAAAACGGGCTCACAGAATATGACGAATTTCAAATGCTGATGCTGACCATGGGGCGATGCGCGCAGGATGAATGCTACCTTGAAGAAATAAACACCGCAGAATTGCCCCCGTTGCTGCTGAATCGCTGGAAGACCAAGATCGAGGACGTTGTTCCTCTCAAAGGCTTTCGCTTGCTTGTTTTCTTCCGCAATGGGGAAGTTAAAATCTGTGACGCGGCAAAGCATGC
>JAZQCB010000074.1:0-9528 GCA_045546035.1 Clostridia bacterium
CCTTGCCGTCGTGCAGGCAGAGGTCGCCCATGCGCTGGTCGAAGATGCGGTGGGCCTTGGTCAGGGTGACCATGTCGCGGTCGAAGTCGTTCAGCCACTGGTACTTCAGCAGGCCGTTATTCTTGAGGCTCCACTGGCGGCGGCAGTAGTGGAAGGACCAGCCGTTGCCCTCGCGGGGGAAGTCGATCCATTCCGGATGGCCGAACTCGTTGCCCATGAAATTCAGATAGCCGTTGCCGCCGCAGGACAGGGTCAGCAGCCGGATCATCTTGTGCAGCTCGATGGCCCGGTCCATGGTCACGGAATGGTAATCCTTGCTCATGCCGGTATACATTTCCGCGTCCGCCATGCGGAAGAGGATCGTCTTGTCCCCCACCAGCGCCTGGTCGTGGCTCTCGCAGTATCCGACCACCTTTTCCTGGGGTCTCCTGGTGGTCATCTCGTGCCAGATGCTCTGGACGGACCAGTCCTCGTCCCGGGTGTCCTTCAGCAGCTTGATCCAGGTATCCGGCTCGCCCATGGCCAGCCGGTAATCGAACCCGATGCCGCCCGCTTCCAGCGGCAGGCACATACCGGGCATGCCGCTCATGTCCTCCGCCACGGAAAGGGCGTTGGGATCCACCTCGTGGATCAGTTCGTTGGCCAGCTGGAGATAGTTGATCGCGTCCAGATCCGTGTTCAGGCTGAAATACATGCCGTAATCCGTGAAGGCGGAGCCCAGGCCGTGATCATGATAGATCATGCTGGTCACCCCGTCGAAGCGGAAGCCGTCGAAATGGTATTCCTCCATCCAGAATTTCAGGTTGCTCAGCAGGAAGTGGAGCACCTCCGTCCGCCGGTAATTGAACAGCCGGGTTCCCCAGGCGGGATGACGGCCCTCGCCCCCCTCCAGGAAATACTGCCCGTCCGTCCCGTCCTGGAACTGGAGCCCTTCTCCGACATTGGGGCAGGCGTGGCTGTGAACCACGTCCAGCAGCACCCGCAATCCCATCTCATGGGCCCTGTTGATCAGATACTTCAGTCCCCGGGGTTCCCCGTACCAGTGCGCGGCGGCGAAGAAATTGCTGACCTGGTATCCGAAGGAGCCGTAATACGGATGCTCCTGAACCGCCATCAGCTGCACCGTGTTGTATCCCAGATCCCGGATACGGGGCAGAATCCGGTCGGCGAATTCCTCATAGGTGCCGACCCGCTCCGCGTCCTGCGCCATGCCGATATGGGTTTCGTAAATCAGCGGGGCGCCGGGCTTTCTTTCCCGGTATCCCCCGTCGGTCCAGGGGAAGGGCTCGCCGTCGGGCACCCGGGCGCAGAGCAGCTTCGTTTCCGGATCCATGTCCACCCGCGTCGCGAAGGCCGGAAGCCGCTCAAAGCTGGCGCCCTGCCGATGAACCAGCAGCTTCAGCCACTGGCCGGGCCGCAGGGCGTCCTCGCCCTCCAGCAGGATTTCCCATACGTCCCCGTCCTTTTTGGTCATCGGGTGGCTTTCCCGGTTCCATCCGTTAAAATCGCCGATCAGGTTCGCCCCGTCGGCGCCCGGCAGCCATTCCCGCACGGCCCACCCCCCGGGGATTTTCTGGATGCCGAAATACAGATGCCCGTTGGCGAAATCCGTCAGCGTTTCCGCCCCGCCGACCAGCTGATACCGCCGCTCCTTAAAGCGGTCCATCCGCAGGTCGATCTCCCCGCTGTAAGGCTTCAGCCAGGGGTCGATTTCGATAATGCCGTAGGGGCTTTTCAGGTTCTCCATATTCAATGCCAAACACGCTCCTCTCCCCCGCCCGCCGCGGGATGCGTCCGTTTTTCCCCGGCCCGTCTCCGGCGCCGGGAGCTTTGTTTATTTCACCAGCACGCCGTTGACGTCGTAATACTCCGTCTTGCTGACGGAACCGTCGGCGGCGTAAAGATAGCGGATCTCGCTGTATCCCTCGGCGGTGTTGCCGGGCTTTCCGCCCTTGCCGAGGAACACCCGGCTCAGAATCCTTCCGTTGTCGTCCAGGTTTTCCTGATAACCCGCCGTCCCGGCCCGGTTCAGCACCGGCTGGCCGCTCAGATCCAGATAGCTGACCTGTTTCAGCCGTCCCTGCCCGTCATAGGCGTAGGAAACCGCGGCGGTTCCGTCGGCCGCCTCGGTGGGCTTTCCCTCCGCGTCCAGCCAGCTTTCCTTCACCAGCAGCTCATCCTTATTGAACTCCCGGCGGACGGAAACGTATCCGTCCCCCATGGCGATCCGGGCCTCCGCCGTGTCAAAGCGGGAAACCGTATACGCCCGGTCGCTTTCATAGGTTTTCACTTCATAGGCATATCCGGCCCCCCGGTCCACCAGCTTTCCGCCCAGGTCGTAGTATTTTACGCTGATTTCCCGGTTCTTTTTGTCCACCTCGCGCCGGCAGGAGGCCCATCCCTCGGCGCAGGCGGCGGGGCTGCCGTCGGCGCGTTCAAAGCGGATGGAGAGCACCTGGTTGCTCTTGTTGACCCCCTGAATGACCGAGGCGTAGCCCAGGGGCGTGTCCACCGGGTTCCGGTTCTCGTCCAGATAGGTCCGGCTGGTCAGCGCCGTTCCCCGGTATTCCGCCCGGATGGCGGCGTATCCCAGGGCGGGAACGATCATCAGCTTGCCGTTTTCGTCATAATACAGGACGCTGGTCACCTGTCCCTTGGAGGTATAGCTCATTTTGACCCGGGTATAGCCCGCGGCGCAGGGCGCCTTTTCGCCGTTTTCGTCCAGATAGACGATTTCCTCCAGCCGGTGCCGGTTGCCGTAGGTCATGATCCGGCCGTAATAACCCCCCGCCGTCCGGAAGGGCATATCGCCCGCGTCGAAATATTTTTCCGTCGCGGATGTCCCGGAATAGCTGTAGGTGGTATACGCGTATCCTTCCGGGCCGCTGACCGTCTGCCCGCCTTCATCCACCCAGGTTTTCCGGATTACCTTGCCGCCCTTGGTGGATTCCCGAAGGGACAGCTCCGCCCCGGCGGACGCCGTCATCATCAGGATCAGGGCCGCCGCGCCCGCCAGCATGCTTCGTTTTTTCATATCCGATTCCCGTCCTCGTCATATTTTCCCGGGGGCAGTATAGCAAAAAAGCAAGCCGCTTTCAACCGTTCCCCCGATTTCGTCCTTTGCCTTCCAGATAAGCGCCAAAGGCATAGACCGCCGTTCCCAGGGCCGAGAGCGCCGCCGTCATCCACAGCAGCCTTCCCTCCAGCGGAACCAGGAAGAAAACCCGGCCCAGCAGAAGCGCCGTCAGGAAAAAACCCGCCGCGGCCCCCAGGGTGATCCCGATCCGGATCCCGCGCCAGGGAAGGCACACCCGGCCCAGAATCGCGATGCCCAGGATCCCCGCCGTCCAGGTCGCCATCGTGGAGCAGGCCTCGGCGGAGGCGCCCCATCGGCCCATCTGCGCGGCCAGCGCCGCGCACAGGGTCACCGCCAGCCCGCCCGGCAGCGCCCGCCGCGCCACCGTCTTCAGGAAGCTGCCCCGGATTCTCTCCCGGCTGGCCTCCAGGGCCAGGAAGAAGCCGGGAATGCCCACCGTCCAGCTGCTGACCAGGGACATCTGGATCGGCTGGAAGGGATAGACGCCCGGAAAGATCAGCGTCAGGAAGGTCAGCAGAAAACTGAAAATCGTTTTGGTCAGAAACAGCGTGGCGGAGCGGGTAATGTTGTTGATGACCCGGCGCCCTTCCAGCACGATCTCCGGCACGGCGGCGAAATCATCCCGCATCAGGGTCAGCTGGGCGCAGCTTCGCGCCGCGTCGGCCCCGCCGGCCATGGCGATGGAGCAGTCCGCCGCCTTCAGGGCGGGAATATCGTTGACCCCGTCCCCGGTCATGGCCACGAAGCGGCCCCGGCTTCGCATGGCCTCCACCAGCTCCTTTTTCTTCTCCGGCGTCACCCGGCCGAAAACCGTATATTTTTCGCAGGCGTCCCGGATTTTCTCCGGGCCGTCCAGCTCCCGGGCGTCCACCGCCCGATCCGCGCCGTCGATGCCCGCCATCGCCGCCACCCGAGAAACGGTGCCCGGATTATCCCCGGAAAGCACCTTCAGCTCCACGCCCTGCTCCCGGAAATAGCGAACCGTCTCCCCAACGTGGGGGCGCATTTCGTCCGTAAGCGCCGGCATCGCCAGCACCCGGGAAACCGGAGGCAGCGTCTCTCCCTCCAGGCTTCCCTCCGCCTCCGCCAGCACCAGCACCCGCCGGCCCGCCGCGGCCATCCGGCGCGCCCTGTCCGTCAGCGCTTCCTCGCCCTGGCCCAGCACGTATTCCGGCGCCCCCAGGATCAGGGTTTTCCCGTCGGAGAAGGACGCGGCCGATTTCTTCCGCGCGGAGGAAAAAGCCAGCACCTCCCGGGGCTTTTCCGTCCCCGGGGCCACGGCTGCCCGCAGGGCGTCCAGGGTTCCGCTCCGCTCGTCAAAGGCGCCCAGAAACCGGCTCATGGCCTCCCGGGCCTCCCCTTCCACGGGGGTCAGCGGGTTCAGGCTTTCGACTTTCATGCGGCCGGTGGTCAGGGTCCCCGTCTTATCGAGGCAGAGGGTATCCACCCGGGCCAGGGTTTCAATGCCGTACAGTTCCTGCACCAGCACCTCCTTTTTCCCCAGCCGGATGACGCCCACCGCCATCGCCATGCTGGTCAGCAGCATCAGCCCTTCGGGAATCATCCCCAGCATCGCCGCCACCGCCGGGGGAACGGCCTGCTGAAAGGGCATTTTCTGGATCAGCATTTCCTTGGCCAGCAAGGCGGCGCCCAGCGGGAGCAGGGCGTAGCTGTCCCACCGGATCAGTTTTTTCAGTTCCTTCATCAGGCCGGATTCCGGGGCCTTCCGTTTCCGGGCCTCCCGGGTCAGCCGGCTGGCATAGCTGTTTTCCCCGACGCGGACCAGCTGAACCGTGATCCTGCCTTCTGTCAGATAGGATCCGGAATAAAGCCAGTCCCCCGCTGCCTTGGGAATCTCGTCGCTCTCCCCGGTCAGCAGGCTCTCCATCGCCCGCCCGGCGCCCTCTACGGCGATCCCGTCGGCGATGATCTGATCCCCGGCCCGAAACACCGCCAGATCGCCTTCCACCGCGTCCTCCGGCGGCATCGTCATCTCCCGCCCCTCCCGCAGGATCCGGGCCTTCGGGGCGTTCATCAGCTTCAGCTCCCGGATGGTTTTCCGGGCCCGCAGCTCCTGGATCACGGCGATCCCGGTATTGGCGATGACGATGGTCAGAAACAGCATGTTCCGGTAGCTGCCCGCCAGAATCAGCAGAAGGCCCAGCCCCAGATTCAGCAGGTTAAACCAGGTCAGCGCGTTTTCCCGCAGAATCCGGATCGTGCTCTTCCCTACGTCTTCCCCGGTCCGGTTTCCCCGCCCGGCCGCGCGGCGGTTTTCCGCCTCCGCCTCGGTCAGCCCGGTTTCCTCCGTTTTTTTGAAATCCGCGGGGATCCCCCGCGGCAGGCTCAGTTCGTTTTCCATTCATCCACTCCCATGGCGGCTTTCTGTCGCCGGACGATTCATTATATCCCGGGCTACTTCCATTTGCAAGCTTGCGCCGCCGGGGGATTTACGATATACTCGTCTCCGGGTGTTTCCCGCGGGAAGGGGTTTCCGGCCCCGCCTCCGCAAAAACCGGAAAGGAGATTCCCTATGTCCGCATCTCAACACGTTCTCTCCGCCATCTACAGCGATGAAACCCCGTCCTACCGCTGCCCTTCGGAGCCTGATCCCGGCGATTCCGTGGCCATCCGCCTGCGGGCAGCCAAAGGCAGCGCCACGAGGGCGATTCTGCTGCTTGAAAACCTCTCCTCCGGAACGCTGATGCATCCGGTCCGGTCCGATGATTATTTCGACTATTTCGAGGCCTCCATCTTCTGCGACCGGGACGAGATCCGCTACCGGTTTCTGCTGGAGCTTTCCGACGGGACGAGGGTCGGCTTCGATAAAAACGGCTGCCGCACCGCCGAGGGGGGAAGCATGCCGGATTTCAACCTGGCCTACGCCTTCCGCTTCAAGCCCGGCTTCCATGTGCCCGAATGGTCCAAGGGCGCCATCCAGTACCAGATTTTTACCGACCGTTTTCGCAACGGCGACCCCTCCAATGACGTGACCGACAATGAGTATTATTATACCGTCGGCCACGCCAAGCACGTGGCGGACTGGTCCGCTCTGCCGACGGACACGGACATCCGCTATTTCTACGGCGGCGACCTGCAGGGCATCCTGGACAAGCTGGATTATCTCCAGTCCCTGGGGGTGGAGGTGCTCTATCTCAATCCCATCTTCGTCTCCCCCTCCAGCCATAAATACGACACCCAGGATTACGACCATGTGGATCCCCATTTCGGCGTCATTACCGACGATGTGGAGCACGCCATGCAGATGTGGGAGAAGCATAACGGCTACGCTCCCCGTTACATCCGCCGGGTGACCTCGATGGAAAACCTGGAAAAGAGCGACGATCTCTTCGCCCGTCTCTGCCAGGAGCTCCACAGCCGGGGCATGCGGATCATTCTCGACGGGGTGTTTAACCACTGCGGTTCCTTCAACAAGTGGATGGACTGCGAGGGCATCTATGTGGGCAAGGCCGGCTTCCAGCCCGGCGCCTTCCAGAGTATCCACAGTCCCTATCGCTCCTACTTTCATTTTAATGATTCCGGCAACGGCCGCAGCCCCGCCTACGAGGGCTGGTGGGGCTATACGACCCTGCCGAAGCTGAATTACGAGGCCTCCCCCGCCCTGTGCGAGGAAATCTTCCGGGTCGCCGAAAAGTGGGCCTCCAAGCCCTACTGCATCGACGGCTGGCGGCTGGACGTGGCGGCGGATCTGGGGCACAGCGTCGAGTTTAACCACCGCTTCTGGCGGGAATTCCGCGCCCGGGTCAAGGCGGTGAACCCGGATCTGCTGATCCTCGCGGAGCATTACGGCGATCCCTCCCCCTGGCTGAAGGGGGATCAGTGGGATTCCATCATGAATTACGACGCCTTTATGGAGCCGGTGACCTGGTTCCTGACCGGCATGGAAAAGCATTCCGACGCGTACCGGGATGATCTGTATCAGAACGGAAACGCCTTCTTCGATATCATGCGGGACAAGATGTCGCGCCTGACCTATCCCTCCATCCAGTGCGCCATGAACGAGCTGAGCAACCATGACCATTCCCGTTTTCTGACCCGGACCAACCGGGTCGTCGGCCGGATGACCAGCATGGGCTCCGAAGCCGCCGGCGCCGGCATCAACAAAGGCGTCTTCCGGGAAGCGGTGGTGCTCCAGATGTCCTGGCCCGGCGCGCCCACCATTTATTACGCCGACGAGGCCGGCCAGGTGGGTTGGACCGATCCGGACAACCGGCGGACCTATCCCTGGGGCAGGGAAGACATGTCCCTGATCGCGCTGCATCGGGATCTGGCCAACCTGCGCGCCGCCCTGCCGGCATTAAAAACCGGCGGTCTCAAGCCCCTCCTGGCGGATTACGGCCGCATCGCCTACGCCCGCTTCGACGAAACCCACCGGTCCATCGTGGCCCTGAACAATACCGGCGGCAGAACCAATTTCCGCCTCTACGCCCGGGACGCGGGCGCGCTGGAGGGGGAGCCCTTCTATCGCCGTATTCAGACCGGGGCGGAAAGCCATTCCACGATTCCGAAGGTCATGGGCATCGTGAAGGACGGGTATCTTTCCTTCGATCTGCCCCCCTTCTCCGCGGTCATCCTGGCCAACGAGCTGCCGGAAACCAAACGGGCCCCGAAGCCCGGCCTGCAGGATCATCCCGACAGCCCCGCCGCCGATCAGGCCGCGGCGGAATAAGCCCCCGGAAGAGGAGCAAAAAGGACTGCGAAAACCTCGCAGTCCTTTTTGCGTGCCTTATCCTCGGCCGGGAATCCCCGATCCGCGGCCAGCAATTCCTTTTGCTTCTCCGGCCCTGCTCCCCCACGGCCGATGGTTCTTCCTTCGCGTCGGATGCTTCCGCCCTCTTCCCGGGCGCCGGGGGGAGGCCGCGTTTATTCGGCGGGCTTTTTCGCTTCCTCCGCCGGCGCGTCCTTCTTTTCCGGCCGGGCGGCCCTTTCCGCGATCAGCCGCAGAATCTCCGCCGTCGTACTCTCGTCGACGGCTCCTTTTTCCATCAGGCTGACGCGGCTCTGGGGCACGCCGATCATCTCGCCCACCGCCTTCTGGCTCAGCCCCGCCTCGGTCCGCGCGTCGCGGATCTGCCGGCCGAGCAGCACCTTGTTGGTCTGCTTGATGCGCCGCGCCCGGGCCACCCGCCGCGGGCCTCCCTGAATCCTCCGGATCACTTCCGCCGCTTTATCCGCCGAAACATATCCCATCTCCATGGCCCCGACCCGGTTTTCCGGAAGGCGCAGGATCGTCGCCAGCTCCTTCAGGGACATTTCCGCGGCCTTCCGGGCTTCCCGGATCCTCGCCCCGGCCTCCCGGCTGAAATCGCCTCCGGCGGCCTGTTCCCGGGCGGCGGCCTGAATGGCCCGGATGATTTCATCCGCCCGGTTTTCCGATACATGTCCGCATTCCATGGCCGCCAGCGTTCCGGAGGCGATGCCCACCGCTTCCGCCGCGGATTTCAGCGTCATGCCGGCGGTTTTCCGCGCTTCCCTCAGACGCAGACCGATTTCCTTCGCGCTGGCCTTCGCCGGCGTCGGCGACAGCTGGCGGACGATGTCTTCCGCCCGGCGTTCCTTGACATATCCGGATTCCATCTGGGCAATCCGGCTGGCGGAGAGGCCCAGCCGGGCGGCCGCTTCCTCCCGGCTCAGGTTGGCGGCGGCCCGGGCTTCCCGGATCTTTCGGCCGGCTTCCCGATTCGGCGCGGATGCTGTTCCGCCTTCCGCCCGGGTCTTGCGGCCGGAGGGCTTCTCCGCCGCCTTTTTCCCTTTCAGCACAGGCGTCCCTTTATTCCGCCCGTCGCCGTACATCAGCCATTTCCGGTTGATCCCGGTTCCCTTTTCGATTTTGACCCCCAGGGCGCGGGAAATTTTTCCGTCTCTCTCCAGGGCGGCGTACTGTTCCTCCGTCATCCCCAAGGCCTCCGCCATTTCCTTTCCGGTCAGCCCATACTCTTCCCTCCAGGCCCGCAGCCGGTCCCCCGGGGCGCCCCGGTCATAGCTTTCGATAAAGGGCTCCGCGTCCGGGTTGCTCAGCAGCGCCGGGTTGACCGGAAACGCCGCCACGAAGGGCTGCATCAGGTAGGTGGATCCCATTTCCTCGCAGTCGATCAAATCCTGCCTGGCCACCCCCAGCTCGTCCGCCGCCTGCGCCACCGTCAATCCCATGGCTTCCCGAAGATCCCTGATATTCATATGGAACGATCCCTCTCCTGTCCTTGAGCCTGTATGATCCGTGTCTTCTTTTGTGCTCCGAAAAAACACAAACCCCAACGCGCGATTGTTATCGGAAACGAAAAATTAATTTTCGTTTCCGATAAGCCTCCGGCGGATGCGACCGGGCGCGAAATGTAATTTTGCCGCTTTGCGGCACGCGCCCGGCGCGGCGTAAACGCATCAAAACGCAAAGCGTTTTTGCGTTTACGATA
>JAZQCB010000075.1:0-31037 GCA_045546035.1 Clostridia bacterium
GCAAGATACTCCCTTTTCCGTGCGTGCCGCTCCAAACGAAAAACATCCGGCCGGGAATGCACCGAATTGCGCTTTCCTGGTCGGATGTTTTGATTGCTGCAAAATGGCGCCGGCTGGCGAAAAAATGGTACTCTGTGGAAACATTTTAAGCAAAGAAAGGACGAGGGTCAATAGATTCAACTACAAGTTGAATTTTCCGACATGCTTGCGGCTGCAAAAACAGAGGAGAAGGATCGGAGCATTTGCGCGAACCTCCCCCAAATGCGTTCCGAAATGGAGACGAAAAAGCTGGGTTCGCGCAATATTAGCCGGAAAAGAAGGATTAAGGGAGATAATGGAGAATAATATTAGCGTATCATCATGGTGCAAGTGGCTATTTTGTGGTGCCTGACAAACAGCCTACAAAATCAGGCACTTACATCTCATCCCCAAGCGGGGACTGATACAGTTTCCTCCTTCAAATTTGGTTCGAATTGAGCTTATATCTCATCCCCAAGCGGGGACTGATACCTCCACTGATTTTGCCCGCAGCTCTCGGCATATTTACCTTACATCTCATCTCCAAGCAGGGACTGATACGACGGGTGCCAATGGATTTACGAGCACCGGGAGGACTTACATCTCATCCCCAAGCGGGGACTGATACGAGCGTGATCATCTGGATTTCGGTCATCGCCTTGTCTTAGGAAAACGTAAAGAAGGGAGCGTTCCTCTCGTAATAGCTTCACGGACAGATTCAACTACAGGTTCAATGACTTTTGGTGTAATTCCGTTTACAATGCGGTCACATTAAAAACGGATGGAGGGGTTGCATTGTGGATGAAATGGTAAAGCGTCAGATTGAACAACTGGAAGCGGAGATGGAAGCTTATAGGCGGGCCATCGCAGATGCCGAGGGCGCGCTTGATTCCGCCGAAAAGGAATTGAATGAAGTTTTGAGCGGACTTATAGAAAGTGAGGTGTAACTCTCATGCGAGAAAAGGTCACTGCGATCCTCTGCGTGCTTGTATTATCTATCAGTTTTTTTCGATAGCCACTGCCGATACATTGGCTATCAGCCTCAGCGCCGGCACATGGTTTGGAAAGACCGTCGAGGACGCGGGATACTACATGTTGGATGAAGCAACAAAGATAATAATTGCTATACTGAAATATCACACAACTAACGGGAAAACCATAGAGGTTCCAGAGTATCAGCTAAAATGGTCAACCTTCGAAAAATGATACCCGGAATGCTGTCACGATTGCAACGGATCCGTGACCGCAGCGGTACGGTGTTAAGCGAGCCATTAGGAACGATGCATACACTGGAATAAAGTTCTCACGCATCATTCCTGAAGGGATCATGATATCGTTTGCGCGGTTATTCACCCTTTTCCGCAGCCGGACTCCTCCTGTTGTAAACCTTCAGAGCATTTTCGTAGAACCGGCGCAGCTTTTTCCGTAATTGCTCCGGATAAAGAACCTCCGCTTCACCGGCGTTGAACCTCATAGAATACCGGAACAGCTGATCCAAAGAGGACTGGAAGTAATAAAGCATACTTCCGTCCTCTTCTTTTTCCCTTCTTTTCGGCGAAGGCCTTCCAAAGTAAATGCTTTTGAAGCTTTGCTGACCGGCTTCACTGAGCCGTACACACGTTTCCGTATCCTCGTTAATGGCGTATCTCCTCGCTCTGGGTTACCTGTTGGGCGTTTCCCTGGATGAAATTCTTGTGTCAAGCATCCAACTGCTGGCTCAATGACATACCCCGCTGGGTTTATACAACAGATTTATTCGGCGTTGCGCGGCGAAAAAATGTATGATAAGATAACCCCAGTGCAAAAAAGAACGATCGTACAGAGGAAACCAGGATGATGATCAATTTTACAAACCATCCCAGCTGCCAGTGGAATGACGCGCAGCGCAAAGCCGCAGCCGTGTGGGGAGAGGTTTTGGATATTCCCTTTCCGAGTGTGCCGCCGGGGGCGACGGAAGAGGAGCTGGACCGCGAGGCCGATCAACAGGCGGAGGCGCTGCTCCGGCTGCGTCCGGACTGCGTATGCTGCCAGGGGGAGATGACGCTGGCCTTCCGAGTCGTGAACCGCCTGAAGGCGAAGGGAATCTTGTGCGTCGCCGCGTGCAGCGAAAGAAAGGCGCAGGAAAGAAAGCTGGAAAACGGACGGACGGAAAAAACGGCGCTTTTTGATTTTGTCTGTTTCAGAGAATACTGATAACAAAGGAGGACGGAGGAACATGGCGGTTCTGGCTTACTACACGATTCGGTCCAAACAGGCCTATATATTCCGGACGAATCGGCTTCTCGAGATTACCGGCGGCTCAAAGCTGATCGGGGAAGCGTACGATCTGCTGTTCCGGGCGGCGGAAAAGGACGGGGGGCTGAAAACCCTTCGCTATCAGGCGGGGGATCGTTTTTCGGAGCAGGATCTGAAAGAGGCATTTTCCTCCGGAAGGCTTCAAATGGCGGAGGTTTTCCGCGGGGGCGGAAACGAGACCGTCCTCTTTGACAGCGAGGACAGCTGCCGCGCGGCGACGGCAGCGTTCTCCCGGGCGCTGATGGAAAAATGCCCGGGCATGGTTCCGCTGGCGGCGTCGGTGGAGGTTACGTGGGATTATCCGAAGGACTGGCGGAGGCTTCGGCAGGCGGCGGAGACGGAAAAAAACCGCATGCCGACGACGGAGATCATTCCGATGATGCCCTTCTCGTTTCTGGACAGAAGGGTGATGCAGCCGGTGACAGACGTGGTATACAACTATAACGAAAATACGGAAGAGGAGAAGACGGCGGAGGCCGCCGCGAAATGCCGCAGGGGAAGCAGGGAGCAGAGGGTCGATCTGGACAGGCTGGTCACGCAAAAGGGCGAGGAAAGCCATCTGGACACGCAAAAGGGCGAGGAAAGCCTTCTGGCCATCGTTCACGCGGACGGGAACAACATGGGCCAGAAGGTGGAAAAGGAGCTTCGCCAGGCGGACGCTTCCTATGACGCCTGTGTCAACCGGATGAGAAGATTCGCTGGGGAGACCCAGCGGGTTTTCAGCGGCGTCGGGGTCGAGGCGGTCAAGGAGGCCGCGAAGGAGCGGAAGGCCGCCGTCCGCTGGATCATCAACGATGGGGACGATGTCACCTTTATCTGCAACGCCCGGGAGGCGCTCCGGCTGACCAGGGCGTATCTGCGGGCCGTGGCGGAGGAGCGGGGCGACCATCCGTATTCCTCCTGCGCCGGCATATGCATTTTCCACAGCCACTATCCCGCGAGCGCAGCCTACGAGATGGCCGAGCAGGCCTGCGATTCCGCGAAAAAGGCGCTTCGTTCCACGGGAAAGAGGGACGGATCCTGGATCGACTTCCACTACGTCCATTCCGGCCTGTCGGAGGATCTGGATCTAATTCGTCGGGAGCAGAACACCGGCGGAAGGATGGCCAGGCCCTACACCGTGGGGCAGGAGAAAGAAGGGCCGGATGTGCGGGCCTTGGACAGGATCGCGGACATCCTGAAGGATGAGAGGGTCACCCGGAGCAACGTCAAGGCCTTCGGGAGCGCCTGGGAGGAAGAAACGGCGGCCGGACAGGCGGAATTCAGGCGGATTTGCGCCAGGGCGCCGCGCCTGCGCGGAAAGCTTGGCGAAATTGAGCCGGACGAGGATCGTCTTCTCCGCGTTCTGTATGACCTGTCCGAAGTTTATGATCTCTGGTACGCTGAAGGAAGGAAGTGACACGGCGTGAAGCAAAGGATCATGAAAATAGCCCTGCTGTCGGATCTTTGCTCGGGAAATGGGGAAAGCTACGGCAACCGGATCGATACGGATATCTGGACGGATGACGCAGGCCTGCCGCTGATTCCGGGCAGAAGGCTGAAGGGCTGCCTGCGGGAAAGCGCCGATTTCCTGGCATCCCAGGGATATGAGCTGCCGCGGAGCGGCCGGGCAATGACGGGCGAGATCATCGACGCGCTGTTTGGAACGCCGGCCCGGCCGGGATCCATGATCATCGGGGATGCGGTGCTTCCCGGTTACGCCGCGATGCGGGCCGCTCTTTCGGAAAAGAAAGAGGATGCCTCCCCGGCCAGGGTCACGGGCCTTTATACCCACGTGGATGGGCAGACAAAGCTGGAAAACGGCGTGGCGGCCCGCAACACCCTGCGCTATACCCGGGTGCTGAGCCAGTGGGATCCGCTCCGGGAAGGAAAAGAGCTGGCGTTTCTTGCCGATGTTCGGATGCGGGAGGAAGACGCGGAGCTTTGGGAGGCACTGGAGGCCTGCTGCGCGGCGACGAGGCATATGGGCATGCACCGCAACCGGGGATTGGGAAACGTGCGGCTGACGATGGAGGATGGGCAAGCGGCCAGTGCGCCGGAGGATCCGACGAAAAGACCGGAGCCGGACACGCGGGGAAAGATGACCCTGGAATTCCGGTGGGTTTTCGACTCCGCCATCGATATGCCCCGGGGCGCCATTCCCGCCCGGAGCGTGATCGGATGCATGGCGGAGGCCTTCCTGCGTGATCACGAGGCGGATGCCGTCTTCGAGGATCTTTTCCTGAACGGGAAAACCGGATGGAGCGACATGACGCCCGTCGTTCATGGACAAAGGGGCGAGCCGATGCCGCTGACAATGCATTATTTCAGGGAACTGGGAGAGGTTCGGAATCTGATCCGGATGCCGGACCCCGAGAGCCTGGGCAAGCATCGGGCCCTGGCGGAGGCCTTCTGGTCCGAAAACCGGGGGGAAGGCTGGTTTTCGAGGCTTTCCGGCGACGAGGTTTATCATCACCGGCATGCTCACCCGGGGCGGGCCGGGCAGAACGAGGCCCAGCTTTATCAGCGCTCCGTCATGAAAGCGGGGCAGGTTTTCGCGGGCCGGGTCTCCTTCCCGGAGAAACTGTATGAAACGGTTTGCGATCTGCTGAACCGGGCGGAGTTCCGGATCGGCCACAGCCGTGCGGCCCAGTACGCGGCCTGCCGGCTGCTTTCCATCCGGCCTGTCGAGAAAGCCGAAGGAACAAAGACGATTCCCGAAGGGGAGCCGGTTTACGCGGTGCTCGGCTCTGATCTGGTGCTGCTGAAGGAAGGCGTGATGACCGTAGCCCCGGACGAGGTTCGGGCACAAATTGCGCAGGCTTTGGGGCTGACGGCCGCGGAGAAGGGAGCGGACTACTGTGCCTACCGCGTTGTGGGCGGGTATCAGAATGTCTGGGGCCTCTGGAAGCCGCAGATGACAACGCTCTGCGGGGGCAGCGTATTCGTTTTCCGCTCAGAGGGCCGGCCGGTGCCGGGCGAGATCCACCTCGGAGCCTTCCCCCAGGAAGAAATGGGAAAAATCCGGATCCTTTCCCGGGAGGAGCTGCCGGAAAAGCTGACCGAGGAAAGGACGGAGGAATGGAGCGTGGAGCTGTCCCCGGACGCGGAGGCGCTGCTTTCCGCACTGCTGGCGGAAAAGGCACTGGAGGAAATCTCCCGGAACGCGGAGATGCTCTATCTGGAAAACAGCATGGTCTGGGGCGCCTCTTCCAACAACGGGCTTATGAGCCGCATTCGCCGATCCCTGCAGGAAAGCGAGACCCCGGAAAGGCTCAGACTGAAGCTGAGCGGAATCACGGATCCAGGGAAAAAGGAAATCGCGCTGAACATCTTCGGGAAGCTTTACGGCGGGGCGGATGAAAAAGCCGTACTGGAAACCATGCTGCGGACGGATGCCGCCCTGGCGCGGGCGGTCAGGGAGAATGAGAAGGCCAGAAAGCAGGTGCTGAAGCAATGGAAAGCGCCGCTGCGCCAGATTCTGCACGCGGCCTATTTTGCCGGCGAGAGGGAGGTTCGGTGAAGATGAAAAAGACCTACTATCTTATGAAGCTTCTTCAGACCGCGCCCATGCGCATTTCCGCCGGGGACGGGAGCGTGACGGATAACGACCTGAAGAAGGACGGACGGGGCTTTCCCATGATCCCCGGCAGCTCCCTGGCGGGCGTGCTTCGGGCGATGCTGCCGCCGGAGGAGGGGGACGCGTTCTTCGGAACCCTGAAGCGGGATGGGCACATCATCGTATCCGACGCGGTTTTGCGCAGCCCGAAGGAAATTGATTTCGAAATCTCGGTTCGCGACGGGGTGGGCCTGGATGACGACGGTATCGCCGTAGACGGACGGAAGTTTGATTTCGAGGTTGTGGAATGCTCGGCGCCGTACTGGGCGGTGCTGGAGGTGACGGACGGCGACGAATGGATGGAAAAGGTTCTGGAGTCCATCGGCGCGGCCGGGGGCATCCGGGTCGGAGGAAGAACGACCCGGGGATACGGCAGCCTGCGCGCGGAGATCCGGAAAAAGGCGTTCCTTTTCCCTGACGGACTGAAGGAATGGATGGGCTGGAATCCTTTCGCGGAGGAAGCCTGGGAGCGGTGCGAACCGTGTCCGCTGGCGGAGAAGGAAACGGGAAACCAGATTGTTTTGAAGGCGGAGCTGAAGGTCGAGGGAAGCCTGACCGTCCGGGTGTTTTCCGCGGAGAAGGCCGATGGCCAGGAGGTTCACTATACCTTCATGAAGGCACGCAAAAACAGCCGGGGCGAGGAAAATGCCGTCATTCCGGGCACCTCCTGGGCAGGGCTTTTCCGGCATCATATGAAAACGCTGCTTCGGGAGGCCGGCGCAGAGGAAGGCCGCATCGCGGACATGGAGCGGCTCTTTGGGGTGGTCGGAGAAGACGAACACCTTCGGTCCTCGATCCTCTTCGCTGAAACCGAGATTTCCGGAGGACGCCCCGTTCCGCAGATGCGGATCGCGGTGGACCGGTTTACGATGCTCCCCAGGGATAGGGCGCTTTTCAGCCAGCTGGTCTCCCAGGGCGGAAAAGGCGAGCTGAAGATTATGATGCCCGGGGATACGGCTCCATGGCTGATCGGGCTGGTGGAGGCTTGTCTGATGGATCTGAACGCCGGGATTCTCCACGTCGGCGGCGAGGGCAGCGTGGGGCGGGGGATCGTTTCCGTTTCCCGTTTGTATCTGAACGGCCGCGAAATCACGGACCGCCTGAAAAAGGGCCTGGTCACGATGCCGGAGGGGGTGAAGGCATGAAAAAGCCATGGATAGCAAGCAGCGGATCGGCGGATTCCGCCCGTCTGGCTGAGATCGTTGCCCGCTACGCGGAGGGGAAAAAGAATCTGACGGTTCTGCGGGCCTACACGGATCAGTATCTGGGCTGCAGGTTCGAGGGAGCCATTGAGCTTCCGGACCATCTGCTGGAAATCCGGGTCTTCGATGCGGATTCAGAGCTGCTGGCCCGAAGGACGGCTTTGGGCGAGGCCTTTTCCTGGCGGATCGCAGACGATGGAGTAATCGCGGACAACCTGAAGGAAGAAGAGGGCTTTTTCGCCTGCCCGGACCATTATCGGATGGAAATCTTTCAAAAGCTGGATCGGGACGAAAAGGCGAAAGCCCTTACGACGACCGGTGGGAGACAATACACGCTGCCGGTTCAGGGAGAAAACACGATTCGCCTGGTTCAGTATCTCGCCTACGATGAAAACGGGCTTGCCCACGCGGCGGATTTCAGAATGGCGGGATTTGTCTCGCGGGACTTTCTGAAGGAAGGGAGTGATTCCTGATGGCAAAAAAGAACACCTTCTGGAACACACCGGTCACCGGTGGGAACTCTTCCCAGAACGACCGGCGGAACGGAAACCATAACCCGAAGCCGGGCCCGGCGGGAAATCGCGGGGGCGGCATGGAATCGAGCGCCCTGCGGTCTTCCGGTCAGATCGGCCACGGCCCGGAAAGCCCCTACGCTTTCGTCCCCTTCCCCGCCCAGGAGCCGTTTCGGGGAGACATTGCGGAAATCTACGCCCAGGGCGGGCTGCTGACGGGGTGGTTCGACGTACGGCTGCTGACGAAGACCGGACTGATCATGCCCGACGGCATGAAAATCCAGGTGGATGCCAATAAGCATAAAACCATGCCCTTCTACACCCTGCCGGACGGGACGCCCGCCATTCCCGGCAGCGAGCTTCGGGGGCTGATCCGCAGCACCTATGAAACCGCCAGCAACAGCTGCGTTCCCTTCCTGCTGAACGATAAGCCGACCAGCATGCGGCTGCCGACGGGCGCGGCGCTGAAGTCCAGGGGGCTGCTGGAGCTTCGGGAGGGGAAATGGCTGCTTTGGGAGGCGGAGGATCATTCCATGCGGGCGGCCAGATTCCCGGATCAACGGGATCTGCAAAGCGGAACCTTCCAGGGGAAGCGTCCGGGGGATCTGGTTCGCTTTGCCGGCGGGCAGTGGAATATCCGTCTGACCAACAACTCCTCCGACTCCCAGGGCTGGATTCAGTTCAGCTCCCCCGTTGTATGGCCGAGGGAGGACAAGGGAGATCATTATCATATCCACGTTTTGCAAAAGCAGGGCGCCCGGCCAATCTATCAGTGGTCGGATGACGAGCCCTATCAGGCGATCCGCGAGGAGCTGACCCGGGAAGGCACCCGGGAGACCATGCGGGATGGGGCGGAAAAGATCCATAAGGAGTTGCTGCGCAAGCTGGAGGCGATCAGGAAACAGGGAAATGGGATTCTGCCGATCTTCTATCTGAAAACGGAAAGCCGGTTTTCCACCCATTATCATGTGGCTGTCTCCGCGATCGGGCGCATCAATCAGTTGCGGAAATGGAAGGACATCATGGGAAAATACGGCCCCTGCGAATCCGCCGAAAGAAGCTGCCCCGCCTGCCAGCTGTTCGGGAACATCAACCAGGAGATGATGATCAGGGGACGAGTTCGCGTAACGGACGGGCTTCCGGTGGGCCAGGTCAGTGTTTCCAATTATGTGACCCTCCCGATCCTGGGCGGACCCAAGCCCACCGCGTATGAATACTACATAAAAAAGCCGGACCAGGTGGCGAAGTTCTGGAATTATGATTTTTATTCGGTGATCGTGAAAAAAGGAGGCCGCCAGGAGCCGGAATTCAGACAACGGGAGGACTTTTCGCCGCTGGGCCGCAAGTATTACTGGCATCATAAACCCGTCGCCTCGGAGCAGGAGAAGGGCGATCTGAACGTAACGACGCAGGTGGCGCCGGAGGGGCAGACCTTCTCCTTCCGGGTCTATTTCGACCGGATTACGGAAAAACAGTATCGTCAGCTGATCTGGGTCATGACCCTTGGCGAAAACCGGGAGGACTCCGCCCTGCAGCTGAAGCTGGGACATGGACGCCCGCTCGGATACGGAAGCGTGAAGCTGGTTATTGACCGGGCGACGGTTCGCACCTTCAGCATGGAAGAGGGGCATATTTCCTGGCGGACGGAGGAGCGGAAGGTTTCCGCTGAGCCAGGCTGTCCCTTCGAAGCGGTCTACAAAAAGACGCTGGATTCCCTGCTGACGGTCAGCGACGCGAAGGCGGAGCTGAAATACGCGCCGGTTTATCCGACGGCGGCGAACAACAAGGGCGAAGTGGCGATTTTCAACTGGTACGCGAAAAACAGAACGCTGAACAGCGGGCATCCCTATCCGGATGTATTGAAGCCGATCACGGAAAACGCGAAGAAGCCCCGGGAAACAAAGTTCGAAACGTAAGGAAAAAGCGGCCGGGACGGAAGGAAAAGCGGAGCCGGGAGAATTCCCTACCCTCCTCCCGACCAGAAACGGGCAGGGCGCGGGCGGAACCGGGCCATCAGGGAGGCAATATGGCGAAGATTTTACTGACATCCATCGGCCGGGGCAAAGACAAGAATAAAAACCCGGAAAGCTATGGGAACGCAAGCTACGCCGCGGACGGGAAAACATTCCAGAGCAACTACGTCGCGGAAGCCATGAAGGCATTCTACGGAATAGACGAGGTCATCTTTCTGGGGACAACGGGCAGCGACTGGGCCTCCCTGTATGAATATCTGTTTATGAAGGATGACTGCCTGCTGAAAAAACCGACCGCGGAGCTGGATGATGCATACCACGATCAGCTTATGGAACTGCTGAACAGCGGAAAAGAAGGAGCGGCTTCCGAAAAAAAGCATCATGAGATGGATCCGGGAGAAACAGAGAAACTGCTGTTCCCGCTGCGGGACGCAATGGATGGCTGCCGGGGTATCCTGCTCCTTCATTACGGCGTCAACAGGGAGGAGCAGGAGAAAAATCTCCTGGTGCTTCAGCGAATAGAGGAAATGCTGAAGAACGGTGACGAGCTGTATATTGACATGACCCATTCCTTCCGCTCCCTTCAGCTTTTCGAGCTGGTGGCGCTTTCCTATCTTCGGAAGATCAGCGCGAAAAAACTTCGGATTATGAAAATCTCCTACGCGCTCTTCGAGGCCAAGAACGAATTCGACGGCCAGTCGCCGATTGTGGATCTGACGGGACTGACGGATCTGCTGGAGCTGATCAACAGCGCGGATGAATACAAACGGTTTGGAACGGCTCACGGGCTGGAGGGAAAGCTGGAGGAGCTGGGAAAAAACGAGAAAATGCTGATCGACATGATGGGCGAGGGCATATCGATCAATAACGTGGCGGGATTCGAAAAGGTGGTCCGCAGCTGCCGGAACATCGTGGCCGGAATGGATCGCCGGGCGGAAAAGCCGTTGGAATTCCTCACCCGAACGATTTATCAGGATGTGGCGGACACCTTCTATCAGGATATCAATGATGAAACGCTGACCCAGCTGAATCTGGCCCTCTGGCATCAGGAAAAGAAACGCTATCTGGTGGCCCTGACGACGGCGGAGGAAGCGATGATCACCTGGGCGCTGGAACGGGTGGGAGAAGGAAACAAAAAATTCACCTCCGACTCGGAGGAACACAGAGCGAGGCAGCTGGCCAGCAATGCGCTCTGCAGCGCGGGCGTACCCGGAGACAGTCCGGTCGCGGATATCCGGAAAGCCTTTGACGCGCTGAGGGCCTTCCGGAATCGGTTTGCCCATCCGGGAAACGCCTTCAAGGTAAAGGAAGCTACCGAGAAGACAAAAAAACACATTCTTAGGATTCGGGAATGCTATATCGGATACACGAAGGCTTCCGCCGCCGACAGGAATAAATACGACGAGGCGCTGCGGAAAGCGTATCTGGCCAATTGACTACAGGGTGGTTTGACGATGTACGAGCTGATGCTGGATCTCTCTTCCCCACTGCGGCCGAGCTATCATTGGGGTTCCGTTTTCCACGGCCTGCTGATGGAGCTGCTGCCAGAGCCGTGGCCCACATGGCTGCATGAAAATGCGCCGCACACTCTGTCCCAGTGGATCGAGCCCAAGGGCGGAACGGACTTTCAATGGCATATCAAAGTCCTGGATGATACTCTGGGGGAAGTTCTGGCGGAGTCTATTGCGCAGGCCCCGGAGGCGCTGCGAAGCAGGCATTTGAAAACGGATTTTGAGGTACGTGACGCGGCCTGCTTCCACGTTTCCTTTGACGAGGTGGCGGGCAGCAGCTTTCAGGCGACCAAAGCTCCCAAATGGATTCGGCTGGATATCCTGACCCCGGCGACGCACAAGTCGGACGGGCTGTATGTGACCCTGCCGACGATCCCGCTGATCGTCCGGGGACTGCGGAACCGGGTCGTGTCGGTATGGCCGGATTTCGCCCTGGCGGACGATGACCTGCTGAACGACCTGATGCGCGGCCTCTCGGTAAACCGGTACCGCCTCCAGTCCGCGCCCTTCGGGGTGGACGGGGCCTATGCCCTGGGCTATATCGGCAGCCTGACGCTCCATTATCACCTGAGCCCGGAGAAGGCCCGGCTGATGGATGCCTTGATGCGCTTCGCACCCTGGTGCGGGATCGGCGCCAAAACATCCCTGGGCATGGGTGGATGCCGGATCGCGTCGGAGGGATAGAAAAATAGGACGGCAACCGAAGAAAATCTGTCAAGTCAGTAGCAACCGAAGAAAACCTGTCAAAACAGGCTTTCTTTTTTTCCGGAAAAGAGGTATAATCAAAGAAAAAAGTATTTTCCGGAGAGGATCGATTATTATGATTCCGCAATTGAAGCCCCGCATTGAGGGAGCCAGGGAAAAGGGCGTATCCCTGCGGGCGACGTTTGTGATGATGATGGTTCTGTCCCTGGGGATTACGGCGGTGCTGCTGTTCGTGTCGTACCGCTCCATCCGCTCCTTCCGCGAGATGTCCCAGGCGACGGATAATTATATCGAGATGAGCGACGCGGCCCAGGTGCTGATGGACGCGTCGGATTATCTGACGGAGGAGGCCCAGTGCTACGCGGTGCTGGGCGAGCGGCGGCATCTGGACAACTACCTGAACGAGGCGGATACTGTCCGCCGCCGGGAAAAGGCCGTGGAGGCGCTGGAAAAACGGATGCCGGATTCCGGGGCGCAGCGGGAGCTGAAGGAGGCCCTGGAGGAATCCCGCGAGCTGATGGGGCGGGAGTACTACGCCATGCGCCTGATGATGCACGCGGTGGGGGATGAAAACGTGCCGGAGGCGCTGCGGGCGGTGACGCTGTCGCCGGAGGATCTGGCGATGACGCCGGCGGAGCAGAAGACCAGGGCCGCCCTGATGCTTCACGACGACGGCTATTATGTCCAGAAAAACGAAATCCGGGAGCATCTCGCCCTGTGCCTGAGCGATCTGAAAACCGGGACCCACGGCACCCAGGGAGAAACGGAAAACCGGATGCACAGGGTGCTGACGGTGATGGTGGTCTTTATCGTGCTTCAGTCCCTGGTGCTGCTGCTGCTTCTGTGGCTGACCACGAGCCTGGGGATCAACCCGCTGATGCAGGCGGTGGAGCGGATCAAGATGGACAAAAACCTGCCGATCATCGGCGCGTCCGAATTCCGCTATCTGGCCGGAACGTACAACAAGATGTACGCGGCGTACAAAAAGAGCATCAGCCACCTGTCCTTCCAGGCCTCCCACGACGAGCTGACGGGGGTGTATAACCGGGCGGGATACGATCTCATCGTCCAGGGGGTGGATCTGGAGAACACCGCGTTCCTGCTGGTGGACGCGGACCGGTTCAAGAACGTCAACGACAGCTTCGGCCACGAGGCCGGGGACCGGATGATCCGGAAAATCGCCGAGGTGCTGAAAACCAATTTTCGCCAAGACGACTACATCTGCCGGCTCGGCGGGGACGAGTTCCTGGTGCTGATGGTGCATGTGGGCGATAAAACCCGCAGCCTGATCGAGAAAAAGGTGGAGACGATCAACCAGGAGCTGGCCTCCGACAGGGACGGGCTGCCGCCCATGTCCGTCAGCGTCGGCGTTTCCATGGGATCCGCCCATAAGGACGCGAAGCGGCGGCTGGAGGAGGCGGATCAGGCCATGTATCTGGTAAAGAAGCAGGGGCGCCACGGCTGCTGCTTCTATCGGCCGGAAACGGCTAAATGCGGCTGACGGAACGAGAAATCCCCCCGCGACGCGGGGGGATTCTTTTTCGGCGTTGAGAAGGCTCCATCGCCCGGAAAGGGTTCCGTCCGGGATTTTTATTCCTCCATCGCCCGGCAGGTTTCCAGCAGGGAGATGATCGGCAGATGCTGCGGGCAGACGGACTCGCACTGGCCGCACCCGATACACTGGCTGGCCCGGCCGCGGCCCTGGGTTACGTTGTTGGGGAACGATAGGGACGACCCTTTCGTTCGTCTATTCAGACGAACAGATCATCCAGCAGCAATTGATGATCTACAATGCCACTGTTCAGGTTCTTTTTTACGCCATAGGGCGTAATGAAGGTACAACGCAGGTTTTTCGTGGTTTTTTGATCTCTTCGGAACAGTAGCGTTCTTTCGCGGATTGTCGTGACATAGTTCTTCTCGATCACGTATTCTTCCTGAGAATACTTCATTTCGCAAAGATTCATCACATGATCACTCCGATCAATGATCAAATCAATCTGGCCGCCTTTCCATTCGTTTCCGTCCTTGTCCGTATAGGGCATGCGATGCCATGCGTAACAGTTGCACAAAATACCGGAAATCCCCAGCGCCTTTCGAATCTGAGGAATATGATGCAGGCACACCTGTTCAAAAGCGTATCCGGACCATGCGTTGATTTTACCGGTATGCAGGCTGTTGGTCCAGTACTGCGGATCCTGCCCATTATGATTTTGCACAAAGCGGAGAAAGAACAGGGAAAACATATCCGTCAGCTGATAGATTTTTCCGCGCTCTATTTTATTGGGTTCCGCGTATACCCGGACAAAATCGCATGCATTCAGGTCTTTCAGCACCCGGCTGAGTTCGCCCCCGCTTACGCCGATTTCCTGCGTTATTTCTTCCCGGGACAGTCCGGCCAGCCTGGTGGAGAGCAGCTCCACAACCTGCCGGTGTCTTATATTGTTTTTAAACAATGACCGGAAAAGAAATTCGTACTCCAGGCGCAGAGGAGCATTGTTGGCATAAAACAGCTTATCCACATTCACGGAAAAAGGATCGCTCGGATTCAGCATATCCAGATAAAAGGGGATTCCACCGAAAATCATATATGCGTCCAGAACCTGATGTCGGTCATAGTTCATCCCTTTCATTTCATTCAGATACAGCTCGGTTTCCCGTAATGTCAGCGGAGCAAGATAGATGGCTCTGCTCACCCGCCCGTAAAGCCCGCCTTTATCACCGATCAGCTTTTCTGTCATCCAGGTGGTCGCGGAGCCGCAGACAAACAGCTTCAGGATGACTTCTTCCCGGCCCCATCCGTTCCAGAAGCGGGAAAACGCGGCAAGAAAATGAGCCCTGGAGGTGTCCATCCAGGGAATTTCGTCCAGAAAGACGACCACTTGCTTCCTGTGCAAAGACAGTAAATACTCGCGCAGGCGGTCAAACGCCTCAAACCAGTTTGCCGGCGTATCCCTTTCCTGCTGCGTCAGCCGGTCAATTTCCTTCTGAAACTGTAACCGTTGAATCTGCCCGGATGTTTTATACATTCCCGTGAACTCGAAATCAATCAGTCGCCCCACGGTACATCGGATCAGGTATGTTTTTCCGACACGCCTTCTTCCATATAAGGCGATCATCTCAGAGCGGTCGGTCTGAAGATACTGATTGATCAGCTGTGTTTCTTCCTCCCGGCCTATGTATTTTCCTGCCATAACCCACCTCTGCAATTCCGCGTTTCTATTTGAAACCGCTTTTCCTGACGCTATTATAAGCTTTCAGCATAAGGAAAACAAGCAAAAATTCCCCCTTAACCTGCATAAAAAGCGAGTTAAGGGGGAATTTATTGTTAAATTTTGTCCTTAACACATTTTTTCGATGGGTTAAGGGGGAATTTTCCGGCTGCGGGTTGTTTGCAAAAGGGAACGAAAGGGTCGTCCCTCCCGTTCCCCAAGTCGTGAGGAATGAATGCTTTCCGGTTGACTTTTCTGCTTAAGGGGGGGATAATAAGAACGCATTCAAGAGGAGAGGAGCAGAAAGATGAAGAAGCTGTTTTCCATGGTTTTAGCGCTGGCACTGTCATTATCCGTAACTGTCGGGATGGCTTACGACAGGGACGCTGCGCTTCAGAATATGTATCAGAAAATCGAGAAGATTGATCCTGTAGCCGCAGAATTCTTCCGGAATCACAATTTGAAACTTCATTCGAGTAGTCAGTACGAGGAGGATTATGACCGAATCGGAACGGGTTTCATGTATCTCACGGAGTATGAAACATATTCAACTTTAAGGGAAAAGCAATTGAATCCATTCAAAAAAGTGGAAAAACAGTATCACACGATCTGGGTGAACCTTGACAATGACAGCAGTTTAGATAAGAGCAGGATCACATATCCTCAAAGGCCGAATGCACATTATCTGTTTGAGAAGGATTTCCGAAAGATCAAATGGAACATGACAAAAGATGAAGTCATGAACATTGCTGGTTGTGAGCCGCTTGGTTCGAGAGAATGGACCAATGCGGCAGCGCTTTCATACGCTACCTATTTTTCCGGCCTCGATGTAATCGTGCTCTTTGTTTTCGAAAATGATGCTCTGTGTGAGGTCTGGATTGATATACCGGATTATTCTGGAATCTATGATATGAGAGCTGTGGATATCGCTGTGGCTGATCTGATTGATATCGAATTATACTGCGACCGTATGGATATAGAACCCACGCCTGAAGATGACAGAGAGGTCCTATCATCCTCATGTCATCTTCTGAAAGGAATGGTTATTTATCAGAGCTTTTTCAAACAGGAATCCGACAAGAACCCGTATATTGTGGAATTGAGAGCAAGCCCACGACAGTAAAGCATTTCATCTGCCTGAGGAACTGATTCAGCTGTAGGGGGAACGAAAAGGGTCGTCCCTCCCGTTCCTAGGGAACGATAGGGACGACCCTTTCGTTCCCTTTTCCAAACAACCCGCAGCTCCCCGTCGTGAGGCTTTTTCATGCTGGCAGCGTGGGAATACGAATGTTGATACAAAAAGAAACAAATCACAGATTGTTTTTATAATCCTCCGCGAACGAGTAAAAAGTGTCATTCATCGAGGATTATCCTCAGCTTCTGATGGATAGAATTCCAGAAAAGTGCTTATAATCCTCCACGAATGAATAAAAAGCATCATTCATCGAGGATTATCCTCAACTTTTGATTGACGGAATCCCAGATAGTGCTTATAATCCTCCATGAGTGAGCAAAAACCTCGTTCATCGAGGATTATCTGCGAAAGGAAGCAAAAGCATGCTGATCGGAAGAGAGAAGGAAATTGCGAAGCTGAATCATCTGTACAACGGGGATTCCGCTGAACTCGTCGCGATCTATGGCCGCAGGAGGGTTGGGAAAACCTTCCTTGTGGATGAAGTCTTTTCAGACAGGATCACCTTCCGGCATGCTGGCCTGTCTCCTGTAGAGGGCCATCAGGAGGACGCGGGAAGGAATAAGATGAAGGATCAGCTGGAGCATTTTTTCAGATCCCTGCAGGCCCAGGGGCTGAAAGCAACACATCGGGCAAAATCCTGGCTGGAAGCGTTTTATATGTTGGAAACGCTGCTGATGGAAAAGGAGAAGACATCATCCGGCAGGCTGCTCGTTTTTCTGGATGAAATCCAGTGGATGGATACGCCAAAGTCAGGATTCATGACAGGGTTGGAGGCGTTCTGGAACGGATGGGCCTGTAATCGCCATAACGTGATGGTAGTGGTTTGCGGCAGTTCCAGCTCCTGGATTCTGGATAAGCTGGTCCATAATCATGGCGGTCTGTATGGCCGGGTCACCTGCCAGATCAATCTTCTTCCTTTCAGCCTTCATGAGTGCGAAGAATTTTTTCGTGCGAAAGGCATTGAACTGTCCCGCTATGATATCGCGCAGGCCTACATGATCGTTGGCGGCATCCCCTATTATCTGAACTATTTTTCCAGAGAAATGAGCCTTAGCCAGAACATCCAGGCCCTCTTTTTTGACCCGAGCGCGCCGCTCGCGGATGAATTCCAGCTGATGTTTTCCTCCCTGTTTGCCCGCCCCGGCGTGATGCAGTCGATCGTCCGCGCAGTCAATACCAGAAACCGGGGCCTGACCAGATCGGAGCTGGTAAAGCTGACCGGTCTTCCGGAAGGCGGGGATGTCGGAAAATATCTGCAGGCTCTGATCGCTGGAACGTTCATGATTAAATATGATTCCTTCGGCAACGGAAAAAGAGAAAGCTATTATAAGCTGGTAGATCCGTTTTGCCTGTTTTATCTGAAATTCATGGACGGAAACACCGGGAAAAGAGGGATGAACTGGGTGAATCTGTCGGACACGCAGTCCGTGATCAGCTGGCGTGGCCTCGCGTTTGAAAACGTATGCTTCAATCATATCCCCCAGATCAAAGCCAGCCTTGGCATCAGCGGCGTCAGCACAAGTGAGTCTCTCTGGTCCAAAAGAGGGGACGAGGACGCGGAAGGAACGCAGATCGACCTGATCATTAATCGACGGGACAACGTGGTCAATATGTGCGAAATCAAATTCTACAGCGACGAATTCCTTGTTACCAAAGATTACCATTTCACGCTGGAGAGGCGGAAACGGTTGCTGCGGGAACACCTCCCGAAGAAAGCGACCATCCACAATATCCTGATCACGACCTTCGGGGTGATCAAACGGGAGTTTTTCGGCGACTTTATTCAGGTCATCACGCTGGATGATCTGTTTACAAGCTGAAAGGGAACGGTAATGTACGGCAGGCTTTATGCAAGTCAATGATGTCAAAATCCCCTGATTGCTGGTTGAAGCTGTATTTCTGCATATACATCAGCCATTTGTCGCTTGCAACCGAATCGCAGATGGATCAAATGGGGGTTGTGTTTGGAAAAGGGAACGAAAGGGTCGTCCCTACCGTTCCTCTTTCACCGGAAAACGTGAGGAGATGATTGGACTCATGCTGGCGTTGTTTGATTCGCAGGAAGTTCAGAATATGTACGAAGAAAGCATTAAAGCGGAAGGCCGGGCAGAAGGCGCAATCAAAACCCTTTGGAGCATGGTGAAGGATCATATTCTGACAAAAGAAGAGGCGGCCAAGCGGGCAGATCTGACCACGGAAGAGTTCGAACAAAAAGCGGCGCTGCTGATGTCGGAACCTAAAAGCGCTTATCATGAAACCTGATGAAAAAGCTGAGGAACCGTGAAGGGGGGTGTCATTCTTCCAAGGCGGTTTTCCGCTCAGCGATAATTTCCCCCTTCAGGTTTACAAACTGCTGGGCAACCTGCTGATCTTCTTCATACACCATGACGATGCTGCAGTACCCTTTACCAATTTCCATCGGCTTGTCTTTGATATCCACGTATGTCACTTTTTCGGCAAGTCCGTCTTCCCGGTAGGTGAATATAAAATGCTCCGCAAACAGAAAGGACTGACCCAGGAACAAGTCGTGGCCCATTTGCAGACCTCAGGAATTCAAATTGATCAGAAGGCTATCAGCCGTATTGAAAATGGAGCGCGGATCATTACGGATTATGAACTGATGAGATTCGCGGAAACCCTGAATGTTTCTGTCGATACGCTGATTCAAGGCTCCATAAATGCACAAACAAACGGACAGAGCGATGAATAATCCTTTCCACTCCTCTTTTCATGCAGGATAACATGTCGTGCACTACCCGGCGGGGATCAGGCTGACCGGACAATGGACATATTTCAATCGGAGAGCTGAAGAATTCCTTTTCAGAAAAAGGATCTGAAAAACCCGTCCGCGGATTTTTTTGGGGAAAGATGCCGCAGACGGGTGCTTTTTGCAAGGGAAGAGTATATACAATTCTCGGAGCTGTTGGCTGTTTCGAGGAAAACCGCCTGCTTATTCTTTCACCGCCCGGCAAGTTTCCCGGGATCGGGAACGAAAAGGGTCGTCCCTCCCGTTCCCCTCCCGTTCCCGCATGAAAAAGGCCCGCGGCGGGGAGCCGCGGGTTGTTGGGAGGAGGGAACGAAAAGGGTCGTCCCTCCCGTTCCCAGGGAAAACTTTTATTCCTCCATCGCCCGGCAGGTTTCCAGCAGGGAGATGATCGGCAGATGCTGCGGGCAGACGGACTCGCACTGGCCGCACCCGATACACTGGCTGGCCCGGCCGCGGCCCTGGGTTACGTTGTTGTATTCCCGGATGGTCCGGAATTCCGGACTGCCCTTCCGCCGGTTGGCGACGGTAAAGATCTCGGGGATCGGGATTTCCATGGGGCAGCCCTTGGTGCAGTAATGGCAGGCGGTGCAGGGGATGGACTGATCCGCGCTCAGGGCGAACTGGGCCTTGCGGATGACGTCCTTTTCGGCGGGACTCAGGGGTTTGAAATCCTTCATATAGCTCAGGTTATCCTCCATCTGGCCCAGGTTGCTCATGCCGGAGAGGACCGTAATGATCCCCTCCAGGCTGGCCACGAAGCGGATGGCCCAACCGGCGTAGGACAGGGGGCTGCCGGTGGCGTCGAAGATGGCCTTGACGGAGGGAATGGGATCCGCCAGGATGCCGCCCTTGACGGGCTCCATGACGGTCACGGGCTTGCCGTGGGCCCGGCAGATTTCCCAGCATTTGCGGGAGGCGACGCCGGGATTGTCCCAGTCGGCGTAGTTCATCTGGAGCTGGACGAAGTCCACATCCGGATGCTTGCTGAGCAGCTCCTCCAGCAGCTCGGGATCCGCGTGGAAGGAGAAGCCGTAATGCTTCACCAGGCCCTGGCGCTTTTTCTCCGCCACGATGTCCCAGATTTTGTATTCCTCGTATTTCCCGACATTGTTCCGCTGCAGGGCGTGGAGCAGGTAATAGTCGAAATAGCCCGCGCCGGTACGCCGGAGGCTGGTTTCAAACTGCTCCCGGGCGCTCTGCTCGTCGTGGCATTTGCCGGCGTTGAGCTTGGTGCATACGGTATAGGCGTCGCGGGGATACCGGTCCGCCACCGCGGCCTTGAAGGCCTCCTCGCTGCGCCCCTCGTCATAGACGTAGGCCGTGTCGAAATAGGTGCCGCCGGCGGCGATGAACTTGTCCGTCATTTGGCAGACCTGCTCCACGTCGATTCTGACGCCGTCCGCCAGCTTCGGCAGCCGCATCAGCCCGAAGCCAAGCTTGAAGGTGTCCTGTCCGAGATACTTTTCCATGGTGTCTCGCGTCTCCTTTCTGTCGCTCATCCTGGCACATCCACGGCCAGGACTTTTTGATTGTCAGGGTCTGTTTGCCGGTCGGTTCTTTGTCGACGACGCGGAAAGCCCAGCCTTGCGGGGCCTTCGTGTCGTTTTCGAGGCCCCGCAGGCGGCGTCCGGTTATTTGACGACGATGTTGACGATCCGGCCCTTGACGTAGATTTCCTTGACGACGGTTTTGCCGGCCATGGCGTTCTGGACGTTTTTCATCGCGTGGGCCTTGGCCAGCACCGCGTCCTGGGCCTCGTCCACGGCGATTTCCACCGTGGCCCGGACCTTGCCGTTGACCTGGACGGGGATCTGGATGGTGTCCTCCCGGATCATTTTCTCATCCCAGACGGGCCAGGCTTCCCGGGCGATGCTTTCGGTATGGCCGAGGATCTGCCACATTTCCTCGCCGATATGGGGACAGACGCAGCTGATCATCTTCACGAAGCCCTCCGCGAAGGCCCGGGGGCAGGCGCCGTTTTTGTAGCAGGCGTTGACGAAGATCATCATCTGGCTGATGGCGGTATTGAAGCCCAGGCTTTCATAATCCTCCGTCACCTTTTTCACCGTCTGGTGATAGACCCGGTTCAGGGCGCCGTCGTTTGCCTCCGTCAGGTTGTCCTCGTTGGTAAAGAAGGTCCAGACCCGGTTCAGGAACCGGCGGGCGCCCTCGACCCCCTGGCGGCTCCAGGGCTTGCTGACCTCCAGCGGCCCCATGAACATCTCATACAGCCGCAGGGTATCGGCGCCGAAATCGCGGACGATGTCGCTGGGGTTGACCACGAATTCGGGGAAACGCTTGCCCATCTTGATGCCGTTTTCGCCCAGGATCATCCCCTGGTGCACAAGCTTCCGGAAGGGCTCCTTCACGGGGCTGATCCCCTTGTCATACAGGTAGCGGTTCCAGATCCGGCTGTACATCAGGTGGCCCACGGCGTGCTCCGGCCCACCGATATACAGATCCACCGGCAGCCAGTGCTTCAGGAGCTCCGGATCGGCCAGGGCCTGGTCGTTATGGGGATCGATGTAGCGCATGTAGTACCAGCTGGAGCCGGCGGAGCCGGGCATGGTGGAGGTTTCCCGGGTTCCTTTGACACCGTTGCGGTCGTAGCGCTTCCACTCCGTGGCGTTTTCCAGGGGGGCTTTGCCGTTTTTGCTCTTGTAATCCTCCAGCTCCGGCAGCACCAGGGGCAGCTCCTCGTCCGGCAGGGCATAGAGGCCGCCGTCCTCGGTATGCACGATCGGCACCGGCTCGCCCCAGTAGCGCTGGCGGGCGAAGATCCATTCCCGGAAATGGTAGTTGACCGTCCGTTTGGCCACGCCCATCTTCTCCAGCTTGGCGGTAATGGCCTCCTTGGCCTCCTCGACCGTCATCCCGGTAAACTCCCCGCTGTTGATCAGGCGGCAGCCCTTTCCGAGGTAGTCCTGCTTTTCGAAGGCGTGTTCGGAGCAGTCCCGCCCGTCGATAACCTGGATCATGGGAATGCCGTGGGCCTGGGCGTACTCAAAGTCGCGCTGGTCGTGGCTGGGAACGGCCATGACCGCGCCGGTTCCGTAGCTGGCCAGGACGAAGTCGCCGATGAACAGCTCGGCTTCCTTCCCGTTGACGGGATTGATGCAGGTAACCCCCTCCAGGCGGCAGCCGCTCTTGCCCTTGTTCAGCTCCGTCCGGTCCATATCGTTCTTTTTGCGGGTTTCCTCGATATAGGCCTGGACTTCCGCCTGGTTTTTGATCCGGGGCATCAGATCCTGCACCAGCTGCCCGTCCGGCGCCAGGACCATGAAGGTAATGCCGTAGATCGTCTCGATGCAGGTGGTAAAGATGCTGAATTCCCCGCCGCCGACGATCCGGAAGCGGACCTCCACGCCCTCGCTCTTGCCGATCCAGTGGCGCTGCATGTCCTTGGTGCTTTCCGGCCAGTCGATTTCATTGAGCCCCTCCAGCAGCTTTTCGGCGAAGGCGGGCTGGTTGATGACCCACTGCTTCATGTTTTTGCGGACCACGGGATAGCCGCCACGCTCGCTCCTGCCGTCGATGACCTCGTCGTTGCTCAGGACGGTTCCCAGCTCCTCGCACCAGTTGACGGGCATATCGATATACTGGGCGTAGCCGTCCAGGTAGAGCTGCTTGAAGATCCACTGGGTCCAGCGGTAGAACTCGGGATCGCTGGTGGCGATCATCTTGCACCAGTCATAGTCGAAGCCCAGCTCGCGAAGCTGCTTGCTGAAGGTTTCGATGTTCTTTTTCGTAAAGCCCTCGGGATGGTTCCCGGTGGTAATGGCGTACTGCTCCGCGGGCAGGCCGAAGCTGTCGTAGCCCATGGGATGCAGCACGTTGTAGCCCTGCATCCGCTTCATCCGGCTGACGATATCCGTGGCCGTATAGCCCTCGGGATGCCCGGCGTGCAGCCCGACGCCGGAGGGATAGGGGAACATGTCCAGCGCGTAGAACTTCGGCCGGGAAAAATCCCACACGTCGGTCCGGAAGGTCTGATGCTCCTCCCAGTAGCGCTGCCATTTGGGCTCAATCGTTTTCGGGTCGTAATTCCGTTCCATGGCGATTCACTCCTGCATATTGATGACAAAGATGATCCGCGGAAGCGCGGGGAAAAACCGGGGATAACGCCGTCCGCAGTATACCACAGGAAAGAAAGAATCTTCAAGGGGCCGGCGGGGTTTTCGGGATTTCATAGAAGGCGGGATCCAGCAGCGCCTCGTCCTCGCAGAGCACGGCGGCGTGAGGGGTATAGACATAGCGGCGGGCGGGGTTCCGCGTGCCGAAGGGCACGAACTGGTCGCGCCGCGCCATCATGCAGCAGCAGCTGACGGCGTCCACGTTGTGAACTTTGTTCATCCGGTCCCGGGGGCCGCCGGCGCCCCGGCGCAGCCCCTTCTGATCCGCCGCGAGATGCCCGTCCGCCCCGCGGCGGAAGCCCCCGTGGGTGATGCGGCCGCGCCGGTCAATCAGCACCGGCGTCACCCCGGCCACGCCCTCCATCTGGGCATACATCAGCAGCTCCCGGAACAGGTGGCGGGACTGCACAAAGGTGGCCGCGTCCAGGAAGAGCAGGTAGTCCGCCTCGCTTTCGGCGGCGGCCTGGTTCAGGGTGGGAAAGAGGCTTTCCAGATCCGTGACCGCCAGGGTGGCCGAAAGATGGGGCCAGGGAGCCTGGGAGTCCAGATCGGCAAAGGCTTCCCGGCTCGCGTCCTCGTCGCTGGAAAAGACCACTGCCTCCACCCTCGCGTCCTTCGGGACGTCGTACCAGAGGCGGATTTTCCGGTCGACCGGCACGGCCACCACCGGGATCGGGGACAGATCCTCGTTGGCGCGGCAGCCCGCCTCCAGGCATTTTTGCAGATTCTGGCGGCTGACGGAGCTGCCCACCTTCCGCCAGGAATAGAGAATCCGGGGAATGTGGCAGATCCGGTCCGTATCCCGGCACAGACGCAGATACAGCTCGTGATCCTGGCTGCCGTCGTATCCCTCCCGCAGGCCGCCGGCGGAGAGCAGCGTCTCCCGCCGGATGACGCCCAGATGGCTCATGTAGTTGTCCGCCGCCAGGGTTTCCGGCTGGAAGTCCGGCTTCCGGTGGGGATCCATATGGCGGCGTCCGTTTTCGGTGACCATGTCTTCATCGGTATAGATGAGGTCCGGCGCCTCCCCCGCGACGGCCTCCGCCACATGCCACAGGGCGTCCGGCGTCAGCAGATCGTCGTGGTCGCACAGGGCGATGTAGTCCCCCCGCGCCAGGCGGATGGCTTCGTTGGTGTTGCCGGCGATGCCGAGGTTTTCCTTCCCGTGGATCACGCGGAAGCGGGAATCCCGCCCGGCCGCCTCGTCCAGCGCCCGCAGGGTCTCCTCCCGGGTACTGGCCCCGTCATAGAGGATCGCCTCCCACTTTTCCCAGCTCTGGGCGGAAAGGCTGTCCAGCAGCTCCCGGAGAAAAACGCCCTTCGTGTTGTAGACGGGGATCACCACAGAAATCAGCCCCGCGGCGGGCGGGTTTTGCCGCTGCCGCGCAAGCTGCTCCGGCGTCGCCTTTTCCTTCCGCCACTGCCGGTCCCAGGTGCCGAAAAAAACCTGGCCCGCCTTTTCGCCCAGGCGCCGCAGGGTATAGGAGAGGCCGTGGGTGGCCGCGTAATCCTTCAGGCGATTCAGCTGACGCATAAAAACTTTCACCTTCTCCTTGACAAAACGGCCTTTTGCCGTTAAAATTATCCCAAAGACAAAAGAAACAAATTCCCAAGAACGGAGGGGCGCCATGGAATCATACCTCATCAGAAACATTCCGGCGGAGCTGGCTTCTCTGGCGGTGGAAGGGGTCCACAAGCCGGGCAGCCTGACGCTGGCGAGTGGCGCCTGGATTCATGCCGCCGGGAGCTTTGTCCTGGAAGAGGGCACTTATCCGTTGCGGGAGCATGAACAGTGGGTCTGGCTGGCGGTGGAGGCCGGAGAGGTTCTGGTCCGCTGGGACGGGCACGATCTCCTGCTGAAGGCGGGGTCGACCTGCTTCCTTCCCGGGGGCGACAAGGCCTCCGAGCTGCGGACGACGGGGCACGCCCGCTGCCTCTGGATCGCGCTGGAGGGCCCGCTGAGCCCGCTGGTGGTCCGGAAAATGGGGGCGCTGCTGCATATGCCCCTGCGCCAGGGGGCGCTGCCGAGCCAGCTGTATCTGGCGGCCCAGATTGTCCAGGTCATCGTCCGCCATTCCGGCAGCTCCGACGCGACCTACCAGCTGCAGCACCTGCTCTACGGCATGATCGCCAGCCACTGGGGCCAGCCCGTCGCCATGGACGCGATGCTGAGCCACGAAATCGCCAAGGTGGTGGATACCCTCCGGGCCAACCAGTACAAGGACAATTTTTCCCTGGCCGAAATGGCGGCGATTTCCCGCATGCCCATGGAAACCTTCCGGAAGCGCTTCGTCGCCGAGGTGGGCATGCCGCCCCTGAGCTACGTGCTCCACTGCAAGATGGAAAGGGCCAAGGAGCTGCTGCGGGATCAGAACTGCTCCGTCCGCCAGGCCGGCGCCGAGGTGGGCATGCAGGATCCCTACCACTTTTCCAAGCAGTTTAAGAACATCGTGGGCATCAGCCCCAGCGCCTTCATGAAGCAGGCTGCCGCCCCCAACGCGACGATCCGGGGCGTAACGAAAAAGAAATAAAAGGATCCTTCCCGGCGGGCGAGAAGCCCGCCTTTTTTCGTGCGCGCGCCTTTCGCTCCGCGGATTCGGCGAAACCGCGCCACTGGGACCCATGATCCGGGATCCGCGGCAGAGGGCCTTTTCGCAGTGCCTTTGGATGTCTCGGCCGGCTTCCGTGGAGGTCGGCCTTTTCGCGCCGCCGGTCAGACCCTTTGGGCATCCGCCGCGGCGGAAGTGGCCCGGCGCCGGTCGAGGAGCCGCTGGATGGGCTTTTCGACGGCCCAGGTAATGACGACCGCCAGGGTGAAGGACAGGGCGTAGGCCAGCAGGGTGTATTGGGTCTGCCAGGGCTGCTCCCCCGCCTGATTGGGGAAAAGGCTGGCGCTGGGCGGGAAGCCGAGGCGCCGCATGTGGACGATGACCGTCTGGTGAATGAGGTAGTAATTCAGGCTGATGTCCGCCAGAAAGCGGGAAACCGGATTGCCCAGCAGCTTCCGCAGGGGGCGGAGGCTGAAGGGGGCGGACAGGATCAGCGCCCCGAACAGGAGGCCGAACACCGGGCGATAGAGCATCTGGTTCCGCTGGATGACGGGGTAGCCGTTCGCTGGCCGGGCCATGCCCAGCAGATCCCCGACCCATCCGGCGAAGCCCTCGTGCATGCTGTAAACCGAGGAGGCGGCCATGACCCGGAGCATGGCCATAAGCCCCGCGAAGGCGGCCAGAAACAGCGCCGTCGCCAGGGCCGCGCTGCCGCGGGGAAGCGATTCCGCCGCCCGCCGCTCCTCAAGGTCCGTGAACACCCAGGCGGCCAGGGCGCCGAGCACGTAGAGATCCAGCATGTTGATCAGCTGGTTCACCACCATGTTGAAATCGCTCAGGCTCCAGATGCACCACAGCCGGAAGCCGAAGCAGAGCCCCAGCAGCACGCCCGCCGTGGTCCGTGGCCGGCGGAGGGCCGCCCGGGCCAGAAAGGGAAAGAGCAGATAGGCCTGCACCTCGATGGCCAGGGTCCAGCAGGCGGTGCCCAGGGGGGTCATCTGATAGGTATCGAAGAAAAAGGGAAAGGTGAAGGTCAGATGGGTGGCCAGATCCTTGACCATGAACTGGGGCGAGTCATAGAGCCGCCAGGGCAGGGCGACGGCGAAGAAAACCAGCGCCAGAATGAAGTAGTATCCCGGCAGGATCTTCCGGGCCCGCCGGAAGTAAAAGCCGGCGGTGTCCGGCAGCGGCCCGCCCGACCGGTGGGCTTTCGCGTAGGGCAGGAACAGGAGGAAGCCGCTCAGCAGCACCGTCCCGTCGACCCAGGTATAGCCGCTTCGCAGCAGCGGATCCAGGGAATAGCCAAAGGGAGCGGGGGTCAGCCAGCTCTGCTGCCAGATGTGGTAGGCGCTGACGACGAAAACCATCAGCGCCCGCAGCCCGTCCAGCTCGGGAATCCAGCTTTTCCGCTCCCTTGTCATACTTCTGATCCTTTGTCCGTCGTTGAGGATGCCTCCGGCGGGGGGAGGCTGTTTCCGATAAGCGCTTCCGGCGCGGGTTGTCCGCGATGGGGACGGCCGCCTACGGGGCCGCGGTCTCCGGCGCGGGGTCCGCATCCGTCGCAGAGGCTTCCGCGGGTTTGGGGGTGCTCTCCGGCGGAGGCGTTTCCGTGGCCTGGGCTTCCCGGATTTTTTTCAGCAGCCGGGCGGCGTTCCGATCCTCGCCCATGGCCTCCAGATAGGGAACGGCCTCCTCCGGCTTCCCGTCCTCCACCAGCTTTTCCGCCTGGGTCATCCGCCATTCCCGCAGCAGGCGGCCCGCGTCGTTATAGGCGGGGATCCGCTCCAGCATGGCGATGGCGGTGGCGTAGTCCTGCCGGCCGGCGGCGGCCTTTGCCCCCTGATACAGGGATCGGGTCCGCACCCGGGTCACGTCCGCCGTTTCCTCCGGCAGGGCGTCCAGAATTTCGACGCCGTATTGGAACTCCCGGTCCCGATAGGCCTGGCGGGCCATTTCCACGCCGCATTTGATCCACAGGGCGCGGGAATCCAGATAGCCGTCCAGCTCCCGATACAGGGGCATGGCGTCGGTATATTTTTCCTCCGCCAGCAGGGCGTCGGCCCGGGCCCGCAGCAGCGCTTTGGCCCGCTCCGGGGCGTCCTCGTATTCCCCGGCGGCCAGATAGGCCACCCGGGCGCCGCTGTCGTCCCCGGCCATTTCCAGCGTATAGCCCTTCAGATACCAGCTTTTCAGCATCAGCTCCCCGCTGTCCAGATAATCGGGGATCTGGGAAAGGTTGGCGATGGCGGCGTCGTATTCCCCGGCCTCGATCATGGTCAGGGCCGGGTCATAGAGGCATTTTTGCGCCTTCTCCTTCGCGCCGCCGTAGCTGCCCAGGGAAAGGTAGAGGGGACGGGCTTCTTCGAATTTTCCGGCGGCCAGCAGGGCGTCGGCCCGGGCAAGGACGCAGTCCTTCAGCAGCGTGTCCCTTCCGGAAAGGGAGGCCGGCAGCGCCTGGGCCAGCGTTTCCGCGCCCTCCACATCGCCCCCCGAGAGGGCCAGCCGGGCGCGCTTGAGATCCGCCGCGTCGGCGAGGGCCGCGTCCTCCGGATCCCCTGAGGCCTTTAGCCGGGCGGAGGCTTCCGCCAGCGTTTCGGCGTTCTCCGAGGCGGCCGCGTCCCGCCGGGCGATTTGCAGGCGGGCTTCCGTCAGCCCCGCTTCAGCGGAGGGGAAAGCGCCCAGATCCTGAAATACGGCTTCGGCTTCCTCCAGCCGCCCTTCCCGCAGGGATCGCCGGGCGGCGAGCAGCCGCAGCCCGGGCAAAATGCCGAAGGCCGCCGCGGCCGTCAGGATCAGCGCGGCCAGAAAGGCGGCCAGCAGGCGCTTGCGGCGATCCCGGCGCAGGCGTTCCCGCTGGAATTCCTCCTCCCGCAGGCGCTGGAGCCGGGCGGTTTCCTCCCGGGCGCCGCGGCTTTGCAGATCCAGCTGCCGCTCGCGCCGGGCCACCTGCGCCTCGACCTCGTGCCGGGCGTATTGGCGGAAAATCATGTCCTTCTGCCGGCGGCACCGGGCGCAGACGGGGCTGCGGTTGTCGTTGGGCCGCCCGCAGACGCAGACCCACAGCCGGGCCTGCTGGCTGGGAAAGCCGACGGCGGCATCCCCGGCCACGTATTTCAGCGCGTTCAGGCTGTTTCCGGGGGGCAAGGCGTTGGATTCATATTCGATTTCGTTGGCCGCGTTCCGGCGCCAGACGTCGTTGTCCTCAAACCAGACCTTGTCAAGCGTCGCCTCGGCGGATACGGCGCCCTCGGCCGCCTCGATGGGGACGGTCATGGAAAAGACACCGTGGGGCCGGCCGGAAAGGGAGCGGGCCCGGTGCACCGTCCGGGCCGCCTCCTCCCCTTCCCGCTTCTTCAGCTTCAGCGTCACCTCACAGGAGACGATGACCCGGTCGTCCAGGTTCAGCAGCCCCAGGGTGGCATAGGGAAGCTCCTCCCGGGGCAGCTCGATGCCGAGAATCTCGGCCGGGCAGTTTAAATCGATCCGCATGGCAGTCCTTCTTTGCGATGATGTTTCCGGCGGCGCCCCGGCCCGGGAGGGCCCGGAAAGGCGCTCCCGCTTTACAGCGTATGCAGAATCATTTCCTTCAGAATCATTTCCTCATACCGCAGATACAGTTCCACCACCGGCCCGTCCAGCGTCGTCGTGACATAGCGGACGGTCACCTCGTCGGTGGAGCCGTATTCGATGAGCCCGTAGGGGGCGGTGCCGGGGGTTCCGTAGAGCACCTCGGTCATGCTGGCCTCGTCCAGCTTTCCCTCCCCGTGGCGGAAGCGGTGGAGATCCTCCTTGAGCTGATCGCCCAGGCGAATATACCGGGGGCCCTCCAGATTGGTGCCCACGATGCTGTAGCTGATCAGCCGGGCGTTCTGGCCCTTTTCGTCGCAGGAGAAGACCGCGTCAAAGCCGTCCCCGTCCACCCGGCGCATCCAGGTTCCGTCCCCGTTGTCGATCAGCACATCCTCGACCATATCGCCGAACTGGGTGGGCTCGGCGGTGCTGTAGCTGATGGAAGGGGTATCCAGATCCCATTCGCCGAAAACCTCCAGCTCGGCGCCGTTTACGCTGCTGGCCGCCCGGGGATACCAGTGCTCATTCTTCAGCTCCAGCAGCTCCCGATACAGGCTCTCGGCGAATTCGGCGGTCACCGCCTCGCTGGCGCCGCCGATCCGCAGGCTGTTGACCCCGTCGCCGCTGATCCAGCAGGTCAGGGTCGCCCGGGTACCGGCGGCGGGATCCACCACGCCGTATTCCATGACGGAAATCCGCTGATGATCCCGGATGACGCGGCCGTAGCTGAAGCCGGAGGCGGCGTCGCCGGTCAGATAAAGCAGGGCGCCCTCATATTCCCCGTACATGTTGACGTTTTCGCAGGGAATCGCGTCCATGACCTGGTTCACGCTCCAGTCCACGGAGATGCCCCGGGGACCGGGGGTGTCCCGATCCGTCAGCACGACGGCGTTGATATGGGTGTCCTCCCGCATCTCGGGCCGGTCGGCGTACACCCAGCCAAAGTCATACTGGAAGGCGTAGCCGTCCTCCGCCTGGGCGTCGGGCGCGGCCGGGTCGTTCATCAGGGGGGAGGCCAGCGCCCGAACCTTGATTTCGTCGATCAGGGTATACAGCTCGGTCTGGGTGACCGGGCTGACGGAGGCGGCCGCCTCGCCCAGGGCGGCGGCGCAGCTCAGCGCCAGCACGGCGGCCAGTATCCAGCAAAGGCTTTTTTTCAGCGTTGTCATGTCAGACCCTCCTGTTTCCGATTTCAAAAGCATTTTCAACAGGCTACACGAGGACAGTATACCACCTTGGAAAAACTCTTGCAACTTTGAAAAACGTCCTTTATAATGACTGCAAAGGGCTTCGGGCCTCCGCCGGCTTTCCGGGGGGAGGCGGGAGCCGCGCGAAAAAAGAACACAGGATCCGAGCGAAGAAAGAAAACGGCCGGCGGGTTCAGGCCCGGCGCGTTTTCCCGTTTCTTCGGCGGAAAGGAAACGGATCCCGGGAGGGGAAAAATATGAAGCGGACGCTGGCGATGTTCCTCGGGGCCGCGGCGCTCTGGATGGCGGCGGCCGCCCTGGCCTGCGAGCATGTGGACAACGGGGCGGAAATTCTCTATAACAGCTATGTGGCCCCCACGGAAAACAGCGAGGGCTCCACGGGGCCCGGAACCTGCGCCGTATGCGGGGAGGTGGTTCGCCCGGCCCAGTCGATTCCCGCCCTGGCGCCCCGCCGGACGGATCCGCCGCCCACCCCGCCGCCCACGTCTGAGCCCACGCCGGCCCCAACGCCCGCCCCGACGCCGGCCCCCACGCCCGCCCCGACGCCCGCCCCGACAGCGCCCCCGGCCGCGGCTCCCGCGGCGACCGCGGT
>JAZQCB010000076.1:0-34950 GCA_045546035.1 Clostridia bacterium
ATATCTTGATAAGAAACGGAAGGTTTTGAATAAGATGAAATGGTTGATTGCATCGGATATTCATGGTTCGGCATATTATTGCAAGGAACTTTTACGGGTTTTTAAAGAAGAAAAAGCAGATCGGATCTTATTGCTCGGAGATATTTTATATCACGGACCGAGAAATGATCTTCCTGATCTTTATGATCCCAAAACGGTGATATCGCTTTTGAATGAATACAAAAATGATATTTTTTGTGTTCGGGGAAATTGTGATACGGAAGTGGATCAGATGGTGCTGGAATTTCCGATCATGGCCGAATACGCGCTGATCTGGGCGGAGGGACTCCGCATCTACGCTACCCACGGGCATATCTGGAACGTGGACCGGATGCCGCCTTTGCGGGAAGGGGACGTGCTGCTCTACGGGCATACGCACGTGCCGGCCTGGGATATCCGTGGAGGCATCCGATGCCTGAATCCGGGGTCGGTCTCCATTCCGAAGCAGAATTCCCCCCGGGGATATATGGTTCTGGAAGGAAGCGTGTTCCAGTGGAAAAAGCTGGACGGAACTGTATATCATACCCTCGGATGATTCCCAAGACAGGGGGACGGTTCTTCTGTCTGCCCGTCTGCCCGATACGCGAGAATTGCAGATCTGCCGCAAAGCCTGTCGAAAGCCCTGAAATACGGGGCGATCGACAGGCTTTGACGTTCTGTCCGGCCTGTAAGAGGACGGCCTTTTCCCTTGATTACTGGTTTGGATATGAAAACAGCAGGGCAGCGTCAAGGCCGGGTCGCAGGATCTGGTCTTTTTGTGTTCCCCGGAAGGATCGGGGCGGGGAGACAGCGAAAAAAACAGAATAACCACAAAGAATCCAACGCGCCGCGCGGACAATCAGGGGAGAGAAAATATGCGAGTATCGGATCTGATAACGGGGGACAGGATCAGCATATCCTGCGAGATGTTTCCGCCGAAGAAATTTGACGGGCTGGAGGAGGTGAAGAGGGTCACCGGGGAAATCGCCGGGCTGAACCCTTCCTTTATTTCCGTGACCTATGGGGCGGCCGGGACGACGCCGGGGCTTACGCTGGAGATCGCCAGAACCGTGCGGGAGGCCGGCGGGGTGCCGCTGTGCCATATTACCTGCGCCCAGTCCACCCGGGAGCATGTGGCCCAGGTGCTTTTCTCCATGAAGGAAGCCGGCATGGAAAACGTGCTGGCGCTGCGAGGGGATCTGCCGAAGGAGGGCTCTCTCTGCCGTGATTTTGCCTACGCGGAGGATCTGGTGCGCTTTATCCACGCTCAGGGGGACTTTTGCGTCGGCGCGGCCTGCTATCCGGAAAAGCATCCGGAATCCTCCTCCCGGGCCTCGGACATGGACTATCTAAAACGCAAGGTGGAGGCCGGGGTCAGCTTCCTGACGACCCAGATGTTTTTTGACAACGGCATCCTGTACAATTTCCTGTATCGGATGGAGCGGGCGGGGATCCACGTGCCCGTCTGCGCGGGCATCATGCCGATTTGCGACCCAAAGCAGGTGGAGCGGGCGGTTCGGCTGTCCGGATCCATCATGCCGCCCCGGTTCGCCGCCATCGCGGACCGGTTCGCCCATCAGCCGGCGGCCATGGCGCAGGCGGGAATCGCCTTCGCGACGGAACAGATTGTGGATCTGGTGGCCAACGGGGTGAATCATATTCATCTGTATACCATGAATAAGCCCTGGATCGCCCGCAGGATTTTTGAAAATCTGTCGGATATCATCGAAACTCGCCCCTGAACAGGCGCCGCGGCCTGTCGCCTTCCCGCCGCTCGGGCAACCGGTTCTCCGAATCCGCGGCCGGCCGCCTTTACATCGCTTAAGCAACCGGTTTTCCGGATCCGCGACGTTGCCGCTGGCCCGGTCCGCATCCGGGTTCCGATTTACTCGGAAGCGCCGTCCTCCAAAACCTCATGAAGACAGGGGGACGGTTCTTCTGTCTGCCCGTCTGCCTGATACGCAAGAATTGCAAATCTGCCGCAAAGCCTGTCGAAAGCCCTGAAATACGGGGCGACCGACAGGCTTTGACGTTCTGTCCGGCCTGTAAGAGGACGGCCTTTTCGGAAGGACTTATCGTAAATTGATCAGGGCAAGGCCGGCCAGGCAGACAAGGATCCCGGCAATCTTGTTCCACGTAATCGCCTCGTGATACAGCAGATATCCGACAAAGATCAGAATCACAGCCACCATGGAGGCTGAGACAATCTGCGTAACGCTGACCTGCCATCCGGCGCGATAGGCATAGATGAACCCCACCTCCAGACCGACGACCACGACGCCCATGACAATCGGCGCCCAGTTGGTCATCCGGATTTCCCGGAGCAGGTTCCCGCCGCGGTTCAGGATAAAGTACAGCGCGCAGGAAATAGCCGCCCCGACCAGATAGGTGACGACCAGCGAGGCCAGCGGATTCATTTTTTCCGGAACCGATTTTGCGCAGACCTGGTACAGAGAATTGGACAGCACAACCAGTGCGATCGGCCAAAGGTAGGACAACATCGAAAATCCCTCCCTGTTTCAACCTGCTTTTCCTTGGCCCTGGCGCGTCGGCCTTCCGGCGCCGTGGTCAAATCCCGGTTCAAAGAGGCTTACTTCCTTCTGCGCGCCAGAGTATTGCGATGCGCACGAGGCGCATTATACATCAAAGCCGTCCCGATGTCACTTCGCGCGATCGTTTTGTTTGCTTCGTGTATCGTGTTTTCAAGGGCGAAATGACGAAAAAACCTCCCCGCCGAGGTCTGCCTCGCGGCGGGGAGGGGGTTTATTCAGACGGGCCGGGGCCTTATTTGTTCAGCGGGACGGGATCCCAGCCGTAGTCCTGATAGGCATCGACGGGGAGATTGGCCGCCTCCACATACATGCGGATGAAGCGCTCGCGGGTTTCGAGCCCCACGCCCTTCGAAAGATCCGTGGCGGCGTCATAGCCGTCCATGATGGACTGATCGCCATGCGCGAAGCGCTTGATGTCCTCGGCATAGGCGTTTCCGTCGCCCGCGGCGGTCAGGGAGGCTACCTTCCAGCCCTCGCCGTCCTTCTCCAGACTGACCACGCAGGGGCATTCGCCGCCGGAGACGCACTCGAGAACGGAGCCCATCTTCTGGTAATTGAAAATCCAGAGGTTGGCGTAGACCGTCATATGGTCGTCGTCCGGTTTCTCGGTGGCGATGACCACCGGAGCCGGGATGCCCACGGCCGCGCCGGGGACGCGGAGGTACTGCCCGGCCCAGTTTTCCTTCGCCATGTAGGCCGTCAGTGCGGCCTCGACGGGGTCTTCGCCGGTGTAGGCGAAGGCGGGCAGGTCGGCCGCGTGTTCAAAGGTCATGGAGTCGGCGCCGAGCACGGCTTCGTCGCTCCAGACGATCGAGGGCTGCTCATCGCTGCCCTGCAGGGTCAGCTTGCCGGCCAGGCCGGTCGCGGAGGCCTTGGCGGAGACGCCATCGCCGCCGATCTCATAGCGCGCGCCGTCGGCATAAACCAGGGCTTCGGCCTCGCAGTCGTAGGCGATATGGGCCCTCACGACCCAGGCGCTGTGGCTGACGGGGGAGGTCATCTCCGCGTCAAAGCCGCCAGCGAGCAGGTTGCGGTGGATGGTCATGGTGGTGAACTGGGTGTCCTTTTCCACCCACTCGCGGCAGAGCCAGGGAGCCAGGTCGTCGGCGCTGGGAGAGGCGGTAAAGGAGCCGCCATTCGAGAAAATGGCGCCGTTTTCCACATGCAGCTCGAAGCCGTGGAGCTGGTCGCAGACGCCGTCGGTCATGTGGCGCAGGGCAACGCTCGCGTCGCCGTCGTGGCCGGGGGCGACCTTCACGGTGTAGACGCCGTCGACGACCTGCGCGGAGACCAGGGTCACCACGCCGGCCTCGTCGGCCATGTGGTCGGCGTTCCATTCGCCGGCTTCGTTGTCAACAGGGACCCGGACGACATAGCAGCCGTCCTCCATCGAGCCGACGAGCTTCGGTCCCTGCGCGTCCTCGGCCATCGCGAAAGCTGCCGTCAGCGCAATCAGCAGCGCCAAAGCCAGCATCATCCATTTTTTCATTTCAGTCATCCTCCATTGCGTTTGTTCTCGGAGCCCTTGAAGGGTTCCAATCATTGATACGCTTCAAAAACGATGCTGGCTACGAAAAGCAACACAGAAAACCGGGAGAAAATGGCAAAAAAACAGACCAGAGGCTATTGAAGCAGCGCCGCTTTCGTGATAGGATAAAGGCAGAAAAACCCCCATATATCCTCAGAAGGAGTTATGAGGCTGCGAAAAAAGGAGATTGGACAATGGCGACGCTGAAGGAAAAGGCAAAGAAGGTTTCGGATCAGGTAACCGCGGGCGCGATTGAGACGAAGAAAACCGTCCGCTCCAGGGCCCGGACGGCGAAGAGCGCCGCGGACAAGGCCATGGAACAGTTACAGAAGGACTTTGTCAAGGCCGCCGCGAACGCGGAGGAGATGGCTGATGCCGTAGGCGCCATCGTCGAGGATCAGGCCGCGGCCATCGCGATCGAGATGAAGAAGGGCGCTTCGAAGGCAAAACGGGGCGCGAAAAAGGCGATTACCGACCCGGCGGAACAGGTCATGGGCGATCTGAAGGCCGCGGCCGACGATGTGAAACTGGCGGATGAGATCGCCAAGGGCCGCAAAAGCGCGGCCAGGGAGAGGAAAAAGGCGGAGGGGAAGGCCAAGATGGACGAGGCCGTGGAAACCCTGAAGACCCCGGCCCGGAAGGTGGCCGCCGCAAGGCTGAACATCCATATTCAGAGCCCCCTGGGCGGGGTGATTACGCCCGAGGAAATATCGGCCAGGGTGCCGAAGGAAGCTACGGACGTCTATGTGAGGGTGGACGAGAACAAGCTCTACTGGGTCGGGCCCGACGGCGTCGGGAATGTTGAAATCTGGGAATAACAAGTATTCAGTTTCCGGGGGCGGGAGTCCGCCTCCGGTTTTTTTGCGGGAAACCAAAGCTCGCTGTTCCTACCGACAGGCTTCCGGCGGACGCGGCGGGGTGCGGGAAGCCCTTCCTGCGCTCGAAATTGCTTTACGGCCATTCGAGGATACCCGCGGCCGGGCGCGAAAACTCCCGCGGGCTTCGCGGCCATGGCGGGCGCAAACGCTTCAGAACGGGAAGAGCTTTCGCACCGGCGGCCTTTGGCGGAGAAGGGCCGCGGAAGGCGTGCCGTTCTTGACAAAGGGAAGGGATTGGGATATAAGCTTCTTAACCTCTTGAGAGGACGGTAGGTCCGGGGGCGCGGAGGAAAGATGACAGGCAATCGTGCTGTGTTTATGAAGGCGTGGAGGGCGAGCCTGCCGGTCATGGCGGGCTACCTTGTGCTGGGCGCGGGGTTTGGCATGGTGCTGCGAAACGCGGGATACGGGCCGGGGTGGGCGCTGGCCATGAGCGTATTCATCTATGCCGGAGCCATGCAGTTTGTGATGGTCAATCTGCTGACCGGCGGGGCCTCCCTGCTGACGGTGGCGGTGACCACTCTGTTGGTCAACGCCCGCCACGTGTTTTACGGAATTTCCATGATTGACCGGTATCGCAATACCGGCAAGGTCAAGCCCTATCTGATCTGTGCCCTGACGGACGAAACTTATTCCCTGCTGTGCACCGATACCCGCCTGATGCCGCCGGAGGGGGAAAAGCGGACGGCGTACTGTTTCTGGGTGTCCCTGCTGAACCAGTGCTACTGGGTGGCGGGAAGCGTCGCCGGGGCCCTGTTCGGCGCGGTGGTTCCCTTCAGCACCCGCGGGATCGATTTTTCGCTGACGGCGCTGTTTCTGACGACGCTGGCGGATCAATGGCGAAGCGGAAAGGGCCGCGTATATAATGGGGCGGGCCTGGGACTCAGCGCGCTTTGCCTGCTGATCTTCGGGAAGGAGAATTTCCTGATCCCCGCGATGATCCTGATTCTGGCCTTTCTGATGCTGGCGGGCAGGGAGAGGAGGCCGGAGCGTGGATAAAACGACATTCGCGGCGGTGGCCATCGCGGTTTGCGCGGCGGTGACCATGGGCCTTCGTGCCCTGCCTTTCCTGCTTTTCCGGGGGAAACGGGAAACCCCGGCGCTGATCATCCGGCTGGGCCAGGTTCTGCCCTACGCGACGATCGGCATGATGGTCGTCTTCTGCCTGAAGGATGTGGATGTGCTGCACGGAACCCACGGATGGCCCGAATTGGTTTCCTGCACGGTAGTGATCGGGCTGCACGCCTGGCGGCGCAACACCCTTCTGAGCATCATTGGCGGAACGGCCTGTTATATGGCGCTGATACAGAACCTGCCTGGATAAAGCGGCCTGGCCAGTGAACCGCCCGGGAGGCGCCGCGGGAAAAGGAAGGAGCGCTTCCGGGGAGGCGGCGCATGACAGGGCCCAGGAAAAACGGAGAGAGCATGATCGAAACATATTTGGAAACCATCGAGCCGGAGCTGCGAAACACGATCCGGCTGTTCAGCTTCCCGCAGGGGGAGGAGGCGGTTCTTTCCGCTTTGGAATGGTCGGCGGAGGAGCGGGATGGGCTGTACCGGATCCGCTATTTCGACGGGCGCGTTTTCGCGGAGCGGGAGGCGCCGGTACCCTCCGACCCGGATCCGCGGATTCAGGAACTGCATCGGAAGCGCGCTGCGCGGCGGCTCTGCAAGCAGACCCTGTATGATTACTGCCGGAAAAAGACCGGGATTCACCCGCCCTGGGGCAGCCTGACCGGCGTACGCCCCACCCATCTGATGCTGGAGGCACTGGGGGAGGGGCTGAGCCGGGAGGAGGCGAAGGCCCGCCTGATCCGGGAATTTGACGTATCGGAGGAGAAGGCGGAGCTGCTGGCCCGGGTGGCGGAGACGCAGCGGGGGATGCCGGCCCCGGGGGACGAATGGATGAATGTGTATATCGGCATCCCCTTCTGTACCACCCGGTGCGCGTACTGTTCGTTTTCCTCCGGGGAAATCGGCAGCGGGAGGCTGGTTCGGCCGTATCTGGAGGCGCTGAAGCGGGAGATGGCCGCCGGGGCGGAGATCCTCCGGGACAGCGGGAGGAAGCTGCGGGCGGTCTACGTCGGGGGCGGAACACCCACGGCCCTGCCGGAGGCGGAATTCCGGGAAATGATCGGGGAGATGATCCGATTCTTTCCCGGGGCCGCGGAGGTGACGGTGGAGGCCGGCCGGCCGGACACCATTACCCGGGAAAAGCTGAAGACTTTGCGGGAGGCCGGGGTCCGGCGGATTTCCATCAATCCCCAGACCATGAACGACGAGACCCTGCGGATCATCGGCCGGGCGCATACGGCGGAGCAGGTCGTTTCGGCCTACGCCCTGGCCAGGGAGGAAAAGATTCCTCACATCAACATGGACGTGATCGCCGGGCTGCCGGGCGAGGGACGGGAGGCCTTTCTTCGCACGATGGCGGCGGCGGAGCAGCTGCGGCCGGAGAGCCTGACGGTGCATACCCTGGCGATCAAGCGCTCCTCCCCCTGGGGCGAACAGCAGACCGCGCATCGCCAGGGAAGGGGCGAGCGGCCCGTGCTGCCATCCGGGGAAACGGCGGCGGAGATGGTCCGCCTCGGTCGGGAAACCGCGGAAAAAATGGGCATGCGCCCCTATTATCTGTATAAGCAGAAATACATGGCGGGGAACCTGGAAAACACGGGGTATGCCCTGCCGGGGCATGAATGCCTCTACAACGTGGACATCATGGAGGAAACGTCCCATATTCTGGCGCTTGGGGCCGGGGGCATTTCCAAGCGGATCTATCCGGAGGAGGGGCATATCGGCCGGGCGCCCAACGTCAGCAACATCGAGACCTATGTCGCCCGGCTGGAGGAGATGATCCGGCGGAAACGGGCACTTTTCCTGGAGGAAGGGCCGAAGGCGGACGAATGAAGGCGCGGCGCTATGACGGTGTCTGAAAAGCCTTATCGGAAACGAAAAATAAATTTACGTTTCCGATAAGCCTCCGGCGGATGCGTCCGGGCGCGAAATGTAATTTTGCCGCTTTGCGGCACGCGCCCGGCGCGGCGTAAACGCACCAAAACGCAAAGCGTTTTTGCGTTTACGATATTTGCGGTTCAGGGAATGGCCTTTCTCCCGAAAAAAAGAAACAGATAGAAGCCCCCGCCGCGGACGCTTGCGGCGGGGGCTTTTTACGGACAAAGGGGCTTACGGAGCTGATCCGGACGCGGGCGAGAGCCGCTTTCCGCCTTTCAGCGGAAGAGCAGGTCCTGGAGACGCAGCACATCCGTCTTGGCGTTGGCGTGGCGGGAATCCCTGGCCATCATGCCGAGCACGTCCCAGTTCATGCGCCACTGGTCCGGGCCGAACTGGTTTGGCTCGGAGCTGTACTGAGCCCGGCCGGAGGTTGCGTCGAAATAGATGCTGTAATTTCTGGCCGCCGTAAAGCCCAGCAGCAGGGTCGTTCCACCGGCGACGTTGCCAAAGCAGGTGGTATTTCCGAGGATTTCCTGATATTCGCTTTCGGTGATTCCGCCGGCGTTTTTCAGATCCGTGAACAGCAGCAGCGCCAGCAGCGCGCCGTTTTCGTCCCCGGCATACCAGTTTTTCCCGTCGTTTTCATGAAGGGTCAGGGGAATGTCGAAAGGAGTCGCGCCGCTGTCGGCCAGGGCGGCGGCGAAGGAACAAAGCATCGCGAGAACGAGGGCGAGACCAATGATTTTCTTCATAAAAGCTCCTCCTTCCAGATGGGGATGATTCCCCGGATTAGTCGTAGCGGCGTCGCTTTCAATTGTTAACGGGTATTATAGCATTATTATCGGGAAAAGACAATCTTGTTGGAAAAAGCGGCTGCGATGCAGTTGAAAGAATCGATTGCGGCGAGGAAGGATTGAAACACGGGGACGGCAATCGTGGGAGAGTTGAAAAGCCGAAGTGGCGATCGCGGCGCGGCGGGGCATGGAACAAGGAAGAGCGATGGCAGCGGAGGAAAGGCCGGAAACCCCGGGGAGGGACTGGTATTTCCCTCCGGAATAGGGTATCATGCAAAGGCCCCGGAAGGGAGAAATCGATTTTTCCCAAAATGGCGGGGCGGGGAGAGACCGGAGATGAAGAAGCAGCTGGTCGTCGGCCTGGTGGCCCATGTGGACGCGGGAAAAACCACTCTCAGCGAAGCCATGCTCTTTCGCGGCGGCCAGCTTCGCGCCCAGGGCCGGGTGGACCACGGGGACGCCTTTCTGGACACGGATGCCCAGGAGCGGGAGCGGGGAATCACCATCTTTTCCAAGCAGGCCCGGCTTTCCTGGGACGGGGTGGACATCACGCTGATGGACACGCCTGGACATGTGGATTTTTCCAGCGAGATGGAACGGGCCCTGCGGGTCATGGACGCGGCGATCCTGGTGATCAGCGGGCCGGAGGGAATCCAGGGGCATACATCCACGCTGTGGCGGCTGCTGAAGGCCTACGGGGTGCCGACGATTCTGTTTATCAACAAGATGGATCAGCCCGGTGCGGATCGGGGCGTGATTCTGCATGGGCTGAAGGCGAGGCTGAGCGACGGGTGCGTGGATCTGAAAAGCCCGGGGGCGGAGGAGGAATTCGCCCTGGGGAGCGAAAGCGCCATGGAAGCGTTTCTGAAGACCGGCGCCGTCCCCGGGGAGGAGAAGGCCCGCCTGGTTGAGAAACGGAAGATTTTCCCCTGCCTCTTCGGCAGCGCGCTGAAGACGAAGGGGATTGACGAGCTGCTGGACGCGGTGCGGGATCTGGTGCCGGCGCCGGTTTATCCGGAAGATTTCGGGGCGCGGGTGTATAAGATTACCCGGGATCCGGCCGGGGCCCGGCTGACCTGGATGAAGATTACCGGCGGGCGCCTGCGGGTGCGGGACGTCCTGCGGGGAGACGAATGGGAAGAAAAAGTCAACCAGATCCGCCTCTACAGCGGGGCGAAATACAAGGCGGCGGATGAGGCTCCGGCGGGGAGCGTGTGCGCGGTGACCGGCCTTTCGGAAACGAAGGCTGGGGACGGCCTGGGCGTGGAAAGGACGGCGGAGGCCCCGCTGCTGACGCCCGTTTTCGCCTATCGGGTGATGCCGCCGGTGGGCTTTGATCCCCACAGCCTTCTGGAAAAGATGCGGATGCTCGAGGAGGAGGATCCGGAGCTTCACGTGCTGTGGAACGGGGAAAAGCGGGAAATCACGGTTCAGCTGATGGGCGAGGTGCAGCTGGAGGTGCTGGGGCGGATGCTGAGGGACCGCTTCGGCCTGGCGGTGGCCTTCAGCGAGGGCAGCATCCTGTATCGGGAAACGATCGCGGAGCCCGTAGAGGGCGTGGGGCATTACGAGCCCCTGCGGCATTACGCGGAGGTGCATCTGCTGCTGGAACCCGGGGAGAGGGGCAGCGGCCTGCGCTTTGCCAGCGCGTGCCCGGAGGACGATCTGGACCGGAACTGGCAGCGGCTGATTCTGACCCACCTGATGGAAAGACAGCATCGGGGCGTGCTGACCGGATCGCCGATTACCGATATGAAAATCACCCTGATCGCCGGCCGGGCGCATCTGAAGCATACGGAGGGCGGGGATTTCCGCCAGGCCACCTATCGGGCCGTGCGCCAGGGGCTGATGGGCGCGAAAAGCGTCCTGCTGGAGCCCTGGATGCGGGTGCGACTGGAGCTGCCGCAGGACTGCGTCGGCCGGGCGATGAACGATCTGAGCCAGCGGGGAGGCTCCTTCGATCCCCCCGAGGCCGGGGAGGACCGGACGGTTTTGACGGGCCGGGCCCCGGCGGCCGCGCTCCGGGGATACGGGAGAGAGGTCATTGCCTACAGCCGGGGAGCCGGGCGGATGTTCAGCTCCCTGGAGGGCTACGCGCCCTGCCGGGAACAGGAAAAGGTCGTCGCCGAAATCGGATACGACCCGGAGCGGGATCTGGATCATTCGCCGGATTCCGTCTTCTGCGCCCACGGGGCGGGCTTCGTCGTCCGGTGGGACAAGGTGCCGGATTTCATGCATCTGCATCCCGAGGCGATCCGGATGCCGGGAGTCGCCCCGCGGGAGACGAGCGCCGGGCCGGCTGCGCCCCGGCCCAGGAGCGGCACGGAGGAGGAAGAGAAGGAGCTGCGGGCGATTTTTGAGAAAACCTACGGCCCCGTAAAGCCCCGGACGGCCGCGCCGGGGCCAAACCGCCCGAAGGTAAACGGGAAGGTGGCGGAATGGACGCCGCCGGGGCCGGAATACCTGCTGGTGGACGGATACAACATCATCTTCGCCTGGCCGGAGCTGAAGGAAATGGCGAAAATCAGCCTCGAGGACGCCCGGAAGAGCCTGATGGACATCCTGAGCAATTATCATGGCTTCCACCCCTGCGAGCTGATCCTGGTGTTCGACGCGTATAAGGTGAAGCGGAACCCGGGCGCCGGGGAGGAATACGGAGGGATCCACATCGTCTATACCAAAGAGGCGGAGACGGCCGACAACTATATAGAAAAGACCATCCGCGCCATCGCCCGGGAGAAGAACAGCCGGGTGCGGGTGGCCACTTCCGACGGGCTGGAGCAGGTCATCATCCTCGGGGGAGGCGCCCTGCGGGTGTCCGCCATGGAGTTCCGGCGGGAGGTTGAGGCCGCCCGGGTGGAAATCGCGGAAATCCTGGAAAAAACCCGCCTGGGATGGGAAAAGCAATCCAGCGTCGCCGCGGCGATGGAGAAGGCCCTGGAAAAGAAGCAGGACGAGACCGGGGAGGCAGGCGCGTCGCCCGGAACCCGGCAGACGAAAGGCGCGGCAAACGGGACGGCATCCGGCCGATGAAGGGCACCCCCGACAGGATGGCGTCCGGCCTTTGCTGAAACCCGGCGGGAAAAGGCGGCTCCGGCTTTGCGGGGCGCGCTTGACGGGAATCTGGGAATCTGATAGGATCTCAAAGGTTTCTGAGGATCAAGGAGGAAGAAAAGCATGGATTATACGGAAATGCTGGCGCGGGAGTTTTCCCTTCGGCCCCAGCAGGTACAGGCGGTCATCGAGCTGCTGGACGCCGGCAACACGATTCCTTTCATCGCCCGGTATCGGAAGGAAATGACCGGCTCGCTGGATGATCAGGTGCTGCGGGAGATGGCGGAGCGGCTGGAATACCTGCGGAATCTCGACAAGCGCCGGGGCGAGATCGAGAAGGCCCTGACGGAGCAGGGCAACCTGAACGATGAAATTGTCAAGGCGCTTTCCGCTGCCCGGACGCTGGCGGAGCTGGAGGATATTTACCGGCCCTTCCGGCCAAAGCGGAGGACCCGGGCGACGGTGGCGAAGGAGCGGGGGCTGGAGCCGCTGGCGGTCTGGCTGATGGTCCAGATGCCGGGGAAGGACCCCCTGGCGGAGGCGGCCGGATACGTGGATCCGGAAAAGGGCGTGGAGGACGCGGAGGCCGCCCTGGCCGGGGCCCGGGACATCCTGGCGGAAACCGTCAGCGACGACGCGGCCCTGCGGAAAACCCTGCGGGCGATGATCCTGCGGGAAGGGCTGCTGGAAACCAAGGCCACCAAGGAAGAGGACAGCGTCTACAGCATGTATTATGACTTCCGGGAGCCGGTGGCCCGGATGGCGGCGCACCGGATCCTGGCGGTGAACCGGGGGGAGCGGGAGGAATTCCTGAAGGTGTCCCTGGCGGTGCCCGAGGAAAAGGCGGTGGCGGAGGTTCGGCGGGGATACGTCCGGAATACCTCCCCCGCCGCGCAGCAGGTGGAGCTCGCCTGCGACGATGCCTGGGAGCGGCTGCTGTTCCCCTCCCTGGAGCGGGAAATCCGAGGCGAGCTGACAGACCGGGCCAACGAGCAGGCCATTAAGGTATTCAGCCAGAACCTGCACCAGCTGCTCATGCAGCCCCCCATCAAGGGCAAGGTGACCCTGGGGGTGGATCCGGGCTTCCGGACCGGGTGCAAGCTGGCAGTGGTCGATGAGAACGGCAAGGTGCTGGATACGGGCGTCGGGCATTTCACCCTGCCGGGGCAGGAGGCGGCCAAGGCGGCCAGCGCCCGGCTGATCAAAAACTTCGTCGCAAAATACGGGGTGACCGCCATCGCCATCGGCAACGGCACCGCCAGCCGGGAAAGCGAGCAGTTCATTGCCTCCCTGCTGCCGGAGATGCCGGGGGTGGCCTATGTGATCGTCAGCGAGGCCGGGGCCTCGGTTTATTCCGCCAGCAAGCTGGCGGCCGCGGAATTCCCGGATTTCGACGTGACCCAGCGCAGTGCCGTGTCCATCGCCCGGCGGATGCAGGATCCCCTGGCGGAGCTGGTCAAGATCGATCCCAAGGCCATCGGGGTCGGCCAGTATCAGCATGACCTGAAGCAGAACGAGCTGACCGCCGCGCTGGACGGGGTGGTCGAGCAGTGCGTGAACCTGGTGGGAGTCGAGGTTTCGACCGCCAGCGCTGAGCTGCTGAGCCACGTGGCGGGCATCGGGCCGGCGCTGGCGAAGAACATCGTCGCCTATCGGGAGGAAAACGGCATTCCCTCCCGGGCGGCGCTGAAAAAGGTGCCAAAGCTGGGACCGAGGGCCTTCGAGCAGTGCGCCGGGTTCCTGCGGGTGATGGACAGCCGGAATCCCCTGGACGCCACCGCCGTGCACCCGGAAAGCTACGACGCCGCCAGGGCCCTGCTGGAAAAGCTGGGCTTCGAGGCGAAGGATATGAAGCGGGGCGGCATCCCCTCCATCGGAGAGAAGGCGAAGGCTTACGGTCTTGAAAAGCTGGCCGGGGAGCTGGGTGTCGGCCTGCCGACGCTGCAGGATATGCTCTCGGAGCTGCAGAAGCCCGGCCGGGATCCCCGGGACGAGCTGCCCAAGCCCGTGCTGCGGACGGACGTGCTGGATATCAAGGATCTGACCCCCGGGATGGAGCTGACCGGCACCGTACGAAACGTCATCGATTTCGGCGCCTTCGTGGATATCGGCGTCCATCAGGACGGGCTGGTGCATATTTCCCGCATGGCGGAAAAGTTCATCCGGCATCCCAGCGAGGTTGTCAAGGTCGGGGATGTCGTCAAGGTCTGGGTGGTTAGCGTGGACGAAAAGAAAAAGCGCATCGCCCTGACCATGGTGCAGAACCGGATGTAAAAACTGGGAAACCCGGAAGGCCGGCGAAGGGACGCCGGCCTTCCGGAATTCAGAGAACAGGCATGAAAAGCTTCCCGGATGGCGGAACGGACACAATCCGACCGCCTGAAACGCGGGAGAGGCGAAAAATCGGGGAAGCCGGGAGAAAGGGGCGGGAAACGCCCGGAGAGGGAAAACAAAGATGAGATGCGTGATACAGCGGGTGACGGAGGCCTCGGTGACGGTGGACGGGGAAACCGTGGGATCCATCGGGCCGGGCCTGCTGGCACTGATCGGGGTTTCGACGGAGGACGGGCCAGCGGATCTGAAGTATATGGCCGAGAAGGTGCCGAACCTGCGGATTTTTGACGACGAAAAGGGCGTCATGAACAGGTCCGTGCTGGATACGGGCGGGGCGATTCTGGCGGTGAGCCAGTTTACCCTCTACGGCGATGCCCGGGGTGGCCGGCGGCCCAGCTATATCCGGGCGGCGAAGCCGGAGGAGGCCAACCGGATGTATGAGGAGCTGGTGGAACGGTGGCGGGAGAAGGGCGTAACGGTGGAAACCGGGCGCTTCCGGACGGAAATGAAGGTCAGCCTGGTCAACGACGGGCCGGTTACCATTCTTCTTGATTCCGAAAAGGCCTTCTGAGCCGCGGCCTTCAGGATCTCCGGCGGGGCATTTCCTGAGCGCCCAGCGGGGTTTTTCTGGGCATCCGGCGGATATAGTTCTGAGCGCCCTGCGGGTTTTTTCCTGATCGTCCGGAGGCGTCCTTCCGAGACGACGTGAAAAGCGGCGGGAAACGGCCCGGAGGCGAAGAAACCGGAAGGCGGAACGCTTCCTCCGCTTTGACTTTCAGGGACAATCTGTATATAATATCGGCGTTGCGATCATTGGGAAGAAAGGATCGGCCAGAGCATGACGATTATCCACCCGCAGCAGCCCGTGAACAACCTGAATCCTGAGGACGTGTTCTACGCCATCGACGATCTGGGTACCCAGACGGGATACGGGTATATTCTTTATCAATATCAGCCCGGTCTGTATCCGGACTGCCCGGTCAATCTGTATTTCTCCATCGAGGGGGATCAGAGCGCCCGGTATCTGCTCTTCGGAGCGCTGGTGGCCCGGGCCAGGGTGCTGCAGACGGTGAATCCCCAGATGCGGGCCAGGCTGTATACCAGTCTGGATCCCTCCGACGCGGCGGGACGGGAGTTTTATGTCCACAACGGCTTCAGCTGCGAGGAGAGCGACATGATCGTCTCCCTCCAGATTCCCTTTGGCGACGGACGGATTCCCATGAGCTGCACGGTGGCGCGGATGCCGCTGAACACCTGGGACGAGCAGGAAAATCTGCTGACCCGGCTGCAGATGAACGAGCTGACCTACCTGGATCGGAACTCGCTGGTGGAGATGATGCACCGGCCCCATTTCATCGATCTGGGCCTGTATCGGAACGCGGGGCTCATCGGCGAGGCGCTGATCTCCGGATACGGGGAGGATGCGGAGCTGACGGCCATCTATATCGAGCCCTCCAGCAGAAGGCAGGGCATGGGGCGGGCCCTGCTGCACCGGACAATGGCCATCATGGCGGCGGAAGGGGTTACAAGGATTACCGCCCGGATCATGACCCGGAGCCTGCCCCAGCAGCATCTGATGAACAACTTCGGGGCGGCGCCCCTGGGGGTCCAGATGATTTTCCCCAGCCTGTATCTGAGCTGACAAGACACGGGGACGGTTCTTCTGTCTTGCTGAGGCAAGGGTCAATTTGGGAAGACACGGGGACGGTTCTTCTTCAAGACACGGGGACGGTTCTTCTGTCTTGCTGACTTGTGTTGGTCATCACCACCTTCGAAATTGCTTAAAATCACTCCCCCTGCGCCAAGGCCGGGGGAGCTTTGCTGTACCGCAAGAACCGGAGCATCGATCGGATCGGTGAGCGCGCAGAACGGGAACCAGGGTACCGACCGAATCGGCGAGCGTGCTGGCTGGGGCTGTTTACCGCGGGATCGGGCAACTATCGGGACTCGAGGGCGGCGCGGGCCTTTTCGATAAAGGCGGCGTATTCCGGCTGTTCGGAAAGGATGGGGGGATCGGCGGCGGCAATGCCGTTATCCCAGGAATAAATGACGGGCAGCAGGTTTTTCCGGATCGAGATCCGGGCGGCCCGCTTCGCCTTGAAGGGATTCCAGAGGGACAGGGTCAGCTCGCATCCGTAGCCCTTGATTTCATGGCTTTTGCCATAATCATGATAGTAGGGGTACTGCATGTCAAAAAACAGAAACCAGGAGGCTTCCTCCGGGTCATCGGTCAGATGGGGCGCGTCCTCCCCGAGGGCGTCCGTCATGTCCCGGAGGGTCCGGGTCAGGGCCCGGCGGAAGGAAAGGGGTACCGGCTGTTCGCTCCACAGGGTTCGGGGCGCGGTCTGGGCACTGTCCCGGATAATCAGGAAGGCGGCGCCGGGAACGGGACGGGACGGAACAAAGGTCAGATAGGAACAGCCGTAGCGCCGCTGAAACTCCGCCGTGGTCAGGAAGTCGGGCAGGGGATCCAGGGGCGCCGCGGAAGGGCTGACGGCGACGGTCGGCGCCGGGGAAACCGCCGGGAGGGCGATATCGTTGACCGGGGGCAGAGTTTCGGCCGGAGCTGAAGGGAGGAGATCACCCTCGCTGGATTCTGCTCCGATGTCTTCCTCGGCCGGAATCCATCCATGCTCCGCCGCCGAAAAGGAAAAGAAGGGAGAAGGGGATTCGGAGGCTGATTCTGTTTCGGCGGGGAGAGGAGAAAGGGCCAGGAACAGGGCCATACCGGCCGCGGGGAATTTCATGCGCAGGGCAGTTTTCAATCTTTCGGATCCTTTCTGGTCAAATACGGATACCCTTCGATGGTATCAGAATCGCGGCGGAGCGTCAAGAAGCGGGCGACCGCAGGAAAAGGCTGCCCCAGCCCGGCCGCAGGCAGAATACGGAATCCGCTGGAGAAAAGCAAATCAGGACGGAATGGTGACGGGAAGATGGAGCGGCCGGGCAGACAACGGGAAACGGGCGCGATCAGAAAAACGGCTGCCTGAGCCGCGGGCGAGAATCGGCAGCCGCGGAAAAACTTGCCAAGCGGGCGGAATGCTGGTAGAATAGACCTGTTCAACCCGGAAGGAGGAAAAGCATGATGGCACAGCATCCTGTGTTTACCATTACCATGAGCGACGGGCGCGAGATGAAGGGCGAGCTTTATCCCGAAATAGCGCCGGAGTCCGTGGGCAATTTTGTTGCCCTGGCCAACAGCGGTTTCTACGATGGCCTGATTTTTCATCGGGTGATTCCCGGCTTCATGATTCAGGGCGGGGATCCCAAGGGCGCCGGATACGGCGGGCCGGGATACAGCATCAAAGGGGAATTCGCCGCCAACGGGGTGCCCAATCCGATTAAGCATACCGTGGGCGTCCTGAGCATGGCCCGCAGCATGATGCCCGATTCCGCGGGGAGCCAGTTCTTCATCATGACCAGCGACAGCCCCCATCTGGACGGGCAGTATGCCGCCTTCGGCAAGGTGCTGGAAGGGATGGAGGTGGCCAACGACATCGTCAACACCCCCCGAAACGCCCAGGACAAGCCCCTGACGCCTCAGACGATGGCAACGGTCCGGGTGGACACCTTCGGGGAGGTTTATCCCTTCGAACAGATTAACTGAGAGCGGGACGCGGGCGCGGGAAGGACAGCCTTTCTGCGCCTTTGTCTTTACATGGCCAAAGGCCGGGAGGCGCGCATGGAAAAACAGAAAATCACGGTTCGGGTGGCCGGGAAAACCTATACCCTGGTTTCCTCCGATCCGCCGGAATACGTCCGGCGGGTGGCGGAAATCGTGGACCGGAAGCTGAAGGAGATGGAGATTGCCTCCGGCCTTCCGCCGGCCCAGGCGATGGCGCTGACCTGCTTTAACCTGGCGGATCAGATGCTGCGGGCCAAAGATGAAAATACAGAGCTGCAGCGCCGGATGCGGCGCATGGAGGCGCAAATGGCGGAGGGGGATTCCCTTCGCCGGCGTCGGAGCGGCGGGGACGGAAAGGAATCGGAGGCGGAAAAGTCGTAATGCAGGTGCGCTTCCGCGCGGAAAAGTCCCGGCGGAAGGAACCTGGATGCGAGGCCAAAGGAATGGCGCCGGGGAGAAATGCGAAAACGCGCTGCTCTTGAGCCGGCGCCTTGGTAAAGACGGAAGCGAAAGAATCCGGGTTAAAGAAATGCTACGGACCGGAAGGGGGGAAAAGCCATGGAAATTCTGGCGCCGGCGGGGAACCGGGCGGCTCTGGAACGGGCCCGCGCCGCGGGAGCGGACGCGGTTTATCTGGGTTTTTCCGCCTTCAGCGCCCGCTCCGGCGCGGGGAACTTCAACGAGGAGGAGCTGGCGGAGGCGATCCGCTACGCCCATCTGCGCCATATGCGGGTCTATGTGACGGTAAACACCCTGGTCAAGGACGGGGAGCTGCCCGCGGTCAGGGATCTGCTGCGGACGCTGAGCCGCCTGCGGGCGGACGGGATACTGGTACAGGATCTGGGCATCCTGCGCCTGGCGAGGAGGTGCTTCCCGGATCTTCCGATTCACGCCAGCACCCAGATGGCCGTCCACAACGCGGCGGGGGTTCGCTGGTGCGCGCGGCAGGGGATGCGCAGGGTCGTGCTGGCCAGGGAATGCGGACTGGAGACGATCCGCGCCTGCGCGGAGGTCGGGCCGGAAATCGAGGTTTTCGGCCACGGGGCGCAGTGCGTTTCCGTCAGCGGGGAATGCCTGCTGTCCAGCATGGCCGGGGGCCGGAGCGGCAACCGGGGCCGGTGCGCCCAGCCCTGCCGGAAGCTTTACCGCTTCGACGGGAAGGAAGGCGCCTGGCTGAGCCCCCGGGATCTTTGCCTGCGGGACGAGCTGCCCGCCCTTTCCGCCGCCGGCGCGGCCAGCGTAAAGCTGGAGGGGCGGCTGAAGCGGCCGGAATACGTCTATATCGTGGCGGAAAGCTACGTCCGGGGGCGGGACGGAATGGAAGCGGGCCGGTTCCGGAAAATGGACGAACAGGAAAAGGAAAGGCTGGCGCAGGCCTTTAACAGGGGCGGCTTCATGCGGGGATACGCCTTCGGCGACGAGGACGCGGGGGTGATCCAGCCCGGCGTCGTCCATCATCAGGGGTTGCCCCTGGGCCGGGTGGAGAGTGCGAAGGGCGGCCTGGCGCGGATCCGGCTGGAGCGGGATCTGCACGACGGGGACGGCATCCGCCTGGTTCACGGGGGCCGGGAGGCGGATATGACCTACGCCGGGAAGGAGACTTCCGCCGGGGATACGGCAGTCGTACGCCTGCGGGAGGGCGTAAGGGCCTGGCCGGGGGATCCGGCTTTCCGGCTGACGGACGAAAAGCTCTTCGCGGCGGCCCGGGAGGCCCAGGAGAAAAAGATCCCCCTTCGGATGGAGGCGGAGGCCTGGCCGGGAAAGCCCCTGACCATCTCGGCTTCCGACGGGGAGCGGGAGGTTCGGGTTTTCGGCGAAACGGTGGAGCCCGCCCAGCGCCGGGAAACCACGGCGGAGGAGATGGAAAAGCAGCTCCGGAAAACCGGCGGCACCCCCTTCGAGGCGCTTTCAGCGAAGGCACGGACGGCCGGGGCGTTTGTGCCGGTATCCGCGGTCAACGAGCTGCGGCGGGAGGCCCTCAGCCGCCTGGCGGAGGAGCGGATCGCCGCCTTCGCTTACCCGGGGACGGCGGAGACAGCGCCCGGGGAGGGCAAAGCAGAGGCATGGGGGGCGTCTCCGTCCGCGCCAGCGGAGTCGGATCTGCCGGCGGGGGATTTGCCCCAGATGGCTGTCGCGCGGACGGCGGAGCAGGCGGAAGCGGCCCGGAGTGCGGGTCTTTTGATCATCCGGTATCCCGAGGATTTCCGGCGGGAGGCGCTGGAAAAGACGCTGGCCGAGATGAAGCCGGGGGACTGGCTGCGGCTGCCGGAGGTCTGCGGGGATGAGACGCTGGAGATGATCCGGGAAATGACAGAGCGGTTCCGGAGCCGGCTGGGCGGTGTGATGCTGGGCAGCGTGGGCCAGATGGGCGCGACGTGGCCGGTGCCCGTGGCGGCGGGGCCCGGAATCCCGGTCATGAACCGGGAGGCGGCGCGGAGCCTGCTGGAGGCCGGATGCCGGTTTGTTGTGGCCAGCCCGGAGTTGACCGGGGCGGAACTGAAAACCCTGACCCGGGGTCGCCCGCCCATTGTGACGGCGGTTTACGGGCGGACGGCCCTGATGATCCTGACCCACTGCCCGGCGCGGACGGCGATGGGCCTGAAGGACGGCCACGCCCTGTGCCGGATGTGCGACGGGGAGGATCATCGGAGCCTGAAGGGAAAGGCGCTGGAGGACGAGCTGAGCCATCGCTTTCCGCTATTGCGGCAGCGGCTGCCGGAAGGCTGCCGGGTTCGCCTGATGAACGACCGGCCGACCGACTGGCTGGATCAGCCGGGGATCCCCTTCAAAATGATTGAGCTGACCGGGGAGAGCCCGGCGGAAACGGAAGAAATCGTCCGGTGCCTGCGCGAGGGGCGGCGGACGGAAGGGAAGACTACCCGGGGCCACTGGGCCCGGGGCGTGGAATAAGAAAAGATGATTACGGAAAGAACCATCCGGGTACTGGAATTCAGCCGGATCCGTGAAATGCTGGCGGAAGGGGCCATGACGCCCATCGGGGCGGAAAACTGCCGGGCCATGGTTCCCTATGACACCCTGCGGGAGGCGGAGGAAGCCCAGCGGGAAACCGAGGAGGCGGCCATCCTTTTGCAGTATACCGGCGGGCATCCCCTGACGGAGTTTCCCGACGCGCGGCCGGCGCTGCTGGTCTGCGAAAAGGGCGGGACGCTTTCGGCGGGGATGCTGCTGAGCGTGGCGGGGCTTCTGCGGGCCAGCCGGGCCGCCCGGGACGCGCTGATCACCGATCGGGAAAACACGCCCATCCTGCGGGCGAAGGCGGAGGGGCTGACGGAGGCCCGCAACGTGGAGCGGGATATTACCGACGCAATCCTCAGTGAGGACGAGATCGCCGACAGGGCCTCCTCGGAGCTGATGAACATCCGGCGGCATCTGCGGGGCGCCCAGGAGAGGATCAAGGAGCGGCTGAACCAGATGATCCGCTCTTCCGCGATGCAGAAATACCTGCAGGAGGCGATCATTACCGTCCGGGGCAACCGGTATGTGATCCCCGTCCGGGCGGAATACCGCGCGCAGGTGCCGGGGCTGGTGCATGACCAGAGCGCCTCGGGCGCGACGCTGTTTATCGAGCCGATGGCGGCGGTCGAGATGGGAAACGAGATCCGGGAATGGGAAATCAAGGAAGCCCGGGAAATCGAGCGGATTCTGGCGGCGCTGAGCGCGGAGGTGGCGCCCTGCGCGTCCTCCCTGCGGGAGACGGTGGAGCTGCTGGGAGAACTGGATTTTATCTTTGCCAAGGGGCTGCTGAGCCGGAGACTGCGCTGCGTGCAGCCGAAGATGAATGACCAGGGCTTTCTGCAGATCGTCCGGGGGCGGCATCCGCTGATCGATCCGGAGAAGGTGGTGCCCAGCGACATCTTCCTCGGCTATCCGCTCCGGGAAAAAAACGGCGGCCGGCCGAGACAGACCGGAGAAAAGGCAGAGGAGAAGACGGGAAAGAAGCCGGGGGAACAGACGGAGGATAAGCACGTCGGGTTCAACACCCTGGTGGTCACCGGACCGAATACCGGCGGCAAAACCGTGACGTTGAAAACCGTGGGCCTTCTGACCCTGATGGCCCAGGCGGGGCTGCAGGTGCCGGCGGAGCTGGGAACGGAGCTGGCGGTTTTTGAACAGGTCTGGGCGGATATCGGCGATGAGCAGAGCATTGAGCAGAGCCTTAGCACCTTCAGCGGGCATATGACCAACATTGTTCAGATCATGCGGGAGGTAACCCCGCGGGATCTGGTGCTTTTTGACGAGCTCGGTGCCGGAACGGATCCGACGGAGGGCGCGGCCCTGGCCCAGAGCATTCTGACCCGGCTGCTGCATATCCGGGTTCGGACGGTGGCCACCACCCACTACAGCGAGCTGAAGGTTTTCGCCCTGACGACGGAAGGGGTTGAAAACGCCAGCGTCGAGTTCGACGTGGAAACGCTGCGGCCCACCTATCGGCTCAGCATCGGCGTTCCCGGGAAGAGCAACGCCTTCGAGATCAGCCGGCGGCTGGGGCTGCCGGAGAACCTGATCGAGGGGGCCAAAAAGCTGCTGAGCACCGACGTGGTCCGGTTTGAGGACGTCATCGCCAACGCGGAATACCATCGGCAGATCGCCGAGCGGGAGCGCCAGATCGCCCAGGAGGCCAGCCGGGAGACGATCCGCCTGCGGGACGAGGCGGAGAGGCTTCGCCGGGAGATGGAGGAGAAGCGGGAGCAATCCGTCCGGAAGGCGAAGGACGAAGCCCGCCGCATCCTGCAGGAGGCGAAGCGGGAGAGCGAGGCCATCATCAGCGACCTGAAGCGGATGAAGAAGGAGGCCGGCTCCGCGGCGGACGTCAACGCCCTGCGGAAGCGGCTGGATCAGGATCTGGACGGGGTGACCGAGACGGCGGGTCCGGCGGAGGCTCCGGCAGGGGAGCCGCCGAAAACCGTGAAGCCCGGCGACCGGGTGCGGGTGGCGACGCTGGGCACCGAGGCCAGCGTGCTGTCCGTTCCCTCCGCGCGGGGCGAGGTCGAGCTGGCCTCCGGCAGCATGAAATTCAAGGCGAAGCTGAAGGATCTGCGCCTGATTTCAGCCCCGGCGCCAAAGGAAAAGACCGTCGTTTCGGCGAAGACCGACGTCCTGACCCGCACCGTGCGCATGGAATGCGATGTCCGGGGCATGAACCTGGAAGAGGCCGAAAGCGTCGTGGAGCGCTATCTGGACGAGGCCGTGATGGCCGGAATGCACGAGGTCAGCATCATCCACGGCAAGGGAACGGGGGTGCTGCGGGCCGGGCTGCGGCAGGAGCTGCGGCGGAACAAAATGGTTAAGAGCATCCGCCCGGGTATGTACGGCGAGGGCGAGGACGGCGTGACGGTGGTGACCCTGAAATAGGGGCCGAGACATCTCTTTGGACGCGGGGATCAGCCGGCGTCGCGCCGATTTCCCTGAAAGAGGAGCCGCAGGCCGGTTTCCGGGACAGAGAAAGAGGCCGAGGAGAACGGGCCAGAGCGCCCGGAAAAGGGAATCGGCGCGCGGCCGCGGAAAACGGAAGGACAGAAACGGAGAAACGATGAAAGAGAAACCCTATATTCTGGTGGTGGACGATGATCCGAACATCTCCCGGCTGGTGCAGCTGTATCTGGAAAAGGAAGGCTTCGAGGTCCGCACCGCCGCCCGGGGGGACGACGCGGTCAACGAATTCCGGCGCCTGCCGCCGGATCTGATCCTGCTGGACGTCATGCTGCCCGGCCTGGACGGATACCAGGTGCTGCGGGCGGTGCGCCGCAGCGGCGCCATTCCCGTCATCATGCTGACTGCCCGGGACGAAACCTTCGACAAGGTGCTGGGCCTGGAGCTGGGGGCGGACGACTATATGACCAAGCCCTTCGACGCCAAGGAGCTGGTGGCCCGGGTCAAGGCGGTGCTCCGGCGCGCCGGCGGCGGGGAGGAGGACAAGAAGACGGATCTGACCTTCCCGGGGCTGACGGTCAGCATCAGCCAGTACGCCGTCTATTATGAGGGACGGCGGGTGGAGATGCCGCCGAAGGAGCTGGAGGTGCTGTATTTTCTGGCCAGCTCGCCGAATCAGGTGTTTACCCGGGAACAGCTGCTCCGGCAGGTCTGGGGCTTCGATTTTTACGGGGACAGCCGTACTGTCGACGTCCACATCAAGCGGGTGCGGGAAAAGCTGCCGGGGAGCGAAAAATACGGCTGGTCGATCCACACGGTGCGCGGCGTCGGATACCAGTTTCAGCTGAATTAGGGGGAGCGGAGTGAACAGCCTGTTTGCGCGGATCATGGCGGTGGTGCTGAGCGTGATCGTGCTTCTGACCGCGGCGCTGAGCGCCATGAGCTATTTCAGCCTGCGGTCCCAGCGGATTTCGGCCCGGCTGGACGACCTGGTGGGCCGGGCGGAGGATATCGCCTATTTTGCGGCGGACCAGAGCACCCTTTCCAGCTTTGGATACAGCGATTCCCGCAGGTATCTGAACCGGGCGGCCCAGCAGGTCTATGAGGAATTCGGCGCCTACATCGCCGTGGTGGACCGGTGGGGCCGGGTGATGGACAACCTGGAAACCGCCTACAGCGAGGATCCTGATTTCGTCGCCAGCCTTAGCGGGGAGGAAATCACCTCAGCGCTGCAGCGGGTGCTGGCGGGGGACAAAATCCGGGTACAGAGCATGGTGGGCAGCGATCCCACCTTTACCGTCGGGGTGCCCTTCCAGCAGTATGGGGTGGTGACCGGGGCGGTCATTATCCAGACGAAGGCCCAGCGGATCGAGAGCGGGATGGAGGATCTGATGGGCCGGGTGGCCGTGGCGGCGCTGGTGATCCTGGTGCTGAGCACGGTGGCCGTGGGGCTGATTGTGCGGGGGATCATGCGGCCCCTGTCCGACCTGACGGCGGCGGCGGAGGGTCTGGCAGAAGGGGATTTCAGCCGCCGGGTGGATGCCTCCCGGGGAGACCGGGAGCTGCGTCAGCTGTCGGAAACCTTTAACGCCATGAGCGGCAAGCTGGCGGAGCTGGAGGAAAGCCGAAGGGAATTCGTCGCCAACGTCAGCCATGAGCTGCGCAGCCCCATCACCAGCATCCGCGGCTTCGCCGAGGGCATGGCGGACGGCGTCATTCCTCCGGAGGAGCACCCGAAGTATCTGCGGCTGGTGGCGGAGGAAAGCAGCCGGCTGGGCAAGCTGGTGGAGGATCTGCTGGCGCTGAGCCGGCTGGAGCGGAAGGACGCGACGCTGAAGAAGGCGGATTTCGACATCAACGAGATGCTGCGCCGGGCGATTATCCGCCGGATCGGCGATCTGGAGGAAAAGAAGATCGAAACCGTCTGCGACTTCCGGCTGGATCCCTGCCCGGTTCGGGCGGACAGCGAGCGCATTGAGCAGGTGGTAATCAATCTGCTGGACAACGCGATCAAGTTTACCGGCGAGGGCGGCCGGATCACCCTGACGACGGAGTCGGCCGCAGAAGGCATCGCCGTTACCGTCCGGGACAACGGATGCGGCGTTCCCCCGGAGGACCGGGGAAAGATTTTTGACCGGTTCTTTACCGCGGACCGGGCCCATACCGCCGGCAAGGGGACGGGTCTGGGGCTGAGCATCTGCCAGCGGATTCTGGAAATGCACGGCAGGGAAATCCGGCTGATGGATACGGACGAGGGGGCGGCCTTCCGCTTTACGCTGGAGCGGGGAGCGTCCCCGGCCAAAGGAGGGAATGGCGGATGATGGACAGGCATGTTTTTCTGATTGGAATGCCGGGATGCGGAAAGACCTCCCTGGGCCGGCGGGCCGCCAGGGAGACCGGCGCGTCCTTTATGGACCTGGACGAATGGATCGGGAAAGCGGCCGGGAAAACGATTCCGGAGCTTTTCGCCGAATATGGGGAGGCAGGATTCCGTCGGGCGGAAACGGGCGCGCTGGTCTGGATGACCCGCTGCCGGCCCGGCGTCATCGCCACCGGGGGCGGCGCGGTTATGAACCCCGCGAACCGGAAAATCATGCGGAACTGGGGCATGATCGTGCTGCTGGACAGGCCGCTGGAAAATATCCTGGAGGATATCCGGACGGAGGACCGCCCCCTGCTGCAGGGGGAGGACGGCGGAGAGAAGCTGCGGGCTCTTTACGAGGAGCGGGATCCGGTGTATCGGGCGGCGGCGGATGTGATCATCCGGAATGACCGGGGCTTCGAGGAAGGCCTGGCGGCGCTGACGCGCCTGATCCGGGAAAGAAACAGCCGATAAGGGCGGCGGCCGGCTCAAATGCGGACCAAAAGCCGGGCGAGGCGAGGCCGCGACGGCGGAGGCGGTCAGCCGGGACAAGGACCGCCCGGGGAGAAGCCGGATGGAGCGGGATTGTGGCCGCGGAAGCGATCGACCGGGATAAAGACCGCCCACGGAGAAGGCGGACGGCGGGAAGGCAGAAAAAGAAATCGAGGGGAAGAAAAGTGAGCTATACCTTTGAACTGGTGGGTAAAATCGGATCCATGGCCCTGATCCGGCAGGAGGATCGGGACATCAATTACAACATCCTGTCCCGCCTAGGGGCGGAGCTGCGCCCCGGCATGATCTGGGTGACCAGCGGGGCGACGGAGATCGGCCGGCTGGATTATATCAAGCGCACCGGATGCGAGCTCTGCGGGGATCCGGAGCAGGATAAAACGGACTATTCCAGCCAGGGTCAGGCCATCCTGATGCAGAATTACCGCCAGTTCATCCGGCCGGAATACGGCGTTCGCCAGATTCTGGTGGAGCATACCCATTTCAACGACCCGGAGAAGCGGGAGCATATCCGCCAGCTGCTGGAGCGGGCGGCCCGCCAGAAGACGATTCCCATCGTCAACTACAACGACCCGGTCTCCGACGAGGAAAACCGGAAAATGGAACTGGCGGCCCGGCGGCAGCAGGGGGGTGAGGTGCATGAGTGCGTGGATAACGACGAAACCGCCGCGGTCATCGCCAGCCTGGTCAAGGCGAAGACCCTGGTGCTGATGACCTCCACCGAGGGCATTTATCGGACGGCGGGGGATCCGGACACCCTGGTTCGCTCCGTGACGGGGAAGGATATCGGGGAGCTGGAGAGCAAGGTGCGAAAGCTGCAGGAGAGCTGCGTCGGCGCCAGCCGGGCCGGCGCAAACGGCGCGAGGGCCAAGCTGGAATACGCGCTGGAATGCGCCCGGGGCGGCACCACCGTGATCATCGGCCATGCTCGGCACCGCCTGTCGGACCTGACGGAGGGCCGGGTGCCCTGCACCCGGATCGGGCTGGAATGAAGGAAAAACTGCTGGAGGCCATCCGCTTTTTTACCCGGGAAACGCAAATCATGGACGGGCTGACCGTGGTTTGCGGCCGGAGGACGGCGGAGGGCGGCTTCCTTTCCGCCTCGGCCGGGGAGGGGCGGGACATCGGCGAAGGGACGCTGTATGACCTGGCCAGCGTGACAAAAATCTTTACCGGCCTGTGCCTGATGCGGCTGCGGGAAGAGGGAAAGCTGGATTTTTCCCGCCGGGTAACCGACTACGCGCCGTGGTTTTCCCATCTGGGGGCGGTGACCGTGGAACAGCTGGCGGCCTTCCAGGTGCTGTTGAAAACTCAGGAGCGGATCGACCGGATGCCCTCCCCGGATCAGGCCCGGCAGTGCCTCTGGGAAACGACCTGCCTCGGGGCGCCGGAGGGCCGGGCGTATTCCGACATCCCTGCGATGGTGCTGAAATACGTGATCGAGGCGGCCGCGGACGAGCCGTTCTTCGAGTGCGTCCGGCGGCGGGTGCTTGAGCCCGCGGGCCTGACGGAAACCTTCGCGAAGGTGCCGGAGGATCGGATTGGGGACTGCCTGCTCTACGGGCCGGAATACCGGATCGAGGGGGAACGCTGGATTTGCCGGACGGATCCCCGGCGGGGCGTGCCCCATGATCAGAAGGCGGCGGCCATCCAGGGACGGGGCGGGGATCTTTGCGGCCACGCGGGGCTTTTTTCCACCGCGGCGGATCTGGAAAAGCTGGCCCAGGCGCTCCTCTCCGGGCGAATCCTCCGGCCGGAATCCCTGGCGGCCCTGGCCGTAAACCGAACCGGGCGCCAGAAGCCCGACGGAACCTATACCCAATATCTGGGATATCTTTGCTATCTGAAGCATCCGGATCAGTATTTTTCGGAGATTCCGGCGTATATGTCCCCGGCCGCCTTCGGCATCGGGGGTTTTACCGGCAACCATTTCAGCGTTGATCCGGCCACCGGCCGGTACACGGTTTTTCTGGGAAACCGGGTTCGGGACCGGCTCACGGTGCTCCTTCCCGAGGCGGGAAAGCGGCGGACGGATTACGGGCTCCAGCCGGACGGGCGGGGAGGAATCCAATGGACCGACGGCGAATGGCATCCCTCCTCCGTCGATTATGTACACCAGAAGGACGCCCACCTTCACGCGGTCATCGAAACGCTTTTTCCGTAAACCCTCCGCGGACCTCCCCATGGGATCCATCGCAGCGCGAAACGCGTTCATTCCAAGAAAGCCCTCATCCGGGGACGATCTGGGACGGAAGGCGGAATCTCACCCTTGCGGGAAATGAAAAAGCATGATAGAATAATAAGGTCAAAGAAAGTCAGTCGATCGACCGGACAAAAGAGGGTGAGTTTGGATGCGGATCAGCGATACCATAGAGAGCTTTATCAAGGAGATGCTGGGGGAGGATTCCTCCGAGGTGGAGCTGAAGCGGAACGAACTGGCGGAATACTTCGGCTGCGCCCCCAGCCAGATCAACTACGTGCTGGCGACCCGGTTTTCGCCTTCCCAGGGCTATCGGACCGAAAGCCGCCGGGGCGGCGGCGGATACATCCGGATCCTGCGGATTACGGACAGCGAGGAGCAGAAGCTGACCTGGCTGGTGCGGGACCGGATCGGAGAATCGCTGACGGAGGATGAGGCGGTTCGGATCATTGGCTATCTGAAAAAAAACAAGGCCGTTTCCGACGAGGAGGCGGCCGTGATGGAGGCGGCTGTCGGAGGCCGGGCGCTGGCGATTCCGGTGACGCCGGAAATCAAGGGCGCGCTGCGGGCCCGGATTCTGAAATCCATGATTCTCGCCCTGGGGACGCAGGAAAATCCGGAATAAAGGAGGGAAGGCTCCGGTGCTGTGCGAGGAATGTCATACGAATGAAGCGAATTTAACGGTTTCCGTGATGACGGGGAACGAAACCTCCGTCCGCCATCTCTGCGCCGACTGTATGAGCCGCATGAACGCGGATCTGATGAAAGGAAACGTCCGGAGCCTGCTGAACACGGTGCTCAGCGCCCTGCAGGCCGGAGCGCGGAATCAGGACAGAAAGGAAGTATCCATGCCGATCTTTGGCCGGTTTACCCAGCGGGCCCAGCAGATGCTCCAGCAGGCCCAGCGCCTGGCGCTGGAGCTGCAGCAGCCCTACGTCGGCACGGAGCATCTGCTGCTGGCGCTGCTGAAAAACGACGCGGCGGTGCCGGAGGCTGTGTCCGCGCGGATGAGCTTTGATCAGGCCATCAGTGAAATCCGGGAACAGCTGAAAATCGAAGAGGAGCCCCCTGCGCCCCAGGGAACCCGGATCGAATTGAGCCCCCGGGCGAAAAAAACGCTGGAAACCAGCGTCCTGGAATCCCATCGGCTCGGCCAGAGCTACGTTTCCGTGGAGCATTTCTGGCTGGCGCTGCTGAGCAATGACGATGGGGTGGCCGGAGCCCTGATGCGCAGGGCGGGGGTGGATTTTGCCGCCGCCCGGGAGCAGATTCTGAACCAGATGCGGCAGGACGGGGAAGGCGAGGCGCCCCGGCGGAACACGGGCATGCCGCCCTTCGTAGCGTCCTTTTTCAACCAGGCCGGCCGGGGCGCCGCGCCCGCGGGAAAGAAAACGGCGCTGGATCAGTTCAGCCGGGATCTGACCGCCGCGGCGGAAAAGAACGAGCTGGATCCCGTCATCGGGCGGGACGCGGAAATCCAGCGGATTATCCAGATCCTGATCCGGCGGACGAAGAACAACCCGGTGCTGATTGGGGAGCCCGGCGTCGGCAAAAGCGCCGTGGTCGAGGGGCTGGCCCAGCGGATCGTTCAGGGCAACGTGCCGGAGATGCTCACGGGGAAGCGGGTGCTGAGCCTGGACATGGGCTCCCTGGTGGCCGGGACGAAGTACCGGGGCGAATTCGAGGAGCGGCTCAAAAACGTGATGGACGAGCTGCACAAGGCCGGAAACGTGCTGCTGTTCATGGATGAGCTGCATACGATCATCGGGGCGGGCGCCAGCGAGGGCAGCCTGGACGCGGCCAACATTCTCAAGCCGGCTTTGAGCCGGGGGGAAATTCAGTGCATCGGCGCCACGACCCTTTCCGAATACCGAAAACATATCGAGAAGGACGCGGCCCTGGAGCGGCGGTTCCAGCCCGTGACCGTGGGCGAGCCCTCGGCGGAGGAAACGCTGAGCATTCTCTGCGGCCTGCGGGATAAATACGAGGCCCATCACAAGGTCCGCATTACGGACGAGGCCCTGGCGGCGGCCGTGAAGCTCAGCGACCGCTACATTTCCGACCGGTATCTGCCGGACAAGGCGGTGGATCTGATGGACGAGGCGGCCAGCCGGGTCCGGATTCATGCCTGCACAACCCCGCCGGACGTCCGGGAGCAGGAAAAGCGGCTGGAGGCGGTCACGGTCGAAAAGAACGAGGCCATCGCCCATCAGGATTTCGAGAAGGCGGCCTCCCTGCGGGATCAGGAAAAAAGCCTGCGGGCGGAGATCGACCGGAAGCGGACGGAATGGAACCGGAGCCAGACCACCGCGAAGGACGTGGTGACCGGGGAGGATATCGCCCAGGTGGTGTCCCTTTGGACGGGGATCCCGGTCAGCAAGATGACCGAGCGAGAGGCCCACCGGCTGATGAAGCTGGAGGAAACCCTGCACAAGCGGGTGATCGGCCAGGAAGAGGCCATCAGCGCCGTCGCCCGGGCCATCCGCCGGGCGAGAGCCGGGCTGAAGGATCCGAAACGGCCCATCGGCAGCTTCATTTTCCTGGGGCCCACGGGGGTGGGAAAAACCGAGCTGTGCCGGGCGCTGGGGGAAGCCATGTTCGGCGACGAGGACGCGGTCATCCGGCTGGACATGAGCGAATATATGGAAAAGCATACGGTCAGCAGGCTGGTGGGTTCGCCCCCCGGCTACGTGGGCTTCGAGGAAGGGGGCCAGCTGACCGAGGCGGTGCGGCGCAAGCCCTACAGCGTCGTCCTGCTGGACGAGGTGGAAAAGGCGCATCCCGATGTCTTCAATATCCTGCTCCAGATCCTGGAGGACGGGCGGCTGACGGACAATACCGGGCGGGTGGTTTCCTTCCAGAATACCATCGTCGTCATGACCTCCAACGCCGGGGCGCACGCCATCGCCGAAAACCGGACGATGGGCTTCGGCGCCGCCGGGCCCCGCAGCCTGGCGGACTATGAGGCCATGAAAGACGCGGTAATGAAGGAGGTTAAGGAGCTTTTCCGGCCGGAATTCATTAACCGGGTCGACGAGCTGATCGTCTTCCACGCCCTGACGGAGGATGATATTCTGAAGATTACGGATCTGATGCTCCGACAGGTGGCCAGGCGGCTGGAGGAGCGCGAAATCCGCCTGACATGGGATAAGGCGGTTCGGGAAAAGCTGGCGAAGGAGGGCTTTGATCCGAAATTCGGCGCGCGGCCCCTGCGCCGCCTGATTCAGCGGACGGTCGAGGATACCCTGAGCGAAGCCCTGCTGGAGGGCCGGGTGAAGCTGGGGACGCCGGTCCGTCTGACGGTGAAGGGCGGGGAGATTGCCCTGCGGGGAGAAAAGAAAACCGGCGCCCGGGATCATAAGACCGCCGGAAAGGGAAAAGCCGCGCCGGCGCGGAAACGGAAAGAGAAAGACGGAGCGCCAGAAGGGGAAAAACCGCCGGAGGGCGGATAAAATGATTTTCCGCCGCCCGGAAGAAAAAGGACGGCGGAACGAAGGAGGACAAACGCATGCTGGAAGAACTGAAGAAAAAGGTTTACGAAGCGAACATGATGCTGCCCGCCTATCATCTGGTGACCTTTACATGGGGCAACGTCTCCGGCATCGACCGGGAGAAGGGGCTTTTCGTCATCAAGCCCAGCGGCGTGCCCTACGAAAAGCTCCAGCCATCCGACATGGTGGTCATGGATCTGGAGGGCCGGAAGGTGGAGGGAGCCCTGAATCCCTCGACGGACACGGCCACCCACGCGGAGCTGTACCGCCGGTTTCCGGGGATCGGCGGCGTGGTGCACACTCATTCCCGCTGGGCGACCATCTGGGCCCAGAGCGGCCGGGACATTCCCGCCTACGGCACGACCCACGCGGATTATATTTACGGGCCGGTGCCCTGCTGCCGGGATCTGACGGAGGAGGAAGTGGAGCGGGCCTACGAGCTGGAAACCGGAAAGGTCATCGCGGCCCATTTTGAGGATAACGGTCTGAACCCGATGCACGTGCCCTGCGCCCTGGCCCGGCATCATGGTCCCTTTGCATGGGGGAAGGATCCGACGGAGGCGGTGCATAACGCGGTGGTGCTGGAGGAAGTGGCCATGATGGCCTGGCATACGGAGGCGCTGCCCGCCACCCAGCCCCGGGAAAGCCTGCCTGAGCACGTGAAACAGAAACATTTCCTGCGCAAGCACGGCCCCAATGCCTATTACGGACAGGGGAAAGGATAATCGCGGAACGCAAAAGAGATGATAATGCGCCCGTGCGGAAGGGGAAACCCGATCCCCGCGGCGGGCGGAGACCGTATGAGATCAACAAGCGCCCGTGCGGAAGGGGAAACCCGATCCCTGCGGCGGGCGGAGACCGAATGCACAGCAAAGCCCCCCGCCGAAACCGGCGGGGGGCACTGCTGTTTCCCGGACGATGTTATCCGCGGCGGGCGGCGAAGCACTCGCTGCAGTAAACGGGACGATCTCCCCGAGGCTCGAAAGGCACCTGCGTCGCCTTTCCGCACTCGGCACAAATCGCGTCGTACATCACTCGCGGAGCGCCGGCAGCGGGCCGATTCGCCTTGCGGGCCTGACGGCAGGCCTTGCAGCGGGTGGGCTCGTTCTGAAAGCCCTTTTCGGCGTAGAATTCCTGTTCACCAGCCGTGAAAATGAATTCCTGGCCACAGTCTTTGCATACCAGCGTTTTGTCTTCGTACATGGTTTGGAACCCCCATAATAAAGATAGGTGGAATCTTCGGCTGACCTGGTCTTTGCCCCCACACTCGCCATCAGGGAGGTTGCTCTGCGCCTGACGCGCCCTCACGCGCTCCTCTCGGGCTTTCGCCCGGATGGACTTACTTCTGGACCGCACCATGCTCCCCGCCGCCTTGGACGGATTACGTGGACCGTTTCGCCTGCGACTGGCATCGGCTTTCAACCACAGACCCGAAGATTTCGACCGCGATCATTATATAGCCGGGAAATCGAAAACGCAAGTTTTATTTTTGCCATATACAGGGAAAACAGTAAAAATACGAGCGTTTTTTACTGTTTTTCAGGGCTGCTATTTTATGAACGGGCCGGGGCGAAACGAAAAGGCGGCGCTCGGGGAGAACGCCGGGGAATCAGATATGATCGAAGAAGGGTTCGCCCTCCGCGTTTTTCAGGATGCCATCCTCAAAATGCAGGGGTGTGGGCGCCGTCAGCATGTATTTCAGAATTTCGTCCATGCGGACGCTTTCCCGGAAAGTGACGAGGGAAAAGCTGACGCCGTGCTTATGCGCCCGCCCGGTCCGGCCGATGCGGTGAAGATAGTATTCGTTCTCGTTGGGCAGGTCGAAGTTGATGACGGCTTCCACATCGTCCACGTCGATGCCGCGGGCGGCGACATCGGTGGAAACCAGGATGGGGAAGCGGCCGCGCTTGAAGTCATTCATGACCACGTTTCGCTTCGCCTGGGGAATGTCCCCGTGGAGGCACTGGGCGTCATATCCTTCCTTGCACAGGCGGCTGGTCAGCTTGTCGGTCATGAACTTCGTATTGCAAAAGATCATGACCCGATGATAGACGTCCGCGTCCAGCAGATACATCAGATGGTCGATCTTTTCGTTCTGTTCGGTGGAGATGACGTATTGGGTGATCTGGGGCCGGTCCTCCTTCGTGGCCTCCACCACCACCTCCACCGGCTCGTGCTGGTATTTCCAAGCGATGGTCAGCACATCCTGATTGGTTGTGGCGGAGAAAAGCACCAGCTGCCGGTCGGCCGGGGTGGCCTCGATGATCTTCGTCACATCCTTGACGAAGCCCATGTTCAGCATTTCATCCGCCTCGTCCAGCACCATGGTATGCACGGCGTCCAGGGAAATGTTCCGGCGCTGCATATGATCCAGCAGGCGGCCGGGCGTGGCGATGACGATCTGGGGCCGGCGCTTGAGCAGGGAGATCTGCTTGGAGATGGACTGGCCGCCGTAGAGCACGGCGATCCGGACCCCCTTGATGAAACGGGCCAGATGCGTCAGCTCCTCGCCGATCTGCAGGGCAAGCTCCCGCGTTGGGGCCAGCACCACCTCCTGGACCCGGCTGTCCTTCAGCTGGACGTATTCCAGCATGGGAATGCCGAAGGCGCAGGTTTTGCCGGTTCCGGTCGGGGCGATGGCGTTGATGTCCAGCCCCTCCATCATCAGGGGAATGGTTTTGGCCTGCACTGTTGAGGGCTCGGTAAAGCCCATGTCCGCGACGGCCTGCAGGATTTCCCGGGAAAGATCCATGGATTCGAAACTTGTGGGTATGGTCTCCGGATTCAAAGGAAAACTCCTTTCGGCTTTCAGTCGTGATAGGAGCGGATCGCCCTGGCCAGCTGATCCGGGCAGGAGGTGCCGCCCCGGCAGGGAATGCCCTCCAGCTTTGCGGCCACCTCCTCCGCGTTCTGCCCGATGACCATGGCGGCCAGCCCCTGGGTGTTTCCCCGGCAGCCGTTATGGATTTTGCAGTAGGTAATGACGCCGTCCCGGATTTCCAGATCCATGGCGGTGGAGCAGGTTCCGCGGGTATGATAAGTATACATGGGCAAACCTCCTTAGAGATGAAAAAGGAACGCTCCCGCTGCGGGGAGCGTTCCGGGAGATACGGAAATTATTCGATGACCTTGGCCACAACGCCGGAACCCACCGTACGGCCGCCTTCACGAATGGCGAAACGCAGGCCCTGCTCCATGGCGATGGGGGTGATCAGGGTGATTTCCATGTCGATGTTGTCGCCGGGCATCACCATCTCCACC
>JAZQCB010000077.1:0-17638 GCA_045546035.1 Clostridia bacterium
TATTACAGAAGGGAGTGCCGTATGTCAACTGTTCCTGACCGCGTGACGGTGTGTTCTTTTTCGCGTGACGGTGTTCCTAAAACTCCGAGAGACTGTTCCTATTCGGCCGTGAAGGTGTACCTTTTACCCCGTAATTTCCGATTATAAGGTTGGATATCCCTTCCGGAAACTGGATGATGAAGAAGATATTGAAGCGAAATCGACGCAGCTGATGTGGGACATCATGTTCACTACAGACCCGGAGTTCCTTTCAGACGGTTACCGGGTTCAGTTCCAGAAAGACATTGAGCACGAGACCGGAGAAGAGAAGATCCTTGACGTGATTGTCGAGCACGCGAATCTGGGAGTGGGTTAATATTCTGCCGGCTTGTGTGTATTCAATTCCTGCGGGACAACATCCCGCAGGAATCCATTTTTGCCTGAAGTCAGAAAAACGTGTATAACATTTGGGTGGTGTCGAAAGAACCACCCTTAATACATTTTGAAAGATATTTAAGCGAGAGCGAAAGAAAAGCAGAGCGAAATCCGTCTGACAAGTGAAAGGGACGAAGCGAGCGCCCGCTGTGCGGGAAGACGCGAAGCGGAAGCCCAATGAAACAGGGAGACCGGCGAGCTGCAGCGAAGACGGACGACCATGATGAATGGAGGAGGCGAGGCGGATGCAAAAGGAGACCTTGTTACCGGGCTCCATCAGTGAAGAGGAATTGATCCGCCTGGTGGATACCTATTCAGGAATTCTGCTGGGATTATGTCGGCTGACCCTTGGGGATACAGCCATGGCGCAGGATATTGTGCAGGAAACTTTTCTGAAGGCATGGAAAAAAGGCGGATTCAGGCAGGAAAGTGAAAAGGCCTGGCTGATTAAGGTTGCCATGAACCTTTGCCATGATTATCACCGCAGCCGCTGGTGGAAGCATATTGACCATAAAGCATCCATAGAAGAAATACAGATCGCTGAACCGGATCCTGCGGATCGCGAGATTCTGGCTTTGGTAAAGGGTCTCCCCTTTCGTGAACGGCAAATTGTCATTCTGCATTTCTGGAATCGAATGACGCTGAATGATATTGCTCAAACCCTTGGAGTCAGCCAGTCCTCGGTATTCCGGGAGCTGGAAAAAGCGAAGAAACGACTGAAGATTGAACTGGAAGGAGGCTGATGAATATGAAAGCAACGGAACTGCAGAAAGCTCTGGAATCATCCATCACAAGCTGTCAGCCTTCAGCGTATTGGAAGAACCATATGGTTCGGCAGATTGTGAAAGGAGAAGAAATGGCAAAACGGGCAAAACTGTCCACAGGAGTTATTCTTGTTGCCATTCTCATGCTGATCAGCGCGGTGGCGTTGGCGGTTGGAATCCTGGTAAACGAATACTACGCGAAGGTGGCGGAAATGGACGCCAGCGGAGCTTTGGGGAGGTGGAACCTGGAAGATAAGATCACCTTTGTGAACACCATGAGGGAATGCAATTTTGAGGTGGACCCCGAGCTGTACCAGGTCCTTATGAATGAGGAGAACACGAAGGAAGAGCGGGAAAGCGCGGCGGACAGAATTGTGGACGCCACCTACGGTGAACTGATCCGGCAGCAGCAGGGATACTTTATTTCCAAACCAGAAGACAGCATGGGCGTGGCACCGGATCCGGTCATCGTATTCCAGGAACGCTATTTCGCCGAGCATCCGGAACCGATTGACGATACACCGGAAGGAAGAGAAGCGCTGCTAAAGTATACGGACGCTCTGGGATACTATCTGAGGGATGTTTATAACCCGTTCTACATACAGGAACATGACGGACAGGGGGGCGTGCCGGAGAAGACTACAGTTACGGAAGAAACCGCGGTCGAAGCCCTCCGCTCGCTGATGACAGAAGTTCTTGGCTGGGATCCGGAAGCGGTGAACGCGATGACGCCGGAGGTTCATTGGGACGCGGAGTACAGGATGTGGACCGTTTCCGGAGAAGTCAGCGCGGATTCCATGGAAAAAGTGACGGATCTGCGGAAAGGAATTGAACCTTCCCTGGAAGGAACACTGGTGGAGAAAACAACGACAGGATACCGCGCCACACTCCTTGTGGATGAGAAGGGCAACCGGAGCTTCAATACCCTGGACAAGGTAGAATTCAGGAAGATGCACCTGAATGATGTGACGCCGGAAGTCAATACAGACGCGCAGGAAGCAATGGCACTGGTGGAGCGGGAAATCCGGGCGAAATACCATGTTTCAGAGCCGGAGATGAATGCTTTGTTCTGCGATCTGCTGCCCATGGGAACCGGAGAAGAAGAGGGGTTGCTGGTCCGGATGCAGTTCCACACGCATTATCAGCTGAACCAGGAAATGAAATACGGGGCGGTTATCAATCTGGGTACCGGGAAGGTGGAAGCTGTATACACCTACGATCAGGACCAGTGGTCCGCGGAAATGCAAATCCTGAAGTACGGAGCGGAAACGGAGTCGAAATGCGGATGGTATATTCACTGGGATACGGAAAGCAAAGCGGAACTGATCCGGCGGCTGAGGGAAATCCGGATGTGCCCGGAGCACTCCTTCTGGGAAGCTGAACAGCCGGATGAAGCCGGAATGGACGCCTTCATTGCGGATGCCTTCGGCGTGCCCGGCTATCCTTCCGCCGTGAACGAGGCGCTAATGGCCCGCGTACTGCTGGGAAAGGAAGAAAACCGGGACATGGAGACCCAGTCCCTGATGCAGTATCTGTGGGAGAAATACCATATTCATTCCGAAGTGACGGCCGCGGAAATAGAGCAAGGCGGCTCGGAGATCGATCGGGATACCGCTGTCCGGATCGTAAAGGACGCGGTGTGCGAAGCATGGAATATGCCGAAAGACGCCATGGAGAAATGGGAGTACACGGCACAGCTGGTTCAGGCGCCGGCCACGACCCAGCATGAGAGCCTGGTATGCTACCGGGTTTTCCTGACCCGTCCGGACAGCGAAGTGGGCCAGGATACCTTTGGAGGCAGGGACAATTTCAACTACCGGATCCTGCTGAACGGCACGGTCTTGGATTCCACGATGGTGAGCGAATGGTACAGCCCGGCGGAAGACGCTGAACGCCTGGGCAGGAAACCGTAACAAGGAGGAAACAGCACATGAAAAAGATATTGACGATGATCCTGTGTATGATGATGATCTGCTGCACAGCAGCCTGCGCCGAAAGCAGCGTGAGCATCAGCGCGGAGGGCGAAGACTGGATGAGCTATGCCTTTACGCTGCCGGATGGGCGGATGATCTTTACCGGCAGCCGCGGAAAGGTTGGAAACTATCAGGAACAAAAAGCAAGACTGCTCTGTCTGAATCCTGACAGGACGGTTTCCTGGGAATACTGGGATCCTGCGGAAGGATTCGCACACTTCAGAGGCGCGGCGCTTCTTGCTGACGGCACAATCGGTGTTGTTTACATCAATTCACCCTATCAGGAAACAAAAGCCATTGAAATCCGTAAGTTTTCCACAGAAGGGAAACCCGTTGGCATTGCGATTGACATCTTCGGAGAAGGAAAGACCAGCGGACTTGTGGATGACATTACTTCAGCATGCATCCGGATGAACGTGTATACGGAAGACGGGAAAGAACAGCGTGGTTTCCTGAACTGGGAAGGCAATCTGATTTTCAGTTTTGACAGGAAAAAGATGATTGGAGTCAGAAGCACATTTGCGGCCGGGGACGGGCTGGTTCTGGCCGGGAATGAAATCGGCGGATCCAGCAATGCAAAGATTATGAAGGTGGATATGCAGGGAAATGTCATCTGGGAAACCGTGCTGCCCCTGATGCTGGAAAACGGCGCAAGAGCCTGGATCGATAAATGCGTTCAGACCCCGGACGGCGGATACCTGGCATGGATTATCGAATCCGATTACAATTCGGATCAATGGGCTCATGCGCTGGTGCGTTTCGATCAGAACGGACGTAAGCTCTGGCTGAACAGGGAAAGCTTTGACGATACCCCGACAATTGGCTGTACGCATCTGATTGAATATCAGGGAAAAGCCGTCATGCTGGTCAGAGATCACAGTTTGGGTCTGACACAGGTTTTTCGATGGTTTGATGCCAACGGCAGCGAGATCGGCGCAACGAAATTAACCCTTCCGCGGGAGGATGCAGGGAAAACCGCGGAGCAGGGTAATGTACAGGTTCTCCCGCAAAGTCTGATCATCATGGAGGACGGTTTATGGGTGCTGAATGACCTGCGTGTAAGCAATGATAATGTGCTGAAAGAAATGGATTCAAAAGAAGATATCCTGTACAAAGTACCGGAGCTCGTCTGACTTCTGTGAAAGGAGATTGCATATATCACGCGGAAAGTATTGGCTTGTATTCTGTTTCTGCTTGCATTATGTCCCTTTGCGTCCGGTGAGAGCATGGCGGCAAGCTTTAATGGCCCCGGATATGATGCGCTGCGTTATGCATGTACGTTGCCGGATGGACGAAAGATATTTACCGGTTATTCTCCCCCTTTCCGTCTACCTGACAAAAGAGGAAGTGACGGATCAGCCCTATGGAAGCCTTTATGCGCCGTGCAGTGTCTGCGTGAATAGAGACGGTACTGTCCCTGAAGAACTGCGGGAAACCGGAACGCAGACTGAGAAACCCGCATGGAAAATGATTGTCGACCCCAAATATTCCGGATATGCGCTGACAGACAGATACATGATGAATCTTATGTCCAGCCGGTTCTGGTTCCGTTCGAGGCACTGACTGAAACTGAATCTCATAGATTGCGGCTGCACTGAGCAATCAGAGACGGACAAAAGGATCCAAACAGATGTTTATTGTACAGGAACCCTGATTTACCATGCCCACTGAAACGAACAATTGAAAGCTGAAATGCCAGAATCCAACTGGCATTTTTGCTGTTACGGCAGAAAGAATCAGGATCAGGAAACAATTCTTCAGCAAACGGAAAAAAACACTTAGACAGCTCGTCAGTATAGGTGAAGGCAGCCAGGCTGCCTGAATCATTCACACGGGGGCGGAGCCAAAGCGCCCGCGGTGCGGGATGAAGCGAGGCGGAAGCCCAATGAGACAGGGAGTCCGACGAGCGGCAGCGAAGCCGGACGACCATGGCGAATTGAGGAGGTGATCGGCGATGGATCATACTGAGGTACCCAGTATGGACCGTGAGCACAGGCTCAGCAGATGGATTGATTTGTATTCAGACGCGATTCTGAAAACCTGTTTTCTCTGTCTTTCCGATCGGCAGCAGGCGGAAGATGTCCTGCAGGACACATGGATTAAAGCCTGGAAACACATAGAGGATATTGAGCGAAAAGGAATCACCAATGAAAAGGCATGGCTTCTGCGGATTGCCATGAATACCTGTAAGGACTATCGCCGCACGGCCTGGTTCCGCCATGTCGATACTCGCAAGGCGATAGAAGACCTGCCGGCCAGGCTGGTGTCTTCGGAGCCGGAAGACCATACGCTGACATTGATTGTCATGGACTTGCCGGATCGATACAAGCAGATCATATTGCTGCACTATTTTCAGGGGCTGACACTGCAGGAAACGGCGGAGGTGCTCGGACAATCCGTAAGCACGGCACACCGCCGTCTGAAAAAAGCGGAAGCCTTGCTGAAAGATGCGCTGGAAGGGGGTGAAGCGCATGAATAACGAGATGATGAAAGAAAGGATTCAGCAGGCTCTGAATTCGGAATTATCCGGACTGCATACTTCCTCCGGAGAGCGTGACCGACTGTATGAAAACGCGATTGGAGGAACAAAAGTGAAACGGAAACTAACAGCCGGACTGGTTTTGGCGCTGGTCCTGGTATTGATGATGGCCGCGGCGGTTGCGGCAGTCCTGTTGACCCGGCAGGAGATCGTTGAACAGGTAGCCGTACCCATGGCGATGAAAAATGATCAGGGGGCCGGAGTGGAAGGAAGCTACACGCCGGAACAGCTCTCTCAGCTGATTCAGACGCTGAACGAAAACGGTTTCACCATGGAAGAGAACAACAGGCTGATGCAGGCGATCAGGAACGGCCAGGGATACTGGGAGGAAGAAACGCTGATGGAAATCTGCCGTCAGGCATTCGGCGGGAACTTCTATACCTGGACGCTGGAACAGCAGGACTGGTATCAGCATCTGATGGTGGATATCGGCTTCTATGAATCTTATGATCCTTGCCTGCCTGGTGAGGGGAACATGAAGTATGAAGAAGCGGAAGCCTTTGCTTTCGCAGCGTTGAAACAGGAGTACGGAGATGATTTGCACCCGGAAGACCGGGAAATCTATACGCTGAGCAGGCAGTTTTACCATGACATTGAGAATGGCGGCAAAGCGACCTGGAGCTTCACTCTTGATCCGAAGGATGTTGATCATGGTATGTTCAGCATTAGGTTTGAAGATCTGAATCCGGAAGAAACCGCCTTCTATCAGGCAGATATTCCAGACTGGTCGAAGCCATACACCGGCGACCAGCTGCTGTCCCGGTTCCAGTACGTATACTCCTGGTTTTACGGCCAATGGCCTCAATCCGCGTGGCAACGCCTGCATGAGATGATGCAGCTGGCTGAGCTTGATCCGGGCGGATATGCCTATGCAGACTGCAAAGGATATCAGCTGACAGCGTATCCTGATGCGACAGATGGGGATCTTTCCAGAGAAAATGCGATTCAGGCAGCGAGGGACGCACTGAAAAAAGAGCGCGCCGCGCTGGATTCCGCCGTGCTGACGGAATATGAGGGAGAAAGGGCCTGGCTGATCGGAATGATCATCCGGGAGCCGGAGGACGGAACGGAAGATGAAGAAGCCGGTCAATACATCATCACAGTTGGAAGCCCTTCCGGTGATGTAAAGAGCATCCGGAAAGCAACCACGGATGACAGTCCATCCCTCCCCTTTGTTCCTGAGAGCGCTTATCGGAAGGCACATGAAGGCATTTTAACAAACAGTGATTATATCAACCTGGCCGCGAAAGCCCTGCAACGAAATTATCCGGAAGTCGATTTTCTGGATGAGAACGAGTTTGAAGCCCGCGGCATGGGTGGTAAAGCAACCAGGACGATTCGTTTCATCACGAAAAGCATCCGGCACGGAAACGCCTCGGCCACGGTTTCCGCGGATGGAAACGTCAGCGATCTCAACGCGGATCTGTCTCCCCTGTCCGGGGATAATCTGATGGAACGTTACAGGGCAATCTTCGGATATTACGGCAATTGGAGCCAGGATACCTGGGCACAGCTAAGCAGCGACATGGAGCCTCTTTCCCCCTCCGGAATCGAGGGAAGACTGCTGAAAATGGGGCATTATCCGGAGGAAAATTCCGTAAGCATCTCCCATGAAAAAGCCCGGGAGCTGGCGATCGAGGCATCCGGGAAACGAACAGGTGAAATCAACACCTGTGTGCTGATCGAAAGCGAGCCTCACCCGGTATGGAAGCTGCGCGTGATAGCGGACGATCCTGCGGATCAGGTGATTGAGCTGGACGCGGAGACCGGAGAGGTCGTTGCTGTCGACATCTTCAAAACGGATTACACGCCGTCCTATGTGCTCTATTCGCTGGAGAAAAACTGGCGAAAGCTGGAGCTGGAAACAGACGGACCGGTGCAGATGGCCAAAAAGGCGATTACCTACAAATATGGGGACCTGTGGATGGACTTCCCTGAATTGGATGTGGAGAACCCGATGGAATATGAAATCCACCAGGAAGGCCTTACAGTACAATTTGTTGGCCGGTGGAAAGGAATGAAGGATTATCTGGTAGAACTGGACGGCAGCGGATATGTGCTTCGCTGCGAGGAAACAGCGTCCAAATCCACAAAAGAGAGATCCTCTGTTTCAGATCATGCAGTTGAAGAGGATGTTTCTGTCGCACCCACATCGACACCGCGGCCGGACGGCAAGCCCTGGTTCTGGGGGATGGATTTCGCTCCGCAGGAATTCTGGGATCAGCTGGATAAGCTTTTCTTCACGCATGTCATGACAATGGATGACTATCCGGCAAGAGAGAAAGACTGGCTTGAAGCTTTCGGACCTTCTGAATTCTGGCCGCAGGAGTACCAGGTTGTTCGTTTCCTTTACTTCGCTTCTGAAGAAGAGCTGAAGAAGTCCGATCTTCATTATCCGGTATTTCCAAACAAGGACAGGAAGTCACAGCAGGAAATCTGTGAAACTGCCCTTAATGCGTTCCACGGGATTGCGGATTCGGAAATGGGCAAAGAATGGGTTGACAGTGTGAAAACCGGATGTACCTTACTGAACGATGAAACAAATCCGGATACCGGAGAAAAGTTTGGAAAGCACGTATGGTGGGTCAATTTCAACATCTGGGATGATGAATTCATTCTCTGGAACTCAAAGGGGTATGCAATCCTGGATGAAGAAGGCAATGTGCTCACAGTGAAGCTGGAGTTGGGTGGAAATGGATAAACAGCACACAGATGGTACGACAGATTGTCGGAAACGAAGCTGCCAGTTTTGCTGCCCGAAAGACCGACAGTATAAACTTGCGAAACGATTTTGACTGTTATAAAATATGGATGGAAGGAGGAATCTGTGACTTTGGATGTTTCATTCTCTCTGGGCGGAATGCAGTTTGAATACGATGAAGAAAAGAATCAAGCAAATATCAAGAAGCACGGTATCTCCTTCAAAAGCGCTGCGCGTGTTTTCTTCGATTATGACAGGATCGAGTTGTTCGATGAAGAAAACAGCGACAATGAAGAACGTTATGACACAATTGGAGACACATCTGCAGGGGCAATCCTCAACGGGAGCACCATTATTGGTAACGCAGAACTGTCCAATGAGAGGATTAACGACATTCTGTTTGTTGAATATACTGAGAGAGTCAGGATTGAAACAAGCGGAGAAGAACATGAGATCACGAGACTCATTTCCGCCAGGCTCGCCACTAACTTTGAGAGGGGGTTGTATTATGGTAAATATGATTGAACTAAGTGACGAAATAAAAAGAGAACTGGCCTTTTCAGAAGAAGAGAAGAAAGAACTTGAGAAAGCCGGAAACATGCCGATTACATTCGATGAAGACTGCCCTGAAACAACTCCTGAAAGGGCACTGCGGTTCAGAAGAGTTAACGGAGAGCTGTTTGATCCTGGCCTGGAGGATGAGCTGGTTCACTATCACGTCATTCTTTCCGGCAACAGCAGTACGATCCGCCTGGGCAGCGGTACGCCCGATCATGCTGTTATGCTCCCAGAGCTGTAATTGGAATAACATAAATACCGGTATCCTTGTCAAACCGTGCATACTCCCCTGCGCCGACAATAACAGCCATAAATGCGGGATTTGGGTTTTCGGCAGCAGGATTCAAAGCAATCTTCTCTTTCAGGCGTCTGAGTGAATTGGCTCCTTCGGCATATTTGTTTTCACCAAGTTTAATCTCAAATGCTGCCCATCTTCCATCTCTCAGTTCAATAACAGCATCTGCTTCCAATCCGTCAGCATCTTTGTAGTACAACACCGGATCAGGCTTTGCTCCGGGCAGCACGGATGCATAGATGCTCAGTTCATGGATGCAAAGTGATACAAACAGGACTCCAAACAGCTGTCCGTCCTCCAGCAGTCTTTCCGGAGTAACGTTCAGCGCACGGGCAGCCAGTGAAGGGTCTGCAAAATAATATTTCGGTTTAGTTCTGATCCTGCTTTTGGAACGGATCGGAGCATCCCAGCCGTTGACCTCTTCAACCACGTACAGTTCTTTCAGTACACCGACGTGAGTGGCTGCTTTGTTTGCGGCAGATTTGCTCTCCGGCTGGTCAAAGCGGGCGTCAGCTGCAATCGTATACCATCTGGGGGCATTACCAAGATTTCTGGCAAGAGCCTGTACAACATTCCTGGAATCAGATCCATTCAATCCTTTTTTGGGGATATTGATGTCAAAGAGAGCATCAAAATAGCTGTCGAGAAGCGTAACGGAATCTGTTATCCGGTTATGGATCAGGGAAGGCCACCCGCCCTGACAGATATAATCTGCTAACGGAAGAAGGTTCTGATGAACAAGCTGCGGTTCAAATTCACCATTAAACAGTCCGGCAAGAGATACTTTTCCGCTTGAGCGGCCGGACTCCTGCAAGGACATTGTACGCATATGCAATCTGGAGATTCTGCCTGCACCGCTGTGGTGAACCTTCTCTTTATTCGGCTGAGAAGATCCTGTTAAGATAAACTGACCGGGTTTTCCACCAGCTTCATCCACTCGCATACGCACTTCATCCCAAATTGCCGGAACATCCTGCCATTCGTCTATTACATGTGGTGATTCACCGAGAAGTGCTGTGGTCGGGTCTGCTTCTGCGGCTAACCGTGCAGGGGGCAGACCGATTCGTGCAATACTGTTCCCATAGGCCATAGATGTCCAGGTTTTTCCGCACCACATGGTGCCGGTCACTTCCACAGCGCCTGTTTGTTCAAGCCTGTCCGACAGTGCACGATCTATCAGTCTTGGTATATAACCTTCCGGAAGCAGTTTTCCTTTCTCCAAGTTTCGTTCCTCCCAATTTGCTGTCTTATTATCCGAGAACATTATATGGAAAAAAGAGTGAAATAGCAATACATTTTAGAGCGACCCAATTATACATTTTAGAGGCTGAAGTGAAAAGGTTACTTCCAGAGTGGGGCACTTCAACTGGAAGTAAGTCCTACATGAGAATCCAGTTCGTTTTGTATGGAAATAAGTCTTACACTTCCGTATAATTGGTATCCCTGACAATGCCTTGAGAAAGGAAGGCTATCATGGATACCAGCAGCGAAATCACCCTTCTTACTTCCGAGGAAAGGAGGATCATCGAATCAGGCGTCAGACATTGCGAGCCACAGATTCTTGTTGTAAAATATCACTGTGGAAGGAGGAACTTTCCCCATGAACCAGATTGTCGCTTATATCGAAGAGAACCCCATTCTTTCCCAGATCCTTCGATTCGTGTTTTCCGCCGCCGCCGCGGGCCTGCTGGTGTTTGTGCTGCTGCGCCTGACCCGCAGGATTTTCCGGGATATTCGGAAAAAAAAGATGGATATCAATACCCAGTTTGGGGAAAAGATTGTCCGCTTTCTGATCATCTTCCTGGCGGTCATGTGGATCGTGCTGTCCAACGATCTGACCCGGCCCTTTGGCCAGTCCCTCTTTACCAGCGCCGCCGTCATCGCCGCCATCGCCGGCTTCGCGGCCCAGTCCGTCCTGGCGGATCTGATCAGCGGCATTATCATCAGCGTGACCAAGCCCTTCGTGGTGGGAGACCGGATTGAGCTGGACAACGGGATCGCCGGCATCGTCGTAGACACGGCCCTGCGCCATGTGGTGCTCCGGGGGCTGGACACCCAGACCTATATCATCCCCAACAGCAAAATGAACGGGCACCAGGTCAAAAACATGAGTTACCAGACCACGACCCGCTCTGTGGATTTGCGCTTCAGCGTCGCTTATACAACGGATACGGAATTTGCGTCCCAGGTCATCCGTCAGGCAATTATGGACAGCCCCTATTCCGTCCCCGGCAGGGTCTATGCGCCGGGCGGGGAAAAGGAATACGCGCGGGTTTATTTTCTGGCTTTCCGTGACAGCTCTCTGGAGATGGGCACGACGGCCTATTACGAGCCGACCGTTTCCACGGAGGTATTCAAAAACGACATCAACACCCGGGTCAAGAAGGCCCTGGAGGCAAATCATATCGAGATTCCGTATCAGTATGTGAACGTTCTTGTGGGGCAGCGGGCTGACGACTGACCCTCGGCGCGTCCGCAGCGGCCTCGGAAAGCAGGGATAAACCCGCGGATTTATTCAGCGGTCTTCTGGACGTCCACCGATCCGCCTGTCACGGACAGCCGGCCTTCCTGTGCGCCATTTTCATCAGCTTTCAGGCGCGCTCATTTCCCCGCGGATGCTCCGCTCCATCCGGCTGCGTATTTCGTCCCCGCTCAGCCCCCTGCTGAAAAGATAATACAGCTTGGCAACTGCGGCCTCCGTGGTAATGTCATAGCCGCTGATCGCGCCGGCCTCCTTCAGGGCCGACGATGTTTCATAGGCGCCGAGGGCGACCGTGCCATGAGGGCACTGGGAGCATACGATGATGACAGTGCCGTTCTCGCTGGCTTTCCGAATGATGGGCAAAAGTGCGTCCGCGTTTCCGGGAATGTTTCCGGCCCCGAAGGTTTCAATCACGATTCCTTTCAGCTTCTCCGTCATGATGGACTGAAAAAGGTCAAACTGAATACCGGGGAAAACCTTGATGACGCCGATGGGGATATCCGTAAGTGGCTGAAGCTGAAATTGACCCTCCGCCGCGGGAAGCAGCAGGCTCTGATTATACCGGATATGAATTCCCGCCTCCGCCAGCGGGGGGTAATTGGGAGAGATAAAGGCTGCGAGATCGTCCGCGGAGTATTTCAGTGTCCGGTTGCCCCGGAGCAGTTTCCCGCCGAAATACAGGCAGACCTCATGCACGGAATCATTCGCGGCAATCAGCAGCGCGTTGACCAAATTATCCCTCGCGTCATTTCGAAGCTCGCACAGAGGAATCTGCGAACCGGTCAGGATCACAGGCTTTCTGTTTTTGCGCAGCATGAAGGAAAGCGCGGAGGCGGTATAGGCCATGGTGTCCGTGCCATGAAGAATAACAAAGCCGTCATACTGCTGATAGTGGTCCGCTATCATCCGGCCGATCGTGTTCCATTCCCGAACGGTGATGTTGGACGAGTCCAGGAGCGGATTCATGTCCACCACCTCCCAGGAGGGCATGGCCGGATGCCTCAGCTCCGGCAGCGTATTCAGCAGGGTATGAAATCCCTCCCCCTGAGGCGCGTAGCCGTAGGCCGTCCTGGCCATACCGATCGTTCCGCCGGTATAGATAATGAGTACATGCTTTTTCATCCTGCCCGCCCCCCTTCGCCGTCCGTATCCTTTGCCTTCAAAATTATCTTCCGTGCCCCCCCTTGCCTGCTGATGAGGTCGGACAGGAGCCGCCGTCTTTCCTGCGTCCGGTGTTTTGCCGTCGTCCTTTGATCCTTTTCCCGGCGCTGAGCGGTGCTTTCGTTTATTGTAACAGCTGTTTCTGTTTTTGCCTGCCGCCTGTCTCTGGGAAGCATGCGCCGGAACAGGGGCAAACGTTGGCTTCTTTTTCACGAAGTGATAATATGCCCGAGGTTGCTGCGTGCAGCCGATTGGATTGATCTGAGGGAGAAATATGCCCGGAGCCATTTTCAGGGTTCCGGGCGTTTTTCCTTTTTCCCCGCGGAAAACAGGATGACTTTCCGTTCTTAATTGGCAGCGGTCTTCTGGACATCGATCGATCCGCCGGTCACGGACAGCCGGCTTTCAAAGCTCAGCGCGTCGTCCCCGCAGGTGATGTGGATGTTCCCGCCGGAAATGGCCACATATCCCCGATCCGGATCCTTTTTGTTGGTGGACTTGATCCCGTCCCGGCCGGCCTGAATGGTCAGTTCGCCGCCGGAAATCTCCACAAAGTCCTTGCCCTTGATGCCGTGGTTCGGAACGGTGACCCGGATCTTCCCGCCTTCGATCTTCAGATCGTCCTTGGATACGATGCCGTTCATCGCCCCCGCCTGAACCTCCAGGTTCCCGTTTCCGGATACGGTGAGGTCGCTCCGGCTGAAGATCACGCCGTCGGGCTCGTCCACGTCGGTAAATACCAGCTCCGTCCCGTCGGACAGGCGGTTTTCCGTCGATTCCACCAGGGAAATCACCGCCCGGGGCGCGCATTCCCCGATCCAGATCGCGGGGCCCGTCCCATTATGAACGCTCACGCCGTTGAGAAACAGGGTCACCTTCCCCGCCTCCTTGCAGTCGACCCGAATCTGGCCGTTGCTCAGAGAGCCGGAAATCAGGTAATCCCCCGGCTGGGAGATGGTCACCGTGGAGCCCTCCGTCTGGATCCCGGCGCCTTCCGCCTGGATTTTCCCGTCCGACAGCTGAATGGGTGTCATTCCCTCGCCGAAGGCTCCGACCATCATCATCATCATCATCATCAGGAGCCCCATCATCATCGCGAAAAGCTTCTTCATTTTTCGTTCCTCCTGGCATTGTTTTTGCCTTTAAATACCGGTATCCGGATTCCCGTTGCCGGGGAAAAGCCGCTTAAGCGCGGAAAAGTCATTTCTCAAACCACGAAATACCAATCCCTTCGGTTTGACCGTTCCGCCTATCTCAGCGTCAGAGGCGTCCCTTCCAGCACGTTCTGGACAGCGGTCATGGTTTTTTGCATGGTCCTGCTCTGGTCGCTGTCCATGCCGTCCGGAGCCGCCCGATCCGCCGCCAGCACCCGGTAATAATACTTGCCGTCCTGCCGGTATCTCCAGGCATAGGTCGGCGTATAGGCGGTTTTGGCAAAGGAGACCGTCCCGTCCTCCCCGACCCTGATCGTCACATGCAGAAGATAGCCCCCGATTCGGCTGGGACCGCTGCGGTTATCGCTCAATAACGTTCCCAGGCTGTAGGCCACCAGTGTCTGCCGCCCGTCCGCGGTCTTGATAAACTCCGCCCGCTGCGGCGTCCGGCTTCCCGCGCCGATAATCATATCCGCGCCGCTGTCGGCGATCCGCTGGGCCAGGGTCAGCTGGCTCTTTTCCGGGTTCTTTCCGCCGACCTTTCCCCAGTTCAGCAAAACGACGACGGCCTGGGCGCCTTCCTGCCGGGCGGCCGCGATATCAGCGGCGATGATCTCCGGGTCCGCCGGAGGAATCATCCAGTCCTCGCTCATCTTTTCCATGTTTTTCAGGGCCCTGGCGGTCAGTCCGTCCGTATACTGCATCATCGCCACCTTCACCCCGTCCGCTTCCCGGATCACATATCGGTGCGCGGAAGCGGATTCCAGAAGGCCCAGCGGCGTAATGCCCCGGTCCCGCAGGGCGCCCATGGTTTTCCGGACGCCATCCCCGCCCTTGTCCCAGGCCTTGAGGAATCCCGTCATGGCAAAGTTGAAGCCGGCGCCTCTCAGCAGGTCCCCCGCGCAGGCGGGAACCACCGTCGCGGAAACCTTCGCGTCGTCCAGCAGCAGATTTTCCAGAAAAACGCCGCTGAAGTCCGCCGTCACCTCCGGCGCCAGCAGCGGAAAGATATCCGTAAAATCATATTTCTGTGAATCGTTCATATAGGCGCTTTTCCGGATGTTTTCCTCCAGGGCGATGGTTCCCCCGAAGGTCATCGTGACCACGCCCCCGGAAGGGCGGGGCGCCGGCGCCGGCTCCGCCGCCTTCTGTCCTGAGGAGGCGGCCCCGGGAACGGAAGCGGCCGTCTGCCCGGCCTCTGTGCTCTCTCCCGTCGCTGCGGACGAATCCCCCGCCGGCTCTCCGCCGAGGGAAAGCACCTTCCGGCTCAGGGAGGAAAGATCCGCCGGCCGGCCCGAGGAAAGGCGCAGCAGCACATAGCCGGAGGCGCCAAGAACAAAAACGGTCATCAGCAGCATGAAAACCGTTCCGAAGGACACTTTTCCTCGTTTCCTTCCCGCCATGGGCGCCTCCTTTCCGAATGAATCGAAGGCCGGATGTCAAAGCCGGTCTTTCCAATGATTTGGCAGCCGGGTTCAAAAACCGTCCTTGCCAATGATTTGGCAACCGGGTTCAAAAACCGTCCTTGCCAATGAGTTGGCGGCCGGATTTCAGAAACCGGCCTACCAGACCTGGCTCAGGATCGCGGCCGCCAGCACGGAGAAAATCATCACCCCGGCAATAACCAGGCAGATGATCCGCGTCGTCTTTTTCCTTTTGTCTTCCCTTGAAACACTCATCTTCTTCTCTTCCCTTCTTCTCCCCCGGGAATGCCCTCCTTCGGAGGGAGAAATCGTCTGCAAGTATAGCATGATACGGCGCAAAAGGCAAATCCGCCCTGCGTGCCCGCACGTCCTGTTCCGCGAGCGTCGTCTCTTCTTCCTTTCCGTGGGAAATTCTTGCTTTATCCCTCCCAAGGCTCGTTTTTCCGCCGTCTTGTCCGCTTTTGTCTTTCCCTGCCGTTTCCTGAATTCGCGTTCTGGTGATTACCGGAAGAAGGGGCTGTGAATAAAGTCACAGCCCCTTCTTTTCGGGTTTCAGGTATCAGAAGTTGTCGTCCTCCGTGTTGGTGTTATGCCTTTCCGCCCGGCTGCGGCGGCGGGAAGACCCGCCGTTCCGGTTTTCCTCCGGCCGGAAGGACGCGGTATAGCTGGCGTCCTCCTCCGTCCGGCTGGAATACCGGCCGTAGGGATTCTCCATGCTGCCGCTGTAGGGCCGCGGACGCTGCGTATTCTGGCCCGAAGCGGATGTCTCCGACGGCCGCGCCGAGGGGCGTCCGTTCTGTTCGGTATAGGTACCGGTTCTGGGCTGGTTTGTGGGTCGGCGATAGGCGGACTGATCCGCGGCCGCCGAACTGCCGGCGGAGGAAGAAGCGGCTCTGGTTCCGGAGGGCGCTCCTTCCTGTTGCCGCTGCCGCGCCTGGGCGGCGCGCTTTCTGGCAGCCGCCTGGGCAGCCTTGCGCTTCCGCTGCTGCGAGGAATACCAAAGGTATCCGCCTCCGGCCGCCGCCACCAGCGCGAGTCCTCCGATGATCCATCCCGTGGAGACCCCGCCCTCGGTATTCTCGGTGGGCGGCTCGTTCGTGGGCGCCATGCTTCCTTCCGGAGAAGGTTCAGGCGTATCCGTGGCCTGCAGAACGAGGCCGGCGTTGGCCTGGATATAAGCCAGCCCGTCAGCCACCAGCTTGTCCCGGTCCGCCGCGCCCTGGTAGTGATTCTTCAGCAGGTTTTCCGCCTGCTCCTGCGTCATCACGCCGCTCTGAATCTGGCCGACCAGGGAGTCCAGATATTCGTGGGGCTCTTCCGTCGCCAGCGGCGCGGGGGTCGCGAAGGGGTCAAACGGTTCATAGCTGACCGTGATCCCGCTCTCCGGGTTCGTCCATGTCCGAACCTTCTGATCCTCGGCGGAAATCACCGTCGTGGATCCTCCGGAAACGGTAGTGGAGGATGTGTCGGAGGAAGAGGCGGAGTTATCAGCGATTCCCTTCAGGTAATTCTGGGAGCCCAGGAAGGATTCCAGCTCGCTCAGGGTCATCTGCTTGAAATAGTCCCCCATGATATAGCCGGTTTTTCCATCATAGGTCACCCGATACCAGGTGGCGCCGTCGACCTCCACCACGCCCAGCACCAGGCAGAAGGCGTACTGCTTCAGCTGGCGGATCTTGCCGGAGGAACGGCTGGCGTTCTCCCGGAAGTTGACGGTCGTGGTGGTATAGCCATAGCTGCTCATGCTGTTGGGGTCATAGGGCTGAACCGTGATCTCGGCCGTGGGTTCCGGGGTGGCGTTGATGGCGTCCAGATAGGAAATAACCTCGCTTTCGCCCATCATCCGCAGCATGTCCGCCCGAACATAGCCGACGGTATTGCCGTACTGAATCTGGTGCCAGGCCACGCCCTCGATATATTTCTGGGCATTGACGAAAACCACCTTGTTGGGCAGCAGCTCATCCACAATGACGCTGGTGGAACTGGGCCAGTTCCGGACATAGGCGCCGTCGCCGATGGTGATGGCGTAGCCGGTAATCTGAGGCGGTTCCTGGGTAAAGGCCGGCGTCGGGGAATCCGTCACAGCGGGCGTCGGACTGTCCGTTACCTCCGGCGTCGGGCTGTCCGTCACCGTGGGAGTGGGAGATTCCGTGACCTCCGGCGTCGGGCTGTC
>JAZQCB010000078.1:0-2337 GCA_045546035.1 Clostridia bacterium
GAGGATCAGCAGGATGACCGCTATGAAGAGGAATCAGATTCGGATGAAGCAGCAGACGATGAATGCGAAGGGTTCGGCAGCATGTGCCCGCCTTCAGATGAAGGCCCTGATGCAGAAGAATGCGGCGATGGCGAGCTTCCGCTTGAAGCAGACATCTGGCTCCAGGTACATGTACACCTGACCATCCGCCGGAACCGGAAGGAAAGATAAATACATTACCCGCGGATGTGCTGGCGTGTTTGACACCGGTACATCCGCGGGAGAAGAAAGGATCGTGTTTCCCGGCATGAAGCAGTTAGCTGAATTGATCTCACAGGCAGTAGATGCTCAGATCTGGCAGGACGATGGCGCAGTCAAGCTGTACCTCTATTGCCTTTCTCGTGCGAGCCATAACGTTTTCAAATGGCGCGGGTTTTCTTTGCAGCCTGGAGATATGCCGCTTTCCGGCCGTCATGCCGCGGAGGCACTGATCTGGTCACGGAACAAGCTGGATCGAAAGCTGCAGGCCCTTGTAGCTGCAGGTCTGGTTACTGTTCGCAATGTCTCCCACATGGGAACCCTGGTGCATATCGTGCACTGGCCGGATACAGCTGGCACTGATTCAGACTGGCTCCATGGTGGAGCCCCAAACGAGGCCACGATGGCTGAAGGTGGCTCCATGGTGGAGCCACAAACGGAGCCAGGAACAAAAGCTGACTGGCCTCATGATGGAGCCACCACCCAGAAAGCTGGCTCCACGTTGGAGCCAGACTGGCCTCACGGTGAAGCCAGCAAGCGTGCTGGTGGCTCCACCATGGAGCCTAACCCTATAGAGAAGAATAGTACAGCTTCTTTATCAGGATCAGAACCCCAGGGCTTTACCGATGTGTGGATCGCATACCCGGCCAATCGGAGAACGCTGAGAAGAGAGGCAGCACGGCTGGTAGCCAAAGCGCTCGATGAAGGCGCTACGATCGATTCGATTCTGGCCGCATTGGAAGCGGAGAAGCAGTCTTACTCCTGGCGTGAGGAAAACGGCCGGTTTATACCCGGCATTGTGAAATGGCTGGAGAAGGAAACCTGGCGCAGCTTTGTACAGCAGGCTGAAACGGTTGAGGAGGATGAAGAATGGACGTCATTCTGAGCGGACTGAGCCTGCTGCATGAGCCGGATGAGATCATTGAAATCCGCAGCATTGATCCCAAGCCTGTCATCAGCGGGTATTTCAGAGCGGACAGTCCGGCCATAGCCAAAGAGCTCTCCCGGTATCCGAACCGCACCTTCTACCAGACGATGAACCGCGTGAAGAGTGCGTGCTATGCGCGGGAACAGCATGAGCGGCTGGTAGAGCGTCCTCACGAGACGACCACAGACGGCGATATCGCCGGCTACCAGTGGCTGCTGATTGACGCGGATCCGGTTAGACCGAGCGGCGTCAGCGCTTCCAAAGAAGAAAAGGAAGCTGCCCGCCGGGTGGCAGGCATGACGATGAAAAAGCTGATGGCCATGGGCTTCAGTGAACCCATCGTTGCAGACAGCGGCAATGGTTATCATCTGCTCTTTCATATTCACGCAAGCCCGAAGGAAAAGCAGGTACTGGCAGATTTCCTGGCTGTCCTCGATATGTGGTTCAGCACAGAGCAGGTCAAGATCGATACCGCGGTCTTTAACCCGGCACGGATTACCAAGCTCTACGGCACCATTGCCACAAAGGGTGCGAGTACGCCGGAAAGGCCTCACCGCAGAAGCGGAATCACCCGGAAGCCGGAAAAGGTTGAAGCCACGTCGATGACGCTGATCCGAAACATTGCCGCAGAACGGCAGAAGGCGGTATCTCCTCAGGAAAATCCCCGGCAGCGCGGCGCAGCTTCTTCCTTCGACTTGGATCAGTTTCTTTCAGACCATCACATTGAGGTCACAAAGAAAATCCCGATCAGCACCGGCATGAAGTACCAGCTGGCAGAATGCCCCTTCGACAGCTCCCACAAGCATGGGGACGCAGCAGTCTTTGCCTACAGCAATGGCAGCTATGGATTTCACTGCTTCCACAACAGCTGTGCCGGATATCACTGGCACGAGTTCCGGGAAAAGGTGGATCCGACTGCCTATGCCAACAGTCCTTACACAGTGCATCAGGCTGTCAACACCAGTGCTCCATCCAGACCCAAGCCGGGCGGTGCAGAAGGATCTGTCCCCGCAGTCAAGACTGGGCAGCCGAGAATGCTGGACTTTGCTGAGATCCCCAATTATGACCGCAGCAAGATCGTTGTGATCCGGTCCCGCTTTCAGGCGCTGGATGCCAAGATAGGCGGCTTCAACAAAGGAGAGATGACCGTGTGGAGCGGCGGAAATGCCTCA
>JAZQCB010000079.1:0-21146 GCA_045546035.1 Clostridia bacterium
AGTCATCCTCGGGCAGGTCGTTGCGGATCTTCGCCAGGATGTCGGCGGAGATGTCCGCGGCCTTGGTGTAGTTGCCGCCGGCCACACGGTTGAACATGGCGACCAGGGAGCAGCCCAGGGAATAGGTGGAAATCCGCATGATGGTGGGATTGACACCCTGCAGGCTGGTGATCAGGCCGCTGCCGGTGACGTCATGACGGACATTGCCGAAGACCAGCAGGATGGCGATCAGGCCGAGGAGGCCGAAGGCCTGCACGGACAGGCCGGAGATGGAGCCGCCGCAGAGGGCGACCTTCACGGTTTCGCCGATGGACATGCTTTCCCGGGCCTTGTTGGCCGTCCGCACGTTGGCGTAGGTGGCGGAGCGCATGCCCAGCACGCAGACCGTGCTGCTCATCAGCGCGCCCATCAGGAAGGTAATCCCGCTGGTCTTTTCCACAAAGAGGCTGAAGACCAGAGCCAGCAGGGCCACCACGACGGCGATGGTCCGATACTCGGTTTTCATAAAGGTGTTGGCGCCGCTGCGGATGATTCCGGCCATCTCCACCATTTCAGGCGTGCCCTCCGGCATCTTTTTGATGCGCAGATAGTTCCAGCACACGTAGGCGATGGTGGCGGCAATCACACACAGAATGATGATGTACCACACAGTCAGGGACACAAAAAAGACCTCCCGTCCTCCCCTTTCGGGGCATTTTATATCCGCTTCTTTAATAGGAAGCGGAATGCTGTTCCATTCTATCCCTTCTTTCTCCTTCCGTCAAGGAAACTCCCGCGGATTCCGATAGTTATTTCTTTGACGATTTCGGATGAGACATGAGCACCTTTAGGCGGCAAGATTCTTCCTTTGGCGATGATTTTTTTGTTTACTTTTCAGAGAATATCTGATAAACTGTCCGTCGGGCTCATATGAACCGCTTGCTCAGGCTGCCGATTCTCCGACGGCTTTCCGGGTCCGCGGCGATTGAGGCCCGGAATAAAAAGGAGGGCATGAAAGAATGACCAAGTCCGAAATCATCGCCGCCTACGCGCAGCACGAAGGCGACACCGGTTCCCCCGAAGTCCAGATCGCTCTGCTGACCGATCGGATTAACCACCTGAACGAGCATCTGAAGGCGAACAAGAATGACCATCATTCCAACCGCGGCCTGCTGCTGATGGTCGGCCGCCGCCGCAGCATGCTGGAGTACCTGAAGAAGACGGATATCGAGCGGTATCGTTCCCTGATCGCCAGGCTGAACCTGCGTAAATAATCCTCTTCCCGGTACCGGAAAGCTTGTTTTCATAAGCCGCCGGAAGCAGTATCCTTCCGGCGGCTTTGAAAATCGGAGAAGGAATCGGAGTCTCGTATGTTATCCCTTGAAAATCCCGGGCGGGGTTTTCATATGATAGCATACGGCGCTCCGGCATCGAAACGAAAAGGAGTGAAACGTATGGAATCCAAGTCTTTTTCCATGGACCTGGCCGGCCGAAAGCTGACGCTGGAGTTCGGCAAGTACTGTGAGCAGGCCAACGGCTCCGTCTGGGTGCACCTGGGCGATACCGTCGTCATGGTGAACGCCACCATGTCTCCCACCCCCCGCGAAGGGGTCGACTTCTTCCCCCTGGCCGTGGATGTGGAGGAAAAGCAGTACTCCGCCGGAAAGATCCCCGGCGGATCCATCAAGCGCGAAGGCCGCCCCACTGATAAGGCGACCCTGACCTGCCGGCTGATCGACCGGCCCCTGCGTCCTCTGTTCAACAAGGGCATGCGCAACGATGTGCAGGTGGTCGTGACGATCCTGAGCGTGGAGCAGGACGTGCCGCCGGAAATCCCCGCCATGATCGGCTCCTCCATCGCCCTGGCGGTGAGCGATATCCCGTGGAATGGGCCGACCGGCGCGGTGCTGGTGGGCCGGGTGAACGGCGAATTCGTCATCTGCCCCGATGAGGCCCAGCGCGCCGAAAGCGATCTTAGCCTGTATGTGGCCGGAACGGAAGAAGCCATCATGATGGTGGAAGCCGGCGCCAGGGAGCTGAGCGAGGATACCATGCTGGACGCGATCCTCTTCGGCCATGAGGAGATCAAAAAGCTGGTGGCCTTCCAGAAAGAGATCATTGCCGAAATCGGCAAGGAGAAGCAGGTTGTTCCCCTGATCACCACCGGGGACGACGTGAAGGCCGCCGTCCGGGAATTTGCCTATGACAAGTGCGTCTGGACGTTCGAAACCTTCGACCGGAAGGAGCGCCAGAGCCGCGAGTCCTCCGTCAAGGAGGAAACCCTCTCCGCCCTGGCCCAGCGCTTCCCCGGGCGCGAAAGCGAGATCGAGGACGCCCTGTATTATCTGAATAAAGAGGTCATGCGGGCCAAAATCCTGAACGAGGGCATCCGCCCCGACGGCCGGAAGGTGACCGAAATCCGCCCCATCTGGTGCGAGGTGGGCGTCCTGCCGCGGACCCATGGCTCCGCCATCTTTACCCGGGGACAGACCCAGGCGCTGACCGTGACGACCCTGGGGACGGTTTCCGAGGGCCAGACCCTGGACGGGCTCAGCACCTCCGAAACCTTCAAGCGCTATATGCATCAGTATAACTTCCCGCCGTATTCCACCGGTGAAGCCGGTCGGCTGAAGAGCCCCGGCCGCCGCGAAATCGGCCACGGCGCCCTGGCGGAGCGGGCCCTGCTGCCCGTCATCCCCTCCGAGGAGGAGTTCCCCTACGCCATGCGGGTGGTCAGCGAAATCCTGTCCTCCAACGGTTCCTCCTCCATGGCTTCCGTCTGCGGCTCAACCCTGAGCCTGATGGACGCGGGCGTTCCGATCTCCGCGCCGGTGGCCGGCGTGGCCATGGGCCTGATTACCGACGCGCAGAGCGGCAAGCTCGCAGTGCTGACGGATATCCAGGGTCTGGAAGATTTCCTGGGCGATATGGACTTTAAGGTCGCCGGCTCCATGAACGGCATTACCGCCCTCCAGATGGACATCAAGATTTCCGGCATCAACCGCCAGATTCTGCAGCAGGCGCTGGCCCAGGCGCTGCAGGGCCGCCTCTACATTCTGAAGATCATGCTGGATACGCTGGGACAGCCCAGGGAAGAGCTGAGCCCCTACGCGCCCAAGATCATCAACTTTACCATCAACCCCGATAAGATCCGCGAAGTCATCGGCCCCGGCGGAAAGATGATCAACAAGATCATCGCCGAAACCGGCGTCAAGATCGACATCGAGGACGACGGCCGGGTCTTCATCTCCACCCCGGATACCGAAGCGGCCGCCAGGGCGAAGAAGATCATCGAGGGCATCGCCAAGGATATCGAGGTCGGCGAGGTGTATACGGGCAAGGTCGTCCGCATCATGAACTTCGGCGCCTTCGTGGAGCTGCTCCCCGGGAAGGACGGCATGATCCATATCTCCAAGCTGGATAACCGCCGGGTGGAGAAGGTGGAGGATGTGGTCAATATCGGCGATGAGCTGGAGGTCAAGGTCAGCGAAATCGACGCCCAGGGCCGTATCAACCTGATCCGGAACGATATCGTGTATGAAAACAGTGCTCCCGCCCGCCGGGATGGCGGCTCCCGCCGTCCGCCCCGCCGCGACAGCCACTGATGAGCATGGGGGAGGCCGTCCGGCCTCCCCGTTTTCAGATGAAAAATGATGAACAAAAGGATTCTCTGTCTGGACGTGGGGGACGTTCGCATCGGCATTGCGGTTTCCGATCCCGGCCGGGTGATCGCCACGCCCGTGGAAGTGCTGAAGCGGGTGGGCTGGGGGCCGGACACGCGGCATATTAAGGCGCTTTGCGATCAATATGAAACCGACGAGGTGCTCTCCGGCCTCCCGCTGAACATGGACGGATCCGAGGGCTTCCAGGCCAGAAAGGTCCGGGATTTCTGCGCCCAGCTGGAAAAGCTGGGGCTGACCGTTTTTTATCAGGACGAAAGGCTGACCACCGTATCCGCCGAGGAAGCCCTGCTGGAGGGAGGGCTCAGCCGGCAGGAGCGAAAGGGCGCCGTGGACAAGGTCGCCGCCGCCGTGATCCTGCGCCAGTGGCTGGCCGAGCATCCCGGGGAGCAATAACGGTCCCCCTGTTCCCGGCGAAAAGCGTCTCCGCGGGCCGCGCCCCCGCCGGCTGTGGCGCTTGAAAGAAAAACCGCCATGGCCAGCGAAAGCCCGCTGGAGGCGGTGAAGCAGTAAAAGAAGGAGGATGACCATGTCTGAAAACAACGATGCCCTTCTCCCTGACGAGAACAACGATCTGATCGAGCTGGTGGATGAATCGGGGGAAACCACGCTCTTTGAGCTTCTGGGTTCCTTTCCCTTCAACGACAGCCATTATCTGGCCGTCACGCCGCCCACCGGGGAGGACGACCCCGAATCCATGGAGGTCTTTATCCTGAAGGTGATTCAGGACGCGGACGGGAATGACACCTATGTCACGCCCGACGATGCCGAGTCCGACGCCGCCTTCAACCATTTCCTGACCCTCGTGGACGCGGAAGAGGAAGAGGAATAATGAACGCTCCCCTTTGTGCGAACGGGAGCGGAATCAGTTCAAAAACGGAACCGCTTCGGGCGGGTGAAGGTCATTTCCTTCACCGCCCGTTTTTCTTTGGCATCGGCAGCCCCGCCGTCTTCCAGTAGATCAGCGTACCGGCGGCATAAACCCCGATCCCGATCAACACCTGGCATCCCAGCCCGATCCATCCGCCCCAGGGCAGCACCCTTCCCGCCGCCCGGACGGCCAGCAGCATGGCGCCGCCGATGGCCGCGTAAATCCCGGCGTAACCCAGGAACCGACCGTAGGGCAGCTCCCTGCGCAGCAGGATCCACTGCACCACGGGGACCGTCGTCTCCGCCAGAAGGGTCCCGATTACGGCGCCCATCGCCCGCATGGAGGGAATCAGCAGCGCGTTGGCCAGAAGATTGACCACGGCCCCGGCGCATACGCTTTTAACAAAGATGGTATCCCGCGCCTGGGGCAGTACCCACTGGGTGCGGATCACGTTGGCGAAGCCGATGGTCATCAGCGTAAAGGCCAGGGGAGCCATCAGCTCTCCGGAAGCGGCGAAGGCCTCTCCGTAAAAAAGCGGAGCGAACCGATCGGCCACCGCCGCGACGCCAAAGGCCATTGCGCTGACCATGCAAAGGATCAGGTTCATGCTCCGGTCGATGTGCCGGCGTATGGCCTCCGTCTGCCCCATCTGCTGCATATGGCTGATCTTGGGCATCATGACCGTCCCGATGGCGGAAATAAACCCGCTGAGGCAGTAGATGATCTTTTCCGCGTTCTCATACAGCCCGTTCTGCTCGACGCCGGCGATGGCCGTGACCATCACCTTGTCCATCGTCCGATAGATATTGACCGCCAGTACGGAGATAAACAGCACCGCGCAGGGCCCCAGATGTCTCAGGCTCTCCTCCAGGGGCCTGCGGACATAGCGCACCCTTCCCTTCAGGGACGAGACGCAGCTCAGATTCCCCAGCAGCGTCGAAAGGCTCCACACAAAGGCGTAGATCCACAGATCCTCCGGCCTTTTGACAAACAGGAAAACGCAAATGGCCGCGGCCGTTTTGATGAAGGTATTCCGCAGGGCGATGGGTTTAAAGATCCCGAGTCCCATCAGGCACCAGTCAAAGGAGCACAGGCAGCTGACGCTCATCAGGGTCAGATGCGTTGCGATGGGCTTTTCCTCCCCCGCCACAAAGGCTACGTAACCCAGCCAGACGATCAGCGTCGCCCCGGCGACCAGCAGCTGCATCTGCCAGATGGCGGAGAAGGTCTCGTCCAGCTTCTTCCGGTCGTCCCTGACCTTCGCGATCGCCCGCACCCCGTAATCGTTCAACCCCAGCATTCCCACCAGGCAGAAGATATAGCTGATGCTCCAGGCGTAGGAATACAGCCCCACGCCTTCCCGCCCCACCGTCCGGGACAGATAGGGCGCGGTCACCAGCGGCAGCAGTACGGAAAAAAGCCTGTACGCCACATTGTACATCGTGTTTTTTCTTGTGCTCATGCCATACCCTCTCTGATCCGGACGAATCCCGAATATGATAAACCCGCTCATGCCCGCAGGCTGAAGCAGAAGCCGCCGGCGCCGGAGAAACCTCCCCGGCGCCGGCGTTGCGTTTTCGTGCACCTTACAGATGCAGCAGGGCCTTGGCGATGCCGAAATAAACCAGCAGGCTCAGGGCGTCTACGATCGTAGTAATAAAGGGGCTGGCCATCACGGCCGGGTCAAATCCCAGCTTCTTGGCGCACATGGGCAGCGTACAGCCCACAATCTTCGCCAGCAGGATCGTAACCGCCATGGTCAGACAGACCACCAGGGCCACCAGCGGCGTAATCGCGGTGTTTCCCATCATCAGCCGGTCCACCAGCATGATTTTTCCGAAGCACAGGATCGACAGCGCCAGGCCGCAGAGCACCGCCGTCCGGATTTCCTTCCAGACGACCTTCGGCAGATCCTTAAAGTCCAGCTCGTTCAGGCTCAGCGCGCGGATCACCGTTACCGAGCTCTGGGAGCCGGAGTTGCCGCCGGTATCCATCAGCATGGGGATAAAGGCAGTCAGGGCCACCTGGGCCGCCAGCGCTTCCTCAAAACTGGTAATGATCAGCCCGGTAAAGGTGGCCGAAACCATCAGCAGGGCCAGCCAGGGAATCCGATGTTTGAACAGATCCAGGGGCGAAGACCGGAGGTAGGTCTTGTCGCTGGGCGTCATACCGGCCATGATCTCCATGTCCTCTGTGGTCTCGTCCTCCATAACGTCCATGGCATCGTCGAAGGTTACGATCCCGACCATCCGGTTGTCCATATCGACCACGGGAACCGCCAGCAGATTGTATTTCCTCATGATCCGGGCGACTTCTTCCTGATCCGTATGGGTATTGACCGTAATCAGGTTGGCGCCGCTTTCCATGATGCTCTCCACCGTCTGCATATCGCTGGGGGCCAGCAGCAGGCTTTTAACCGAAACCGTCCCGATCAGCTTCCGGTCCTGCAGCACGTAGCAGGTATAAATCGTTTCCTTGTCCACCCCCGTCCGGCGGATGCGGGTAATCGCGTCGCCAACGGTCATATTCGGTTTCAGGCTCACATATTCCGTCGTCATCACGGATCCGGCGGAATTCTCCGGATACTGGAGAATCTCGTTAATCTCCTTGCGCATCTCCGGCGCCGACTGGGCCAGAATCCGCTGAACCACGTTTGCGGGCATCTCCTCCACGATATCCACCGCGTCGTCCACATACAGCTCGTCCATGACCTGGCGAAGCTCCTTGTCGCTGATGCCCCGGATCAGCGCTTCCTGCTGATCGCTCTCCATCTCGACAAAGCTTTCCGCCGCCAGCTCCTTCGGCAGCAGACGGAAAAGCAGCGGCAGCTGTTCCGTTTTACATCCGGAAAAGACCGCGGCAATATCCGCCGGGTTCATGGTCACCAGGATATCCCGGATCGTCGTATACTTTTTTTCCGCCAGCAGGGTCTGAAGAGTGTTCTCCACCGTAACACTGTGCTCCGCCATGCTCGCTCCCCCTTTCATTTTCGTGAATGGAAGCCGGCAGGCGGCCGGACGTGCCCCTTTTCCATCTCGAAAGCCCACGGAAAAAAGCGGATCCCGCTCCGGGGCCTCCGTTATTCATCCGCAGACATACTCCCTCCCGAACACATCGGGCAGGGGAAAAGGCGCTTATGATTTGTGGAACAGGAACGCGACGCTCCGGTTCCGCTTTCTTCGCCCGACCGGTATGCCGCTGCTACTCCCAGCGTCCATCACGTTCCCTCCTTTTTATTTCGCCCGGAATCATTTCCGGAAATCAGTTTATTATACGCAATTTTCCCCGCAAAAGTCAATGAAAAAAAGTCAATGAAAAAATTCCCCGGCTTGCGCCGGGGAGGATGGATTGGTTCGTATGAGGCCTTACAGCTTCTTCTGGGCGAAATGGAAATACCGCTTGGCGTTGCCGTAGCTGATGTCGGCCACGATTTCCTTCAGCGTGTCGATATCCTCCGGGAAGAAGCCCTGCTCGACCCATTCGCCGAAGATCCGGCAGAGGATGCGGCGGAAGTATTCATGCCGGGGATAGCTCAGGAAGGAGCGGCTGTCCGTCAGCATCCCGACGAAGCCCGCCAGATAGCCCAGGCTGGCCAGGGACTTCAGCTGCTCGCTCATGCCGTCGAAATGATCGTTGAACCACCAGGCGGAGCCGTGCTGAATCTTGCCCACGGTGGTGTCGTCCTGGAAGCAGCCCAGGATGGTATCGATGGCGGCGTTATCGTTGGTGTTCAGGCTGTAGAGGATCGTCCGGGGCAGAATGCCCGCCTCCTGCAGGCAGCCCAGGAAGGCCGCGGTCTGGGTGGAGGGGGCGGTATTGTCGACGCAGTCGAAACCGGTATCCGGGCCCATCTTCCTGAACATGATGGGGTTGTTGTCCCGGCGGCAGCCGTAATGCAGCTGCATCGCCCAATCCCGCTCGGTGTATTCCCGGGCCATGTTGGCCATGAAGGCGTGCTTGAAGATGGCTTCTTCCTTCTCGCTGGGAATCGTTCCCTTCATCCGCGCGGCGAAGATCCGCTCCACCTCTTCCTCCGCCGCGGGGGCGTACATGACGTAGTTCAGCGCGTGGTCGCTCAGGGTGCAGCCGTGGGCGGCGAAGAAGTCCAGCCGATTATGCAGCGCCTTCTTCATGTCGGCAAAGGAGGAGATCTTCATGCCGGCGGCCTTTTCCAGCTGGGCGATGTAGTCCGGCCAGGTGGGCTTTTCGATGTTCATGGCCTTGTCGGGGCGCCAGGCGGGCAGCACGGTGACCGGGAAGGTCTTGTCGGCGGCCAGCTTCTCGTGCCACTCCAGGCTGTCGACGGGATCATCCGTGGTGCAGATGGTTTCCACGTTGCTCATCATGATCAGGCCCCGGCTGGTATAGCCTTCGCTCTGCAGCTTGGCGTTGGCGATCTTCCAGACCTCCGGCGCGGTCTGCTTGTTCAGGATGCCGTCGTATCCGAAGAACCTCCGCAGCTCCAGATGGCTCCAGTGATGCAGGGGGTTGCCGATGGCCTTGCCCAGCACTTCCGCATACTTTTCGAACTTTTCGTAATCGGTGGAATCCCCGGTAATGTACTTTTCCGGCACGCCCGCGGAGCGCATCAGCCGCCACTTATAGTGATCGCCGCCCAGCCAGACCTGGGTAATATTCTCATACCGGATGTCCTCATAGATTTCCCGGGGGCTCAGATGGCAGTGATAGTCGATGATCGGGCACTTTTCCGACGCTTCGTGGAAAAGCACGCGGGCCGTCTCGGTGTTCAGCAGAAAATCCTTGTCCATAAACGCTTTCATGTGGGGTCTTCCTCCTGTCGTTTTCTTGATATGGTCTATTTCCGTTCGGCTTCGCGAAAGAATTCTCTCCCCTTTCGCGCGGCCGAAGAGTTCCTTACTCCGGCAGAGCCGCCAAGGTCTCGCGGACGGCGCCGGGGCCCTTCAGCATTTTCTTCAGCAGCCCGGTTACCTTCTCCGCCAGGCCGGCTTCCATAAGGCTTACGCCGAAGAGCGTCGCGTCGGAAAGAATGCCCTCCAGCTTTCCGTCCGCGGAAGCGGGATCACCCAGCGTGATGCCGGCGATCCGGCCCTTCATTTCCTCCAGGCGGGGATCCGGGCTCAGCTCAAAGGCTTCCCCCTTATCGTCCACGCCCAGCAGATACCGCAGCCAGCCGGCGATGGCCATGGGGATCGCCTCCAGGTCCGCCGGGTTCTTTCCGGGATCCGCCAGATAGCCCTTGATGGTTTCGCCGAAGCGGATCGGAATCTTCTGGCTCGTGTCGCAGGCGATGCGCTGGGGCGTATCCGGCATGAAGGGATTGGGCAGCCTGACGTTGACCACCGTGTCCAGGAAATCCCGGGGATTGAGGATGCCCGGATCCGTCACCACCGGCAGCCCCTCGGTATAGCCGATGCGCTTCACCAGGCGCGCCAGATCCGCATCCTTCATCTCCTCGGAAATCCGCCCGTAGCCCAGCAGGCACCCGAACACGGCCAGCGCCGTATGCAGGGGGTTCAGGCAGGTGGTGACCTTCATCCGCTCCACCCGGTTTACCGTTTCCCGGTCGGTCATCAGGAAGCCCGCGGCCTCCAGCGGGGGACGCCCGGCGGGGAAATCGTCCTCAATGACCAGATATTCGCTTTCCTCCGCGTTGACAAAGGAGGAAATCCAGGTTTTTTTCGCCGTCACGATGGGATCCATGTCCTCCAGCCCGTCCGCCCGCAGCATTTTCTCCACCGAGGCGTCCGGCCGGGGGGTAATCTTGTCGATCATGGACCAGGGGAACGAGACCTTTTTCCCGTCCTCGATCCAGGCGCGGAAGCCCTCGTCCTTCCATCCCTCGGTAAAGAAATGAATCGCCTGATAAAGCTTTTCCCCGTTGTGGGAGCAGTTGTCCGTGCTGACCATGGCGATCGGGGCCCCGCCGGCCTGATACCGGGCATACAGCAGGCTGGCCACCTTGCCCAGATAGCTTTCCGGCTTCCCCGGGCCGTTTTTCAGATCCTCCGCCACGGCGGGCAGGATTTCACCCTTCCCGTCCCGGACGCTGTAGCCCTTCTCGGTAATGGTAAAGGTCGCCATCTGCAGGGAGGGGCTGCGGAAAATCTCCTGCAGCCGGGCAAATTCCGCCGCCAGATGCGCGTCCAAAATGCAGGATTCCGCCACGCTGCCGATCACGCGCTTTTCAACGGTTCCGTCGGCCCGCAGCGTTACCGCCAGGGTATAGTTGTCGAAGGGACGGTATCCCTTCTCAACAATCTCCCCGTCGTAGCCCTCCACGGCGATGATCCCGGCCTTCATCTTTCCGCTGTCCAGCATCCGCTGCACCGCGGCGCACTGGAAAGCCCGGAAAATGTTGCCCGCCCCGAAATGCACCCAAACGGGGTTCTTTTTTGTCTCCCGGATCATGGCCTCCCGGTCAAAGGCGGGAAGGATGTATCCCTTCTCCTGCCAGGCCTGCCGGTTCCTCAGTCCCTCTTCATTCAGTTTCAGCATCGTCTCGCCCTCCGCCTGTCTTTGGGTTTCGTTCCCCAGGAAAGTGCTTTCACTGTTGATATTTAATCACATTTTTCCCAATCTGTACAGAGGAAAAACAATCCGCCGGCAAAAAAAGAACCGGCCCGCGTGCTTCCGTTTCGCTTTTCCCCGCGAAAAAGCCTGCCCGAAGGCAGGCTTCCAGGGGAAATCAGTTCGTCCGGATAGCTGCCGGACGCCCCCGGCGGTTTGCTCAGATCCAGAGCATCGGGTCTTCCCCGTTGACTTTGGCCAGTGCCTCCGCCAGGAAATAATCCCCGTAAACGATGTTGGTATGCCGGCCGGCTCCGTCGTCATGATAGCTGGCGGTGCATTTGGTCAGAATGCCCATGCTGCCGTCCCCAAAATCCGCGCAAAGATCCAGCATGCCGTCCAGAAGCTTCCGGGCAGCCTCGCTCCAGTTTTTTTCTCCCGTCGCCCGGCTCAGCTCCTCCAGCCCGCAGGCGGCGATCGCCCCCGCCAGATTGTCGATCCGGTCCTCCCCTTCCGGCTGACAGAAATCGCTGTCCGTCAGCCCGTCCGGCCGGATATGCGCGGTAAAGTAGGCCGCGATTTTCTCCGCCGCCGACAGGTACCGCTTGTCCCCCGTGTTCCTGTAGGCCAGGGTAAAGCCGTACAGCCCCCAGGCCTGGCCCCTGCTCCAGCTGGAGCCGAGGGCGTAGCCCTGCCCCGGATGCTCCCGGACGCGCTTCCCGGTTTCCGGATCGAATTCGATGATGTGACTGACGGAGCCGTCCGGCCGCAGAAACTCCCGAAGGGTCGTGTCCGCGTGGATGCCGGCGGCATGGGCGAAGCGGGGATCGCCGGTTTCCCGCCCCGCCCAGTACAGCAGGCTCAGGTTCATCATGCAGTCGATGATGGCGTATCCCATCTGTTCCTTTCCGTTCCAGGCCCGGATATAGCCCTTCGGGTTCAGCCGGCCCATCAGGATGCTGGCCGCGTGCAGCGCGTCCCACCGGGCGCGTTCGTTCCCCGTCAGCTTATAATCCGCCCCGAAGGAGAGCAGATACATGAATCCCACATCGTGGTTCAGATGCTCAAAAACGCGCAGCTCCTCTCCCAGCAGGTTTTCCACCCGCCTGGCCTCCTCCAGAAAGAAGGGATCCGACGTTTTGTGATAAAACTGCCACATCAGCGCGGGCCAGAAGCCCCCCGTCCACCATCCGTTGCCGTCGTGGGGAGAGGCGATCCATTCTCCCCCCTCGCTTTTATAGGGAATCATGCCTTCCCAGGCCGCGGCCTCCGCCGTCCTTCTGTATTTTTCCGCCGCCCTGATCAGCGCCTCCTCATAACGATTCCGCAATCTCCCGAACCTCCTTTTCCACCTCGGCGGGGCAAATTACGCCGGCGTCCGCCCATACGGCGCAGACCAGCGTATGTTTTCCCGGCTCGAGCGTGCCCTTAAGCGTCGGCAGCACGCACCGGGGATACATCAGATTCGTGTTGGGCTCCGTGGAAATAACCTCCCCGGCGGCATATCCCCGCAGGGCGAAAATCCCGCTGCTTCCGAAGGCGCCGGAGGCCGCGGCATAATCCCGGCCCGCGTGCAGGGCGGAAGCAATCCGGTCACAGGGCCGGCTCCCCGCCCAGTCCTTCCGGACGGAGAAGGCGCCCTCCGCGATTTCCAGGGGGATTTCCGTCCTGACCACATGCTTCCGGATATGCCACAGGCCCACCGGTCTGATCACGGAGTCGATCATCACGCCCTCCATCGGGGACCAGCGGAAGCGGATTTCCTTTTCCGAAAGAGCGAAGCTTTCGCATCCGCTCCGGGCATGCCAGAGATCCCGCCCCTGCCGCTTGACGGCCAGCATGGAGTCAAAAGCCCCCTTGGCCAGGGTCGTGGCCTCCTTGGTGACGGAGAAGGCAAAGCAGGTGGAATAGGCGAACTTTTCGTATTTCTCGTCCTCGTGCATATGCTCCCAGGCGTGGTTGCCCGCCGTATAGGCGACCACCTGGCGGTTTTCCGCGTCCCGGGTCAGCAGCAGCCGAACCTGCTCGTCCAGGAACACCCTGGGCGGTGTATACGCCCTTTCCTCCGCCCGCCAGAAGGGATGATCCTCCGGCATGGCCAGCAGGAAGAAACTCTTCATGGCCCAATAGGGCGATCCCGGAGCGTTATACCCCTCTGCCGCGCAAAGATTCGGATACCCGTATCCCACGGTCAGCGCTCCGCCCCGGTCAAAAATCGGCAGGCTCAGCCAGAAACGGAGGTTTTTCAGCAGCATCCCCTTCATCTCGCCCGGGCCCAGGCCCTCAGTTTCGATGCCGTTCATGGCCGCCGCGGCCCAGAACGCGCTCTGGCAGAACCGGTACGTCAGGCTTCTTCCGTAGGGCAGCGCCCGTCCCTCCCGGTCAAACCAGCAGGCAAAGCGAGGCGCGATGATCCGCGCCCGCTCCCGGATCCGCTCCGCCCGTTCCTTCTCCGCCGGGTCGTCGTAATCCTTCGCCGCCAGGGCGTAGAGCAGGCTGTAAAAATGGAAGCCCCAGATGGTGTAATAGTCCCGCTTCGTCGGATAATCGAAATACCATCCGTCCCCTACATAATGGCTTTCCATCATGTCCAGGTCTTCCTTCATCCGGGCTCCGTCCACCGGCCGCCCCACCTTCCGGAAGCCCATATTGACCAGGATCCGGAAAAACCGCCAGTTGTTCTTCGGCATATCGTAGAGGTTAATCTGGTTCAGCCACTGGAACAGGTTCTCCCGCTCCGCCGGGGAAAGCTCCCCGTAGAACCGGTCCGGCAGGAAGCAGAGGCCGACCCCGATAACGGCCATTTCCACCATCCGCTGATCATATTCCCGGATATCGCCCCAGTATTCCGGATGAGCCGGATCGGTTCCGTGGATCAGGCCCTCCCGCCACAGCTTCCAGAAGGGCTCCGCCTCCGGGCAGCCGCCCATCATCATGGGCACCAGCGCCCACAGCACCCGGGACCAGCCTTCCATCCCGGCCACGTCCTCGCTGTAATGGGCGGATCCTTCCCCGACGATCATCCGGGCCTTCCCCGGCGTAAGGCAATCGACCAGGGGGGCGATCATCGCCGCCGCGGCCCGAACCGTGTCCTGCCTCGTTTTCAGCGGATTGCCGCCAACTGGATTCATAGCCGTCTCTCCTTCGCTCTTATTTTGAATCGCGTACGCCTGCCACTCCCGCGCCGTAAAGCGGCCGGCTTCCTTTCCCGTCCGTTCGCTTCAGGCCCGACGCGATCAGAAGCGAACCCTGAGCCTCGTTTGCGGAAAACAAAGCGCTTTTCCCCCGGAGAGCGTACTCAGTCTTCGCGCTCTCTTTTCCGGCGGAATACCCATTCCCGGGTCTGTTCCCTGGCCGCCGGGGTCCGGATCAGAATCCGCCACAGGCTCCCGGGATAGTTTCTCGCCATGCGGGCGTCCGTGATAGGGATTTCCTCGACCCGGACCTGGCCGTCCTCCGGCAGCGCCAGCTCCGTTCCGCCGAAGATCAGGACGCGATTCCGCGTCTCGGGCTTTTTCCGAACCATCCAGACCCAGGTGACCGGCATTGTCTCCCGGGTTTCTATCCGATCCGTCACCCGCAGGCCTTCCTCCGAAAGCTCCGCCCGCCGATGAAAGGAGACCAGCCCCGCGCTGTCCGGATACGCCTCCGCCAGCTCCATCTCCATCCCGTCCGGCAGCATCTGAACGTCCCTGGCCCCATGACTGAGGCCCGGCGCCTGCTCCGCGTCCCCGATCAGGGGAAGATTGTGCCAGGCGCTCCGGGTATGCCAGAGGGTATAGCGCTCGTCGGAAAAGCTTTTGGCCGTATAGACCGCGTTTCCCGCGTCCACCAGCACCGGATCGGAAGCACGGAACAGGATCAGGGAGCCTACGTCGTTGTGATTATGGTTTTCCCCGTTGTTTCCGCCCTTGCATCCCAGGCTCCAGGCGCCGCGCCGCACCAGCCGTACCTGCAGATCCGGCAGCCACGTGTCCGTCTCCGCTTTCCTCTTGATCAGTCCCCCCTGGGGACGAAAGAGCGCCTTCAGTACCCGGCTCAGATGGGGCACGTCGTCCAGCTCCGCCAGCGGCGCGTCCCGCAGTTTTCGGCCCAGGGCGGCCATGCCCGCGTCCTCCGCGTAGAGGCCCGCCGCCTCGACCCGTTCCCGGGACAGGAAGGGCCGGGCGTCGCAGTCCGCGAAGTTCAGAAACCACCCGCGCCCGATTTCCATCTTCCGGGGAAAGGTCAGGATGCGGCGGATCTTCTCTTCCTTCCGGACGCTCAGGGCGCCCCCGGTCATCCCCTCCAGCGCCTCCAGACAGTCCAGCAGCGCGCCTCCGGCCATATTCCAGTATCCCGCGCCCTCGTCGCATCCCCCGTCCTCCGGCACCGTGTCCAGCCACCGGTCCAGCATCGCGCAGGCTCTTTCCAGAATCCGGGCCTTCTCTCCCCGCTCCAGGGGCTCCAGCCCGGTGATCAGGAGGACATTGGAAACGATCCAGGGCGTCCAGTTGTTCAGATCCTTCCGCTTGACGCCCATCCACCAGAAATCGTCTCTCCGGAGAAAGGGCCCCAGGATCCGCCCGCGGATGTCCCGGCTGATCCGCTCCCCGATCAGGGGTGTGACCGCGTCCATTTCCTTCCCCAGCATCCGCCGGATGATGGCCAGGATCATCCCCGTCTGGGCGGAAAACAGATCCACGTACGGATCTTCCGGATCCGGCAGGGGTTTTTCCGAGGGCTTCGGCGCGCCGGGAATGGGGTTGATGTTATGCGCGCTGATGACCCAGCTGCTCTCCTCCAGGATCGCCCAGATGCCGTCGATGACCTCCTCCGGTACCTTTCCCGAAGGCGCGAGGCATTCCGCCAGCGCCGCCACGCACAGCTTCCTGCGCCGGAAAAAATAGGGCATCTCATCCGCCTGCCGGCTGCCGGATCGGGAAAAGGCCAGAAAGCCCGAGGCACACCGCATGGGATAGGGTTTATTTGCCCATATCCGATGCCGCCGCAGGATCGCCTGCCGGTGCGGTTCGCGGACTCCGTCCCAGGCCGGGCGGTCCTCCGCCGAAGGTACCCGCATGGGGAGCCCGTCGGTCAGCAGCTCCTCCATCGGATGGTCTTTCAGAAATGCGGTGAACATGTTTCTCCTTCTTTACCCCTTCAGACCGCTGGTGGCGATCCCTTCGATAAAGTATTTCTGCAGCGCGAAGAACATGATGGAAACCGGAACCAGGGAGCAAAGGCTCGCCGCCATGATCAGATGATAGTCGCTGGAGTTTTCCTGAATGAACCTTCTCAGACCGACCTGGATGGTCTTGTTGGCGTCCCGGGTCAGATAGATCATCGGGCCCATATAGTCGTTCCAGGTGCCGACGAAGGTAAAGATCACCAGCGTGGCAATGGCGGCCTTGCTGAGCGGCAGCATGATCCGCGCCCAGATGCCGTATTCGCTCAGCCCGTCCAGCCGCGCCGCCTCGCAAAGCTCCGTGGGGATGCCCCGGTAAAACTGGCGCATCAGGAAAACGCCGAAGGCGCTGAAAGCCTGCAGCACCACCATGGCCCACAGCGTGTCATACAGGCCCATGGATCGCATCATGATGAACTGGGGCAGCATATAAGCCTGCCATGGCACGGCGATGGTGCCGATATAGGCCAGAAAAAGGGTATCCCTTCCCCGGAAGGTCAGCTTCGCGAAGGCGTAGGCCGCGAAGGAGGAGGTCAGCGTCTGCAGCAGCGTTACGACGACGGCAATGAAAGCCGTGTTCTTGAAATAGGTCAGCAGCGGCACCTTCTGCCAGATCAGCCGGTAGTTCTCCCAGTGGAAGGTTTCCGGGATCCACTTGATCGGATAGGCAAAAACCTCCCGGTCCAGCTTCAGCGAGGAGGAAACCATCCATACGAAGGGAATCAGCGTAAAGGCCGCCATGGCGATCAGAACGATGTAGATGATCACCCGGATGACCTGGGACAGAATCGGGTTGTCCTTTCGAATCGGTTTTTGATAAATCGGCCGTTCCATGATGTTTTCCTCCTTTCTCAGTCGTTGGAGAATTTGCTCTCGGAGCGGAACTGGATGATCGTGATCACCAGCACGATGACCAGCAGCACCATTGAAATGGCGCTGGCCTGCCCGTAGCGGACCTTGACGAAGGCTTCCTCATAGATATAGGTAACCAGCATCTTCGTCGACCGGCCGGGGCCGCCGTCCGTCATGATCGCCACCACGTCGTAAATCTTAAAGCAGGAGATGATCATCATGATGGAGGCGAAGAAGGTGGTGGGCTTGAGCTGGGGCAGCGTCACATGCCAGAACTGCTGCCATTTTCCCGCCCCGTCCACCGTGGCGGCCTCCATCAGCTCTCGCGGCACATTCTGCAGCGCCGCCAGATAGATGACCATGTAATATCCCATGTTCCGCCAGACGCTGACCAGGATGATGGACCAGATCGCCATACCGCTGTCGGCGGTCCAGGATTTGTTGAAGGGAATCCCCAACCCCATGATCATCTGGTTGATGGGCCCGTCCTTCATCAGCATGAAGGACCAGCATACGCAGATGGCCACCATGGAGGCGACGTAGGGGAAGAAGAACACGCCCCGGAAAAAGACCGCCCCGCGGATCCGGTTCAGCAGGATGGCCAGACCCAGCGCGAAGACCAGCGTCAGCGGTACCGTGATCAGCGTATAGAACACCGTGTTCTTCAGCGCGATGCCCAGATCGACCCGGCTGAAGAAATACCCGATGCCCTTTTCCGCGATTTTCTTCGCGTTGAAAATCGTGGCGTAATTGTTGATCCCCACAAAGTTCATCCGGGAGATGTCCCCGCCGTTCCACTCGAACAGCGACAGGGCGATGGCGCAGATCACCGGCACCAGCGTAAAAATGGCGAAGCCCAGAAAGTTGGGCGCCAGGAAGGAATAGGCGATCAGTGTCTTCTTTCGCTCCAGCCGGCCCATCCGATATCTTTTTTTGCCGGTCTTTCCCTGGGTCATTGTTTTCTCCCCTTTCTTTGGGCGGCCCGCCCTTTCCTCCGGCCGGCTTCCGATCCCGGTCGGAGGAAAAGGCGGCACCTTGAACCGTTCTGTTCACCGATGCGAACGGTTTTTCGCGTCCGCTTTTTTGAGAAAGGGCAGGGAAGCAAGTCACTTCCCTGCCCTTTCCGTTCAATGCTTCATGCTTTCGCCGTCCGATTACTCAAACAGCTCGGCCACCCGCTCGTTCATCTCCTGGATGCCTTCCTCGGGGGTGATTTCACGGGACATGATGTTGGTGTGCTCTTCGTTGACGATGGTCTTGATGTCCGCGACCTTCTCCGCCACCGGCCATTCCATGCCGACGAAGGAGGGGATCAGGGCTCCCTTGCTGGTTTCATCGGTCGGGAAGCCTTCCACGCTGGACATGGCCGCCGCGACGGATTCAGAGACGAACGCGGGACGGGCGCCCACGGAAGCGGTCGCAGCCGCGCCTTCCTCGCCGCCCAGCCAGGAGATGTAATCCCAGGCCAGATCCTTGTTCTCGCTCTTGTTGTTGATCATGGCGCCGGTCAGGTTGCCGAAGGAAGAACCGGCCTTCACGCCTTCCTTGTGGGGAACAGCGGTGATGCCCCAGTTGAAGGAGCAGGTGCCGTCCTTGTTGTACCCGATCAGGGTGGACACATACCAGTAGCCCATGGGCATCATGGCGATGTTGCCGTTGGCGAAAGCGGCGCTGTAGTGCAGGTTGGCGGCCTTCAGCTCGGAATAGGCCATGCAGGCATGGGCGTCTTCCAGATCCTGATACAGCTTATAGAAGTACAGCAGGTCGTCATAGTTCCTGTCGGCCAGGGTGTTCTGTCCGTCAGCCACGGTCCAGTTGGCCACGGCGGACAGCCAGGTGTGATAATGGGTGCCATAGACGCCGTCGCCCGTCAGCTTCTTGGCCAGATCCGCGTACTGCTCCCAGGTCATGTCATTGGTGGGATAAGCCACGCCCGCCTTGTCGAACAGATCCTTGTTGTAGAACAGCACCCAGAAGTCGGACCGGAACGGCACTGCGTATAGCTCGCCGTCCACGCTGTAGTTCTTTTCGGTTCCGACAAAGCCGGACAGGTCATAGTTGGTCTTGGTCACATACGCGTTCAGCGGCTCGGCGAAGCCCTGGGCCTGCCACTTGATCAGGTCGTCGATTTCCTTGATCATGAACACGTCGCTGGTGTCTCCGCCTTCCAGCATGGTGGTCGCCTTGATGGCGTAGTCCTGAGAGGCAACGTCCACATATTCGATCGTCACGCCGGGGTGGGAAGCTTCGAAGGCTTCCTTCTGGGCGATCAGATAGGGAGTGGTGCCGGCGTCCCAGGTCACAACCTTCAGGACTTTGGCATCCTCCGCCAGGGAGAAGCTGGCCATTGTCAGCAGCATCGCCGCGGTCAGCACCAGAGCAAGCAGCTTTTTCATAACAGGGGTCCCTCCTTCAATTCTTTCGATCGGCCTCCGAAAAATGTTACCGGTAACATTCCGTCGAACCCGAATAACCTTCCCTTGGTCGATCTTCTTGCCGCCATTATAAACGCCGTTTTGGGGGCTGTCAACCCGTTTTTGACATTTTTTTCGAAAAATATCACCTTGGCGCCTTCTATCTCTCTCTTTTGAAGGGCTGTATCTCTCGCCATTTGTCTTTTTTGGTCGATGATTGCGGAATCATCTCATTGTCACGTGTGCAAATCCATGTTATACTCTGTCCTGAAGGCCCTTCGAGGCAAACCCGCGCCATGGCGCAGGCTTCAAAACCCTTTTCCCGAATTGGCCCGGCCAGGAATCTCGCAATAAATGAAAGGATCTTTCCGATGGACGAGAAGAAAGCCACCATCTATGATATTGCCCGGGAGGCGGGCGTTTCCGCCGCGACGGTGACCCGGGTCATTAATCGCTTTCCCGGCGTCCGGGAGGCGACCCGGGAAAAGGTGCAGCGGGTCATCGACGCCCATGGCTACGCTCCCAGCTCCCTCGCCCAGGATCTTGGCAGCGGCAAATCCCGGACCATCGGGATCATCCTGCCGGGGATTCGAAATCCCTATTTCGCGGAGCTGGTAGACGCGGCCGACAGCGAAGCCCGGCTCCGGGATTATTCCCTGCTGCTCTATCAGCTTCCCTCCGACGGGGAAATCCCACCGGAGCTGGTCGAGTCTCTGATCGCGCGTCGGCTCAGCGGCGCCTTCTTTATCGGCGGCGTCCATGATGTGGACCGGCCTGATTTACGGGCCACGCTGACCCGCCTGGGCCGTTATATGCCTATCGTCGCGATCTGCCCTCCCCGGAGCGACCTGGATTTCGTCTGCATGTATAACAACCTGGATTCCGGTGTTCGCCAGGCCGCCCGCCATCTTCATCTGCTGGGCCACAGGCGGATCGCGCTTCTGGGCGGCGCCCCCCGGCCAGAGGAGGCCGGCATCCGGGCGACGGCCTTTCTCGATGAGCTGAACCGCCTGGATCTCCCCGCGCCCCCGGATTTCGGATCCCAGGGCGGCGTCGACGCCGCCGCCGGGGAGCGGGAGGTGCTTCGCCTTCTGACCGCCGTGCCGAAGGCGGAACGGCCAACAGCCCTTTTCTGCTACAACGATCTGGTGGCCCTGGGCGCCATGCGGCAAATGAGGAAAATGGGGCTTCGCCTGCCGGAGGATATGGCGGTCATCGGATGCGACAATCAGTTTTTCTGTCCCTATGTCTTCCCCGCCCTGACCTCCATCGACATGCAGGCCGAGGAGCACGCCCGCAGCGCGATCCGTGAGCTCCTCTCCGCGACGGAAAACCGCTCGGCCGCCATCCTCCGGGATGCCACCCTGGTCGTGCGGGAAAGCTGCGGCGCTCCCCTGGGCTGGAGAGACCTGTGATTCTTCCCCTCGACAGAGAACCGCCCGGCCGCCATCCTCCGGGATGCCACCCTGGTCGTGCGGGAAAGCTGCGGCGCTCCCTCCCGCCTTCGGTTCGTTGCCCGACACACTCCAAACCCCTAAGAAAAAACCCGGAGAGCCTTGGATTACTGGTCATAAGGATGATTTGAACAAACATGCTGACAGACCGTAGTGCAACAACTCAGAACAAAGCCTGCCATCATTCCAGGCAGGCTTTGTTTTTTGGAGCAGGAATTACATATCGTCAGAATATCCGTC
>JAZQCB010000080.1:0-50200 GCA_045546035.1 Clostridia bacterium
CGTAAACGCAAAAACGCTTTGCGTTTTGATGCGTTTACGCCGCGCCGGGCGCGTGCCGCAAAGCGGCAAAATTACATTTCGCGCCCGGTCGCATCCGCCGGAGGCTTATCGGAAACGAAAATTTATTTTTCGTTTCCGATACGTTCCGTAGCGTGCTCATTTTACATTTTTCGGTTCACAGCACCGGGTTCGCTCTTCGCTCCCTCCTGCGGCTTCCGTCCGTCCTGGCCTTCAACCGCCTGATCCGAAGGTCTTTGATCGGCCGCAGCCTCTTTCATCTTCTGAGCGCCGGCGTTTTGTTCCTCCTGCTCCCTCCGTCTCCGGATGGCGTTGACGATTTTGGCCACGATCAGATTGATCATCCCGGCGATCAGGAAAAGGTAGTAGGTAAAGAAGCGCCAGACCAGCAGGGCCAGTCCGATCAGATCCGGCGGGAAAATCCCCCGGAAGAAAACCAAGAAACCGCCTTCCTGCGCTCCGCTGGCTCCCGGAAGGGGGGTATAGCAGGCGCTGACATACAGCAGGAAGCCCACCGTGATAATCTGATACCAGGGCGTTCCGGAAAGATGGAAAGCCTTATACACGAACCAGGTGGTTCCGATCAGTCCCATGGCGGACAAAAACGAATTGAAGACCTGGAGCAGAATCTGCCCCGGCTTGTGCAGCAGTTCCCGCAGGGCGCTGTGATAGGTGTTGAGCACGTTGGTCGTCGTGGCCAGGGCGGCCTCCGGGTTTTTGATCAGATGAATCCGGGAAAGCCAGCCAATGAGGCCGTTGGCCACCCGCTGAATCAGATCCCGCTGAAAGGCGGCCAGGATCACCAGGGGCACCCCGGCGAAGTTGATCACCCAACCCAGCCGGGCGAGCCAGACCACATCGCCCAGCTGCCGCTGTACGAATTCCCGGTTGGAAAGCCAGAAAGCCATGCTCAGAAAGGAGAAGGCAAACTGGTTGCAGATAAAGCGGATCGTCGCCGCCATGGTTCCATAGCCGACGGGAATCCCGGCCTTCCGAAGCGCGTTGACCTGCATGGGCTGACCACCGGCGCTCGATGGCGTGATATTGCTGTAATAAAGGCCCGTCAGGCTGGCGCTGAAGGTTTGCAGGATGGAGATTCGAAAGCCTTCTCCCCGGAAATAAAACCAATAGCTGATCGAATCAAAGAAAACATAGGCAAACCAGCATCCGAACAGGGCGGCCAGCCAGATGGGATCCAGATTGGCCAGCGCGTCCCACGCGTTGTCCAGATCGCTGTTGCTGAAGGCGATCAAGATTACAACCACAATGCTGGCCACGACCAGCAGGGAGCTGAAGATTTTTTTCCAGTTCAGTTTCATCCGTTCTCTCTTCCACTCTTCCGGTTCGGTTTTCCGCGCATGAACACGTTTCTTCCGCCGGCCGCGAAAGCCTCCGCCTTTTTCCGCTCAATCATGGCTCCGTATCGTTCCAGCACGTCGGCGATGATCTCATCCCAGGGCTTTGGAATCGTCTCCCGGGCCCGCGCCCCGGTCTCCCCGGCGGAGGGCAGCCCTTCCCGAATGGCCCGGGCAATATCCTCGACCCGGTTTTCACAAAGAAACCCGTTGACCCCATCCGTAATGCCCTCCGCGCTGCAGCTGCCCCGAACCAGCACAGAGGCCGTTTCGCAGACCGCCGCCTCCCGGACGACCATGGGGGCGTTATCGTAGAGGGACGGAAATACAAACAGATCCGCCAGGGTATAGAGGCATCGGAGCTCCTCCCCGTTCCGGATAAAGCCCAGGAAACGAACCCTGTCTCCAAGATCCAGCTCATCCCGCAGCTTTTCCAGGCTGCTCCGGTCCGGCCCTTCCCCCGCCAGCAGGAGTTCAAAGTCGAGCCCTTCCTTTTTCAGCAGGGCACAGGCCTGCAGCACCGAATGAATGTTTTTCTTCCGGTCGATCTGGCCCACAAACAGCAGTACCTTTTTTCCTTCGGGGATACCGAGCCTCCGGCAGGTTTCCGCCGCCCGTTCCCGGTCGATCTCGAAAAGGTCGGTTCCGTTAGGGGAAATGCCAATTTCGCCCCGGTATCCGTAAGAGCGGAGCACGTTGGCCGTTTCCGGATTCATGGTCCAGACCTCGTCGCATCGGTCATAGATCCGGATGATATGGTTGACAACCTGACGGGCGATGGTGTTGCTGTGGGTCACCTTGTATGCATCGTCGTAATACTTGCTGTGAAAGGTCGCCACGATGGGGATTTCAGGATTGATCCGCTGAAGCTGCCGGGCGATCCGGAAACTGAGAAAAGGGGAATGAATGTGCAGAATGTCAAAGGGAATCTCCCGGACCCGCTTCCAGAAGGCCCGGCTCAGATCCGGCGTCCCCAGCCGGTAATTCTGTCTGGGAATCTGAAGGCCCCCGTAAAGCAGCGTGTTCAGCCCCTCGATCCTGCTTTGCTCCGGATCATCGGGGGCAATATAATATGCCGTATGGCCGGCTCTTTCCAGCGCCTTGCAGTAGGCCCAGCAAACGCGGCCTACCCCGTCCTGCATGGGCGGATAAGTCTCCGTCAGCTCGCCAATAATCATAAAAGCCTCCCTGTTGATAATATCTCATTATACCGAAAAAAAAGATTCCTGTCCAGCCGCGGCGGAATCCGGTTTTCAGTTTTCCCGGATCCGGTATTCGAGATGCAGCTCATTGCTGGAGGCATAGTTTCCCTGCATGCTCAGCTCATATTTCAGATGCACCCGGCCCGCTTCCTCCCCCAGCTCGCAGCGGACCTCCCGGGGCAGCATCGCCAGGCTCAGATCGCCGTATGGCGTATGATACGCCCCTTCATAGCGGTGGTTTTTCCGGAACATCATGGTATTGGAAAAAACGCCGGACCGGTTCATGGTCACCTGGTCCCGCTTCAGAATCAGCTGCACGTCGCATTCCTGGAGGGCGCCGGTTTCCTCATCCGGCTGGCTCTCGCGATATTGCAGCAGATACAGATCCTCTTCCGGGTGGCTCAGCGTTCCGGTCGTCATCATCTGGATCGGGTCGTCCTGAATGCCTTCATAGCTGGCGATGGCCGCCAGATCGATCAGCACCGGGATTTCTTTCTTCTTCATGTCATCGCTCCTTCGGGAGGATTCCCTCCATTATGTAGTCTATACTCTTCTTCCCCGGTTTGCAAGATTTCCTTGCATCTTTTAGCGACTTTGGATATGATTGAGCCCGCGAAGCCGACGGATTTCCGGCCATGCGCCGCCTTTTGAAAATCCGCCGGCGTCCTGCGCGTGGAGGAATGGATATGATTGTGGAAGCCTGCGGAAAAATCAACTGGTCCCTGGATATCACGGGGCTCCGGGAGGATGGGTATCATCTGATGGATATGGTGATGCAGCCCGTCTCCCTGGCGGATACGGTGCGGCTGGAGAAGGCCGGATCCCTGTCCCTGAACACCTCCGGGCGTCCGCTGCTGAAGGCGGATGAAAAGCATCTCGCCTTCCGGGCGGCGCGGCTGCTGAAGGAGGCGACGGGGTATTCCGGAGGCGCGGCGATTTCCGTCCATAAGCGCATCCCGGTGGGCGCCGGTATGGGCGGCGGCAGCGCGGACGCGGCGGCGGTGCTCCTGGGGCTGAACCGGCTCTGGCAAACCGGCCTGTCCCTCCCCGATCTTGAAAAGCTGGGTCTCTCCCTCGGGGCGGATATTCCCTTCTGCCTCCGGGGCGGACTGACGCGCACCCGGGGCATTGGGGAGCGGATGGAAAACCATCCCTGCGGCCGGCTGTATCCGCTGGTCATCGTCCAGCCCTGCCGGGGGCTTTCCACCCGGGACGTCTTCCAGGCCTGGCATGCGGAAGGGGATCAGCCCCGCCCGGATACGGAGCGGGTGCTTTCCGCCCTGGAAACCGGAGACATGATCCCGCTTCGTAAGGCGCTTGGCAATGTGCTCCAGCCGGTTTCCGTCCGCATGCGGCCTGAAATCGGGAAGGCCATCGCCCGCCTGCGGGACGCCGGCGCGGGAGCCGCCCTGATGACGGGCAGCGGCAGCGCCGTCTTCGGTGTCTTCCAGACCCCCGCCAAGGCCCGCGCGGCCTTTTCCGCCCTTGCGCCCCTGTGGCGCAACACCTACCTCTGCCATACCCGGATGGAAAGCCTGATCCTTCCGGAAAGCGTCTGACAAGGTTGTCTTCAGAGGGGAATTTTGCTATAATAACCCTTGAAAAGCATCGTTCCGGAAAGGGGGCCGCCGCATGAAACGTCTGTCGCTATGGTTGCTCTGTCTGCTGGTGCTGCCGCTTTTTTCCGCCCGCGGGGAGGAAAAGATCGCCCCCGCCGTCCCGGTGCCGGACTATGTAACCTGGCTGCTGGAGGTGGCCTCCGGCGAGGTGGGATATCGGGAAGGGGAGCACGGGCGCAGCAAGTATGGCGAATGGGCCGGCGATCCCTATTGCCAGTGGTGCGCCGAGTTTCTCTGCTGGTGCGTGGACCAGGTGGACCAGCGCTACGACATGAACCTGCTGGGGACGGTCTTCCCCCGCTATTCCGGCCAGAACACAGGGCGCGCCTGGTTTATCCGGGAGGGGCGTTTTATCGTCCGCAAGGGCGAGGTGGACGGCTGGGGCTATGAGTGGCTGAAGGGCCGCCGGGAATATGTGCGGACCGGGGACTACATTCCCCAGCCCGGGGACTATATTTTCTTTACCTGGACCAGCGGCTCCGATACGGATCATGTGGCGCTGGTGGAATACTGCTCCCGGGATGACGCCGGCCGGGTTGCCATTCATGTCATCGAAGGGAACAATCCCGTGGGCGTCGCCCGGAACGTCTATGATCTGTCCAATACCCAGATTCTCGGATACGGAACGGTGCACGATCTGGCGGATATTACGATGCGCTTCGGCAACAACGGCGTCAAGGTCCGCGCTCTTCAGGACAAGCTGTCCTATCTGGGGCTTCTGGATCCGAAACATGTTTCCGGCAATTACGGAAACGCGACCGTGGAGGCGGTTCGCGCCTTCCAGTCGGCCCACGGTCTCCGGGCCAACGGAGTGGCCAATATGGAAACCCAGCTTCTCCTGAGCGACGAGGTGGACCTGAAGATCGATCGGGATCCGGCCACCTGGACCGTCGTGGATGAAGACGACTGACGAGGAAAAACGGGCTTTGCCGCCGAAAAGGCGGCGGCCCGCCTGAAAGACGCGCGGCGGCCGGCCGCGCGAAGGAGGAAAAGCGCCATGAAAAAGCTGTTCGCGTGGCTGGCCGCCCTGTGCCTGCTGCTTTCGCCCCTGTCCGGGCTTGGAGAGGAAGATGCTCCCTTCGCCGCGCGGACCAGCGCCTTCGAGTTTACCCTGAAGATTCATCCGGACGCCTTTTCCCCGGCCCTCCGGGAGCGGCTGGAGGGATACGGAGCGCTGCTGGACGCCCTCATCTTCCGCGGCTCCTGGACCTACGCCCCGGCGGAGGAATATTTCAGCCTGAAGCTCTCCTTCGTCCCCCGGGACAGGGACGCGCAGCCCATGGACTTCCTGCTGGAAGGGAAGCAGGATAAGATGCTGGTAACCTCCCCCCTGCTGGGCGGCGTCCCGCTGCTGCTGTCCAACGATTCCCTCCTGGAATTCGGTTCCAAAACCTATGAGCACCTGGGCGTCCCTCTCCAGTATCCCGCGCTTTTTCTTCCCCATTCCTGGAAATACAGCTTCCGCCGCCTGCAATACGCCTGGCGGACGGCCCAGTCCTCGATCGAAAGCGAGGGCCGAATTACCAGCGATCAGGTGGACGTGCTGGCCAAGGACTGGAACTGGCATCTGAACAACAACCCGAACCTCCAGGTTTTCATCAATTCTCTGGGGCTGGACACCGGCTATGACGAAACCGTTCAGGCCGTTTTCCATGAAATCCCGGAATACATCAAGGCCAAAATCGCCGCCGGCGGGGACATTACCGTTGTCCGCCGGCCGGATCTGGAAACCTGGAGTTCCGCGGCGGCGGGGACCTTCTATACCCGTACCTCCTCCGAAAACCGGGAAAGCTACGAGGTATCCCTGCCCCGGATGGACCAGGGCATTCTCCCCTTCTTCTCCTTTTCCCGCTTCCGCTCCGGTCCGTCCCAGTCCGGCCAGCTGAAGATTGGACTGACCCGGATAGACGGGGCGGATCAGGATTTGCTCTCGCTCCACGCCAGCGCCGCCTCCCTGCCGGTTTCCTGGCCGCATGAGGGAAGCTCCCTGGTCAACGTCAGCCTGACGGGCGGCCTCTTTCCCAATGTCGGCTTTTCCGCCTTCCTGAAGGCGGAGATGGACGGCCGGTTTTCCCTGGAAATCCGGAAGCCCTCTTCCGGGGGCGAGCCCGGGCCCGCCATGATCACGGCCGAGGGCTTTCTCGAGCCTCCTGCGGACACCCTTCTGTCTCCGCCCCCGAAGGAGGAATACGATTCGGCGGTGGACATTCTCCGGGTCAACGATGTCACCCTGGCCGAATTCCTGCCCCGGGTCATGCCCTCCATCATGAAGGGGGCCTTCCGTTTCCTGGTGGGAATCCCCACTTCCGCCTGCCAGGCGCTGCTGGATGATCTGACCGATTCAGGCATTCTGGGCATGATCCTGCAATAAAAAAACCGGCGCTCCGCGCCGGAAAAGCTTCTCAGGTTTCTTCGGGCCATTCTCCCTCGAAAACGAATTCCGCGGGGCCGGTCATCATCAGATGGCCGGTTTTTTCGTCCCAGGCGATACGCAGCTCGCCGCCGTTGAGGGTAATATCCGCCTCCCGTTCCGTCAGCCCGTTCAGCACCGCCGCCGCCAGGACTGCGCAGGCGCCGGTCCCGCAGGCCATGGTTTCCCCGGCTCCCCGCTCCCACACCCGCATCCGCAGGCGGGTTCGGCTGATGACCTGGACAAACTCCGTGTTGATCCGACGGGGGAACAGCGGATGATGCTCCATCTCCGGCCCGATCTTCGTTAGATCCAGCCCCTCCACCTCCGGAAGGAACAGTACGCAGTGCGGATTCCCGGTGCTCAGGCAGGTGGCCCGCCAGGTTTTTCCATCCGCTTCGATCGGAAGACCCACGACCCGGTCGCCCTCGGCGATGACCGGAATTCTGTCCGGCCGCAGCTCGGGCGCCCCCATATCCACCGTGACGGAGGCTGCCTTCCCCTCGCGGATGTTCAGCCGGATTTCCCGCAGGCCCCCGCCGGTTTTCAGCAGGAAAACGGTCCGATCCGTTAATCCCCGCTCAAAAACATATTTCCCGACGCATCGGGCGGCGTTTCCGCACATTTCGGCTTCGCTTCCGTCGGCGTTGAACATGCGCATGGTAAAATCCGCGCCGTCCTCCCCCGGCAGGATCAGCACCAGGCCGTCGCTGCCGACGCCAAAATGCCGGTCGCTGATTTTCCTGGCCAGGGCTCCGGGATCTGCGATGCTTTCCTTCCCGGCGTCCACATAGACGTAATCGTTTCCGATCCCCTGCATCTTGGTAAAACGCATAAGGGTACCTCCCTTCCTTCGCCGGCTTCCGGCACGGGTTCCGGGAATCATCATAGCACAACAGACCGGAATGTGCAAATCTATCCCTTGACGGCTCCGGCCGTCAGTCCCTTGATGATGTTCTTCTGCAGGCAGATATAGACGATCAGCACCGGGATCACCACCAGCACGACCGCCGCCGCCATCAGCCCGTAGTTCACCCCCGCCTGGGAGCTGATTTCATTCAGCAGCCCGGTAATGGCCCGCTCCTGGGGATAGCGCAGGAAGAAGGACTGGGTAAACAGATCGTTGTAGCTCCAGAGGAAAGCGAAGATAGCCACCGTGGCGAAGGAGGATTTGGCGACGGGAAGGGAAAAGGAATCGCTGATGATCAGGCCCTTTTTCCGGAAAGAATTCCCTTGACCGGGGTTTTCCAAAGGGCCTATAATAGGAAAAACACTCCCGGTTCCGCCGGCGCATACCGGATCACCGTCCGGAATCCCGCCCATGTGGAAAAAGGCATCCATTCCCTGCGGGTCGATGGGACGCCCACGGATCGGATTCCGGTCTTTTCCTCCGGCCTGCACACCGTGGAGGCCGAGATGGGCTCCTGAAAACGCGACTCGAATGGCGAAGATGCCATGGAAGGAGGAGTATCGATGATTACATTCGGAACCGGCGGCTGGCGCGCCGTCATCGGCGACGGCTTTACCCGTGAAAACATTCGTAAGGTGGCCTGGGCCATGGCCCAGAGGATGAAGGAGGAGGGGCTGGCCGGGACGGATTTTGTAATCGGCTACGACCGCCGCTTTCTCTCCCGGGAGGGGGCCATCTGGTTCTCCGAGGTGCTGGCCGGCGCGGGTATCCATGTGCTCTTTGTCAACCTCTCCTGCCCCACGCCCCAGGTGATGTTTACCGTCCTGACCCGAAACCTTCCCTACGGCGCCATGATTACCGCCAGCCATAACCCGGCCATCTATAACGGGATCAAGCTCTTTACCCTTGGCGGCCGGGACGCGGCCCCGGAGGTGACGGACAGCCTGGCGGCCGCCGCCAATGCGGCCCCGCCGGAGCCCCTGCCGGATCTGCCTTTTGAGGAGGCGGTCGCCACCGGCGCCGTATCCTTTATCGATCCACGGGACGCTTATCTGGACGCCATCCTGGCCCAGGTGGATATGGAGGCCATCCGCCGCCGCCGTCCCCGGATCGTGCTGGATCCCATGTACGGGGTCAGCCTGACCGGGCTGATGACCATCCTCTATACCGCCCGCTGCGATGTGGACGTGATCAATGACCGCCATGACGCCTTCTTCGGCGGGCATCTGCCCGCCCCTAATCCGGAAACCCTGATCGATCTTCAGCTCGCCGTCCGGGATCACCGCGCCCAGGTGGGCATCGCCACCGACGGGGACGCGGACCGCCTCGGCATCATCGACGAAAACGGAACCTATGTAACCGCCAACGAGGTGCTGGCCCTTTTATACTGTTATCTGCTGGAATACAAGGGCTGGCGGGGCGCCGTCGTTCGCAACGTGGCGACCTCCCATCTTCTGGACCGGATCGCGGCCCGCTGGGGGCAGAAATGCCTGGAGGTGCCGGTGGGGTTTAAGTATATCTCCGCCGGCATGGAGCAGGAGGACGCCCTGATCGGCGGCGAATCCTCCGGCGGTCTGACGGTCCGGGGCCATATTCACGGCAAGGACGGGCTCTATGCCGCCTCCCTCCTGGTCGAAATGATCGCCGTAACCGGGAAACCCCTTTCCCTCCTCGTCCGGGAGATGTATGATCAGTATGGCCGCTGCTCCATGGCGGAGCACGACTGGGCCCTGACACCCGCCCGCAGGGCGGAGATACACCGCCGGGTCATGATGGAGCATTCCCTTCCCGATTTCGGTCTGCCCGTGGATCGCGTCAGCTACGCCGACGGGTGCAAGGTCTATTTTCAGGGAGACGCCTGGATCATCGTCCGCTTCTCCGGAACGGAGCCCCGGGTTCGGATTTTCGCCGAGGCGCCCACGGCGGAGGAAGCCGAAAGGCTGGTGGCCGTGATGCGGGAGGATCTGTCCCTGTCCTGATGTTGCCCCCCCGGATCTGTTTTTCTCCCCTGTGCGGGCCGCATGCCCCTTTCGCGTTTCGTCCTTCCCCGCGATCGGGCGGCCTCTTCCCCAAAGGGCATGATTTGTGATACAATGCTCTCCATCACGCGATGGAGTTTTTTGCTGTCATGAAACGTCTTCTTCCCTTTCTGAGGCCCTTCCGGAAGGAATGCGTCCTGGGTCCCCTCTTCAAGCTGCTGGAAGCGCTCTTCGAGCTCATCGTTCCCCTGGTCATTGCCGACCTGGTGGATCGGGGCATTCCCTCCGGGGACGGCGGCGCCCTGATCAAAAGCGCGCTGATCCTGGCCGCCCTGGCCGCGGTGGGGCTCGCCGCCTCAGTGACCGCCCAGTATTTCGCCGCCAAAGCTGCCATCGGCTTTTCCGCCGACCTGCGCCGGGCGGTATTCGCCCATGTCCACGCCCTCTCCTGGGCGGATCTGGACCGGCTGGGCGCCCCGACCCTGATAACCCGGCTGACCGGGGATATCAACCAGCTGCAGACCGGCGTGAATCTGGGCCTTCGCCTGCTTTTGCGCTCCCCCTTCGTGGTCTTCGGCGCCATGATCATGGCCTTTCTGATCGACAGGCGCCTGGCCCTGATCTTCGTGGGCGTCATCCTGGTGCTCTTCGCCATCGTCTTCGGCATTATTCTGGGAACCATGCCCATGCAGAAAAAGGTTCGTGAGGATCTGGACCAGGTCACCGGCGCGACCCGGGAAAACCTCTCCGGCGTCCGGGTCATCCGCGCCTTCCGCCGGGAGGAAGCGGAAACCCGCCGCTTCCAAAGGCTGAACGACGGCCTGACCCGCTCCCAGCTCCATGTGGGCCGGTTTACCGCCGCCCTCAATCCCCTGACCTTTGTGGCGCTGAACCTGGCCATCGTGCTCCTGCTCCGCTCCGGCGCCCTGCGCATCGACGGCGGCACCCTCTCCCAGGGGCAGCTCATCGCCCTCTATAATTATATGTCCCAGATCCTGGTGGAGCTGGTCAAGCTGGCCAATCTGATCGTCACGCTGACCAAATCCGCCGCCTGCGGCAAGCGTGTCGCCGGCGCGCTGGCCCTCGTCCCCTCCCAGCGGGACGGAACCAGGGCCCTGTCCCCGGCGGATCTGTCCTCCCTGACCTTTGAGGACGTCTCCATCCGCTACCACGCCTCCAGCGACGCGGCCCTGGAGCACATATCCTTCCGGGCCCTCCCGGGACAGACCATCGGCGTCGTCGGTGGCACGGGCTCCGGCAAATCCACCCTCGCCCATCTGATTCCCCGGTTTTATGATGTGACGGAGGGGCGGATTCTCTTTGGCGAAACGGACCAGAAGGATCTGACCCTTTCCTCCCTCCGGGGGGCAATCGGCTTTGTTCCGCAGCACGCCTCCCTCTTCCGGGGAACCATCCGTTCGAATCTGCTCTGGGGGAATCCCGGCGCCTCCGAGGACGACCTCTGTGCCGCCCTGTCCGTGGCCCAGGCAGCGGAAATCGTCCGGGGAAAGCCCGGCGGCCTGGAGGAGGAGGTGCAGCAGGGAGGCCGTAATTTCTCCGGCGGCCAGAAGCAGCGCCTGACCATCGCCCGGGCCCTGGTGCGCCATCCCGCCATTCTGATCCTCGACGACAGCGCCTCCGCCCTGGATTTTGCCACGGATGCGGCCCTCCGCCGGGCCCTGCGGGAGATGGAGCGCCCGCCCCTGACCTTTATCATTTCCCAGCGCACCTCCGCCGTCCGCTTTGCCGACCGCATCCTGGTGCTGGAGGATGGAATCTGCGTCGGCCAGGGCACCCATGAGGAGCTGCTGGCCTCCTGCCCGGTCTACCGGGAAATTCATCAGGCTTCCGCCGGAGAGGAGGAAAAGAACCGTGGCTGAAAAAAAAGCGACGCCCTCCTTCCAGATGAAAACCCTCCGCCGGGTGCTGTCCTATGTCCGTCCCCAGGGCGGATGGATCCTGCTGAGCCTCCTGCTGTCCCTTCTGTCGGTGGGCCTTTCCCTTTATATTCCGATTCTCATCGGGCGGGCCATCGACGGGCTGGCGGAGGCCGGGAAGGTGGATTTCATCCTGCTGGGCCGGCTGCTCGCGGAAATCGGGATCTGCGTCGGCCTGACCGCCCTTTTCCAGTGGGTCACCGCGGTCATCAACAACCGCATTACCTGCGAAACGGTTCGTACTCTTCGGGAGGCGGCCTTTGCCCACGTCCACGCCCTGCCCCTGAAATACCTGGACGCCCATTCCGCCGGCGACATTCTCTCCCGAATGATCGCGGATGTGGACGCCTTCTCCGATGGGCTCCTCATGGGCTTTACCCAGCTGTTTACCGGCGTCATGACCATCCTGGGAACCCTGGTGTTCATGCTGCTGCTTTCCCCGGGCATTACCCTGGCGGTCGTACTGCTGACGCCCCTGTCCCTCTTCGCCGCCCGGTTCATCGCCCGCCGGACCTACAGCATGTTCCAGCTCCAGTCCGTAACCCGCGGGGAGCAGACCGCCCTGATCAATGAGGCGGTGGACGGTCTGAAGCTGGTGCAGGCCTTCTCCCGCGAACAGGCCACCGTGGATCAGTTTGACGAGATCAACGGCCGCCTCCGGGACTGTTCTCTGAAAGCCACCTTCTTTTCCTCCCTCGTCAATCCCTCCACCCGGTTCATCAACGCCCTGGTCTACGCCGCCGTCGCTCTGTCCGGCGCCTTCGCGGTGCTCTCCGGTGGGCTGACCGTCGGAACCCTGACCAGCTTCCTCTCCTACGCGAATCAGTATACCAAGCCCTTCAATGAAATCTCCGGCGTCGTAACGGAGCTGCAGAACTCCCTGGCCTGCGCCGGGAGGGTCTTCGAGCTGATGGACGAGCCGCCCATGTCCCCGGATCCCGCCGAGCCGGAGGGGCTGGAGCCGGTTCGGGGCGATTTCCGCCTGCGGGACGTCTTCTTCTCCTATGATCCCCGGCGTCCTCTCATCGAGCGCCTGAATCTGGAGGCGAAGCAGGGCCAGCGCATCGCCATCGTCGGGCCCACGGGGTGCGGAAAAACCACCCTGATCAACCTGCTGATGCGCTTTTATGACGTGGACGCGGGTGAAATCACCCTGGATGGCTTTGAGACCCGGGCCATGCCCCGCCAAAGCCTCCGGAGGCAAATCGGCATGGTGCTGCAGGAGACCTGGCTCCCCGCCGGAACCATTCGGGAAATCATCAGCTTCGCCCGTCCGGAGGCGACCGAGGCTGAAATCATCGCCGCCGCCAAGGCCGCCCACGCCCACAGCTTCATCCGCCGCCTGCCCCAGGGATACGATACCCCCATCGGCGAGGCGGGCGGCTCCCTGTCCCAGGGGCAGCAGCAGCTGCTCTGTATCGCCCGGGTCATGCTGGCCCTGCCGCCGGTGCTGATTCTCGACGAGGCCACCTCCTCCATCGACATCCGGACGGAGCAGCTGATCCAGCAGGCCTTCTCCAGTATGATGACCGGCCGAACCTCCTTCATCGTGGCGCATCGTCTCTCCACCATCCGCCACGCGGACCGGATTCTGGTCATGGAGGCCGGCAGGGTGGTGGAACAGGGAACCCATGAATCACTCCTGAAGGCGGGCGGCGCCTATGCCCGTCTCTATCACGCCCAGTTTGAGCCCTGAATCCCGGGCCCTCCCCGAATCATCCATGATGAAAGGAATGAACTCCCATGCGTTTTGCACCCAATGAATATGTTGCCGGTTTCCGTGTGCGCGCCATCCGCGAAAGCGCGGAGCTGCGGGCCCGCGTCGTGGAAATGACCCATGAAAAAACAGGCGCCCGCCTCCTCTGGCTGGATAACGGCGCGGAAAACAAGGTGTTTTCCATCGCCTTCCGGACCCTGCCGGAGGACGATACCGGCGTCTTCCATATCCTGGAGCACAGCGTCCTTTGCGGAAGCGAGCGCTACCCGGTCCGGGAGCCCTTCGTGGAGCTTCTCAAGGGCAGCATGAACACCTTCCTGAACGCCATGACCTTCCCGGATATGACCATGTATCCTGTCGGCAGCCGGAACAACCGGGATCTGCTGAACCTGACCGGCGTCTATCTGGACGCGGTCTTCCGCCCCCGCATTCTTTCCACCCCCCTGATCTTCTGCCAGGAGGGCTGGCACATCGAAACGGACGAACAGGGCCGTCCCCTTTTCAAGGGGGTGGTGCTCAACGAGATGAAGGGCTCCATGAGCGATGTGGAATCCCTGGCGGAACGGAGCATGAACCGGCAGCTGTTCCCGGATACGGGATACGGCTTTAATTCCGGCGGCGATCCGGAGGCCATTCCCACCCTTTCCCTGGAAAGCTTCCGGGAAACCTACCGCCGCCATTATCATCCCTCCAACGCCTGGATCTATCTGGACGGGGCGGTGCCCATGGAGGAAATGCTTCCCCTGATCGATTCCTATCTTTCCCCATATGAGCCCCTCACGGATCTGCCCCGTTTCGTCTATCAGACCCCGAAGGGCTCCGACCGCACCCTGCCCTATGAACTGGGCCAGGAGGAGGATCCGGCCAACCGGGGGCATCTGCTCCTGAGCCGGATTACCGGCTCCTGGAAGGATAAAACCGAAAACATGGCCGTCAGCATCATCGCGGATGTCCTGACCGGCACCAACGACGCCCCCCTGAAGCGTCTGGTGCTGGAAAAGGGGCTGGCCCAGGACATTTCCCTGTCCATGGACGATACCACCCTCCAGAGCTTCATTACCTTCCACGCGGAAAACGTGACCGACGGAAAGGAGGAGGAGCTTCTGGCCCTGATCCACTCCTATGGGGACGCGCTTTCCGCCCGGGGGCTGGATCTGGAGGCGGCGGAGGCTTCCCTGAACCGCTTTGCCTTCGGCCTGAAGGAGGAAGACGAGCCCCAGGGCATCGAGCGGGCCATCCGCGCCATGGGCAGCTGGCTCTATGAAGGGGATCCCCTCTTCGCCCTGGAAAACGACGCCCAGCTTTCGGAGCTTCGCGCCATGCTCCGGGACGGGCGGCTCCAGGCCCTGGCGGTATCCCTTTTCCGCCCCGCTGAAGGCGACTGCGTCCTGCGGATGCGTCCCTCCAAAACCCTGGGCGCGGAAAAGCGGGCCGAGGAGGAGGCGCGGCTGCGCGCCATAACCTCCGCCTGGACGGCGTCGGACCAGGCTGAAAACGAAGCCCTGCTTTCCGCCCTCCAGGCCTGGCAGACCGAGCCGGACACCCCGGAGGCGCTGGCCACCCTGCCCATGCTGAAAAAGGAGGACGCGGACATCCCTCCCTTCTGGACGAAAACGGAGATAGAAGAGGAAGCCGGCGTCCGCCTCCTCTTCCATCCGCTCCCCACCTCCGGCGTCCTTCATCTGAAGGCATACCTTTCCCTGTCGGATCTGTCCCTGCGGGAAATCCAGCATGCCAGCCTCCTCTGCGCCCTGCTGGGCAAGCTCCCCACGGCCTCCCATGACGCCCTTTCCCTCCAGCGGGAGATCAAAAAGCAGACCGGCCGTCTGAGCTTCGCCACCACCGTCCGGCCTCATCCGGAGGATCCCTCCCTCTGCACGCCCCTTCTGGTCGCCTCCCTCAGCGTGCTGAAGGAAAACGTGCCGGCGGCCCTGGCCCTTCTGGCGGAAATCCTGAAAACCACTGATTTTTCCGACACCGGCCGGATGATGGAAATCGTCAACCAGCTGGAGATGGCCTCCCGCCAGCGGATCGTGGGCGGCGGCCACGTCATCGGCGTCCGGAACGTCATGAGCCACTTCTCCGCGGATATGGCCCTGCGAAACGCCATGGAGGGCGACGAGGCCGTTCGTTATCTGCATCATCTGGCCGGAAATCCGGAAACGGATCTGCCCGCCCTGGTGGAAACCGCCCGGCGCGTGCTGAATCAGACCGTCTGCCGGAAGCGGATGATTCTGAGCCTGACGGCGGAGGAAAGGACGTCCCTTGAATCCTTCGTCTCTGCCCTGCCGGAGGGAACGGAGGTTCCCCCCTGCGCGGCTTACCGTCTCGATTCTCCCCTCCGCCGTGGATTCCGGATTCCCGCCCAGGTCGGGTTTGCGGCCAGGGGCTTCCGCCTGGAAAAGAAGGACCAGCCCGCCCACGGCCGGATGCTGCTGGCCGCCAATATCCTGACCTATTCCTTCCTCTGGAACCGGGTCCGGGTGCAGGGCGGCGCCTATGGCTGCGGTTTTCAGGCGGATCGTTACGGCAATCTCTTCTCCTATTCCTATCGGGATCCCGCCCCGGATAAAACCCTTTCCGTGGATCGGGACGCCGCGGCTTTCCTGAAGCAGTTTCTCCGGGAAGGGGAATCCCTGGATAAGTATATCATCTCCACCCTGAACGATCTCAATCCCCTGATCAGCCCCCGGGAACAGGGCGCCATTGCGGATCTGCGCTGGCTCTCCGGCTATACGCGGGAGCAGGCCGAGCGGGTCCGGAAGGAGATCCTCCACGCGGACGAAAAGGATCTGCTGGCGGTCTGTGACCTGCTGGAAGCCTTCGCGGAGCGGGGGGCCGTCTGCGTGGTCGCCCCCGGCGCCGCCCTCGACCAGTGTCCTGATCTTGCGGTGGAAGACCTGTAAGAAAAGCATCCGCCCCGCCGAAGTGGCGCGAAAACACTCCAGGCCAACCTTGTCCCGCGCCTCGCCCGGATCCCTCTTTCTCCACTGCTTTTGCTGTTTTCCACCATAAAATGAAAAGGGGCTGTGAAACGCAGGATTCTTATCGTAAACGCAAAAACGCTTTGCGTTTTGATGCGTTTACGCCGCGCCGGGCACGTGCCGCAAAGCGGCAAAATTACATTTCGCGCCCGGTCGCATCCGCCGGAGGCTTATCGGAAACGAAAATATATTTTTCGTTTCCGATAAATCCTTTTCTTCACAGCCCCTATTCTTTTCTCAAAGATGAGCTGAACCCGGTTTTATTTTGCAGGGTTATCTCGCAATCTATAAAACAGACCGGATTCTGTTCATGATTTTCCTCCTGTTTCCGAAGGATCGGCCCGTATTTTCTCTGTTGGCATCCTGCCCCTTTTTTGGTATAATATAAGTATGTCGAAAACAACCGATTCCGGCTTTCTGTATCCTTTGGTGAAAGGAGTTCGGCGATGCGGATAAAGAGTATCTTTTTCCTGTGTCTGGCCCTGGCTTTGGGACTGTTCCTGTTTCCTTCCTCCCTGGCGGAAGGGGATCCGGAAGACGAGCTGCTCTATACGGAAAACGAATGGGGCTTTGTGGAAATGTCCATGGATATTTCCGGCGGAATTCCCGAAAACGCCGAAGGCGTCCTGGCCCGGATCCGGGAGCGGGGCGTCCTTCGGGTGGCGACGGAGCCCTACTTCCCGCCCCAGGAGTTTATCGACGAATCCAAATCCGGGCAGGATCGCTTCGTGGGGGCCGATATGGAGCTGGCCCGAATGATCGCTGACCGCATGGGGGTTACCCTGGTCATCGTTCCCCTGGATTTTGCCGATGTGCTTCCCGCCCTGGCCGACGGCCGGTGCGATCTGGCCATCTCCGCCCTTTCCTATACTCCCGGCCGGGCCGCAGGCTATGAGCTCTCCAAGGGCTACCACTATGCCCCCGAAGGCGCCGGATCCGGTCTGTTGATCCGGGCGGCCGACGCGGAAAAGCTGGTGGATCTTCCCTCCCTGGAGGGGAAGGTGCTGGCCGCCCAGAGCGGCTCCCTGCAGGAGAGCCTCCTGGCCGAGGGCGCGCCCCTGTATCTGGAATTCCGCCGTTTCTCCCGGGCCCAGGAGGTGTATGACGCGGTCGCCTCCGGGGCCGCCGACGCCGGGGCGGTGGATGTGGAAACCGCCGGGGACTATCTGGCGGATCATCCGGAAACGGGGCTGGCGCTGATGCCCGGTCTCCGGTTTCATCTTCCCCTGGAAATGGATGGGGATCGGATCGCCGGAAAGAAAGGAGAGCTCCATCTCATGGCCTTCGTCAACGGGGTCATCGACGAGGTGCTTTCCTCCGGCCGGTATGAAGCCTGGTTCGCGGAATATCAGTCCTACGCCCCCGCCGGCACGTAAGCGGCCGCTGCGGTTTTCCGGAGGGGAACGGGCCGCCGCGGTTCGGGCCCCAAGGATTTTCTTTTCCCAAGGAGGATACGGCATGAAAACGAATTGGAAAACAGGCCGGCTGATTCTGTTTCTGCTCCTGTGCCTCGGGCTCAATTTCGGGGGCAAGGAGCTGACGGCCTGCTGGAACTCCTTCCTCTGGCTGGATTCCGTGGGAACGGTGCTCTGCGCCTATATGGCGGGGCCCGTCATCGGATCCATGCTGGGCGTGACGGGAAACGTGCTGTTCCATATCGTCTATAAGGTTCCCGTGATCTATCTGGTGACCAGCGTAGCGCTGGCCCTGCTGGCCGGATGGGCAGGCCGCAGGCGCGGCGAAATGGACGTGTACCGCTATATGCTCCTGAGCTCCTGGGCCGTGCTTTCCTGTACGGTAATCTCCCTGATCCTCAACATCTTCTTCTATGCCGGGGCGACGGGGAACGCCTGGGGAGACGGCGTCATCGCCCTTCTGCAGGAAAAGGGCGTGCCGGCCGGCATCGCCTGGTTCCTGGGCCAGTTTGTCCTGGAAATGGTGGATAAACCCGTCACCGTGCTGCTGGCCCTGCTGCTCTGCGCGCTCCTCCGGCGGCTGGATCCGGATGCGCCCCGCCCCTCCGCCGACGCGGCCGGTTCTTCTCCCGATGAGGAAACCGATTCCGTCTCCCCCGCGGCCCGGGCCCTGGCCCTGCTGGCGGCGGTCTCCCTCGCCGGCGGCCTGCTGCCCGCTCCCTCCGCCCGGGCGGAGGACGCCGCCCTCTATGATCACTATGTCCAGACGGTATACAGCAGCAAAAACGGCCTGCCCTGCGGCGAGGCCAACGATATCGCCCAGACCGACGACGGCATCCTCTGGATCGGAACCTATGCCGGGCTTTACCGGTATAACGGGCAGGAATTCCAGTGGATGAACCAATACGATTCCGTCCGGACGGTAAACTGCCTTTTCGTGGACGAGGAGGGCCGTCTCTGGATCGGAACCAACGACAGCGGTCTTTCGATCCTGATCCGGGAAAAGATCGTCAACGTGATTTCCGAGGATCAGGGGCTCCCCTCCAATTCCGTCCGGATCATTACGCAAAGCTCCGACGGATATTATTACGTCGGAACCACTTCCAGTTTGCAGATCATGACCCTCTCCGGCGGGCTGAAAACCGTCAGCACCCTGCGGGAAATCAATTATGCCGACGATGCGGCGGCGGATGACCGGGGCCATGTGGCGGTGGTGACCAATGACGGGCGGATCTTCCTCATGAAGGAAGGAAAAATCCTTTCCTCCCGCCAGATTACGGATCGGAAATCCGTCTATCGAACCTGTACCTTCGATTCGGAGGGGCGGCTCCTGGCGGGAACCTCCGCCGGCAAAATCGATGTCTACGATATTTCCGGCGGCTTCTTCAACTGGCTGGAAACCTGGTCCTGCGATCCCCTGACGGTGCTGAAGGATCTCCATCCCATGCCCGGCGGGGAAATCTTCGTCTCTTCCGACAGCGGCATCGGCTTCCTGTCCCCCGAGCGGGAGTTCCATCTGATCAATACCAATGATTTCAACGCCTCCATCGACCGGATGCTGGTGGATTATCAGGGGAATCTGTGGTTCACCTCCTCCCGGCTGGGGCTCCTGCGCATGACGCCTTCCGAGTTCCGGAATGTCTATGCCATGGCCGGCTTCGGCGCCCAGGTGGTCAACGCGGTCGTGCATTGGGGGCGGGCCTACTATATCGGGACGGACAAGGGGCTGGACATCGTCAATGAAAGCTTCTCCGCCCGGATCGAAAGCGACCTTTCCAGATCCCTGGCCGGAACCCGCATCCGCTGCCTGATGGTCGATACTCACGGCAGCCTGTGGATCTGTACCTATGGCAGCGGTGTGATCGAGGTCACCGCCGATGGCGACCGCTATGTCTATAATCAGGAAAACAGCGGCCTGGGCAACCGGGCCCGGATGACCCTCGAGCTCCGGGATGGAACGATTCTGGCCGGCTGTGACAACGGCGTCAGCTTCCTGAAAAACCACCAGGTCGTCCGTACCGTCGGAAGTGCCGATGGTCTGAGCAATACCATGATCCTGACGGCGACGGAGCTGCCCGACGGGCGCATCCTGGCCGGAACCGACGGTGACGGCATCGCTGTTCTGGAAAACGGAGAGATCTCCCGCATGCTGACCCGGGCGGACGGGCTGTCCAGCGGAGTCATCCTGCGGACGGTCATGGATTCCAAATCCGGCGGCGTCTTCCTGGTAACCAGCAACGGCCTGTGCTTTATGGAAGAGGACTTTTCCATCCGTCCGCTGAACAACTTCCCCTATTTCAACAATTACAACCTTTTCTTCCGGGATCCGGATACCCTCATGGTGCTTAGCAGCGCCGGCATCTACGTGGTGGACCGGGAGGAGCTGCTCTCCTGCCGGGAGAATCTGTCCTATGAGCTGCTGGATTCCCGCCGGGGGCTCAACAGCGCCCTGACCGCCAACGCCTGGGGAACCAGCGACGCCGCCGGAAATCTGTACCTTCCCTGCGACGACGGCGTATACATTCTCAACGCGGATCAGCAGGTCTCCGCCGCCGAAACCTATCGGATGTCCATTCCCCAGATCCGGGTCAACGGCGAATCTTTTTCCATGGAGGGGACGACGGATATTTCCGTCCAGCGGGACGCCGCCCGCATCGAGTTTTTCCCCGAGGTGCTGAATTATACCATCCAGGATCCGACCGTGGGATACCGGCTGGATGGCTTTGACACCGGCTGGAGCCGGCTTCCCCTCTCCGCGCTGAAAGCCATTACCTATACCAACCTGCCCGCCGGGGACTATACCTTCCATCTGGCCGTCTTTAAAAATGACCAGGAGGACATCCTGGCGGAGCGGACCTGGAGTCTGACCAAGCACCGGGCCTTCTATGATGAGCCGGTCTTCTTCATCTATCTTGGCGTCCTTTCGGGGCTGCTGGTCGTCTGGATCGTGATGCTCCTCTTCTTCCGCGTCAAGGAGCGGCAGGACCGGGAGCTGGCGGAGGCCAATCTGAAAATCGAAATGGCGGACCAGACGATCTTCTCCATCGCCCGCGCCGTGGACGCCAAGGACGAAAAAACCAACCAGCATTCTGCGCGGGTTTCCGCCTACTCCTCCATGATTGCCGAAAAGCTCGGCCTGCCCCGGGAGGATTGCGAAAACATCCGCCGGGCCGCCCTCATGCATGATATCGGCAAGATCGGCATTCCGGACAGCGTGCTGAAAAAGGCCGGCCGCCTGACGGATGAGGAATACGCTATCATGAAGAGCCATACAACGGAGGGTGCCAAAATCCTCAAGGACTTTACCCTCGTACCCCATGTGGTGGAGGGCACCCAGTATCATCATGAGCGCTATGACGGCCGGGGCTATCCCCAGGGTCTCAAAGGGGAAAACATCCCCCTCTACGGCCGGATCATCGGCGTGGCCGACGCCTTTGACGCTATGACCGCCAGCCGTGTATACCGGAAGCAGATGGACTTCGATTATGTGCTGGGAGAGATTCAGCGGGGCCGGGGCACCCAGTTCGATCCGAAGGCGGCCGACGCTCTGCTGGCGCTGATCGATTCCGGCAAAATCGACGTCTGCGCCATGTACGGCATCTCTCCGGAGCAGCTCCGCGCCAAGGAAGAGGCGGCCCAGGCCCACGCCGGGGACGCGAAGGCCGCCGCGGAAGCCCTCGCCCGGGAGGCGGCTTCCCGCGCCGTCGCGGAAAAGGAGGCCGCAGACCTGCGGGCCGCGGAAAAGGAAGCCGCGGAACGGCGCGCGGCCGAAAAAGCGGCAGAGAAAACGGCGGCTGAAAAAAGCGCCGGGGTTCTCTCTCCGGCGGATACGGTCACGGCCGGAGAAAAAGCCGCCCCCTGAATGACCGAGGCGGCCCGACACAGCCGTTCCCATTCGTAGGGAAGCGGAAAAATCGGTGCTGAAAGGATGCTGCCCATTGCCGGGAAGAAACCGGAATGCCGGAGGAATTGCCCATGAAAAAGTTTTATCTGATCACAGGAATCGTGTGTCTGGGAGTCATCCTGGTCTTTTCCTTCCTCTTTGATTTCTGGACGCCGAAGAACAGAAGGGACACTGTCTCCGTCGGCTTCATCTACGAGGGGGACATTTCCACCCCCGCCACCTACAATTTCGCCCTTGTGGAAAAGGATCTGGCGGCCGCCTACGGCAGTCAGGTCGCCCTGCATGTCCGCAGCAACGTCCGCTCCGCGGATGTGGAGGATCACCTGCGGGATCTGGTGTCCAAAGGCTGTCTTCTGGTCTTGACCAACAGTCGAAGCACCGAAGTCGCCTCCCTGGCCGCCGAATACCCGGAGGTTCAGTTCTGCCAGATTTCCTTCCAGGCCCCCGGCGGGGCGGCTCTTCCGGAAAACTATCATACCTTTAACGGGGAGCTTTGGCAGGCCCGCTATGTCAGCGGCGTTGCCGCGGGCCTGAAGCTGCGTTCCCTGATCCACCGGGGAGAAATGGGCGCGGAGCAGGCCCTGGTGGGCTTTGTCGGCGGCGAGGAAACGCCGGAGGTGCTCTCCGGCGCCGCCGCGTTCCTGCTGGGGGTGCGTTCCCAGGTGCCGGAGGCGAAGCTGCGGCTGAAAATCTCGGGAGAGCGGGACGGATATGCCGCCAACAAGGCGGCCGCCGCGGCGCTGCTGGAGGATGGCTGCCTCGTTCTCGCCAACCACACCGATTCCAACGGGCCCGCCGCGGCCTGCGAGGAATCCGGCCGGAAAGTCTTCTTTATCTCCCTGAACCAGAACAGCCAGGATATCGCTCCCACCACGTCCCTCCTCTGCATCCGGGTCAATTACGCCCCCTATGTGCTGGGCGCCGTGGAGGCGGTCTTTACCGGTCGGAAAATCGAAGACGTCGTTCCGGGCCGCCGTCATGGCATCCAGGATCTCTCCGCCGGCTTTGATCAGGGGTGGGTGGAGGTGCTTGCGCTGAGCCCCCATCTGGCGGCGGAGGGCACTCAGGACGCCGTCAAAGAGCTCATCCGGGCCATGAAAAAAGCCGGGCCCAATGCCCTGGCACGATATTTCAGCGGCCCCTGGCGGGCCGTCGCCCCCGGCTCCGGGGAAGACGCCCTGGATCTTTCCTCCGGCTTCTGGGAAAACGCCGAATCCTCCTATCCTTCCTTCCGCTATCTGATCGAATAATGAAACGGGCGGCCCCGCCGATGCTTGAGGGGCTGCCCGTTTTCGCTTCAGGAGGTCGCCCGCAGGAAGACCTCTTCCAGGCTGTCCTTCTCCGGAATCATCCGACGGATGGGCGCGTCCATCGCCGAAAGCAGGTAAAACAGCTGATCCGCGGTCTGCCCCCGCTCGTCCGACCGCCGCGCGGTGATCCGGTACTCCGCGACTCCCGGCGTTTCCTGCGCCAGGTTTTCGATTTTCAGCACCGTCTTCAGGCTTCGGATCGCGCTGGTCAGCTCCTTTTCCCGGCCCCGGACGCTGAGCCGCAGCCGCACCCTGTCCTCTTCCTCCTCCCGGGTCATGTCAAAGGAGCGGATCAGCCGCCCCTCGTGGAGAATCAGGGCCGTGGCGCAGAGCTGCTGAACCTCGCTGAGGATATGGCTGGAAAAGATCACCGTATGCGCCTTCCCAAGTTCCCGGATCAGCTCCCGGATTTCCACCACCTGCATCGGATCCAGCCCCACCGTGGGCTCGTCGAGAATCAGCGCGTCCGGGCTGCCGCAGAGGGCCTGGGCGATGCCGACCCGCTGGCGGAACCCCTTGCTCAGATGCCCGTTCAGCCGGTTCCGTACCTCTCCCAGGGCGCACAGGTCGATAATCTCGGCTACATGCTTTTTTTTGGCTTCCCCGGCCACCTCCCGCAGATCGCACACGAAACCCAGATAATCCGTGACCGTCATTTCGTCATACAGGGGCGGCCTTTCCGGAAGGTAGCCGATCCGCCGCTTGCATTCCCTGCTTTCCGTCATCATGTCCATCCCGTCGACGGTTACGGTGCCCTCATCCGGCGGGAAATAACCGGTCATCAGGTTCAGCGCCGTGGTTTTGCCGGCGCCGTTGCGGCCAAGAAGACCCGTGATCCGCCCGGCCGGCGCCGTGAAACTGACATCTTTCAGCGCCACCGTCGCCCCGTATCTTTTGGTCACATGGTCCAGCGAAATCACCTGTTTTCCCTCCTTTTCCGGTCACGACTGCTTCAAAACGACGTTTTCCGCCCCGAAGGCGTCCCGCAGCCGGTTCAGGCACGCCTCTCCGGCGTCGGTCCATCCTTCCCGGGGGCTCAGCAGCGTCAGCTTTTCCGAAGGCAGATGGAAATACACCGGCACCTCCCCGGCCGAAAGCGCCAGGAGGGTCTGGGCCCGGTCCATATCCTTTCTTTCCAGCCGCAGGAAAAGCTTCTGTTTCGCCTGGGCCGCGGCCTGGGCGTCCGTCCGTGTGTCCTTCGGCGCCCGGGCGTTTCCGTCCCCGTTCGGCCGCCAGTCCCGGAGGAGGGTTATCTTCTCCGCCAGCAGCTTCGGGGCTTCCTCCTCCCGGACGCTCAGCTTCCCCTGAATCACAACGATCCCGTCCTCCTGCAGAAGTGGCTGATATTTTTCAAACGTCCGGGGGAAAACCAGGCATTCAATCTCCCCCGTCAAATCCTCAAGGGTGACAAAGGCCATGTAGTCCCCCTTCTTGGTGGCCTTCCCCTTGACCGCCGTGAGCACGCCGCCGATTTCGACCGCTCGCCCGTCCTGGCTCAGGCCGCCGTCCGGCTGCTCCGCCATTTCCGCCAGCTCCGAGGTATGAAAGTTCATTTTCTCCAGCGCCTCCCGCCAGTCGTCCAGCGGATGCCCGGTCATATAGACGCCGGTGGCCTCCTTTTCCATCTGCAGCTTCGCCTGGGTTGGGCAGTCCGCCAGCGGCGGAAAGCTGTTTCCCGCTCCGGCCAGCGGAGATTCCTCCTCCGCGCCAAAGAGGTCGAACAGGCTGACCTGTCCGGCCACGTTCTTTTTGCGGGACTGCTGGTTGGCCTCCAGGGCGCTGTCATAGACCAGGAGCATCTGGGGTCGGTTGGCGCCCAAGCCGTCGAAGGCGCCGGCCTTGATCAGGCTTTCGACCACCCGCTTGTTGCATTCCGTCGTGTCGATCCGCCGGCAGAAGTCGAACAGATCCCGATAGGGGCCCCTTTCCTCCCGTTCCCGCACGATGGCCCGAACCGCGTTTTCTCCGACGGCCTTGACGGCCCCCAGGCCGAAAAGAATGGCTCCGTCCCCGTTTTCCCGATAATCCACCGTAAACTTCCATCGGCTGCGGTTTACGTCCGGCGGCAGTACGCGCATTCCCCGCCCCCGGCAGTACTGGATGTAGGCCGCGATCTTGCCGACGTTGCCGTAAACGCTGTTCAGGATGGCCGCCATAAAGGGCACCGGATAATACCGTTTCAGCCACGCCGTCTGCATGGCGACGACGCTGTAGGCCGCCGCGTGGGACTTGTTGAAGGCATAGCTGGCGAAGGAGATCATCTCGTCGTAGATCTCGTTGGCGATCTTTTCGGGCACGCCGTTGCGCACGCACCCGGGAACCTTGACCTTCCCGTCCTCCGCCACCAGCCCATGGACAAAGATTTCCCTTTCCTCGTCCATAATCTTGTGCTTCTTCTTGGCCATGGCCCGGCGCACCAGGTCGCTCCGGCCGTAGGAATATCCCGCCAGATCCCGGACGATCTGCATGACCTGCTCCTGATAGACCATGCATCCGTAGGTCACGTCCAGAATCGGCCGCAGCTTTTCCGTCTTGTAGCTGACGCTGCCGGGATTCTGCTTTCCCGCGATGTATCGGGGGATGGATTCCATGGGCCCCGGCCGGTACAGGGAAATGGCCGCGATAATATCCTCGAAGCAGGTGGGCTTCATGTTGGTCAGGAAGGAGGTCATGCCGTTTCCTTCCAGCTGGAACACCGCCTCCGTGTCCCCCCGGCAGATCATGTCGTAAACGGCCGGGTCGTCCATGGGGATGTCCTCCGGCCGGATATCCACGCCGGTTTCGCGCATCATGTCCAGCGTATCCCGGATGACCGTCAGGGTGCGCAGGCCCAGAAAGTCCATCTTCAAAAGTCCCAGCCGCTCGATGGTGCCCATGGGATACTGGGTGGTAATGACCTCGTCGTTCCGCTGCAGCGGCACGTATTCGACCACCGGCTTCCCGGTAATCAGCACCCCCGCCGCGTGGGTGGAGGCATGCCTCGGCATTCCCTCCAGCAGCATGGCCGTATCGATCAGCTGCCGCACCTTCGGCTGTTCCTCGACCATCTGGCGCAGCATCGGGGAGAGGCTCAGCGCCTTCTGCAGCGTCATCCCCAGGTCAAAGGGAATGGCCTTGGCGACGGCGTCGGTCTCCTGATAGCTCATGCCCAGCACCCGCCCCACGTCGCGTACGACGCCCTTGGCCGCCATGGTGCCGAAGGTGATGATCTGGGAAACGTGGTCGGCCCCATATTTCCGGGCCACATAGTCGATGACCTCCTGCCGCCGCTCATAGCAGAAGTCCACGTCGATATCGGGCATCGTCACCCGCTCCGGGTTCAGGAACCGCTCGAAAAGCAGCTGATACTTCAGCGGGTCCAGCATCGTGATCCCCAGGCTGTAGGCGACGATGGAGCCCGCGCCGCTTCCCCGGCCGGGGCCCACCATGATCCCGTTGGATTTTGCGTAATGAATAAAGTCCCAGACGATCAGGAAATAGTCCACAAAGCCCATCTGCTCGATGGTGCCCAGCTCGTACTCCAGCCGCTTCCAGGGTTCGTCCTCCCGTCCGGCCCCGGGATAGAGCCTCGCCATCCCCTCGGCGCAAAGCCGTCGGAGCATCTGGTCCGCCGTTTCCCCTTCCGGAACGGGATACCGGGGCAGCCGGGTCACGCCGAATTCGAAGGTTACGTTGCAGCGTTCCGCGATCCTTCCGGTGTTTTCGATGGCGTCGGGAACGTTCCGGAACAGGGCCCGCATCTCCTCCTCGCTTTTGACATAGAGCTCCCCGGTTTCCATCCGCATCCGCTGATCGTCCGCCAGGGTTTTCCCTGTCTGGATACACATCAGCACTTCCTGGGCGTCCGCGTCCTTTTTTTCGAGATAGTGGCAGTCGTTGGTGGCGACCAGGGGAACGTCCATCTCCCGGGCCAGGGCAATCAGCCGGGGTAAAACCGTCTTCTCATCCCGCAGGTTGTGATCCATGATCTCGATGAAGAAGCTGTCCTTCCCGAAGATCTCCTGCATCTCGCGCACGTAGGCCCTCGCGCTTTCCATCTGGCCGTTGAGCAGCATCTTCGGCAGATCCCCGCTCAGGCACGCGCTCAGGCAGATCAGGCCCTCGTGATGCTCCCGGATCAGATCGTAATCCATCCGGGGCTTATAATAATAGCCGGTCACGAAGGCTTCGCTGGATAAATACATCAGGTTCTGATAGCCCGTGTTGTTCTCGCACAGAAGGATCAGATGGCTGTTCTCCCGCCCGGCGGGGCTCCGATCCTTCCGATCCCGGCACACATAGGCTTCCATGCCGATGATGGGTTTGATGCCCGCGTCCGTCATCTGGGTATAAAAATCCACCGCGCCATACATGACCCCATGGTCGGTGACCGCGCAGCTGGTCATCCCCAGCTGCTTCAGCCGCTCGACCAGCCGCGGAATCCGGCAGGCGCCGTCCAGCAGGCTGTATTCGGTGTGCAGATGCAGATGCGTAAAGCTCATGGCTGAAAGCTCTCCATTATGATCCTTGTTTTTTCGCCCGCGGACTCGCTCCCGTAGAAAAAGGAGATCTCGGTCATTTTCCCTCCCAAAAGAAGGGTATATCCGACGCAGGGCGCGCCGTCCGTCTCATCCCGGTCCTCATAGACGAGGAATTCCGTTTCGCCGATCCGGCGAACCTCCGCTTCCTTCCCGGCTCCGATCAGCGCCTCGGCCAGGCTCCGGGGCGCGTTTCCCTCCGCGTCGTATTGAAAAATGAACATCTCCAGGTCCGGCGGCATCACGTAGTCCGCCTTCAGGGAACCTTCCTCCGGGCCGACAGGCGTCTCCCGCATGCCCTCCGGGATTTCCAGGCTTCCGGCCCCTCCCGGAAGAAGGATTCTTTCCGCCGCGGCCGTCGCGGCCAGACAAAGGGCGGCAGCCATGGCCAGCAGCCCGATCCATCCTCTGTGAAATCTCATGCGATCCGCTCCCTTCCCGACTGTTCCGTGGCTTTTTACGTTACTTTTTCCGGAATGTCCCCCTTCAGATAGTCCTCCTGGACCCAGACCCGTTTTCCTTTTCCTTCCACCAGCCAGAAATCGCCTTCCTGGCGGATCAGGGTCACGGGCGTCCCGGTTTTCCAGTTATCGACGATCTTTTCCTTCGCCGAGGGGCCGTAGCGGAGCTTGACCGTCGCGCGTCCGCTGGTGTTCCCGTTGACCGCCAGCGCGCCGGTCCGGATCTCCCCGGCGATGGGCTCGATGATTTCAACATCGCTCAGGTTCACATATCCCCGCAGATCGTCCGAGACCACAAGGGCCCGCTTCTCCTCCGTCCGCAGCACGGGCAGAATCGTCCGGGGAGCGATTGTACCGATCCGCCTCCCGTCGGCGTTCAGCATCTTGATATTCGTCTTTTTATTGACCACGGCCAGCTTCGTGCCCTCCCCGCCGCCGGCGAAGGAAAGCTCCCGGGTGGGCACCGTCATCTCTTCCCCGTTCAGAACGATGGTGCTCTCCCCGCTGCTGATCTCCGTCATCTGGACGCCGATCCGCCCGTCTTTTCCCTCATAGAAAACCCAGGCCGGCCGAATCAGCCGCCCGCCCCGCCTGGCGCAGTATTCAAGATCCATCCAGTATTCGAGCCCGCCGTAATACCGGGTTTCGAAATAATACCGGGCGCCGGGGATCTCTCCGGGATCCGCGGCCTCGACATATTCCCCGTCCTTCAGATAGTAGATCTTTCCCTTCTTGATCCGCTCAAAGGTGGCGCTGGGGGCGGAATCCACGATACGAACCTTGTCCCCCTTCTCATTGATCCCGGTCATCAGGGCGATATGGCCCAAAACGATGCTGAAGGAAAAGTAGTCCCCGTTCTTCAGCGCCTCCCGCAGATCCGTCTTCTGATTCAGCAGGTTCTTTTTCGTCGTATAGCCGTAGATCTCGGCCGCGTTATAGATCAGCCGCGCGTTGGCGGTTCCGTTCTTGGTATAGCAGTTGGCGTGGGTTTTCGCCAGGGCCTCGGGCCGGACGCTGTCGCCGCTGAAGCCCATCCGATGCACCGCGTGGCTTAAGGTAAAGATGGCGCAGCCCCCGTTGTCCAGATCGGTTTTGCTGTACTTTTTATCCTTCCACCATCCATCCTTCTGGCTGTAGATGACCGTCTCATCGTCGATCTCTTCCGCCCGGCCAGAAACGGAGACGGACGCGCCGCCCTCCTCCCGGCTTCCGTCGGCGTAGGCGACCATGACGGACAGGGTATATTCCCCTTCTCCCCGGGGCCGGAAGGCGGAAACAAAATGGGTATCCTCCTTGCCGGAAAAAACCGTGTCCCTGCCGTTTTTCAGCGTATAGGTCACGCTTTCGGCCCCTTCCTCCGCGGAAACCTCCACATCCACAATCTCGCCGACTTTCGCCTTTTCCGGCATTCTGACCCGAACTTCCGCCGCCGCGCCGCCGGCCAGCAGCAGCGCCGCGATCAGGGGCAGCATCATTCTTCTCAAGCTCATCGATCCAACGGTTCCTTTTCCCGCCCCGGCCTTTTCCGGGCGTTTCGTCTATTCCGCTTCTGCCCTTCCCGGAGCGTGTATACATCGGAATTATACCCCATTGTCCTTTCCCTGACAAGCGCCGCGGAAACGGACGCCGCCGAAAAAAGCGCTGAAAAACCGCCCGTCCGTTCGTCTCCGGGTATTTCGGCTTTCGGGAAAACCGGCGCGAAAAAAGCCCGCCTTGCGGCGGGCCTCGATGACTGTTTCAGGAAAGATTATTCCGCGGGGGTCTCCTCTTCGGCGCCGACGATCTGGGCCAGCTCCTCGGGGGTGGACTCATCGGTGGCAACGACTTCGTACTCGCTCTCAACCTCGGCCACGGGGGCTTCGGCGGGCTCGATTTCCTCCAGCGCCTGGCGGATGCTCAGGCTGATGCGCTTCTTCTCAGGATCCACGCTCAGCACCTTGACGTTCACCGTGTCGCCGACCTGAACCGCGTCCTCGACCTTGGCGATCCGAACCCGGGCACACTGGCTGATGTGAACCAGCCCGTCCAGGCCGGGCTCCAGCTCCACAAAGGCGCCGAAGTCGGTAATCCGAACGACCTTGCCCTGAACGATGGAGCCTTCCGGATACTTCTCGCCGGCGTTGTCCCAGGGCCGGGGCTGCATCTGCTTGTAGCCCAGCTGGATCCGTTCCCGATCCCGATCCAGGCTCATGATCTTGACGTCGACCTCCTGGTTGGGCTTGACGACTTCGCTGGGATGCTTAACGCGGCCCCAGCTCAGGTCGGTAATGTGAATCAGGCCGTCCACACCGCCCAGATCCACGAAGGCGCCGAAATCGGTCAGGCGGCGGACGATACCGTGAATCACGATACCCTCTTCCAGCTTGTCCCAGACTTCCTTCTTCTTCGCGGCGGCTTCCTCGGCGACCACCTGCTTGCGGGAGGCGACGATCCGTTTCTTCTGCTCGTCAACCTCGATGATCTTCAGCTTCATTGCCTTGCCGACGAAATCGCCGATCTTCTCGACGTAGCGCTGGCTCAGCTGGCTGGCGGGGACGAAGGCGCGGATGCCGTCCACGGTGGCGATCAGGCCGCCCTTGACCGCTTCCTTGCCGACGCCGTCGACATATTCCCCGGCGTTGTACTTTTCCATCAGGGCATCCCACGCCTTGCGATTGACGATGTTGCGCTGGCTCAGCACAACATTCCCCTCGCCGTCGTTGACCTTGACGACCTCGACCTCAATCTCGTCGTCGAGTTTCACGTCCTGATCCACCAGATCCTCGCGCTTGATCAGCCCATCAGCCTTGTAGCCGATGTTGACGCAGACCTCGTCGTCGTTGATCTGAACGACCTTGCCAGTAACCGTCTGGCCGGGGCGGATGCGGACCAGCGTGGCTTCGACTTCCTTCATGAAGTCCTTGTGGGTCTCCTCTTCGGGGATGGGGGTCATTTCCTTGTTCTCCAGTTCGCTCATGCGTGTGACAACCTCCTTAAGTGAATCCGTCGGAGTGGAGGCTCCGGCGGTGATCCCAATCATACCGGGATCTGTATTTGCAAAGGCTGGCGGAATTTCCGCCGCGCTCTCTACCAGGATTGTGTCCGGGCATCCGGCCCGGCAGATCTCGAAGAGCTTCCGCGTGTTGGCGCTGTTCCTGCCGCCGACGACGATCATCCGGTCCGCCCGGGCGGCCAGCTCGGCCGTTTCCTTCTGGCGGATTTCCGTCGCGCTGCAGATCGTGCACCGGCTGGAAAGATGCTCGACCCGCTCCTCAAGAACCTTCAGGATCGCTTCCCATCGGGCGGGAGGAAAGGTCGTCTGGGCCACGGCCACCGCGCGTTCCATCCGGGGCAGCAGGGCGGCTTCCTCCGGCGTGGCCGCCGTATAAACCGTGCCCTTGGCCCATCCCGCCGTCCCGTGAACCTCGGGATGCTCCTTTTCACCCACCAGAATCACCGGAACGCCGCCCTCCGTTTCCGCGGCGACGATCTCGTGCAGCCGGGCGACAAAGGGGCAGGTCAGATCCAGAATCTCGCACCCGGAAGCCTCCAGCGCCGCGATTTCCTCCGGGGAAACCCCGTGGCTCCGGATCAGCACCCGGCGGCCCTTCGCCCCGGCCGGATCCGAAACGGGCTCCAGACCCTTTTCCGCCAGGCGGCGAACCACCGAGGGATTGTGGATCAGTTCCCCCAGCGTGCAGGAGGGAATGCCGTCTTCCGCCGCCTTCTCCGCGGCTTCGACCGCGCGCCGAACGCCCATGCAAAAGCCCGCGTGCGCGGCGATTTCAACGGTCATTTCATCATCCTTTCATGCGGAATCCTCTTCCTTCAATATTTTCGCTTTGCTCCGCGGAATTCCTGCTGCGAAAATAATTTTTTTCAAAAATTTTTTTACTTTTGCTTTTCCGCCCCGGCGATCATTCCCCGGAAGGTTTCCCGCATCCGTTCATTCAGCTTTTCGCAGCTCTCGGAATTGATCCCCTCCGCCAGCAGATCGTTGTAGGGAATCGGGTCGCCGATGGTCACGTTGACCCGCCGGAAAGGCTTCAGGGGTTTGTCGATATACATGGGCAGCAGGGTCGCCCGGCTGCGCATGACGATCAGGGCGGTTCCGTTCTCGATGTGCTCCATCTGGCCTTCGTGATGCCGGGTGCCTTCGGGAAAGATCACCAGCGGCTTTTTCTCCTTCAGCACCCGCAGGCAGTTCCGCATGGCCTCCATGTCGCTCTGGTGCCGCCGGACGAAAATGCAGTGCATCCGATACAGAAAGCGGTGAACCATCCGGTTCTTCCCCAGCTCCTCCTTCGCCAGAAAAAAGCACTGATCGGCCCGCAGCGGGTAGGCCACCAGGGCCGGATCCAGCGCGTGAACATGGTTGGAGATAATGACCAGCGGCATCTCCTGCCGGGCTTTCTCCATGCCGTAATACCGGACGGGGAAAACGGAATGAAACAGCACCACGGCCATCGCCCGCAAGCATTCATAGGTCCGGGTCCTTCCCATGCAGATCTCGTCCCCGGAGGTTTTTTTTCGGACGGCTCCGGTCTGCGCGGCCTCCGGCCGTTTTCCTTCCGGCGTCTTTTTTGCCTCAGCCACGTTTCTTCGCCTCCGCCAATTTAACGATCCTGTCCACCACCTGATCCATGCTCAGGTCCGTGGAATCCAGCAAATAGGCGTCCGGTGCCTGCCGCAGAGGCTCGACCTTGCGGTTCATATCCTGGTCGTCCCTTTTTTTGACGGCCGAGAGCACCTCCTCAAAGCTTTCCTTTCCTTCCTTTTCCCGCGTTTCAAGCCAACGGCGGCGGGCCCGTTCCTCGGCGCTGGCCGTCAGATAGACCTTCACATCGGCCCCGGGCAAAACCGTCATGCAGATGTCCCGGCCGTCCAGAATCATGTCCTGCTTCGCGGCCAGGGCCTGCTGGCGGGCCACCATCCACGCCCGCACCCGCGCGTATTTGCTCACGGCGGAAGCGGCCATGCTGGCCTCCTGCGTCCGGATCAGGGGGCTCACATCCTCGCCCTCGAGGATCGTCCGCTGCCCCTCTTCCCCGATTTCCACGTCCAGATCCATCCCCTCGCAAAGGCGGACCACCTTCTCCTCGTCCTCGGGGTCGATGCCCCTGCGCAGGGCCAGCAGCCCCAGGGCCCGATACATGGCGCCTGTGTCCAGGTGCAATATGCCGAGCTTCGCGGCCACCTTGTCAGCGATGGAGGATTTGCCGGCTCCCACCGGCCCGTCGATGGCAATATTCAGGCTCATTTCTGCCTCCCGATCTTCTTCCCGCGGTCTTTCAGCCGTGGAGTGTTCGTTTTTGCTTTCGGAGCGGAACATGTCCTTTTCGCTCCTTCTTTCTATTATAGTCTTCTCCTTCTTTTCCCGCAAGTTCATCTTGAATCCCCCCAACAAAAAGGATATAATGAATTGTTTCTCCGCCGGGAGCCCGGCGCCTCCGGGAAGAGTGCCCTTTCGGACGGCGGGCTTTCGCCGGCGGCATGGATATCTTTACGGAAAGGATTGCAAGATGCTCAAAAAGCTGCTTCAAAGTGTTCGCGAATTCAAAAAGCCGACGATCCTGACCCTGATCTTTATCACGGGCGAGGTCGTGATTGAAACGACCATCCCCTTCATAACCGCCAATCTGGTCAACAGCATCAAGGCCGGCGCTGATATCAGCCTGGTCTGGCGGACGGGGCTTTTGCTGGTGGTCATGGCGGTTCTCTCCCTCGCCTGCGGCAGCGTCGCGGGCTCCACCTGCGCCAAAGCCTCCGCCGGCTTTGCCCGCAACCTGCGGCATGATCTTTTTGCCCGGGTGCAGACTTTCGATTTTGAAAATATCGACAGGTTTTCCTCCTCCTCCCTGGTCACCCGGATGACCACGGACGTTGGCAATGTCCAGATCGCCTTCATGATGCTCATCCGTACGGCGGTTCGCTCCCCCCTGATGCTGATTTTCGCCGTGACCATGGCCTTCATCATGGGCGGGCGCCTGGCCCTGACCTTTGCCGTCGTGATCCCGATTCTGGGCGGCGGGCTTTTCCTGATTGCCCGGAAGGCCATGCCCGCCTTCCGCCGGGTGTTCCGCCGCTATGACAAGCTGAACGAGTCCATCGAGGAAAACGTGCAGGCCATGCGCGTCGTCAAGGGCTTCGCCCGTGAGGAATACGAAACGGACAAATTCGGCAAGGCGTCCGACAGCATTGCCCTGGATTTTACCAAAGCGGAACGCATCGTGGCGCTGAATAACCCGATCATGCAGTTCTGCGTCTACTTTAATACGGTTTTCGTCCTGCTCGTCGGTGCCCGGACGATCATCACCACCCACGGCACGGCCCTGGATGTGGGCCAGATTTCCGCCATGCTGACCTATGGGATGCAGATTCTCATGAGCCTGATGATGCTTTCCTTTATCTATGTCATGCTGACCATGTCCGCCGAAAGCGTCAAGCGCATCTGCGAGGTGCTGGATACCGCCCCCGGCCTGAAGGAGAAGGAAAATCCCCTCCGCCAGGTAAAGGACGGATCGATCGTCTTTGATCACGTCTCCTTTAAATATTCCAAAACCGCAGAGCAGGACGCCCTGCATGACGTCACCCTCTCTATTCCCTCCGGATCCACCGTGGGCATCATCGGGGGTACCGGTTCGAGCAAATCCACCCTGGTCCAGCTGATTCCCCGCCTCTATGACGTAACCGCCGGCGCCATCCGCGTGGGCGGCGAGGATGTGCGGGATTACGCCCTCCCCGTCCTGCGGGACGCGGTGGCCATGGTGCTGCAGAAAAACCAGCTTTTTGCCGGAACGGTGAAGGAAAACCTCCGCTGGGGAAAGCCGGACGCGACGGATGAGGAGATTGCCGAAGCCTGCCGCCTGGCCCAGGCGGAGGAATTCATCCTTTCCTTCCCCGATGGGTATGACGCCCGCATCGAGCAGGGCGGCAGCAACGTTTCCGGCGGCCAGAAGCAGCGCTTGTGCATCGCCCGGGCCCTGATCAAGCGCCCGAAAATCCTGATTCTGGATGACTCGACCTCCGCCGTGGATACCCGGACGGACGCGCTGATCCGTGAGGGCTTCCGCTCCTATATTCCCGAAACGACAAAGCTGATCATCGCCCAGCGCATCTCCTCCGTTCAGGACGCGGATCTGATCCTCGTTCTGGATCAGGGGCGCGTTACCGCCGTGGGAACCCATGAGGAGCTTCTGGCCTCCAGCCCGATCTATCGCGAGGTATACGACCAGCAAACCCACGGCGTCTCCGCCGATGAAGCGGAAGGAGGTGAGCCCGCGTGAGCCGTCCGCCTGTGAAAAAGCCGTCCCCCTCCCAGCTCCGCCGGGTCATCCGGCAGCTCTTCCGGTTCTATCCCCGGCTGATGCCAGCCATGATCGTCTGCATCCTGTTCTCCGCCATCGTGGCGACGATCCCCTCCCTCCTGACCCAGAAGGTCATCGCCGCCATCGAGCAATGGTACCTGGTGGAAAACGGCTGGACGGAAGCCTCCCGGGAGATTCAGCGGCTGATTCTTCTGCTTGTGACCCTCTATGTCCTTTCCCTGGCCGCCGTGACGGCCCATACCCAGATGGGCGCCTTCATAACCCAGGGTTTTCTGAACAAATTCCGCAAAATCATGTTCAGCGGCATGCAGCGCCTGCCCATCCGCTATTTTGACACCCATAAGTACGGGGACATCATGTCCTACTATACCAACGACATGGATGCCCTTCGCCAGCTGGTCTCCCAGACCATTCCCCAGTTTATCTCCTCCGGTACCATCGTCATTTCCGTAACCGTGCTGATGCTGTATTATTCCGTCTGGATGGCGCTCATCGTCGCGGTCGGCGTGGTGATCATGCTCCTGGTCAGCCGGAAGGTCGGCGGCGGAAGCGCCCGCTATTTCATCGCCCAGCAGAAGCAGACCGGCCAGGCCGAGGGCTTCGTGCAGGAAATGATGGCGGGCCAGAAGGTGGTCAAGGTCTTCAATCATGAGCAGCGCTGCCTGGAAGACTTCGACCGGATCAATGACGGGCTTTTTAATGTTTCCCGCCGGGCCCATGCCTACGCCAACATTCTGGGCCCCATTATCAATAATATCGGCAACATCCTCTATGTGGTCTGCGCGGTGGCGGGCGGGCTCTTCCTCCTCGGCGGCGTTCAGAACATCAGCCTCTCCGGCATGGCCTTTTCCATCTCGATCGTCATCCCCTTCCTGAATATGTGCCGCCAGTTTACCGGGAACGTGAACCAGCTTTCCCAGCAGGCCAACGCCATCGTCATGGCCCTGGCCGGCGCCGCCCGGATCTTCGCCCTCATGGATGAGGCCCCGGAGACGGACGAGGGCTATGTGACCCTGGTCAACGCCCGCGAGAAGGAAGACGGAACGCTTACGGAAACCCCGGAGCATACCGGCCTGTGGGCCTGGAAGCATCCGCATACCGATGGCAGCGGAACCACCTATACGCGCCTGCGGGGGGATGTGACCCTGGACCACGTGGACTTCGGTTACGAGCCGGGCAAGGACGTGCTGCACGATATTACCATCTACGCCCGTCCCGGCCAGAAGGTCGCCTTTGTCGGGGCCACCGGCGCCGGTAAAACCACCATCACCAACCTGATCAACCGTTTCTATGACATTGCCGACGGAAAAATCCGCTATGACGGCATCAACATTAACAAGATCAAAAAGGCGGATCTGCGCCGTTCCCTCGGCCTGGTGCTGCAGGAAACGAATCTCTTTACCGGCACCGTCATGGAAAACATCCGCTACGGCAAGCTGAACGCCACGGACGAGGAGTGTATCGCCGCGGCGAAGCTGGCCGGCGCCGATGATTTCATCGTCCGCCTGCCCTCCGGTTACCGGACGGAGCTGACCAACAACGGCGCCAACCTGTCCCAGGGCCAGCGCCAGCTGCTGGCCATCGCCCGGGCGGCCGTGGCCGATCCGCAGGTCATGATTCTCGATGAGGCCACCTCCTCCATCGATACCCGGACCGAGGCCATCGTCCAGCGGGGCATGGATCGGCTCATGCGGGGGCGCACGGTCTTTGTCATCGCCCATCGTCTCTCGACCGTCATGAATTCGGATGTTATCATGGTCCTCGATCACGGGCGGATCATCGAGCGCGGCACCCACGATAAGCTTATCGCCGATCGCGGCGTCTATTATCAGCTGTATACCGGCGCTTTTGAATTGGAGTGATTGGATTTTGACGTATTCCTTCTTTGCCTATCTTTCCCGCCTGCGGCTCATCTCCCGCTGGTCCCTCATGCGGAATACCCAGCCGGAAAACGACGCGGAGCATTCCCTCCAGGTGGCCATGATCGCCCATGCCATTGCCGTTCTCGGCCGGGATCGCTATGGCCGGGAGGTGAACCCTGAGCATGTCCTGTCCCTCGCCGTCTATCATGACGCCACCGAGGTCATGACCGGCGATCTTCCGACCCCCGTGAAATATCATTCCCAGGAGCTCCGGGGCGCCTATCGCCGGCTGGAGGATCTCTCCGCCGACCGGCTCCTGACCCTCCTGCCGGAGGAAATGAGGCCCGCCTTCGAACCCTATCTTCGCCAGGCCCCCGGCTACGATAAAACCATTGTCAAGGCCGCGGATAAGATCAGCGCCTATATCAAATGCCTGGAGGAGCAGCGGGCCGGCAACCGGGAATTTGATTACGCTTCCGAAAATATCCGGAAGACCCTGGAAAACCATCCCCTGCCGGAGGTACAGGATTTCCTTCGGGACTTCCTCCCCGCCTTCAATATGACCCTGGACGAGCTGAACCATCCTTCAAACCCTTTCCCCGGGAAACGGGAAAAAAGATAACCGCTATTTTGAGGAGGTAACCCCATGAAAAAGCTTCTGAGCATGCTGCTGGCCCTGCTGCTGGGCCTGCTCCCGATCCTTTCCCTGGCCGAGGGCGAGGAGGAGGGAGACGAGGATCTCATCATCGAAGAGGTGGTGGAGGAAACCATTCCCCCGGATGTGGCGCCCGAAAACGTCTATGTGGATGAGGACACAGGCGAAACCTTCTATCTGAACGAGCAGGAGCAGCAAAAGCTGGACGGGCTCATCGAGGCGGAGCCGGAGGAGGATCTCTCCGTGGATCCCGACTCCCTGGACATGAATCCCAATCTGCCCGAAAACGTGATCAACATCCTGCTCATCGGCGTGGACACCCGCAGCGACAATCCCCTGGAAATCGTCGGCCGCGGCGATACGGAGATTATCGTCTCCGTCAATCTGGATACCGGCGCCATCAAGATGACCTCCATCCTGCGGGATTCCTATGTGGCCATCCCCGGCTACCGGAACAAGACCAAGATCAACAACGCCTTCCAGTATGGCTGCAACAGGGTGAAGTCCGGCGAGCCGCTGGCCAAAACGAAGGGCGGCGCGGCCCTGGCCATGCGGACCATCAACAAAAACTTTGAAATGAATATTCAGTACTATGTGGCCATCAACTTTAACGGCCTGGCCTCCATCGTCGACGCCATCGGCGGCGTCGATATCGACCTGACCAAGGGTGAAGCCTGGTATATTAACAAATACCTGAAGGATCATCCCCCGGCCTATGACAACAAGGCCAAAGGAGAGCGGACGCCCCTGGAGGTCCGCGCGGGCCTCCAGCATCTCGACGGGGTGCAGGCGGTCATGTTTGCCCGGACGCGCTCCCTGAAGGGGGAAAACGACCTGAACCGGACGGATCGCCAGCGCCGGCTGCTGGATATTCTCCTCAAATACGTCCTTTCCAACATGGACGCCACCATGCTCATGGATCTGATCGGCACCGCCACCGATTACGCCGCCACCAACATGAATTTCGAAACCATCTGGAAGCTGGTTACCAGCCTCTATCCCGTCCTGACCAAGGGCATGGAGGAAGGGACTGGCGATTCCGCCGCGCTCTTTGAGCAGATGCGCATCCCGGACAAAACGGAAACCCGTTCCTTCAAATATGACACCAAGGACGGCTCCTCCGTGCTGACCTATAACGTTAAAAAGCATACGCAGGCGCTCCATGAGTTCGTCTACGGCTCCTATATTCCCGCGAAGTCGAAATAATCTCCCGCATCCTTTTGCCCCCTCTCCCGGGGGCTTTTCTTTTTTCTGTTTCTTCGCCCCATCCTTCCGTTTTTCCCCGCCCCATCCTTCCGGCCTTGTTGCCGATCATTCCTTTCACCGCCCCATCCTTCCGGCCTTGTTGCCGATCATTCCTTTCGCTCCTTCGCGCGCCCCTCTTTGTTTATTCTCCGTATTGATCATGACATCCGGCCTTTCCCTGTGCTATAATGACGCGAATCCAGTGATTTTATGGGAGTTGATTCTTTTTGCACATGCGCACCAAGAAGTGGGCCCGTCCGGAGCTGGCCGCCTGTCCCTTCTTTCTGGAGGGCGGCGAGGATCGCCGGAACCGCTGGCGCTCCTTCTTTTCCCATCCCGATCGACCGCTTTATCTGGAAATGGGCTGCGGCAAAGGCGTCTCCACGGCGCAGATGGTGGCCGCGCATCCCGACGTGAACTTCATCGTCGTGGATATCAGCCCCGATGTCCTGGGGGATGCCCGGCGCAACATCGTCCGCACCTGCGGCGAAAACCCGGATAACGTCATCATTCTCTTTGCGGACATCTGCCTCATCGGCCGCATCCTCGGCCCGGAGGATCGGGCGGAGCGGATCTATATTTCCTTCTGTAATCCCTGGGCCGAGCGCCCGAAGCACGCCAAGCGCCGTCTGACCCATCCCCGCCAGCTGATCCAGTATCGGGAGACGCTCGTCCCCGAGGGGGAAATCTGGTTCAAAACGGATGACGACGGCCTCTTTGAGGACTCCCGGGTGTATTTCGATCTGTGCGGCTTCTCCCAAACCTGGCTGACCCGGGATCTGGCGGCCTCCGGCTTCTCTCCCAATTATGTCTCCGAGCATGAGCGGAAGTTCATGGATCTGGGCGTGCCCATTAAATTCGGCATCTGGCGCATGACCCCGGACGCCCCCTCCTTTGACCCGACCCGCTTCCGCCTGACCCCCGGGGTCCGGCAAATCGTCCTTGATAAGCTGAACCGATCCTGACGCGCTTCGCGGGTTCTCCCCCGTCCGGGCGCGCTGTCTTCTTCAAGGAGGTTTCCATGAAGATCGAAACGATCCCCGTAGGCCTTCTGGAGGCCCATTGCTATCTCGTCTATGATGAATCCCGGGACGACTGCGTCCTCATCGATCCCGGCGCCGAGGCCGGCCGGATCCGGAAGGCCGTCGGGGCCCGCCGGATCGACGCCATCCTCCTGACCCATGGGCATTTTGACCATATCGGCGCCGTCCGGGAGCTGATGGGCGAGGATACCCGCCTGTATATTCACCTGTTGGACGCCCCCATGCTTGCCGATGGGCATCTGAACGCCGGCCGATCCCTGTTGGGGGTGGACGTAACCGCTCCCCCGGCCACGGACTATGTGGCCGAAGGGGACATCGTGCGGGCGGCCGGTCTTTCCTTCCTGGTGCTGCATACGCCCGGGCATACCCCCGGCGGCGTCTGTTATCGGATCGGTGATGATCTGTTTACCGGCGATACGCTTTTCCGCCACGGCTGGGGGCGTACGGATCTTCCCGGCGGCAGCGAGCAGGCCATGATGGCGTCCCTCCGCCGCCTGCTCCCCTTCTCCCATACGCTGATCATTCATCCCGGCCATGACGACTGACCTGCCGCCTGAATCCGCGGCCTTCCGCCGGCCCTCCGAAAAGGCGGAAGCATTCCCCCGCGCGATAAACGGCTCCCGTCGTCCTTCCATGGTCTTCGCCGTCCATCAAAAGGAGGAATCCTCGAATGCGCACGATTCCGATCCCCGCTTCCCGGCCCTATGACGTTCTGATGGCCCGGGGACTGCTTTCCGCCGCCGGCGAAAAGCTCCGCGCCGTCTGCCCGAAGGCGGAAACCGCCTTCCTCCTGACGGACGACCACGTTGCCCCCCTGTATGAAAAAACCGTCGCCGATTCCCTCTCCTCGGCGGGCTTTGCCGTCTCTTCCTTCGTCATGCCCCACGGGGAGCCCCATAAAACCGTGGAAACCTGGCATCAGGTGCTGGAGGACATGTGCGCCCGCCGCCTGACCCGGGGGGACGTGCTGGTGGCCCTGGGCGGCGGTGTCGTCGGGGATCTGGGCGGGTTTGCCGCCGCCACCTATCAGCGGGGAATCCCTTTTATCCAGATTCCGACCACCCTTCTGGCCATGGTGGATTCCTCCGTCGGCGGCAAAACCGCGGTGGATCTGGCCGGAGGCAAAAACCAGGTGGGCTGCTTTTATCAGCCCTCCCTCGTCCTTTGCGATCCGGATACGCTGAAAACCCTTCCCCCGGAGGAATACCGCTGCGGCTGCGCGGAGATCATCAAATACGCCATGATCGGCAGCGCCTCCTTCGCCGCGTCCCTGGCGGAAACCCCCGTCGCCGATCAGGCGGAGACGGTCATTCAAACCTGCGTGGAAATGAAACGGGATTATGTCCTGAAGGATGAATTCGATACCGGTCTGCGCATGATGCTGAATTTCGGCCACACCTTTGGCCACGCGGCGGAAGCCCTTTCCGGCTTCTCCATCCTCCATGGACAGGGTGTCGCCATGGGGATGGCCATCATGGCCCGCTCCGCCTGCGCCCAGGGCATCCTGCCCGCCGCGGATCGGGATGCGCTTCTGTCCCTTCTTCGCCAATACGGTCTGCCGACGGAGGTTTCCTGGTCCGCGGAAGCCATGGCCCGATCCGCCCTGAACGATAAAAAGGCCGTCGGTCATACCGTCCGCCTCATCGTTCCGGAGGCCGTCGGCCGCTGCCGGATTCAGCCCGTTCCCTCCGGGGATCTTGTTCGCTGGCTCCGCCTGGGAGGTGTTGCCGGATGACCGACGAAGAACTCGCCCTGTATGAACAGCGCCTGGCGGAGAAGAGCGCGGGCCTTCTCCGTACCCTGGATATCTTCTGTCCGGAAAACCTCCGGCCGGATCCCCCGCTGGAATGGACCCTCCCGCCCATTGCCCGTTCCGGCACCGCGGTCGTGCCCGCCTCCAAATCCCGCGCCCATCGTCTGCTGATCTGCGCTGCTCTCTTCGGGAAGCCCTGCGTGCTTCGCTGCGCGGGCATTTCCCGGGATATCGAGGCCACGGTCGCCTGTCTGAACGCCCTCGGCGCGGACATTTCCGTAGAAGGGGATCGTATTGCCCTTCGGGCTGTCATAACCAGAAAGCCTGCGGATCCCGCCCTGTCCCCGGCATGGTCCTCTTCGGAGGCTCCCGGCCCGGAGCTCGCTGTCGAGTCCGCGGATCCCGCCATGTCCCGGGCGTCGTCCTCTTCGGAGACTCCCGGCCCGGCGCTCGCCGCCCCGGCGGATCCGGAATCCCCGGCCGCCCTGCTCCCCTGCGGGGAAAGCGGTTCCACGCTGCGCTTCCTGCTGCCTGTGGTGGGAGCCCTGGGCGTTCCAGCGGTTTTCCAAATGGAGGGCCGCCTGCCGGATCGTCCCCTCCAGCCCCTCTGGGATCTGCTGGTGAATCACGGGATGGTCCTCCGGAAGGAAGGCGGCCTCCTCTATTGCTCCGGCCGGCTCTCTCCCGGGGTATACGAAATCCCCGGCGACATTTCCTCCCAGTATGTTTCGGGACTGCTTTTCGCCCTGCCGCTGCTTTCCGGCCATTCAACCCTGTCCGTCTCCGGCGCCGTTGAGTCCGCCGATTATATTGCCATGACGGAGGACGCCCTCTCCCTTTTCCGTGTTCCCTTCGAAAAAGAAGGCTTCCGCTACCGCCTGGGGGGTCAGGCCGTCTCCCCGCCCGCGGAAGCGGATTTTGCCGTGGAAAGCGATTGGTCTTCCGCCGCCTTCTTCCTCTGCCTGGGGGCCCTGTGCCGGAAGGGCGTCTCCATCCGGGGACTGAATCTTCTCTCCCGCCAGGGGGATAAAAAGGTGCTGGATCTGCTGGCCGCCTTCGGCGCCCGGGTCACCGTTTCCGAAGATGCCGTCCTCGTCCGCCGGAAAAAGCTCCGCGGCGTCGAAGTCGACGCCTCCGCCATTCCGGACCTGATCCCGGTGCTGTCGGTGGTGGCCTCGGTGGCCGAAGGCCGAACCGTTATCCGCCATGCAGAGCGCCTTCGCCTGAAGGAATCGGATCGGCTGAAAACCACTGCCGCTCTGCTCTCCGGCCTGGGCGCTAACGTCCAGGAAACGGAAGACGGCCTTGTGATCGACGGCGTTCCCTCCCTCCGGGGCGGAACAGTTTCCTCCGCGAATGATCATCGGATCGCCATGTCCGCCGCCGTGGCCTCCGCCGTCTGCGATCATCCCGTCACCCTCCGGAACCCGGATTGCGTATCGAAATCCTTCCCCGGCTTCTGGCAAATCTTCTCCGCTCTCTGACAAGGCCGGCGGATCAAAGGAGGCCCCCCATGAGCTCTTCCATTGGTGAAAACCTGAGGCTGACCCTCTTTGGCCAGTCCCATTCCCCCGCCGTCGGCATGACCCTGGAGGGCCTGCCGGCGGGCTTTGAAATTGACCCTGATCGCCTGGCCGCCTTCCTGGCCCGCCGGGCCCCGGGGCAAAACGCCTGGTCCACGCCTCGCAGGGAAGCGGATCTGCCGGAGTTTGTTTCCGGCCTGGTCGGCTGGAAAACCTGCGGCGTCCCCCTGACGGCGCTGATCCGCAATACGGATACCCGCTCCGCCGATTACGCCGCCCTGCGGGAAACGCCCCGCCCCGGCCACGCGGATTATACCGCCTCCGTCAAATACCATGGATTCCAGGACGCGGCCGGCGGCGGCCATTTTTCCGCCCGACTGACGGCGCCCCTGTGTGTGGCCGGCGGCGTCTGCCTGCAGGTGCTTGCCGCCCACGGAATTCGGATCCGCGCCCGTATTCTGTCCATCGGCGGCGTCCGGGATGAGGGCGAATTCACCTCTCCCGTTTCCGAAAAGCCCTTTCCAACGGTCAGCGACGCCCGGGGCGAAGCCATGCGGGCCCTGATCGCCGAAAAAAAAGCCGCCGGCGATTCGGTCGGCGGTATTGTGGAATGCGTGGCGGAGGGATTGCCCGCCGGCCTGGGAGACCCGATCTTCGGCGGCATGGAAAACCGTCTCGCCGCCCTGGTCTTCGGCATCCCCGCCGTCAAGGGCGTGGAGTTCGGCGAAGGCTTTGCCGCGGCGTCCCTCTCCGGCAGCGAGAATAACGATCCCTTTGCGCTTCGGGATGGCGAAGTCATCACCGCCACCAATCACGCCGGCGGCATCCTCGGCGGCATTACCGACGGCATGCCCCTGGTCTTCCGGGCGGCCTTCAAGCCCACCCCCTCCATCGCCCTCGAGCAGCGCAGCGTCCATCTTCCGACCCAAACGGAAACGGCCCTACGGGTGCCCGGCCGGCATGATCCCTGCGTCGTTCCCCGGGCGGTTCCCTGCGTGGAGGCTGCGGCGGCCCTCGCGATTCTGGATGCCTGGCTGGGCCGGCGGAAGGAGGCCCCATGCTGAAATGCGGATTGCTGGGCAAAACCCTGTCCCACAGCCGTTCCCCGGAAATCCACGCCCAGCTGGGGAATTATGAATACCGCCTCTATGAGATGCCGGAGGAAGCCCTCCCCGCCTTTCTGGCCGATCCCTTCTGGAACGGACTGAATGTCACCATTCCCTATAAAAAGACGGTGCTGCCCTATCTGGATGAGCTTTCCCCCGTCGCCCGCGAAATCGGCAGCGTTAACACCATCGTCCGCCGGCCGGACGGCACCCTCTATGGGGATAACACCGATGTCTTCGGCTTCCAGGCCATGGTCCGCCGTTCCGGCATGGATCTTTCCGGGCAGGAAACGCTGGTGCTCGGCAGCGGCGGCGCCTCTGTCTCCGTCCGCTGCGCCCTGGCTTCCCTCGGCGCCCGGCCGGCGGTCATCAGCCGCTCCGGCCCGGATAACTACGAAAACCTGGAGGCCCGCCATCCGGACGCCGCCTTCGTCGTCAATACGACGCCCGTCGGCATGTTCCCCCATACGGACGCCTCCCCGCTGGATCTGACGCGCCTGCCCCGCCTGAAAGGGGTTCTGGATATCATCTATAATCCTTCGGAAACCCTTCTCATGCGCCAGGCCCGCTCCCTGGGCCTCCCGGCCGTGAACGGGCTGTATATGCTGGTCGCCCAGGCCTGCCGCTCCTCGGAGCTCTTTACCGGCGTACCCGTTTCCGACGCCCTTATGAATCGGGTCTATGAGCAGGAGCTGCGCTGACGTTTCCATCCGATGTCAAACGGATACTGTCCCAGAAAAAAGGATCCCGCCGGAAGTCCCTGGTACAACGTTCCTGAAATGACTGGATCATTCAACATCCATGATTTCAAGGCTTTGAGTCATATTTTTAAGTCCGGCTGACTATAGAATGCTATACAAGGACATATCGTTTCCGGAAAAAGCGCCAGATACCGTATCCTCGCGCAATGGCAAATGGAAGGAGTTCCCCCATGAAAATCTTAGTTTTGAACGGTCCGAATCTGAATATGCTTGGCATCCGCGAGCCGGAAATCTACGGAGCCCAGACCTATCAGGATCTCCTGGCCTTTATTGACAATACCGCCGCAGATGAGGATCTGGAGGTCGTCTGCCTCCAGTCCAACCACGAAGGCGACCTGGTGGACCAAATCCAGGCCGCCTACGGCGTGTATGACGGCATCGTGATCAATCCCGGCGCCTATACCCATACCAGCGTGGCCCTGCTGGACGCGGTCAAAGCCGTCGGCCTCCCGACCGTGGAGGTGCACCTGTCCGATGTCACGAAGCGGGAAGCCTTCCGCCAGGTTTCCTATATCCGCGCCGCCTGCGTCAAAACCATCATGGGCCTGGGCTTCGAGGGCTACCGTCAGGCCCTGCTCTTTCTGAAAAACCTGCGTCGGTAATTGGCGGCGTTATTCGTCCAAATCGTCCACATTTCTCAAATCATCCAGATTGGGAGAATGAAAGTGTTTCTGTCAATGGCAGAGATTTCCTCCCGTAAGCACAGAATCGCTCCGGCTCCCCTCTGAACGGAACCTTTATCCAGCACCTTAAAAGCAGATGCCAGCTCAGTTCCTGGATTCGTGCTCTTCTTGATCTCCATCGGATGAAGCTCGCCGTCTGCTTCAATCACCATGCAATGTTGTTCACCAGATCAGAGCCCCAATAGCAAGTTATTTATCGCAGGATTCGCGCCATAATGTGCACAAAGATTCCGGGAGCATTTGTCCATTTTGGGTATAGAAAAACCCCGCCATGATCGGCGAGGTTCTTCTTATTCTGCATATTATTGTTTCTGTCTTTGCTGATGGATTTCGATAAGATCATCAATCGCCACTTCCGGATCAAACGTGTGGAAAGCCATGTAATTCCGCTTCATAGTTTTTGCCGGTGCCTGACGATAGATTCTCTTGCTCTTTTCTCCTCGTGTGCAAGCCCAGTAACGATACAGATATCCAATCCAGTACAGCACTTCCGGAGAGTATTTTTCTCCATCTGTATCCAGCTTCTTTTCATCCTTCAATTCATCCATCAGATATTCTTCTCCCATCCACTGCAGTTTATTGTAGGGAGAATCCAAATGCTCAGCTACCTCTGAATTCATGAAATCACGAATGAAATCTTCACTTGCATAGGCGGTAGAACGTTCAAACATGCGGCCTTGTATATCACAAAGTTTTAACCTAATGCTATCCACGGTTTTCACCTCCCGGCTTCCTCAGAATCTCATCGAAGAACTGACCCTCTCTTCGATAGTCTCTGCAGATTTCATTGGCAAGATTAACGCCTTTCACGCGGTTTGATTCACTTAAGTCTCGGAGAAAAACCCGCTCCAGCTGAGACAACTCAACCTCGGCTTCAATCTTCACTTGCTTACAAGCCTTCTCGGTAATCGCAACATACTGCTTCCCCAACTGCAGGGCAGACAGACTCATGACAAGCGCTTTGTCTGTGATGTTTCCCAGGAAGAAGTTGTCCAATACGTAGAACATTCTATCATTGGCGATGCTGCCAACAACCACATCATAACCATTTGACATTGCGGCATAGTGCTCGTAAAGCGAAGTTCCTCTCACTTCGTCCATCTTGCCCCGGTTATAAGCCACAAGCATCGCCCATTCCAGGTCAGGCTTAACGTTCAATACACGCAGTCCAGTCATATCCAAGCTGATAACGTAAAACTTTGACTCCTCAAAATCACTGATCAGCGTCAGGGGCTGATAGGGCTCAGTCCCCATATAGAACCCTTTACCAAAATCACAGCGTTCTCTGCTTATGGGAGCAATGGGACCTTTGATGCCAGATTTCGAGCCGTGATACAATATAACCCTGTCAGAGCTGCTAATATTCGCAGCACTTTTCTCGATCTTCTTCTGAATGATATCTTCAAGATCGACTTTTCTTTCCTTACAGATATCGTATAAGCGAAGTTGAGCTGCCTTGTTCGGTTGAGAATGTTCGTTTTCCCACCGGTTCACGGTTGCATAGGAGATGCCGATCATCCGAGCCAGATCTCCCTGACTGGCATTCAACCGGTTTCTGATTTCAAGAATAAGATCCTTCATAGGCAACCTCCGATATAACATTTGCTACGTCTACATTATAGTGTTTGTTATGCCACAAGTCAATTCAAATCTGAAAACTTACCGTGAACAATCTGCTGACCGGCTCCTCTTTTTCTTTCCATCCGACATATCCGTAACAATCCGATTCTATAATAGACACATGCTCCCCGGTCTACTCGGCCGAGGAGTTATCGTTTATCACTCCAAACCGGATAAACATCAGATACAAATAACTCCCTGCTCCAGGAATCCCCAGCGCCTTTGGTCCTTTAATCTCTTTCTCACGGGCATTCTTCAGCGCAAGGTCTACTGTTGATCGGGATCCCTTGCTTTCATAAGGAGCGACCGATATGGAAAATACCGTTAATCAGGCCGGGGTCTCCCTTGCTTGAATTTTGAAGTTCCCTGATATGAGGTTCAAAATAATTCTCCCTCGAAATCATAGTGCCACCGCCTTCCCGTATTCTGTCAGAACCTTCTGCATTTTTTTCTCAGCGCCTTTGCGTTTTGCATAGCGTATCATGGTGTTCTTGTCAAGCATATAGTCGCTGAATGCTCCGTCAATAATCGCTTCTTTTTCGCCGTCTGGTACGATCTGGCTGACAAGTTTGTCTGTGAACACATCGACCAGGATTTTCTCCAAGCGGCTCATCCACGGTTCATCAATGCCTTTTGGGGTCTCAGACGGAAGCCGTCCGACAACGATCTCATCATCCTGACGATACCTGTAATACTGGTCTGCCTTTGGTTTCAGCATCACCCTTCCGGGGTATGTTTTCCAAAGCGACTCAAACACATAATCTACAAGGTCGTTCTCTATTGCCACAAAGATTGTATTATGTGCCATTTGGTGTTTCATGAAACTGTTAAGCTGTCTCAGCTCGAAAACTTGGAAGTCCAGCCCATCATAGTCATCTGAGATCGTTTTAACCACATCAATAGCCGACTCAGAATAGTGATACCTGTAAATTCTCTTCTTAGGAAGAGAGTATCTGCCCCATCCGACCCGTACTATCGATCCCTGATCAAGCCGCTTGTTGAGGTCATAGGCGATTTGTGGCCCTGTCATGCTATAGTTGGAAGCCATAGCGTCTGTATACTCCTGTCTGGAAAAGGAATCCATTTCCTTCAGAGAATGGGGGATCTGTCTCATTTCACTCATGGCGGCTCACTCCTTTCGTCATAATCGCAGTAAATCGATTTTTCTGCTACTTTTCAGCATCCTTATTTTACGCTTGGCAGGCGCACTTGTCAACTGAATTATCGCAGCCATTTCGATTTACTGCTGTTTTAATGAAAACAAATAACTCAAAGCTTGTTCATGTCCGCCTGAGACGCTTCCTCACGCCACTCAAGGGAGTCGCGTCTCTTCTCGTTGAACATGTCGTTAACGGAGCCTATCGTCAGCAGATCCAGATCGCCTATATTCAGCCCCAGTTCTACTCATCTGAGCATAAACAGAGCAGTTGTCATCGGCCGCCCTGTCTTCCTCAGTTTTTTCCCGCAGGCACCGTAGTCTTGATATTCATACCCTAAAGCGCCTGCCAGATTCCCTCGTCCCAGAAGAGCTTCTTGTCTCCACGGTGAGGCATGATGTGGTCAACGTCGGTCGCCTTGACGTACTTGCCTTCCTTCATGCACTCTACGCACAAGGGATGCGCCTCAAGGTACCTCTGCCTTGCCTTCTGCCATGCCCTGCCGTAGCCTCTGCCTGCCGCCGAACGCACCTCCTCCGGGTGCAACGGCTTGTGTGCCTCGCAGTACTTCTGTCCGTAAGGAACGAGGGCAGCACAGCCTGGATGGCGGCACGGTGTATTGGGTCTATGAGGCATTGCTTTTTCCTCCAATGAAAAAAGCCCCGCAGGTTTCCCCACAAGGCCGTCGTTTCACTATTCTGGTATTCAATTTGAAAACTGGTGATTATTCCTCTGACTCTTCGGACTCTCGGAATTTCGCCAGGTACTCTGAAAATGTCGCAGTCGGAAGCATCTGTATCAAAGAAATACTTCTCAGTCAATTGCTTCTCCTCCCTGATCATCTTCATCCAGGCCGAACGCGATATCATCCCGGAAAGCATCAAGCAGCAGCTCATCTATCTTTCCTGAAGAGACCAGGTCTTTTTGACGCAGCTCCTCTACCTGTTTCAGATAATGCCCGTAAGTCCTTCTCTGCAGCTCAGCAGGAGTCGGTTTATACAGCTTATCGTCATATCCAAGATATCTAGCCATGGACATGACACCGGAGCTATAGTCTTCGAGCGCATCTGAAGAGAGGTATCCCTCGGAAACCAGCCTCCAGAACATTGCCAGATGGCTCATCCCAAAGTATTGTTCCAGCGCAATAACGTGCTGCATGGAGATCGTGCCGTTACCAGCCACTTTCTTGATTGCTGCCCGCAAGGACTTATATGGTGTGAGGAAGTAGGAGGCAAACTGATCCGCGCACCTTTCATTCTCACTTTTGGGATCAAGCCTTTTTGAACATACATTAAAGCCTGATTCATCGTCGAAATACAGATGATACAGCTCATGAGCAAGCGAAAACCGCTGGCGGCCATACGACATCGTCGAATTAATTGCGATCAGTTTAATCTCTTGATCCCGGACACACATTCCGCTGATGTTTTCGCCGAGCGGATAAAACACAAGGGTAAGTCCCTCGATCTGGTTTGCAAGAGAAAAGATGTCAACCGGAGAATTGGCGTCTTCTCCGAGCAGCTCTCTCAGTTCCTGCGCTTTTGTGTTAAGATCCAGTTTATCCAACTTTCGATTCCTCCAGCGTTCTCGCCATAAATCTGCTGTTGATCCTAAATTTCCTGTAGTGCTGCTCTAAAAAGTGAAATATTTCCTCAGAAAAAGGCCGAAAGGCCTTGTTTTTATTGGGTTTTTCCGGTATAATTGGTTTTAGAGCAATAGAGCTCTAAAGATTTCTCTAAAGGAGAAA
>JAZQCB010000081.1:0-111530 GCA_045546035.1 Clostridia bacterium
CGGGGTAGGCGCCGTGCGCGTATTTGCACGACGCGGGCCTTGAGAACGCCGGTACTTAGACGATGACGAGGCGACAGCCGATGGCAGCGTCTTTGTACCGCTGCGTTCGAACGGAAGCGAGAGCGTCCGCGGACGCAAATACCGCTGCAGGCGCCCTGCGACACCCGTGAATTGTTACCCGGGGTTCCCCTTTCCGAAGAGGATCCGGATAATCACCAGAGCGCATCCCACCACCAGGAAGGCGTCCGCCAGGTTAAAGACGGCGAAGTGCACGAAAACCGGCTCGATCATGTCCGGCACGGAGCCGGCGAAAATCCGGTCCGCCAGGTTCCCGGCGGCGCCCCCCAGCATCATCATCAGCCCCGTTTCCGTGGGCCCGTCCATCCGCTTCCCCCGCAGGAGGAAAAAGGCCCCCGCCAGCACGAGGGCGCTGAGCGCCGCCAGCAGTACGGGATGCCCGCTGAGCAGGGAGAAGGCCATGCCCGTGTTCCGGGTATACCGCAGCCGCAGCACCCCGGGAATCAGCGTCAGCCCGCCCCGGGGCAGCCGCTCCGCCAGGATCTTGGCCGCCCGGTCCAGCAGGAAGGCCGCCCCGGCGATCCAAAGCTTCTTTTTCATGCCGGCTCCTTTTCCAGCTTCTCCGTCAGCTTCCGGATCACCCGGAGCAGATCCGACAGCAGCTCCCGGTCCCCGGCCGCGGATTTCAGCACCACGGAGGGCTTTCCGGTCCGGCTGCCGGCGAAGGTCAGCCGCCGGTCGGTTTCCGTCAGCGCCTGGAAGAGCCGGACCGGATCGGGAATATATCTTTCGTCCAGCCGCAGGGAGGCCCCCTCCTTCGTCCGCGTGACCTGGCTGATCCCCAGCTTATTGCACAGCGCCCGCAGCTGGCTCACGTCCAGCAGGGTTTCCACCACCGCCGGCACGTCCCCGTAGCGGTCGATCATCTCGTCCACCACCTCCGCCCGGTCCGCGTCGGTTACGATGGAGGCGATGCGCTTGTACATCTCCATCCGCTGCTTTTCATCGGCCACATAGTCCCCGGGCAGATACGCGTCCACCCGGAGGTCGACCCGGGTTTCCATCTCCCGCAGCGGCGCTCCGCCGCCCACCTCCCGCAGGGTCTCCTCGATCAGCTTGCAGTACATGTCGTAGCCCACCGTGGCCAGATGCCCGTGCTGCTCCGGGCCCAGGATGTTTCCGGCCCCCCGGATTTCCAGATCCCGCATGGCGATGCGGAAGCCCGCGCCGAACTCGGTAAACTCCCGGATGGCCTCCAGCCGCTGCCGGGCGGTTTCGCTGAGAATGTGGTCCGTCCGGACGGTAAAATAGGCGTAGGCCTGCCGGCTGCTGCGGCCGACCCGGCCCCGCAGCTGATACAGCTGGCTCAGGCCGAAGCGTTCCGCGTCAAAGACGATCAGCGTATTGGCGCTGGGCACGTCCAGCCCGCTTTCGATGATCGTCGTGCACAGGAGCACGTCGTAGCTGCCGGCGTAAAAGTCCATCATCACGTCCTCCAGGGCGTGCTCCCGCATCTGGCCGTGGGCCACCCCGATCCGGGCCTCCGGCACCAGGGTCCGCAGCCGGTTATAGAAGCTTTCGATAGACTTGACCCGGTTGTAGAGGAAATACACCTGCCCGCCCCGGCCCAGCTCCCGCAGGATTGCGTCCCGGATGACCGCGTCGGAGTATTCGATGACCATCGTCTGTACCGGCACCCGCTCCTCCGGCGGGGTTTCCAGCACGCTCATGTCCCGGATGCCGCTCATGCTCATGTGGAGCGTCCGGGGAATGGGGGTGGCGCTGAGGGTCAGCACGTCCACCTGCCGCTTCAGATTCTTGATGGCCTCCTTGTGGGCGACGCCGAAGCGCTGCTCCTCGTCGACGATCAGCAGCCCCAGATCCTTGAATTTCACATCCTTGGCCAGCAGCCGGTGGGTGCCGATGATGATGTCGATCTTCCCCGCCGCCAGATCCGAAAGCACCTGCTTTTGCTCCTTCGCCGTGCGGAAGCGGCTGAGGAAATCGATCCGGGCGCCGGTATTGTGGAAGCGCTTGACGATGGTATTGTAATGCTGCTGCACCAGGATCGTCGTCGGGGCCAGCAGCGCCACCTGCTTGTTGTCGTTGAGCGCCTTGAAAGCCGCCCGCAGGCTGACCTCGGTTTTCCCGTAGCCCACGTCGCCGCACAGCAGCCGGTCCATGTTCCGGTCGCTCTCCATGTCGGCCGTGATTTCCCGGACGCTTTCCTTCTGGTCGGGGGTCAGCTCCCAGGGAAACTCGTCCTCGAATTCACGCTGCCAGGGGCTTTCCGGGCTGAAGGCGAAGCCGGTTCGCTGGCTCCGCTCGGCATAGAGCTTTTTCAGATCAAAGGCCAGGGTTTTCAGCCCCTCCCGGACTTTCCCCTTCTGGCGGGCCCATTCCCCGCCCCCCAGGGAGTTCAGCTTCGGGGGCTGGTTCGGGTTGCCGATATAGCGCTGCACCCGCTCCAGCTGTTCCACGGGGACATAGAGCTTGTCGCTGCCGTTGTAGCGGATCAGCAGATAGTCCCGCCAGGTGCCCTCGCTCTGGAGCCGGGTGATTCCCTGATAGATGCCAACGCCGTGATCCTCGTGGACCACATAATCCCCCACCTTCAGATCCGTGAAGGTGGAGATCCGCTCGCCGGCGCTCTTCCGGCTCTTGCTTTTCCGGTATCCCTCGCCCCAGATGTCCGCGTCGCTGATCAGGGCGAAGTGTTCCTCCGGCATCAGGATGCCCCGGCTCAGGGTCATGGGCAGCACCGCCGCCCCGCCCTCCGGCAGGGGATCTCCTTCCTTTTCCAGATAAACCGCCGGCTCCTCCAGCTCCGCCAGGTTGTCCCGCAGCCGCCGGCCCCTGGCCTCGCCCCCGCTGAGCAGAAGCACCCGCCAGCCCTTGGCGCGCCATTCGGCCAGGTCGTTTTTCAGCGCCCGGATCTGGCTCTGGTATCCGGCGGGGCTCGTTGCCTTCAGATCAAGGGTATCCGCCGGCTTCAGTCCGCCCAACCCCAGCAGCACTCCGGTCATGGCCGCCGTGGGAAAGGCTTCCAGCGTCTTCATCACCCGGTCCCAGGGCGCCAGCAGGCTTTCCTGCTCCGGCACCGCCTCCCCCCGGGCGACGGCGCTGGTCAGGTCCTCCAGGAATCCCTTCAGCCGCTCCTCCGCCCGGGTCCGGATCCGGTCCGGCTCCCAGAGGATGACCAGATCCGGCCGGAACCAGTCGGTCAGGCCCGCCGTCCGATCCGTCAGCACGCTGATCCAGCCGCGCATCCGCCGGAAGGGCACGCCCCCCGCCAGGGTGTCCGCGTCGGCCAGCAGCCGGTCCCGCCGCCGGTCCATTTCCGTCCTTTCCCTTTCCTTCCAGGCCGCCTCCCTCGCCTTGGGCGCCAGGGCGGCGTCGAAATAGGCCGCGTCCTCCTCCTCGTCCTCCGGCAGGGGCGGCAGCCCCTCCATCAGAAGGGATGCGCCCGCAGATCCGGATCGGTTCCTGATCGCCGCCCGCATCCGCTCCGCCGCGTCCCCGGCTTCCTCCGGGGACAGCAGCGCCTCGCAGGCCGGGGTAATCCGGATTTCGGATACCCGGTCCTGGCTCCGCTGGCTGATGCAGTCGAAGGTGCGGAGGGAATCCACCTCGTCGTCGAAGAACTCGACCCGGATCCCGTCCTTGCCCGCCGGGGGATACACGTCCAGAATGGCCCCCCGCAGGGCGAACTGGCCCTTGCCCTCCACCATGCCGACCCGCTCGTACCCCATCCGGGTCAGCCGGTCCGTCAGTTCTCCCAGGGGCGCGCGGTCTCCCGGCCGCAGGGTCAGGCTCGCCCGGATAAAATGCTCCGGCGGGCCCATGCGCTGGATCAGGGCCTCGGCGCTGGCGCAGAGGATCCGCTCCCCGCCCCCGCAGACGGCCGAAAGCGCCTCCAGCCGGCGCCAGCTGCTTTCCAGGCTGCCCGCCGCCCGGGTCAGGTCAATTTCCCCGCCCGGCAGGAAGGGGCAGTCCTTTCCCGTCATCTGGCGGACGTCGTCCGCCAGGCGGGAGGCTTTCAGATCGTGCTCCGCGATCAGCAGCACCCGCCGGCCGCTCTCCGCGGACTTCGCCGCCGCGGCCGCCGCCAGCGCCTGATTGGCGCCGGACACAACAACAGGCGCCCCCGGCCGTGCCGAAAGCGCTTTTTCCCATCCTGGGAGGGGGATCATATCCAGTAATCTCATTTTCCTCTTCTTGTTTCCGCCTGTTCCGTCCGGCCCGGTCCGCCATCATCCGCCGGGCGCTCCCCGGCGATTCCGGGCAGCGGCCGGAGGTCCGCGGCTCCCTGACGGTTCCCGCTTCGGGGCTCAGGACCCGTCCGTCTCTTTTTTCACGGCTTCCGCCTTCGGCGGCCGGTTGCCCATCTGCATGGCGTGGTCGATGCCGTTTTCCACCCAGTCCGCCGCGCAGGCGGCCCCCAGCTCGAAGGCCGCGTCCATCGCCGGCTGCTCCTCCGGGGCGCACCGGCCCAGCACCCAGCTGACCAGGTCGCTTCCCGCCGGCCGGTCCCCCGTTCCGATCCGGACCCGGGGAAACTCGCTGTGGCCCAGCTGCCCGACGATGCTCCGCATGCCGTTATGGGTGCCCGGCCCGCCGTTTCGTCTCACCCGCACCTTGCCCGGGGGCAGGTCGATATCGTCATAGAGCACCAGCAGCCGCTCCGGAGGGCAGTGGTACCACCGCATCATTTCCGCCACGCATTCCCCGCTGGCGTTCATATAGGTCTGGGGCTGGCAGAGGACGATCTTCTTGTCCCCCCGGGTGATTTCCGCGGCCATGCCCTTCGCCCGCCTTTTCCAGGAGGTCACCCCGTAATGCTCCGCCACCCGCTCCAGGGTGTCAAACCCCGCGTTATGCCGGGTATGGGCGTATTCCGCCCCGGGATTGCCCAGCCCGACAATCAGAAATACTTCCTTTTCCATTTCCGTTCTTTCTCGCCTGAAGGCGTCTCCGGCGCGGGCGGCGCGATCACCGTTCTCCGGAGGCGGAGACGCCCCTCAGTTCTTCATGGCGATCTGCCAGCTGCTCACGCCCAGAATCGCGCAGCATCCGGCCTCCAGCAGGTAAGCCGCCGCCACGGACAGATCCGCGCTCTTGTCCACCGCGAATTCCAGCCAGACCATGCCCCCGGCGGCCAGCAGGAACAGGACGCTCCAGAGGATGATCCGGCCCTGGCTCATCCGTTCCGCCTCCGGCTTTTGGGCCCAGCGCAGAATGCCGAAGACGATCAGCCCCAGCAGCACCACCGCCGCCGTTACCTGGCTGACCCGCACAAACAGCCACCGCAGGAAGTTGTCCCGCCGCAGGCTCTCCAGCAGAATCTGGGTGGCGCTGTAGAGGATCAGGAACATCCGGGCCCGGTAACCCTCATGATATTTCTGTCCCTCCGTCAGAAGGATCACGAAGATGATCAGCCCGACGATCCCCTCCAGCAGGAACACCGCGTATTTCCATTCCTGCCATTCGTTGACCACCGCGATCGGGAAAAACCACAGGCTTTCCGGGGTCACGTCCGGGCCGATGCCCTCCCCGATGGAGAATTCGCCGAACCGGCTCAGGCCGATGCCCAGCGCCGCCGGCGCCGCCAGGGCGTCCAGCAGGTTCCGGGTCTTTTCGCCGCTGATCTTCCCCGCGATCAGGGCCGCCAGGGCCACGCCGCCCACCGCGCCCCAGAACGCGGCGCCCTTGGCCGCGCCCCACATCCGCAGCTCCTCGTCGTTCGTGCGGAAAAAGTGGTCGAAGCCGATTTCCTCAAAAAGGCTGAAGCGGGCCAGCACGTAAAACGCCCGCGCCCCCAGCAGCCCCAGCGGAATTCCCAGCGCCACCGTCAGGAGAATCGACAGGGGCTTCAGCTTCCGGGCCTGGAAGCAGAACACGCCCAGCGCCCCCACGGCCCCCGCCAGAATAAACAGGGCGTAAGGGCTGACCTGCCGCCCGAAAAAGTCAATCAGAATGGGATTTTCCATCATTATCCTTCCTTCGTTCTACTTTCCGGAGTCCGGGCCCTGCCATCCGCAAACGCCGGGAGGCCTTCTCTCCCGCGCCGGACCGCAGCCGCGCCACTCCTCGCATCGCATCCGCAGGCCTGGCCTTCTCTCCCGCGCCGGGCTCGCGGCTGTCAGGGCTTCGCCAGATAGCGCAGCTCCACGCATCCTTCTTCCTCGTTCATCAGCCCCAGGTCGAATTTCGTGTCCCGCTGCACCGCCTCCACCACGCCCGCGGCTTCCGCCCCGGTTACGAATTTCGGCTGGAAATCGTTGGGATCCCCGACCTTCGTCGCCGAGGAGGAAATGTAGGCCGGATAGAAGCGGGCCTGCTGGCCCAGGTACTGCCCGTCGGCGGAGAATTCCATGTCCACCTGAACCACCATGCTTTCCAGGCCCCGGATCTTCGGGTTTTTCGTCTGTCCCCGGATCTCCATGTTCCCCCCGAAGCAGAAATTGCCCAGGGAATAGAACACATAGCGGTTGTTGATGATATCGATTCCCTGCAGCACGTGGGGATGATGCATGATGACCAGATCCGCGCCCCAGTCCTGAACGGCCATCTTCGCGTAGGTCTCCTGATCCCGGTCGCGCCGGTGGGGGGAGTATTCCTGGCCGGAATGGAAACAGACCACAACGGCTCCCACGCCCTCCTCCGCCCGGAGCCGGGCGATGGTGGACTGGACGAATTCCTTGTTTTCCTTCGTCACGAATTTATTGCTCAGGGCGAAGAAGGCGATTTTCGCTCCGTCCTTTTCAAAAACAAAGTAATCCTTCATGCCGCAAAAGAGGATCCCGTTGGCGGAAAGGGCCGCCTTGGTGCTGCTGTAGCCCTGCTTGCCGAAGTCGTAAATATGGTTGTTGGAAATGGCGCAGGCCTCGATGCCGCTCTGGGTCAGGATCTTCGCGTAATCCACCGGCCCCCGGAAGCGGAAGGTCTTGGTTTTGTCCTCCTGGGACTCGCTGTCGCTGAGCACCCCCTCCAGATTGACCACCGTCAGATCGTCGGAGCTAAACATGTCCCGCATGTTCCGGAAGAACCATCCGTACCCCTCCCGCTCGGCGTAGCCGTTGAAGGAGTCCTTCTTGTTCTTGTTCATCTCCTCGCTGCCCAATGTCACGTCCCCGGTAAAGGTAAGGCGCACCGTGGCCGCGGCCGGCGGCCGGGGCGTGGGCACGGGCGTGGGCGTGGGAGGAAGCGTCGGGGTCGGCGTCGGGGTCGGCACGGGCGTCGGCGTCGGGGTGGGTTTTGGGGTTTTCGTCGGCTTCGGGGTCTTGGTCGGCTTGGGCGTTTTCGGCGGGGTCGCCGTCTCCCGAAGGTCAAAAACCGGCGCCTGGGTTTTCAGAATCTCCGAAAGGGGACGGGCGGAAACCGTGCTCCGCGTCGCCGCCTCCGCGGGGGTGGACGCGGCCGCCGCCGTCTCCGCGGCCGGCGTCATCGTGGGCGTCGCCGTCTCCATGGGCAGCGTCATCGCGGGCGTCGCTGTTTCCGCGGCCGGCGTCATCGTGGGCGTCGGCGTCTCCGCCCCCGCGGGAGAAAAGGAAATCAGCAGCAGCCCCGCCGTCAGGGCCGCCGCCGCTTTACGCAGGATCATTCCCCGACCTCCTCCGTTTCGTTGACTTCCCAGGCGTCCGCGAAATAGATGATATCCTTCAGCGGGCGCTTTTTCGGGTTCTTCGGGGCGTTGATCTTCGCCCATTTGCCGTTTTTGCGGAAAATCAGCGTTGAGCAGGAGCCCCCGTCCAGGTTATAGGCGTTTTTGACTCCGAAGGAGGCCACCAGATCCACAAACCGGTCCAGGCTCAGCCCGGTGCATCCCGGATCCTCCGGGCCCTCGGAGGTGATCAGCAGGTATTCCAGCGGCCCCAGCTGGGCGATGGCCATCCGCTGCGCCCGTCCCTCGGTATCCATGCTCCGCTCGGTATAGCCGTACTGCGGCTGGCCGTCCAGCACCAGCGCCGGGCCGAAGGTAAAGATGTTGACCGCGCCCTCCGCCGCCGCCCGCTGGACGTCCTCGTTGGTGGCCTTGGGCAGGATCACCAGATCCCCGTTTTTGTCGATGACCAGCACGTCCACATTGCCCTTGCTGTTCAGCCGCAGTTCCTTCCCCTGGCGGTAAACCGAGCCCTTGAAAGTTTTGCTGCCGCCGTAATCCGCGTTAATGGCCACGACGGCCTTTTCCCGCTGGGCCAAGCTGGAGCCCAGGGAGGTATTGTCCGTCCGGAGGGTGCCGGCCATGGCCGTGCGGATCTGGGAGGGATGGGCGATTCTGACCTTCGCGTAAATATAGTTGGCCGTGTCCGTCCGCTGCTTTCCGCCGGACTCGAAGGTATACTCCACCCGGCCCCGTCCGATGTTGACCGTAATGGAGGGGTCCGCGTACCCGGTGGGGGCTTTGGTATCGTCCCCTTCGAAGATGAAGCATTCCTCATGGGGACCGATCTTCGGATCCTTCTCCACGGGCAGCTCCACGATTTTTCCCTCCTCCAGGGGAGGCAGGGGCAGCGTCGGAACGATCTTTTCCCCGACGATATACTCCGTGGGCTCCGCGAGGCCGCCGGAAAGCAGGCTCACCGCCGTCATCGCCGCCAGAATCCATGCCGCAGCTCTTTTCATGTCCCTCTCCTTGATGCTCTTGATGGTCGCGCCGCCTTACAGCAGCAGGATATTGGCCTTCCGGCAGGCTTCCACCACCTCGTCGGGCCAGATGCTGGCCTGCACTTCGCCCACATGGGCCTTCCGCAGGAAATAGACGCACATCCGGCTCTGGCCGATGCCCCCGCCGATGGTCTGGGGCAGCTCTCCCGCCAGCAGCGCCTTCTGGAAGGGCAGCTCCGCCCGCTCCTCGCATCCGCGGATCCGCAGCTGCTCCCGCAGCGTGTCCGGATCCACCCGGATGCCCATGCTGCTGACCTCCAGGCTCATGTCCAGCAGCGGGTCATAGAGCAGGATGTCCCCGTTCAGCTTCCAGTCGTCATAGTCCGGGGCGCGCCCGTCGTGAATCTCGCCGGATTTCAGCGCGCCGCCCACCTGCATCAGGAACACCGCGCCATGCTGTTTGGCCGCCCGGTACTCCCGTTCCTTCGGCGTCAGCTTCGGATACCGGTCCTCCAGCTCCTGGGTGGTTACGAAGGTAATTTCGTCCGGCAGCTCCGGCTTGATATGCGGATAATGGGCGCAGACATAGCCCTCGGTTTTCCGCAGGGTCAGATAGATTTTCCGCACGATCTCCCTCAGGAACGCCTCGTTCCGCTCCCCGGGGCCCATGATCCGCTCCCAGTCCCACTGGTCGACAAAGATGGAATGGATGTTGTCCGTCTCCTCGTCCCGGCGGATGGCGTTCATATCGGTATACAGCCCCTCCCCGGGATGGAAGCCGTAGGTTTTCAGGGCCTGGCGCTTCCATTTGCCCAGGGAATGGACGATTTCCACCCGGCGTCCCGTCTCCAGCACATCGAAGGCCACCGGCCGCTCGAAGCCGTTCAGGTTGTCGTTCAGGCCGCTTTCCGGGGTCACCATGATCGGAGCGGAAACCCGGGTCAGGTTCAGGGCCCGGCTCAGCTCCGCCTCGAAAAAGTCCTTGACCAGCTTGATGGCGATTTCCGTGTCCCGCAGATCCAGGACCGGGTTGTACTTCTTTGGAATCGTCAGATGCATCGCTCCGTCCCTCTCTTTCGGCCTCTGTCGGCGCCGCGGCGCCCCTGGGCCTTTATTTGCGCGTATTCTTTTCGTTGACCACGTCGATGGCTTCCTTCCGAAGCTGGGGGCTGCAGCCGGGGCAGGGGGTCAGCTTGCTGTAGGGCGCATCGTCCAGCTCGCCCCAGGTAAAGGCTTTCAGCGGCCGGTATTTTTCCTTGACCAGCAGGCAGTTGGGGGAGGAATGATAGTTCTTGCCGCCCTTGGGGTTGTAATACAGGGGATAGTCCTCGTCCGGGTAGCCCAGATGCCGGCCGATCTCGTCCCAGATGATGACCTTGGTGGCCGGCTTGCGGCTCAGATTCCGCCACAGCCATTCCGCGTTGACCCCCTCCGGGGTCTTCTCCTTCTGTACCCGGATGCAGCCGTGGCTGGCCTTCTCCCCCAGGTATCGCTCGCACCGGTGGTAGTCCTTTTTCTGCTCCCCGGTGGCCGGGTCGGTCTCGATGGCGCAGGGCACCTGGTGAATCATGATGCCGCTGTTGATCCGCAGACCCTTCTCGCAATACAGGCTGCCGGCCCAGAAATCCCCGACCCAGCTGACGATGGCGTATTCCCCCGCCGGCGTCTCGTTGAAGGGGGTATCCTCCCGGGGAAAGCCGGTGGAGATCATCAGGGTGGCGAAGAGATGGCCCTGCTTATAGACGAACATCCGCTGCTGCAGCTTGTCGATCACCAGGCCGTATTCGTCGTCCACCTCCAGGGGCTTGAGCAGGCTGGTCTTCACATAGCCCTGGAACCGCTTGGCCCATACGGGCACCGCGGAACCCTCCTCGGCGCTGGAGTAGGCCTCGATCAGCGTCCAGTCCCCTTCCTCGCGCAGCACGTGCACCCCCTGGCTGGCGCAGGTCACCACGCCCACATACTCGGCGCAGTCCTCCTCCGGCCGGGCGCGCACCCGGATCTGCTCCCGCTGTTTTCCGGAAAGCACCGTGATGGGCTGGGTCAGCACCTCCCAGACCACGTCCTCGTCCGTCTCCCCCTCCGTCATCTGCCAGAAGCAGAAGTCGTGGTCACAGAGGACCTCGCTGTCCTCGTTGGGGGTAACGAAAACCGTATCCCGGGCCGGCATCGGCTCCGCCAGCGCGCCGGAGAGCATCACCATCCCCGCCAGAAAGCCGGCCAGATACCGCCGGATCCTTTCTCCGCCCATCGTGCTTCCTCCTCTCCGGCCGTTTTTTCCCGGCCGGCCGCCCCTCCTCCGCGGGGAAGAAGGATCGGTTCCTTCCGGAAAAAACCATTTTTCAGTATATCATATTCCTTTCCATCTGTCATGTATCCGCCGGTTTCCGGAAAAAAAGACTATTTTCCCTCCCAGATCCGCTCCAGCGCCTCCCGGGCCGCCTTCGGGTCCGGGGATACGATCAGCGCCCGCTGCAGCCCCCTGGCCTGCACCGCCGCCGCCTCCAGCTTCGGCATCTCCTCCGGCCGGTAGTCCCGGTACTGTTCCTTCAGGGACGCCAGGTAGGCCTCCAGCTTCTTCCCCAGGGTCTCCGCCTGCGCCGCGTCCTTCCCGGCGACCACGATCACCGTCTCCGCCGTCGTCCGCGATGCGTCCATGCGCACCGCAATTTCAGCCCATCCGCCCTCCGCCAGATCCAGCAGGGCGGCCGCCCGCTTTTCCCCGACGGGGGTCATCTCCTCGGAAAAGGACTGGGCCGCCAGCACCCGGTCCGCCGCCTCCGCCGCCGGGGGCAGGGGCGTTTCCTTCCCCGCGCATCCGGCCAACAGGGCCAGCATCGCCGCCGCCAGCGCCGCAAGCAGCATCCTTCTGTTTCTTTTCATGGATCTTCCTCCCTTTGCTTAGTTCCCGTCCACCGACATCCGGATCGTTTCCGCGGCCACCGCCGCCCCCTCCCCGGACAGATGGATGCCGTCCCGGGTGCTGAGCCCCTCCCGGATGGAGAGCCTGTCCTCCGAAAGCAGGGGGGTAAACAGATCGATGTAATGCATCCCGTGGGTCCGGGCCATTTCCCGCATTTCCGCGTTGAAGGCCCGGATATTGTCCATCGTCAGCAGCCGGTACCGCTCCTTCACCTTGGGCTTCACCGGCGTTACCGCCAGCAGATAGATGTCCGTCTCCGGCAGGTTTTCCGCGAAAAAATCCACCAGCCTGTGATAGTCCGCCAGCACAACCGGCAGGCGGGTATTGTCGATGCCGTTGGAGCCGAGCATCACCAGCAGCTTCTTCGGCGCGCGGAAAACGATTTCCTCCGCCATCGTCCGATACCGCCCCGGCGCCTCGTAAACATGGTTGTTCATGGCTCCCTGGGGCGACTGGCCGATCCGGGACAGGATGGGCAGCGTCGGCAGCACGTCATAATTGGCCAGGGATTCGGTAATGGAATCCCCCATCAGCCAGGCGTCCTCAAACCAGGCTTCCGAAACCGGCGTGTCCCGGTGGATTTCCGTCACAAAGCCCGCCTCCGGCTCCCTCGCCCATGCGCATGGCTCCAGCGCCGCCGCGCTTCCCGCGATCATGACCGCCAGCAAAAGGATCAGTGCCCTTCCGATGCCTTTCAAGCCGATTCCTCCTTTGGATTCCGATTTCCCCGCGCCCGGGGATTCTTCCCCGGCACCCCGGCGATTTTATCCTCCCGGTTCGTTCCGGCGTTTTTCCGACCCGCGCGTCCCGGGAGAATTCCCTCCCCTTTCGCCCCGTCACGGTACCACCCTCCCGGCGCGTCGGGGGATTATTCCCCATCGTCTTCCGGCAGAAGCGCCAGGGAGCGGGTTTCCGAGAAGGTATTCAGCCCCATATAGACCAGCACCCGCTCCGCCCCGCTTTCCGCCAGCGCCGCCGCGAAGCTCCCCGGGAAATACCGGGGATCCACCAGGTCGATCCGGGCGTAATGCCGGATCAGCAGGGGCGCCAGCGCGTTCATATAGGAATCCCCCAGGATCAAAAGCGTGCCCTCCCCCGCCGGGTTTTCCAGCACCGCCCGTCCGTAGACGCTGTCGATCAGGGCGGCGTATTTGTTGGGTCCCCCCAGCCTTTCCGGATTCAGATAGGTTTCCCGGGCCTTCCCGTCCACCGTCAGGCGGATGCCCTCGGGAATCTCCGCCGTCATCTCCTCGGGAGCGATCGTCAGCACCGGCGCCTTGCTCCAGTAGGTGCCTTGGAAGCCTGGCACCGCCGTCATTCTCTCCGCCGCCGGCGTCAGACCCCAGGCCGCGCACAGCCGCCCGTAAACCCATCTGGCCCCGGCCCCGGAAAGATGATGATCCGTCCGGTAATAAAACCGCTCGGGATGCTCCGCCTCCGCCAGCCCCGGGTCGATCCAGTTCAGGCTCGTCTGATCGCGCAGAGCCGCCAGCACCGCTCCCTGATCCCCCGGCCGATACAGCGGCGGCAGCCGGTCCTCCGCCGCCGCGGCCGAGGTTGGGATCAGCATCAGATCAAAGGCCGTCCCCGGATGCTCCGCCCGCAGTTCCTCCAGCGCCGCCAGGGAGGTTCGCGCCGCCGGGGTAATTTCTCTTGGCGGCTCCTCGAAAAGCCATCCGTCCCGGCCGATCAGGGCACCGTTCTGGAGCCGGCGGCCGGCCATAGCCTCGAGGGTGGTCCAGAGCCGGACGCTTTCCTCCCGCAGGGGCAGGTGGTCCGCCGTCCAGCTTTCCGCCTGCCGGTTGAAATCCCCGGTCCCCCAGCCGAAAACAGCCAGCGTCCGGTTTTCCATGACGGAAAAGTCCCTTTTCGGCAGCAGCAGGGTCAAAAGGCCCAGCAGCAAAAGCCCCATCGTCACCCCCAGCGCCAGCGGCGCCCCTTTCCAGGCCTTCATCCCGGTCTTTTCCCCTCTTTCCTTCGAAAACTTCCGCTTTTTTCTTGCGGCGCGGCCCTCCTAAAACCGGAAATACAGGAAGGGGTTATAGCCCGCCCGCGTCAGGGCCATCAGGCACATCGCCAGCAGCAGCACGGCCCCCGCCCTTCCCGCGGCGGGATGTCTTTGGACAAAGCCGGCCATCCTCTCCCAGACCCCGGGGAAGGCCAGCAGCGCGGCGCCCGCCAGCGCCAGAGCGCCGTTCATCGTCAGGAAGGCGGCGTTCTCCCCCAGGCGCGGGCGGAAAAGTTCCCCCGTAAAGGACAGGATGTCCCCCGGCGTTTCGTTGATAAACAGGGTCCAGCTGAACACAAAAAGGATCAGGGTATAGATCCGCCCCGCCGCCGGGTGCCGCGAAAGCCATCCGCCCCAGCAGCAGCGTTCCATCACGATCAGCACGCCGAAATACAGCCCCCACCAGAGGAAATTCCATCCTGCCCCGTGCCACAGGCCGGAAACCGCCCAGGTCACCAGGAGGCTGAAGATCATCCGGAGCTTTCCCTTCCGGGAGCCCCCCAGGGGAATATACACATAGGAGCGGAGAAAGGCCCCCAGGGTCATATGCCACCGGCGCCAGAGATCCTGGATGGAGACGGCGGCAAAGGGATGGCGGAAGTTGTCCGGAAAGCGGAAGCCCATCATCCGCCCCATACCCAGGGCCATCAGGGAGTAGCCGAAGAAATCGTAATAATACTGGAAGGCGCAGCTGAGAAGCGCCATCCATCCGGCGGCGGCCCCCCGCTCCGGGATCGCCCGCAGCCCCTCGCACATTTCCCCCAGCGGGTTGGCCAGCAGGGTCTTCAGCGCCAGGCCGCACAGGAAAAGCATCATGCCTTTTTCCAGGTGTTCCGCGGTGACCTCCCGGTCATGCAGCTCCTTCCGGACCTGGCTGTAGCGGACGATCGGCCCGGCGATGAGCTGGGGAAAAAGCAGGATGTAGGCGGCGTAGTCCTTCAGGTTTCGCTCCGCCTCCACCTCCCTCCGGTAAACGTCGACCAGATAGGAGATGGACTGAAAGGCAAAAAAGCTGATTCCCAGCGGCAGCGCCGGATAGGCCCGCAGCCCGGGAGCAATCAGCTTCAGATATTTGAATACGATCAGAACCCCCGCGTTCAGCCCCACCGCGGCGGCCAGGAAGGCCCGGCGGGTAATCCCCTCGGTCCGATCCATCCATTTGGCCGCGGCCCAGTCCGCCAGGGTCATGGCCGCCAGCAGAGGCAGATTTCCCAAATCCCCCGCCGCGTAGAAAACCAGGCTGGCCGCCAGCAGAAAGGCATTGCGAAAACGCCGGGGCAGCGCCGTATGCCCCAGCAGCACCAGAGGCAGAAAGAACAGCAGAAAGGTCAGGCTTGAAAAAACCATGGGCAGGGATCCTCCGCGGTTCAGTTTTTCCCGTAGGGGAACTGCGCGGGATCGGCGTCGGTTACGGCGGTGATTTCCTCCCCGTCGGACAGGAGCACCACGTTTCCGTCATGGAAGCTGTATACCTCCGGCGACCGGCGGTAGGCCGCGAAAATGGTCCGGACCGAACCGGCGTTTTTCCCCGGCACCAGCACCACCTTCGGAAACAGATTGACCAGCGTCGCCCAGGTAATGGGATGGGGCGTCAGCCCGTGATGGGGAAACACCAGCACGTCCACCTTCCGCAGATCCTCCGGGAACATGGCGCCCACCCGCTTGCTGCAGAAATCGCCGGTAAAGAGGATGTCCGTGTCCCCGTAGGATACGATAAAGTTCAGGGAATCCACGTTCGAGTTGCCGAAATGGGTCACCTGCTCCGGCCCCACGCATTTGACGTGGAAGGGGCCCACGTCCGTTTCCACCCCACATTTCAGCTGGCGGGTTTTTCCCTTCGGCAGGGGCAGAAACCGCTCCGGCAGCTCCTCCGTCGGGATAAAGAGGATGGTGTCGTCCGTTCCGTACATCTCCGACAGGTCGTCGATCTGCTGGGAATGGTCGTTGTGGAAATGAGTCACGAAATGCGCGTCCACATGGTCGATCCCCAGGGCCCGCATATAGTCGAACATGGGTTCCGGCGTAGCGTGAACATCGGTATCTGTTCCGCAGTCCACAAAGATCACCGTGTCCCCGGCGATCAGCACATGGGCGTTGGCGTCCCCCGGAAGATGGATCTGGTGCAGCTGCATTTCCGGCCGCTTCTCCGCCGCCGCGCCGCCCGCCGTCATCATCAGCAGTACCGCCGCCGCCATCGCTCCGATCCGGGTCAAAAGTCTCATGATCCGCCCCGCTCCTTTCGCCCGTTTGCTTCTCCGGACATACCTGTTCATTATAGAGAAACGCACCGCCCCTGTCAATTTACCGCCGAAAAAGCCGGACGACCTTCCGAGGCCTGGATCGGTCCGGATCGCCCCCGAGTCCGAAAAGCCGGAGGCCTCCTCTTTCTCTGGGGCGCGGAGACGTGCGTACCGGGGGAGCAAAAAACCGGACGCCCTCCGGCGTCCGGCTGAAGCTCCGCGAATGATTATTTCATGCTCTGGGTCCGGGCCCAGCCCGCGTCGATGGTTTCCTGCATGCTGGTCGCATAGGGCCCGATGGACTTTACCTGCTCCGCCGTCCGGGGGAAATGCAGGCAGGAGTGCCCGTTGAAGTTGTTATCCGTCCGGTGGTTGACCCCGTGGGGCATGGAATGCGTGGCGGCGATCCATACACTGCCGTCCGCCAGCACGACCCAGACCGGCCGGGGATTCCAGGTGTTTGTCCCGAACACCTTCAGCATCCTGGATGTATCGTTGGCGGTCAGCGGCTCATAGTCCGCGTGGGCGCCGAGGGAGAAGATGTGCACCTGCCAGGAAATCCCGGTCTGGAAATCATAGACGGTGGCGTAGGGGAATTTTCTGCACAGGGCCTTGGTGGTCGTATACCAGTTGGCATACTGCACCCGGCCGGCGGAAGGCGTGCTGCTGGTGGCGACCACCCGCACGATGGGCGCCGGGGTCGCCGTGGGAGCCGCCGTGGCCGTCCCCGTGGCGGAAACCGCCTTGCCGCTGCTCAGCTTCGCCTGGGTTTTGGCTCCCGCCACGCCGTCGGCCGTCAGCTTGTTGGCCTTCTGGAAGGCGACGAGCGCCGCGTAGGTCTGGGCGCCGAATTTCCCGTCCGCCTTGCCCTTCAGGTAGCCCAGGTCGATCAGCTGCTGCTGCATGGTTTTGACCGCGTTGCCCTTCGTTCCCTGCTTCAGGTTCGTGGTGGGCTCCGGCGTCGCGGTGGCTTTGGGCGTCGCGGTCGCCTTCGTGCCGGGAGAGGCGCTGGCGCCGGGAGCCGCCGCGGCCGCCACGCCGGTGGCTTCCCCGGAATAGAGCAGCATCAGCGTCTGGGGACCCGCGGTTCCGTCGGCGGTCAGGCCGTTCTTGCGCTGAAAGGCGCGAACCGCCTCCAGCGTTTTGGATCCGTAGTTGCCGTCCGCCACTCCGTCCAGATAGCCCAGATCGATCAGCGCCTGCTGCATCAGGGCGACCTCGTTGCCCGCCATGCCCCGCCGCAGCGTCTCATAGCTGGCCTCCACCGGGATGCCGGACTCCTCAAATCCAGGCGCCAGCGTCGTTTCCGGCACAGGCGTGGGGGTCGCGCCCTTTTCCAGCGCGTTTACGCTGAAGAGGATGCCATAGGTGGATTTGCCGGCCACCCCGTCCGCCTCCAGCCCGTGCTGGGTCTGGAAGGCCTTCAGGGCGACGACGCTCTGGGCGCCGAATTTCCCGTCCACCAGTCCCCGGTAATAGCCCAGCTCCTTCAGCCGCTGCTGCACCAGCCGGGCGTCCAGTCCGGTATCGTCCCGCTGCACCTTGCTGGCCGGCACCGTAAAGGTTGGAACCGGCGTGGGCGTGGGCGTCGGACCGGGGGTGGGCGTCTGCCCGGAGGCCAGGGCGCCGGTTTCATAGAGCGCCTTCTGGGTCGCGCTGCCGGCGATGCCGTCCGCCGTCAGTCCCGTGGCCTTCTGGAAGGCGACGACCGCGCTGCGGGTGGCCTTGTCATAAACCCCGGTGATCTTTCCGTCGTAATAGCCCAGCTCCTTGAGCCGGTTCTGGAGCCGGGTAACCCCGTCCCCGGTGGCGTTCAGCTTGATCGTCGCGCCGCTGACGGGGCTCAGGGTATTGATCTTCGTCGCCGTACCGGCGCTGTTCTTGGGCTTTCCTGCATAGAGGAAGGCCTGGATATTGGCGTCCATGACCCCGGTGGTGGGGTAGCCGTTCTGCTGCTGGAAGAGAAGCACCGCGTTCTCCGTCGCCAGGCCGAACTTTCCGTCCGCCGTTCCCTTCAGGTAGCCAAGCTCGATCAGCGCCTCCTGCAGGGCCTTGACCTCCGCCCCTTCGCTGCCGATCTGGAGCACCTTGTATTCGCTGGCGCTCTCCTCCGGGCTCAGGGTCGGCACGGGCGTGGGCGTGGGCGTCACCTTGACCTTCTTAACCGTCTTCAGGACGATGTACTCGTTTTTCACATAGCCCCTCGTGCCGTTGTACACCACTTCGGCCCAGGTGCTTCCGCTGCTGTTGACGGTAATCTCAGCGCCGGAGGGAATCTTCAGCAGCAGCTTGCTGCGGACGGATTTTTCCTTCCGCAGGTTGACCTTGTCCCGGGTCACGGTTTTATACGGGTAGCCGCTGACCGTTTCGGGCGTAATGGGCGTAATGGCGGAGGCGTCGGTATTGACGTATTTCGCCATCAGATACCCGGTTTTCCCGTTATAGCGCACCTTATAGTAGCCGCCGGTTTTCCCGGTCACCTCCACCTTGCCCCCGGAGGGCACCGTAAGCAGCACCGTCGCCCGGGTGGACGCGCTCGCCCGCATACGAACCGAGTCCGTCGTTGTTGTCTCGAAGGGATAGCTCAGCGCAAGGGCTGCCGCGCAGATCATTACCATCGCGGCCGCCAGAATCCCCGCGCGGCGGATTCTCCTTTTCCAACCGGACATACTCTCGACCTCCATTTTTCTTCCCCGGCTTCCCGGGGAAGCGTTTTGAAACGGGCGGTGCACCCGCCGATTTTTCCCATGAGCGGCGGCTTTCCAGGGCAAAAGGAAAATCCCGCCGACAGATTGCGACACAGCATAATTTTACGCACCCGTTCGCCTTTTGTCAACAGGATTTTTAATTTTTTGTAATATTTAATTCACATTTTGTCCCAGTCGGGCCAGTGCCTGAACGGCCGCCTGCTGTTCCGCGTGCTTCTTCGTGTTGCCGACGCCCACGGCCAGCGGCTTTCCGTCCTTGTAGACCGTGGCCTCAAAACGGGGATCGTGGGGCGGGCCGCTCTGTCCGGTAATCCGGTATTCCGGCGGCTCTCCGCCGCCCTTTTGCAGCAGCTCCTGCAGGGCGCCCTTGCTGTCCTGGGTGGGGCGGGAAACCTCCTCCGGGCTGGGCCAGCATCTTTCCATGACCCCCCGGGCGGCTTCCATGCCCCCGTCCAGATACACCGCCGCCAGGATCGCCTCCATGGCGTCACAAAGAACGCTGGGCTTTTCCCGGCCGCCGGTCAGCGCCTCTCCCTTGTCCATGATCAGCGCTTTTCCCACGCCCAGCCGAGACGCCACTTGGCTCAGCGCCGCCTCGCAGACCAGCAGGGCCCGCAGATGGGTCAGGCCGCCTTCCCGATCCTCCGGATGCTCCCGATACAGCTTGTCGCTCATCAGGTACTGAAGCACCGCGTCGCCCAGAAACTCCAGCCGCTGGTTATCCTTTTTTCCCATGGAGGGGTGCGTCAAAGCGCGGCGAAGCAGGGCCTTGTCGCGAAAGGTGTATCCCAGGGCGTTCATCAGCTCTTCCATAGCCGCCCGTCTTTCCTTACTGCAGGCTGTCGATGTACCGAACCACGTCGCCCACGGTGCGCAGCTTCATGATCTGGTCGTCCTCGACGGTGATCCCGAATTTGTCCTCCAGATCCATGATCATTACCATGATGTTGGCGGAATCGGCCTTCAGATCCTCCACCAGCCGGGTCTCCTCGGTGATGGTGTCGGCGTCCGCCCGCAGCTGCTCCGCGATCATTTTCTTTACCGTATCCAGCGTCATATTCTTTCTCCTCCTGTTCGTCTGTTTCTATACAAAGGCGCGTGGCCGTTTGTATCCTTTCGCTCCGGTTCGCGTGTAATCCGTCCTTCGGACGCGTCCGCCCGCGGCGGTCCGTTTCTTCCCGGCTGCTCCGGTTCCGCGCGTTTTCCGTCCTTCGGACAAGTCCGTGGGACGCGCAGTGATCCGTTTCTTCCTGGCTGCTCCGGTTCCGCGCGTTTTCCGTCCTTCGGACGCGTCTCCGGTTCGTCGGCGCTTACGCTTCTGTAGCGGTCATCTTCCGGACGCCATCCGCGATGATGTCCACCACCTTGCCGTCGATCATCTTTTTGCACTGGCCGATGGCGCTGGCGAAGGCGTGGGCGTTGCTGGAGCCGTGGGCCTTGACCACCGCGCCCTGAACGCCCAGCAGCGGCGCGCCGCCGACCTCGGTATAGTCCATCGTCTTCTTGACGCGCCGGAAGGCGGGTTTTCCAATCAGGGCGCTGATCTTTCCCCGTATATCCGCCAGCAGTTCCTTTTTGATAATGCCCATCAGCGTCGCCGCGACGCCCTCCATGAATTTCAGCACCAGATTGCCGCTGAATCCGTCCGCCACCAGCACGTCCGCCTGATCCCCCGTGATATCCCGGGCCTCGACGTTGCCGACAAAGTGGTAGGGCGCCGCCTCCATCATCGGATACACGGCCTTGACCAGGGCGTTGCCCTTTTCCGCCTCCGCGCCGATGTTGATCAGGCCCACCCGGGGCTTGTCCATGCCCTGGACGCCCCGCATGTAGGCGTCGCCCATCAGCCCGAACTGAACCAGATACTCCGGCTTGCAGTCCACGTTGGCGCCGCAGTCGATGAGCAGGAAATGCCCCTTGCCGTTGGGAAGCAGCGGCGCCAGCGCCGGCCGCTCGATGCCCGGGATCCGGCCCAGCCGAAACATGCCCCCGGCCAGGGTCGCCCCCGTGGAGCCGGCGGACACAAACCCGTCGCAGCGTCCTTCCCGGACCGCCAGCATTCCCTTCACCGTAGCGGAGTTGGTCTTCTTCCGAACGCCCATAACGGGGCTTTCGTGATTGGTGATGACCTCCGGCGCGTCGTCCAGGTCGATCCTGGCCCGCAGATCCGCCCCGGCGGAAGCCAGCAGGGGTTCCACCTGTTCCTTCGGCCCGCCCAGAACGACGGAAATGTCCGGATAGCGCGCCAGCGCCTCCAGCGTTCCTTCCACAATCGCCTGGGGCGCGTTATCCCCGCCCATGGCATCAACATAAATCTTCATTACTTACTCTCCATTAATGCTCTTCCGCCTTCTCCGGCGCAAAACCGAAGACCGGCGGATCGCTTCCTCTTCCTCTGACTCGAAGCCGAAGGTTTCCAAAGGGCGATCGGAAAGCCCTTTGGCCGCCGGAGGCATCATTTCCGTCTCCTCAGTCGCAAAACCGAAATCGGCGGATCGCTTCCTCTTCCTCTGACTCGAAACCGAAGGTTTCCAAAGGGCGATCGGAAAGCCCTTTGGCCGCCGGAGGCCTCAGTAAGCCTTAGCAAAATACATGACCTTCTTCGCCTTTTTCCCGCAGCAGACGCAGGTATCCCCGAAGGCTTCCCCCTCCTGGTCGAAAGGCATGTTCCGGGAGGAGGCGTTAAACTTGTCCTTGATTTCATCCTCGCAGGCCCGCTCGCCGCACCACATGGCCTTGGCGAAGCCGTTCTGAACGGCGGCCTCCAGTTCGGTCATATCGCGCACCTCGACCGTCCGCTCGTCGCGGAAGGCCTTCGCCTGTTCGAACATGGTCTTCTGGATATCCTCCAGCAGGCTCCCCAGCTTCTCCTTCAGCTCCGCGATGGGCAGGGTGAACTTTTCGAAGGTATCCCGGCGGAACACCGTGACCACGCCGTTCTCCAGATCCCGGGGACCGACCTCCAGCCGGACCGGCACGCCCTTGAGCTCCCAGTCGTTGAATTTGTATCCGGCGGAAACCGTATCCCGGTCGTCCAGCTTCACCCGGTATCCAGCGCCCTTCAGCTCCGCGAAGATCTTTTCGCAGGCCTCCATGACGCCGCCCTTGTGAGCCGCGATGGGCAGAATCCCCGCCTGGATCGGGGCGACTTTGGGCGGCAGCCGCAGGCCCCGCTCGTCGCCGTGGGTCATGATAATGGCGCCGATAAGCCGGGTGCTGGTGCCCCAGCTGGTCTCATGGACGTAGGTCAGCTTGCCTTCCCTGTTCTGATACTGGATATTGTAGGCCTCGGCGAAGTTGGTGCCGAAGTTATGGCTGGTGCCCGCCTGCAGGGCCTTGCCGTCCTGCATCATGGCTTCCATGGAATAGGTCGCCCTGGCGCCGGCGAACTTTTCCTTGTCGCTCTTGCGGCCCACGTAGACCGGCAGCGCCAGCACGTCCTCGGCCACTTCCCGATAGACTTCCAGCATCCGCAGGGTCTCCTCCTCCGCCTCCTCCGCGGTGGCGTGGATGGTATGACCCTCCTGCCAGAGGAACTCGCTGGTCCGCAGGAAGGGCCGGGTGGCCTTTTCCCACCGCATGACCGAGCACCACTGGTTATACATCATCGGCAGATCCCGCCAGGTCTGAACCCACTTGGAATACATGGAGCAGAAAATGGTTTCGCTGGTCGGCCGGATGGCCAGCCGCTCCTGCAGCTGCTCCCCGCCGCCCTGGGTCACCCAGGCCACCTCCGGGGCGAAGCCTTCCACATGCTCCGCCTCCTTCAGCAGCAGGCTCTCGGGAATCAGCATCGGGAAATACACGTTCTGGGCGCCGGTTTCCTTGAACCGCGCATCCATTTCCTCCTGGATCCGCTCCCAGATGGCGTATCCGTAGGGCCGGATAATCATGCAGCCCCGCACCGGCGCGTAGTCGCACAGCTCCGTCTGCTTGATTACGTCCGTATACCACTGGGAAAAATCCTCGCTCCGGGGCGTGATATGGGTTACAAATTCCTGCTTGTCCTTGGCCATTTTCGCACTGCTCCTTGCTGATATTTTATTGACCCTTACCTGGGCAGCGAAAGCGAGAACATATTCTCCCCCGCCGCCAGCAGAGCCCTGCCGTCCGTGGTAATGCCGTAAAAGGCGGTAATCACCGTGTTCTGGGGAACGGGAATGCCGGTCACGAAAAACCGCTGGCTGTTCACATCCGCCCGATACAGATAATCCCCGCTGAAGGCGTAGATGTTTCCCTTCCAGATACACGCGCCGACGCAGCTGGTCGGCAGCGTGTAGCGCTTGTCCGTCGAACCCTCCAGCACCCGCAGCTCCGTAATCGTCTGGGCGCTGCTGGTCTGGCTGGTGGGCGCCAGCAGCATCTTCGCCGATCCCCGCTCGGGAATCTCGTAGTCAATCAGCTTCCATCCGTAAACCAGCATGGTCGCATTGGTGTCCTGAACGCACTTGTAGTCGTAGGTATAGCACTGCTGGGTATTGAAGACCCGCAGCCGCGCGTTCTCGTAAAGCACTTTATAGGCCAGGGCCGATCCCAGGCTGACCTCCCCGGTGTTCATCTTGCCCACCTGGAAGGTGTTCAGGATGGTGTTGGCCGCCGTTCCGTATACGTCCAGGCTCAGGGTCCACAGATAATCCCCCTGATCCCCGAAAAAGCCGGTATCCAGGATCATCAGGCCGCTGAAGGCCTCGACCTCGGTATCCACCTGGCTGCCCTTCAGATCCTTGACGATCAGCTTCGGCTCCGTATCCTCGCCGACCACAGCCGCGCAGTACCTCTCGCCCACCCGGACGAACTGCACCGTTCCCTCCATGCTCTCGTTATAGGTGGCGTTGCCGTTTTGATCCACCAGATACATCTGCATGCCGCTCCAGATGGCCACGTGGGTGGGGCCGGCGTAAAAGTACGCCTCCGCCCCCGCGGGGAAGCTCCATCGGATGGTGCCCGCGCTGCTCAGGCAGTGCAGGCTGGCCCCGTCGTAATACAGAATCCCGTCCCCGAAGGGGGTCACACTCTGTCCGGCATAGCAGGGCAGCTTCGAAGCCGCCGCTTCCCGGGTGCCTCCGCCCCGGAGAAACCGGTATCCGATCAGCACCGCCACGATGACCGCCACCACGATAATCCAGCTTCGGATCTGCCGCCGTCGCCGCTCTTCTTTTCCCGCCTCATCCATGGGGCGGGGGGCGCCGGCCGCGTTCCGGCTGCGGGAGCGGTACAGCGAATCCCCCGCCCGCTGGTTCTTCTGGTTTCTCGCCATACCGGCCCCCCTTTCTTCTTTTTTTCAGCCGGAAACCCCTTCTGTCCCGGAAAGGGCGTTTATCCCGGCTGCTGCTGCCTCTTCGGGCAGCGCTCCACCGCGGCCATCACGCCGTCCATCCAGTCCTCGTTAAACAGCTCGATGACCCCGGTATCGCATTCCCGGGCCAGCGCCGGATCCATGGGCAGCCGGGCCAGCAGCGGAATGGAATGGGCCTGGGCGATCTTCTCCGCGCCGCTTTCGCCGAAGGGGAAGATCTTCTTCCCGCAGTCCGGGCAGGCGATCCAGCTCATGTTCTCCACAAGGCCCAGCACCGGGATATTCATCATCTTCGCCATGTTCATGGCCTTTTCCACGATCATCCCCACCAGCTCCTGGGGGCTGGTGACGATCAGAATCCCGTCCACCGGCAGGCTCTGGAAAACCGTCAGCGGCACGTCCCCGGTTCCCGGAGGCATGTCCACAAACATAAAGTCCACATCGCCCCAGACCACGTCGGTCCAGAACTGCTTGACCGTTCCGCTGATCAGGCTGCCGCGCCAGACCACCGGATCCGTGTCGTTTTCGAGCAGCAGATTGACACTCATCATTTTGATTCCCGTCCGGCTGACGGCGGGAAGAATGCCGTCGTCGCTGCCCATGGCGGGATCCCGCACGCCGAACATTTTCGGAATGCTGGGCCCGGTAATATCTCCGTCCAGAATCGCCGTGCGGAAGCCGTTTCGCTGGCTCAGCACCGCCGACAGCCCCGTCACCAGACTCTTTCCGACGCCGCCCTTGCCGCTGACCACCGCGATCACCTTGCCCACCTTGCTCTTCGCGTTCAGCGGAGCCAGGAGGCTTTCCTGCTTCCGGGAGGGACAATCCAGTCCGCAGCTGGAGCAGTTGCTAGAACATTCTGACATGAAATCCATCACCTCATCGCGTATTCCCCCGGCGGTTCCGCTTTGCTTCTCCGCCGGGCTCCAAACGGTTTTATTTCGACCCGCCTGATTCTTTTTCCTTCTTTTCCCTCTTTTAGTATCCAAAAAGGATCTGCAGCGTCTTTTCTCCCGCCACGCCGTCCGCCGTCAGCCCGTTATCCTTCTGGAACTGCCGGATGGCTTCCGTCGTCGTCTCATCGTATTCGCCGTTGATGTCGTCCAGATAGCCCATCTGCATCAGGCAGTCCTGGATTTCCACCACCAGCTCCCCCTTGTCCCCGGGCCGGGTGGTCACATAATCGGGATTCGCCGCGGAAGCGGGAATGGCCGAGGAAGAATACAGCTTCGCCAGCGTCGCGTTCCCCGCCACCCCGTCCACCGGGGACAGCTTGTTCTGAATCTGGAACGCCCGCACCGAGTCCGCGGTGGTCTGGCCGTAATCCCCGTCGATGCTGCCGTCATAATAGCCCAGCTCATACAGCGTATACTGCAGGTTCCTCACGGCCGCGCCGTTTTCCCCCTGGCGCATGGCGGAATAGGAGATGGCCGTTCCGCTGCCGAAGAGCGCCCGCTGGGTGGCAGGGCCCGCCTTTCCGTCCACGGTCAGGCTGTTGCGCAGCTGGAAGGCCATGACCGCCGTGGCGGTTCCTTCCCCGAACTTTCCGTCCACGCTGCCGGAATAATAACCCAGATCCTTCAGCTGCTGCTGCAGCCGCCGAACCTGCTCCCCTTCGCTGCCCATCTGCAGCGTCACATAGCCCGTGGAGGCGATATCCCCCGTTTCCCTGCCGCTGCCGGTGTTGATGACCGTGGAGGTATTGGCCCGGGTGCCGGTGCTCTTGACCGCCGTATCCGAATAAAGCCGGTTCAGGGTCGCCGTCCCCGCCTTGCCGTCCGCCGTCAGTCCGTTGGCCTGCTGGAAGGCGATCCCCGCCGCCTCGGTGGCGACGCCGTAGCTGCCGTCCACCGATCCGGACAGGTATCCCAGCGCCTTCAGCCGCCGCTGCAGCGTTCGCACCGCGTCACCCTCGCTGCCCCGCTCCAGGGTTTCCCCGGTGCTGGCCGCGGCGCCCGTGGCCCGGGCCGCTCCGGAGGAATACAGGGCCCTCAGGGTGTCCGGGCCGGCCACGCCGTCATCCCAGAGGCCCTTGGTCTTTTTCTGGAAAGCCCGGACCGCCGCCTCGGTGGCCTCGTCGTATTCGCCGGTAGCCCTTCCGCTCAGCCAGCCCAGCTCGATCAGCCGGTTCTGCAGCGTCCGCACTTTGGCGCCGCTGGAGCCCGCCTGGAGGTAATAATCCTTCGTCAGATTCGGGGTCGCCGTAGGCCGGGGCGTAGCCGTCGCCCGCTTGGGCGTGGCTGTGGGCCGGGCGGTCGCCTTTGCCGTCGCCCGCGGAGTCGCCGTGGCGTTGGCCTGCTTTTTGGTCAGGGCGCTACTGGAATACAGCTTTTCCAGCGTCTTCGCCCCGGCCTTCCCGTCCGCCGAAAGCCCGTTGTCCTTCTGGAACGCCTTGACCGCCGCCTCGGTTCCCTTGCCGAAGTCCCCGTCCACCGATCCGTTGTAGTACCCCAGTTCCTTCAGCCGCTTCTGCAGCCGGCGAACCTCGCTGGATCCCTTGAAGCCGACCTGCAGGCTCGGGGGCGTCTTGGTGGGCGTCGCCGGCGCCGCGGTCACCACCTTGATGGTGGGCCGGGGCGTGGGTGTATTGACGACCACGCTTCCCGCCGTCGTCGCCGCGGTTGCCGGGGATGGCGTCGCGGTCGTAAAGATAATGACGCTCGACTGGGGCTGGGACGTCACCAGCGGAACGGCGGAAACCCCCGGGTTCGCCGTCTGGCCCGAAACCGTCCCCCAGTCGTTCCATCCGCCCCCGGTCGTGGGTGTCGGCGTTGCGGCCGGCTGCGGCGTCTGCGCGATGCCGCTGTTGGTCACCGCGATCTGCTGCGGCCCGCCGAAAAGATTCTGGGTCACCACCACAACCGTGTCCGGCGTCACCGCCACCGTGGCCGTCGGCGCCAGGGTCTGGAAGGGCAGATTCCCGCTGTTTGTGGTCATGTTACCGCTGTTATTGATATCGTCCGGCGCGATATAGCACCCCGCCAGCACAAAACAGAGCCCGACGCCCAGCGCCGCTAAAAGAGCAACTTTCGCTCCACGTTTCATGGTCTCCCCCTCCTCTCTCTTGCGGCACTTTTCCACGCAAGGGATGATTCTTTCTTCTCTCAGTTCTACACCCAAAGACCGCTTTCAGCAGACATAATGCTGTCTCGCGGTGCTTTTCCCCCGAAAGACGCTTTCATCTGGCATTTGGGCACCTTTCCTGCCCCACGAAGCCGCTTCCAGCCAGCGAAGCGCTGTTTTCATGGCGTAGAGGGAAACAGTTCCGTAAAGGTGTTATAGTGATCCCCCGTATACCAGACCCGGCCCTCGCTGGAATAGATGACCCGGTGTGCGTTCCGCTTCTTTCCCTTGTAATAGCAGTCCGCCTCCCAATAGTACACTCCCCAGCCTTCCGGAAGTTTTCCTTCGTAGTTTCCGTACCGGTCCCCGCCGATGCTCATCCCCGGGGCCACATCGCCCACATAGTTCCAGGAAGGATCCCAGCCCAGCGCCCGGGCTTCCCGCATGGTGATAAAGTTATCCGGCAGGGTCATGTCATGGGAAAACAGCCAGTCCGCGATCCCCTGCGGATCCGTAATGGGCCCTTCCGGCACCGGCGTGGGCGTTACGCCGACGGCCGCGGACACCGTTGGAGTCGTTTTCGAAGCGGATGTCGATGAAGCTGTTCTCGCGGCAGATGCCGTCGATGTCGTTTCCGCAACAGACGTCGATACAGTCGTTTTCTCTGCAGAAGCCGTTGATGCTGTAATCGTAGCAGTCGTCGGGCCAACAGTTACCGAACCGGCGGCCAGCGCCGCCAGATCGCCAAAGAGCATCAGGAAGACCATCAGCAGCGCCGCAAGCACCCTGATTCCGTTTTTCCTCATCCGTTCCGTCCTCCGTTTCCTTTCCCTGCCCCATCCCGTTCCCGGGGTTTTTCCCGCTCTTCCTTTATCCCGTCCGATTCCCAGAGGGCACTATTTTCCATCCGGCGCGCCTTTCCGGCTTCATGCCGTTTCCGCGGCCGCCTTCTCTTTTCCGCTCTATCCTCTGTATGACGAAAACCGGATCGTCCCGGTTCCGTCGATCGGTTCCTATTTATGATATCTTTCCCCTGCGCCGATTTTCTCCGCCCGGTACAGCTGCTCCAGCAGCATGACCTTCGCCAGCTGGTGCGGAAAGGTCATCCGGCTCATGCTCATCTCGTCCTCCGCCCTGGCCAGGATATTGTCTCCCAGCCCCAGGCTTCCGCCGATCAGAAACACAAGCCTGCCGACGCCGCTGCCCTTGGCCCAGGCGATCTCCGCCGCCAGCTTCTCCGAGCTTCGCTGCCTTCCCCCGATGGTCAGGGCGATCACCCGGTCTCCAGGCCGAAGCTTCTTCAGCATCGCGTCCCCTTCCCGGGTTTTGATCTGCTCCTCCTCCGCCAGGGAAGCGCCATCCCTTTCTGGCAGATCCGGCACCTCGATCTCCTCATACTTCCCGAACCGGCTCAGCCGCTTCAGGTATTCGTCCGCCATCTCCCGGTAGGGCTTCTCCCGCAGCTTCCCGACGGACAGCACCACCACCGTCATCCGAGGTAACCGGTGGATGTCAGCCAATTCACCGCGTAGCTCATATTTACCCAGAAGCAGCATACGTAGACTGCTACCGTCAAAACATCCCCCGCCTTTCCAACCCGCTTCCGGATCGCCTGTGGCGCCATGATGGCCAGCATCAGAATAATCCAGCAGGGCATGAAATAGCGGGCCTGTACCCCTTGCACACCTCCCCCCACTTCGGAGGAAACAACATACTGGGTGATGATCAGAATGATCTCCGCCCCGATGGCAATGGCCCCCAGGCCGATCCGGCGTCCCGGGGAAAGTGGACTCTTCCGGTCCCACTTTTCCCCGCAGGCGCAAAGGGGCGCCGCCAGCAGCATCATGGCCAGATACAGCCCTCCAACATTCGTGCTGTTGCCCAGATACGCCCAATGTGCAATCCCCATATTCATCAGGAAGCGCTGGTTGTTCCACAGATACCGGAAGGGAATCATCAGCGCGTTCAGCGGATCCGAAAGCATATACTCGATCTGCCCGGAAGCGGACGCGCCGGCAAAGCGCTCGTCTCCCGCCCGAACCGAATCATAGGCGCCCGGCATCGCGGCGGCCGCCATGCACCAGACTGTCATGAGAAGCGCGAAGCCCCGGAACATCCAGGCCTTTCCCTTGCCCCCCAGCTTCGACGCAGGAATCATCATCAGCGCCAGCACCGCCAGGCTGTAGGCAGGCTTCGCCACCGTTCCGAAGGCCAGAATCGCCGTCATCGTAATGGCTCGGATGGGCGTCACGCTCTCATCGCTGTCGATGCTTTCCAATACCAGTGCCAGACCCAGAATAATGCTTCCGGACACCACGGTGTCATAGCTCATGCTCGTCATCAGGAACATCAGCGTCGGCATCGTGGACGCCACCAGAAAAGAAACCTTGTACCGCGGCGCGTGTTTCACCGCCAGCGCGCACATGCCCGCGTAGAAAAGAACGCTGGTAAAGGTGGCACAAAGATAAAGCGTCGCGTCTCCCCGGGTAAAGATCCGACCGATGCTGTATCCGATCGCCAGCGGAATATATCCCGGGTTCCAGGTAATCATGTCCGCCACCCAGTAGGGCAGGCCGCCGTCCCCAAAGAGCGACATGGCCTGAATGGCGTTCAGGTGGATTTCCTCGTCCCAGGAGCCCCATTCGGTGCTCGGTTCAAAGGCTGGCTTATGAAAGACCACCAGCATCCCGACCGAAAAAATCAGGATAAAGGTTCCCCAGGGCAGAAGCGTATCCAATGTGATTTTCTTTTTTATCCTGGGCAGGCGCTTCCGCTCCGCGCCAAAGACCGGCGTCAGCGCCAGCAGCAAAAGCCCCGCCGCGAAATAAAGCAGCACGGGATTGTATTTGGTCACGCTGCCCGTTTCCTTCAGCATTGGATAAAACTCTCCGCTGTCCTCCACGGCGCCCTTCAGCTTGATCGTCGTGCCTTCCCCTTCTGCCGAAACGGCCAGGGTGTAATGCTTCCCAAACTCCGGATGAGCGGGAATGCTAATCCCGTCCCCGTCCTCGCCCAAATCCGCGATAGCCTTCCTGTTCTCCGCGACAACCTCCCCGGATTCATCCTTCAGCTGAACATTGAGGGTAATACCCTGGGCTTTTTTCATCCCGGTCAGCTTCAGCTCCAGACCATCCGTATTGTCCATGGAAGGCGTCCAGGACCAGGTCAGCGTCTCTCCAACAGGAACATCCTGCTTTTTTCGGCCGCTGTTGGACATGGTCATCCGCTCATCTTTCGTCGGCAGGCAAAAATAAGCCGCCACAAGCAGCGCGGCCAATATGCCCGCGACGATCCGCGCAATCTTTCCCTTCATTGAAATCCGACCTCCACGATCCCGATGGTCACCGTTATTCGATGGCTCACATTTTCTCCCAGGTTCCTCCAAATGCGCCGTCCCTTTCAGGGGCGCATGAAACCAACGTTCTCCACTCCCGGATTCCTTCCTTCACAAAGGAAATCCATATTTTTAGTTTAATTCTACCCGGCCACGATTGTCAAGAATGGGAAAAAACACAAGCAAAGTGCTGACCCAAAGCTTTACTTGTCCCATCCAGCAGGGTTCACCATTGAAAACGCGTATATTCCGATTCCGGCTGCAATAGCCAGGTTTAATGAATCCACCTTGTCGTTGCTGGGGATCCGAACCGGCTGACCGATGGAAGCGAACTCCTTCGGCAGTCCCCTGCCCTCGTTCCCAAAAACCAGTGTCCTTCGGGATCGAAGAGGCCTGCTCAGCGCCTCCTCCAGCGGCACGGAAGCATCTAGCATAAAGGGATAGTAATCCCGATCGCCCATCGCGTCCCTGTATTCCTCAAAAGTATCATAAACCCGAATCCGCAGCCTGAACAGGCTCCCCATGCTGGCCCGGACGGTTCGCGGATCAAACAGATCCACGCAGGGCCGAATCAGCGCCACGTCTTCAATTCCCAGCCCCAGCGCCGTCCGCAGAATCGTCCCCACATTGCCGCTGTCCCCCGGCTGATGCAGCAGCACCTGCGGCTTTTCCGGATCCAGCTCATCCGCAAACTTGCCAAAAACCGCTGCGGCAAAGCAGTTTTCCTTCCCACTGATTCGCGCCAGCGCCTTGTCCGCTGTTTCCACCCGGACACCCAGCTCCTCTGCCAGGCCGATAAGCTTATCCGCGCCTTCCCGACCAGCCGCCGCTGAATGCACCAGCAGCCGCCTGACGCTCTCCGGCCGAAACCGCAGGCATTCCATGCTGGGAAAAATCCCCGGCGCGTAGCTATAATCCAGTTCCGTCTTGTATCCGCTCAGTGATGGCATCTTCTTTCTCCCATTTCACGTTCCTTGGAACTCACTTTTTTCGCCTGATTCTTTTTCCTTTCTCCGTCTTGCCTTCTTGAACGGGAGTCTCTGTTTCATCCTTTCGGATTTGATTCAGCTTTTCAAGCAGGTAGTCGGCTGCTCGCACAGCTCCTTCTCCCTGATGCATCCAGGTTTCTTCCCTTGCTGCGGCCCGTGCCTTCTGATACTTCGGATTTTCGATACAGCGATCGATAATGGTCTTGATCTGCGGTAGCATGTCCTCCGTAACTTGTTCGCCCAACTCGGGCAAGACCTTAAATGTCCAAAGCGGTTTCTCAATCCAGCACGCGTCGTAGATCGCGTTATCGAAGGCCGTGTCCGCATACAGGATCGGTTTGTCATGAACCAGCGTATAGTCAAAAATCACGCCGGAAAAATCCGAAATCAGAATATCCGACCGTCTCAGCACATCGAAGTTGTCATTGTCCCGGTTCCACTGAAGCTGATCCCCATCCGGATAGCGCTTCATCAGTTTTTCAATCAATTCCTTCTCCGATGAAAATGATTGCGGATGGGGCCTGATAATCACCTGATAACCGGTGGACAGCAGGGCATCAATCATTTTTTCACCATATCGGCTGAGAATGGCGCTGGGGCCCCAGGACGGGGCAACCAAAACGGTCCTTCCCTCTTTTTTTGCCAGAGGTTCTGCTGTTTCCAGGCGTTTTTGTGCCTCGTCCATATAGGGCAGGCCTACAATCTCTATTTCTTTTTCCGGCAGATTCCTCAATTTCTCCAATTCCCGAATCTGATCCACCTGATAGTTTCCGGAAAGCAGAACAGCATCATAAAAATCCAGCCCAAACATCCGATATAAGGTAATATCGTTGGGAGCATGCGGAATATGGACGTAGTAGGCGGCCTCCCGGGAACGCTTCCACTGATACACATCCAGTCCCGGCGTTGTGGACAGCACGATCCAGGCCTTCGCCATGTTCAGCTTCGTAAAGGCCCGGTTCCCCTCCCCGATGCATGCCGCGTGGATATGCTGATATGCCTTCGTTAAAGCCGGATCGTCCGCGGATTCCGTCCAGTAAAACACCTCCTGGCCCCTCTTTTCCAGCTCGTCGCAGATGGGCTCGAAGATGCTCCAGTAGCGCTTGTGATCGGAAAAAATCAGAATCGGCATCCGTTTGGCACCGCTGTCCCTTTTGCCTCCGCTGAGAAGCACCCCCAGCTTCATCCAAAAATTGCGCAGCAGATAGATCAGCGAACCGATGACCGCGATCAGGATCGTGAAAAGCATGCTGCCGGTTCCGGGATCAATGTATAAACGCATATTCTTCCCCTTTTCTTCCGTCCGCCTGATTCCCTGAAGTCCGTCCTTTATTTATATCCAATTTCCGTCCAGTTATTCATGTCAAACAAATCATCATGGACCGTGTACCACGTCGCCGCATGGAAAGTATTGCCCCGGTTGGTTTTCGTACTGAACTCCAGGGAAGTGGTGACTTCCTGGGGCGCTTCCTTTTCCTCCTGGCTTCGGATCGGGTTACCGGTAAACGGATTCGCGGGGTTTTCGATCACGTCCATCGTGGCCAGATAGGGAACGTCCGCATTGGTCATAAAGGTATTGTCCTGCTGCACATCCCCGTGGGCACCAAAATCCTTTACGAGCAGCAACGGGTTGTACGCCGTGATCTCAATTCCGTTGGGCAGCGTTTTGCCATCCATGATTTTCATATCGCGGCCATGATCCGCAACAATGATGATTCTTGTGTTGTCATACACATTGTTTTCCCGCAGCATATCCAGCCAGTCTCCGACCCAGATCATAGCGGCCATGTTGACATGATAATGACTCATGTGGTCGTCGGTCGTTACATGAAGCGTCTGCTCCCCCGCGACAAAACGGTCGCCGTGTTCCGCATCGTATACCGTATTATCCACCTGTACCGATGAAATGTATTCCGGCTCAGCAAGCAGCACCGGCTCGTGCGTAGTACAGTTTACGAATTCCAGGAACGTGTTTTCCTCCGTCTTTCGAATTTCCGTCATATCTCTCATATGAGTAATCGCCGTGTATGCCCCAAGGAAATCAAGATCTTCCCCCATGGCCACAGAAGGGCCCTGGCGCAATTGAGTTACGTACAATTCGCTGGGCTGATTGTAAAACCCACAGTTATACAGCGGCCCATAGATGGCATAAGGGAGGGTTTCTGTCAGTCCATAGCAGAAGAAATTTCTCTCGCGGATGATCCGGTAGCTTTCCGAGCTGTCCGCTTTCAGATAATACCCTTCGGTAATGTACGCTTCCGTGTTCGGCGCTTTATCATACAGCGAGAGATCCATAGACCATTTATAGACTCCGGCATAGGGTGGATCGCAGACCGTTACAGAATAGCCTTCGTTGCCAAATAACGTCGGCATCATCAGCAGCGCTTCATTGTGTTTTTCCTGAAGGGACTCGTTCGGCCGGGCATTCATCGCCGCAGGCACGTACTCATAACCGCCAAATATTCCCGGCGCCCCAAAGTTGGTGTACCCACCATGAGCAAGCGTATTAGGATACCAGGTAAAACCGTCAAATTGTTTCCTGATCTCAGGCCTTTCCGCGAAAATTGCCGGCAAGTAACTGCTGATGGCCCGATCCAGCATGAGAACCACAACGTTTTTCCCGCCGGTGGAAATGGGGATTACCGCTTCCCGCTGCTCCTGAGTTCTGGCCAGGGTGGCTGCCTCTCGTATATCATTCTGAGACAAGATCAGGTTTCTCCCCCCCATAAACCCGGTTGCGATGGCTCCAGCCAGGCAAAAAGCCTGGGCCAGTGTTTCTTTTTTGATAAACAGGAATGCCAACACCGCGGCAACAACCATCACGATTCCCAGATTGATCAGTTTTTGCTGAGCGGTGAACATCGGAACTCCTCTGTACTGCAAAATGGAATTCATAGGGTTCGGACTTTTTTTAAACGCCATGTAGTTGAGGATCATTACGCCCGCCAGGATCCAAACGCCCAGTTCCATACCCTTTTTCATACGGTCGTTTCCCAGCAGATAAAACACACCGCCCCAGATCACAAATGTACCCAGCGCAAGAACACCTGCATTGATCACATACCATGTCGGATTATGCAGGGTCACAGTATCCAGAAATTCAGCTGGAGAGGAGACCAGGGCAGAAGAGGGGATCAGAACTCCTGTCAGAAGCGCAATCAGAGCAGCTCCAGAAAAAAACATTCCCTTCCTGGGAGGACGAAGCATAAAGGAGGGCGTCCTTAACGCGTTCCTTCGTTTCAGCAGCGCCACCACAGCAGGAATCTGTAAAATCAATCCGCCTCCGACACACACCAGTTTCCACTTCATGGACGGTGCCTTCGTCAGCGCAATAAACGCAAGCACGAATCCCACCAGTGACAGGGTCATATTCAGCAACGCTTTCCCGTGTTTTGACTTCGTAACGATATTTTTGACCAAGGAGAAAACATTATTCAGCGTCCAGTACATCGTCAGTCCTGCAGGCGAATCATAAAGGAAAACGAGAAAAACCAGCGCCATGACATACAGCTGCATTTTACTCTTCAGGGATGCGCCTCGGGTATAGATGGAACTTGATACAATGTTCACCGCCGTCATAAGAATCGGAATCAGATTGACGGAGATTCCGCCAATCCTGAGCAGCGCGTCCGGCGCGCCAAGATCCCTGATCGGTCCAAAGGAAGCGCCTTTGAGGGCGCCCAGCCCGGACAGAAACTGATAGGCAGCGATAAAAAACGGGATCTCCAGCGCCAGCGGCAGGGCGCCCCGCAGCGCGCTCATGGGGCTGTAATGATTCTCCCGATAGTAGGCCTGCTGGATCATGAACCGTTCGTCGCCCGAAAAGGCCTTGCGAATGTGCTGCACCCATTTCTGCAGGCGCTGTTCCTTCTCCCGCTCCTCGTCCTGGATGACATCCGCTCTGCGATAAAGGGGAAGCACCAGGATATTCATCGCCAGGCTCAGCACGATGATGGATAATCCCGGTTTGCCAAGGCGGTTAGCCAGCATAAAGATCGTTTCAAAAAGAATTTTCAGTGGGCCAATGACAAGGTTCCCCACCAGCGTCCATATACTCATGCCCTTATCCTGTCCTTCCTGCTTTTCTCAAGCAACCGTCCGCCGCAGGCCAGCCAACAGATCATATTCAGCCCCACCAGCAGCTCCCAGGGCATCCTCGGCGTTCCGAACAGATAATGTCCATAGGTCTGCAGATCGATCATGATCATTCCCAAAAGAACGGGGATCATCCTCCTGTCCGCAAAAGCCAGCATCAGCGCGAAAAGAACAGCGGGATATCCATACCGTTCATGCATGCAGGGCAGAAACAGCACGCAGGTATACGTCAGAAAAACCGCGATATGCAGATGCTCCGTTTCGGTCAATGTTTCCTTCCGGCGCCACAGCATCAGCACGATCCCCGCCAGCATCGCGAACGTGACGCCAATGGCCAGCATTTCGACCTGGCCCAGATGCTCCGCCTCCCCGTTTTCCAGCAGTCCGTTCCAGAAGGAAGGATAGCTGTAAGAGATCTCGGAGCTGTCCGTCGTCTGGGACCGGTAAACCCGCAAAATATCCAGCAGACTTCTGCCCTGAAGGGCGCCGCCCAGGCTCAGCGCCACCGGCGGAATCAGGCAAAGCAGAAACTGCAGAATGGAAAACTTCTTTTCCTTCCCATAGTAGAAAATCAAAAACGGCAGAAAGAAAACCGCCTGCAGCTTAAACGCCAGGGATGCGCCGTACAGCAGAAACGCCGCAGGATATTTCTCCTTCAGCAGCATCAGGAAGCATGCCGCCAGAAAAAAAGTAAAAATGGAATCGCACTGCCCCCAGGCGGCCGAATTCAGCGCAACCGTCGGCAGCAATACGACGGCCCCGTAGCACAGGGCGCTTTTCAGCCTGTCCCCGGTGATGTGGCGAACAATCCCCATGGCGGCCAGGGCCAGGAGATAGTCAAACAAAACGGAGCTGATCTTATAGGCATACACCGGCGAAACCGGCAGGGTTGTCATCAGCGCAATCATAGACTGATAGGGCAGATTGTAATTGCCCACCTGTGTTCCCAGGCCGCGGAAACCGCCGTTTTCGGCGATTTGCGCATACCAGGGCAGGAGGGATTCCGTCATGTCCTTGCTGATAAAATCGCGCATGGGGAATCGCGCGGCCAGGGATAATAAAGTGGCCGCAATCCCAAACAGCAAGGCCCCATGGTCCTCCACCCAGGAAAAAATCTTTTGCTCCGTTTGTTTCACACGGCAGCGCTCCTTTCCGGAATCTTTACAAAGCTCTTATACAGCAGCATCCCTGTCATTCCCAGACAGGCCAGGTTGCGCAGCAGCACAACATCCCATGCGCCGAATTTGAAGCGGACGGGACTCAGCAGTGCCACAAAGCAAATGATCAGGCCCCAGTCTCCTTTGTCGTGTCTGTCTTCATTGAAGAACAACACAACAGGATACAGGAAATAAAGGGCGTTGTAATAATTCTGCTGTCCGGAGGTCAGGAAAACCGCCAGCGTAATCAGCAGCGTTTTTTGCCACGTTTTCTCCAGCTTCCATGCCCGCCAAAGGCAAACAATGCACAGGATGTATTGAAGCACGGTGATCAGCGTTCCCCGCCCCAGGAAGGACAAAAAGCCATATTCGCCTTCCTCCGCGTAATTGCGGGCATGCGCGTACATGCCCTTCAGATAGCCGATGACGCTGTCCTTTAATGGCGCGTCCAGCCAGAAAAAAGGCAAGACGGCCAGCAGCACGCCATAGAGCACGCACCAGCCAATCTCCTTCCATCGTTTTTGATAGATCAGCAAAACACCGAACAGGGCCGGATAGATCTTCATGCACGCGCTTAAGGCCAGACAGACGTATCCCAGATGCCGAACCGGCTTCTTCGGGGAATCCACCGTCATCAAAAACACACAGACACACCCCGCGACAAAAATCACCTGATTGCCGCGATCCACGTTGTTCAGCAGAAGACCGTTGAAAAAGCACGCGGCCATCAGTGCCGCCTTCCGTCCTCTCGACTGACGGGAAGCCTCCCACAGGCACAAAAACAGGAACAGGAAGGAGGCAACCAGATAAACCCCGAAAATGCCCGCCCCGATCTGCGTATTCCGCCATTCATACTGTATCGGCAAATTGCTGGGATACAGAAGAGAAAAAGGATACATCATCAAGTAGGCTATCGGCAGATAGTTGTGGGCCGCCAGGTTACCCCAGGTATAGGGCGTTCTCCCCACGCCGTAATACGCGGTATTATAAAAATCCATGAACCAGTCGGCGCCATTAAAGGAGAACGCGACCCTCTGCTCCCCTCCCGGATCAAGGATAAACAACACGGCCCAGATGATAAATGAACACAGAACAGCGATCACAAAAGCCCATAAAGGCTTGCGATTTCTCTTATTATCTAAATCCATTCCTTCCATCTCAGTCTTATCTCCCGAAAAACTCGATCGCCGCCACCTTGTCCTGCGGCTCGCCGTTCATTGTCATCTCCGACCCCGCTTTTGCGTCAGGCATATAATACAAGCCCAGATAACCTCCATCGGCGGGGTTGCAGGACAGGGTTACCTTATAGACATGCTCCCTGTGCAGCGCAATCGGAGTAAATGTTACATGCGTGGCTTTGGTCGTTTTGATCGTGTTCCTCGCTATGTCCGTCTCATACAAAAGCTTGCCGTCCGTCACATCTGTCAGCGCCAGATGGACGTGGCCTTGTCCCACGCCGTTCTCGCAGTCAAACTTGATGTCAATCCGCTCCAGCGTATCCGTTTTCGGTGAGAAATATTGCTCCGCGATATAGGATTCCTGTCCTTCCTGCAAAGTAGTTACCCATGCCGGATCATAAGCATCCATAATGCGGTTTTCATAAGCATAGGGTGCCTTCATCATCGTGTAAAAGCAGATCATACAGGGAACAATAAACATGGCGATACCACCCAAAAAACGCAGCCGAAGCAGTCCGACCTGCGGGTTTGTATCCGTTTCCGGGGACGCGATCATATACTTCGGATGTTTAAACAGCGCGTTCACCAGAAACAGCGCTGAAATACAGGAGAAAGGCATCGTCATATGTCCTATGCTGTATGGCGGAAAATCCCGTATAGTCACCGCGGAGAAGTAACGGTTCCCGATCATATCATTGAGCAGGCCGCCCCGCATCAGGCAATGATCAAGATGGTTCGGCCAGGCCCCGACCGTGAACCATGTATAGCACAGCATCAGAATCAGATCCAGCAGCCAGAAGATGTCGTTCCGCTCATGCATCATGGTTCCGAAAACCATAAAGGGAATCGCCAGCATCACCCACTGGGGATGCCACATACTGAGCCCGAAGACGCAGAACATCACAAACCCTTCAAAATAGAGAAACCATTTCCACTGCTCCACTCGATCTTTGGGATTTGTAAAGAAAGCCCAGGCGCAAATAGATACCCACAGCAGCATCACCAGAGAGATTTTCGGGAAAACCTCTCCAGTATCTAAAACAACATTAAATATATAGGTGGTAGCATTGAATCCAGTTATATGCCCGGCCATGGACCGATCCTGAAGATAGAACACGAATTCAAGGATAAACAGGGACATGAATCCGGCACCCTGGGCAATGATCCGCCAAACCTTCTTCTCCTTGAGCAACAACATCGGCAGAAAAATCAGAAGCGCGTAATATTTGCACGTTACCGCCACGGCAAAGGAAGCCACAAAGCCAAAGGTTCGATCCCTGAAGAAAAACAAAGTGCCCAGCATAACAAAAAACAGAGTTATGCTGTCATACTGTCCGAAAATGAACTGGGAGAAAAAAGCGATGGGGCTTGCGGCAAAGGCATAAGCCGCCACGCGGCTCTTTTTTTCACCAAAACCCATTTCCAGCGCCAGCTTAAACATGATCACCGCTATTCCCACGTAGCAGAGGATGGGCAGGCCCGTATACCACAGCTTCACAAAATAGGTATGATCCATCGAGGAAACGGTTTTCAGTCCCAGCAGCTTCAGCGGCAGATTCCAAATGGCAAAAAGGACATAAGTTGTCGGCATGTAGGCACACCCGCCGACGGTCTGATCTGTATAGCTGTAAAAGTCCAGGATATGTCCGTCAAGGTATCCAAAGGATGCACCGCCGGTATGGATAATATCTCCCTGTTGAAATACCAGATGGGACGCAACCGCCAAAATGATCAGAATTGCCCAATCGAACCAACGAATCCTTTTTTTTGCCATGGCGATATATTCCATCCTCTCCCGTCATCTCGCCGCTTAGCAGGAGTCGCGTGTGATCTCCATCGCACCCTACGCAGCTTCCTTTTGCCACGTCTCCTGCCTCCCGCAGAGTATACCCTGCTTTCCCTTAAAATGCAACCGCGAAGCCTGGATTCTTGCCGTTCGTACTCTTTTGTGATATGCTGAATGGGATCAGAAAGCAGCTCTTCCGAAGGCTGCGGGGAGGAAGTACCATGAAAGTCGTCATTCTGGCGGGCGGTTACGGCACCCGCATTTCCGAGGAATCCCAGTTCCGGCCAAAGCCCATGCTGGAAATCGGCGAGCAACCCATCCTGTGGCACATCATGAAGGGCTATTCCGCCTATGGCATCCGGGAGTTTATCATCTGTGCCGGATACAAACAGCATGTAATTAAGGAATGGTTTGCCGATTATTTTCTGCATACCTCGGATATCACCTTTGATTTTGAGCACGACAATAAAATCATTGTCCACGATAAGCACGCCGAAAAGTGGAAAGTGACGGTCGTGGATACCGGCCTGAAGACCATGACCGGCGGCCGGGTCAAGCGCATCCAGAAATATGTGGAGAACGAGCCCTTTTATCTGACCTACGGAGACGCGGTGTCCAACGTTGACATCGATCGGTTGACCGCCTTTCACCGTGCGCATGGCAGATGTGTCACGTTGACCTCCGTCAGTCTGGCCCAGCAAAAAGGCGTTCTGGATATCGATGGAGACGACAATGTTCTTTCCTTCCGGGAAAAGGACGGAACCGACGGTGCTGTGATAAACGGCGGTTTCATGGTCTGCAATCCTGGAATATTCGATTATCTCAAGGACGACTCCACAGTTTTGGAGCAGGAACCCATGCGCCGTCTCGCCGCGGATCGGCAGCTGAAAAGCTATTATCACGAAGGCTTCTGGCAGTGCATGGATACCAAAAGGGAAAAGGATAAACTGGATGCCCTATGGGAAAGCGGAAAAGCGCCCTGGAAAATCTGGGAGGGCTGAGCATGTTCGACATCGGGTTTTACAAAGGGAAAAAGGTTTTGCTGACCGGTCACACCGGATTTAAGGGTTCCTGGATGACAACGGTTTTGGTAAATGCCGGCGCCCAGGTCATTGGCTTTTCGACCTGTTCCAAACCCGCTCCCCGGCTATTTGATCTTTGCGGCGTGGAAAGGCAAATCACTCATATCCAGGGAGATGTGCGAGACCTGAGCGCATTGCGAGCTGTCTTTGATCATTATCAGCCCGAGATTGTCATTCACATGGCCGCTCAGCCTATCGTCCGGGAAAGCTATCGGGATCCGGTTACGACCTATTCCACCAATGTCATGGGGACGGTTCACCTGATGGAATGCGTCCGTCATGCGCCTTCCGTCCGTTCGGTTCTCAATGTTACAACGGACAAGGTTTACGAAAACAAGGAATGGGTCTGGGGATATCGGGAAAATGAACCACTGGACGGCTTCGATCCTTATTCCAATTCCAAATCCTGCTCCGAACTGGTGACCCACAGCTATCGGAACAGTTTTTTTGCCGATGGAAAGGTCGCCATTTCTACCGCCCGGGCCGGCAACGTCATCGGCGGCGGAGATTTTTCCAAAGACCGGATTATTCCGGACTGTATCCGGTCGGCCCTCAAAAAAGAACCCATTATCGTTCGAAACCCCTGGTCTACCAGGCCCTATCAGCACGTTTTAGAGCCCATCATGGCCTACCTCATGATCGCCGCCCTCCAGGAGGATAACCCCGGCCTCGCCGGATGGTACAATGTGGGTCCTGATGATCATGACTGCTTCCAGACCGGAGCGCTGGTAGACTTGTTCGTGCGCAAATGGGGCGACGGGCTGAAATGGATCAATCAGTCCGATGGCGGTCCTCACGAGGCCCGTTTTCTGAAGCTCGACTGCAGCAAGCTGAAGACGACCTTTGGCTGGAAGCCGCGCTGGAATCTGGAAACCGCTGTGGAAAAGACCGTTGAATGGACCCGGATCTGGGCAGGGGGCGGCAACATTCGAGCCTGTATGGATCAGCAGATTCAGGCCTTTCTTTCCCCGGGGAGCGTTGAAGCATGATGAAGGAAAAGTTTCAGCAGTGGATGGCCCGGTTGGAAAACTCCCGTTTCGCCCCCCTGGTTCAGTTTGTGAAGTTCGGCCTGGTGGGCGTTTCCAACACTTTGATTTCCTACGGCATCGAAATGCTGTGCTACTATGTCCTTCTGAAGGACGCGGAATTCCCCCTGCTCCGCGGAGCACTGAGGGAAATCGGGATTTCCGCCGGCGGCGAGCAGGTTCGGATTGCCGTCGTTACGTTGATCGCCTTCCTGGTCAGCGTTACCAATTCCTTTTACTGGAACAGCCGCTATGTTTTTAAGCAGGAAGAAAAGCGCAGCCGGGGCCAGCTGATCGGCGCCTATTTCAAAACCATGGCCAGCTATGCGGTGACCGGGCTGATCCTCTCCCCCGCCATCAAGATGGCCCTCAGCGGCGCCGGAACCCCCTACTGGCTGGCGGCCCTGGGATCTCTGATCATCACCATTCCCCTGAATTTTGTCCTGAATAAGTTTTGGGCATTCCGAAAAAGAAACGCGCCGAGCGAACCCGTCGGGGAGGAAAAACGTTAGATGCACGCAATCCGAAAGTGGAGCAGGGATCCGGCGTCCATCGCCTATTTCGTTTTACTGTGCGTTGCGCTACCCATGCTGGCTGTCAGTCTCGTCTCTTTTCTGGTTCATCCCCAGCGTGCTGTGGACAGTATTTTCTACCTTTCCTTTCAGGATCGGTATATGGACTTTTTTAATTGCATTCGGGACGCGAGAACCCTGGACGTCTACCTTTCTCACGACAGCAGCCTCTATCCTCCCCTGGCCAATCTGATGTATTACGGTCTGGGAAAGCTGCTTCCTGCCGAATCCCTTGCCCAATACGCAGGTCAGTTAAGCAGGGATCCCGCGGGATTAACGCTTTACTGGATCACGCAGGGAACCTGTTGCCTTCTGTTTTTATTCATGCTCGCCAGTTCCATAAAAGGTCCTCTTTCCCGCAGGGTAACCGTTTTTATGCTGGGTGCTTTGTGCATGCCTGTGCTGTTTGCTTTTGAGCGCGGCAACTGCGTTCTCCTGACCATGTTTTTTATCATGGTTTTCTTCCGTTTCTATCGCGATCCCTCCCCGTTGCGCCGGGAAATCGGTTTTATTTGTCTGGCGATCGCTGCCAATTTAAAGCTGTATCCGGCGCTCTTCGGGCTGCTTCTGGTCGCCGAGCGACGCTGGAAGGAGGCCGCCAGAACACTCCTGTATGGCGTCCTCCTGTTTGTTGTTCCCCTGTTCCTGCATTATAACGGGTTGCTGACGCTGAAGCTGATGCTCAATAATCTCCGATACAATTCCTATATTCAGGTGGAGGCGGGCCTGGGATATAAAATCAGCTGGATTAATTTCTTCCACATCATCTCCCGTCTGACCGGCCTGCCTTTGATTCGTTGGCTTCCCTATCTTCTGCTTTTGACGGGAATTGTTTCCGTATTCCTGCTACCCGAATTCTGGCAGCGTGTCGCCATGATTTCATTAATCTGTGCCGGTTTTTCCAATTTCTCCATGGTTTACAATACCATTTACCTTTTCCTGCCGTTTCTTGCAATCACGCATTCTGAAAAAATAAGCCATTTCCTTGTATGGTTTCTTTTCTTTCTTTTCCTTTCTGTTTTTCCACTGGCCATCGGCGGACAGAATCCCTTCCCTGAATTGTCCGGAAATTCCTCTGTATTGTTGAATATTACAACGCTGTTGGATTGTGTATGTGTCATGGGGATGACGGTCGCTCTGTTTGTCCTGGCTTTCGCCAGCCTGAAAAGAAACCGGCTTCCCTCCTCTGGAAGCCGATAAGCAGATTCGTCCTCTTCTGGCTGCGCGTTCCTGCTGTTTTCGTTTTACCCGTTGTTTTCCCGGAAGACCAATGCGTTGGCAGGCTCCGGCCCTTCCTGTTTGCTTTCGTAGTTCACCTCTGTTTTCTCCGGCGGATCGAAGTTGATCCTTTCTTCCTCGACCACCAGCGGCCGCTTCATGACCCGCATATTGATGGCGGCGATATATTCTCCGAGGAAGCCCATAAAGGCCAGCAGGATGGAACACATGATTGAAATAATAATGACCGTCGGGGCCTGCCCTGCGTCAAAACGGTCCCAGTAGACCAGCTTCATCACCAGGTAAACCAGCCCGATCAGCAGATTGATCCCGGCCATAATCATTCCGCCAAAAACCGCCACCCGCATGCCCACCTTGGTATAGCTGGTTACGCTGAGCATGGCCGCGTCATACAGCGTATACCAGTTGTTGTGGGTTTTCCCGGCCCTGCGCTGGGGCTGTTCGTAGGGAATCTCTATCCGCTTGCCCCCCAGCTCCGCAACGATTCCGCGGATAAAAGGCGTAGGATCATCCAGCTTGCGAAGCACTTCGATAAAGCTCTTGTCATATAGCCCAAATCCGGTAAAATGCTCGATCTGATCCACGGAGGAAAACTTCTTGATCAGCTTGTAATACAGCGTCCGAAGCTTATACATCATAGGGTTTTCGCGGCTGCTGGTCTTAATTCCGCATACGATTTGATATCCTTCTTCCCAATGCTTCAAAAAAACAGGGATCATCTCCACCGGATCCTGGAAATCCGCGCAGATGGAAATCGTGCAGTCTCCATCCGTCTGGCACAGGCCATAATAGGGGCTGTTGAACTGACCAAAATTCTTTACATTAAAAATCGCTTTGATTTTTCTGTTTTTTCTGCATATTTCCCGAAGCAGATCCCGGGTTCCATCCGTGGAACAATTATCAATGCAGAGCACCTCATAATCATATTGAGGCAGTTCATTCATCTGTTTCACCACGTCTTCCGTGATTGCTTCAATATTTTCCTTCTCATTAAAGCAGGGAATCATGATGCTGACTTTCTTCATTTGCATTCCTTCCCTCTATGTTCGATATACGCACGCACCGTTTCACGTATCCCTTCCTCGAAGGATGTTGTCGGTTCAAATCCCGTATCTTCCTTCAAGGGCAATAAATCAGCCTGTAAATGCATAACCTGATGATCCGGATAGGGCAAATCCCCTATTCCGAGTGGAAGTGCCGGATTCACTGCGTTCCTTGTTAATTCAAAATATTCTTTAAGCGTTCTTACTTTTCCGCTTCCCACAGGGTAGATTGCTCCATCTCTGCCTGAAACTGCCATCGCGTAAAGCGCTTCCGCCACATCGCCTGAATAGCAAAAATCCCAAAGCTGTTCCCCCTTTGTGAGAGACGGCTTTTCGCCGCTCGTCAGTTTTTCCAGAATCGTTGGGATAACGCTGAGTGGTCCATCACCAGGGCCATATGCACTCAGAATTCTCGCCCAGACATGACGAATACCCTCCTGGGCGCAAACCATTCTCGTCATCTCTCCCGCGCATAGTTTTGCTATTCCATATCCGGTGGTTGGAAAACAAGGTGCGTCGGCGCGTACGAGGCCTTCGATCCTCCCATATTCCGCCTGACTTCCCACGCCCACAAAAACGCCACATCCCAGCATCTTCGCCGCCTGCGCCGCCAGAATTGCGCACCGGATATTTTCTGTCTGAAGCAGTGCGTCATTCCGTCCAGGCCCAATGGTTCCCATCCAGGCCAGGTGAAAAAAAGCATATGCTGATCCTTCGATTTTATCTTTCAGAGACAGAATGTTTCGCATGTCACACTCAATAACATCCGTCCCCTTCGGAAGATCCTGTATCCTCGCATCACCTGGATAGCAAATGGCAATCGTCCGGACCCCCTTGCTCAGCAAACACCGGCAAAGGGCCATTCCAACCGTTCCGAGCGGACCATTGACGATAGCCCGTTTTATTTTCTCCTTTTCCATTATTCACCCTTTTCCTCCATCAAGGGAATAAACATCTGTTTCGCAAGTTCTTCCCGCGGAAGGAACGGCGCTAAATCCTCCAGCGGTGGTGAAACCAGCGTTCCGTCCGAAAGCCGCTTTGTGCTGCTTTTTGGGGCCCATACCTGTTTCGTATCCGTGAAAACCTCGCAGAAGACCGGCCCGCCCATACAAAGTGCCTGGTCAACCTCCTTCTTCATTTCCGTATTGGAACAAGCGGACAAATACGGATACCCAAAGGCTTCCGCGATCTTCCTGTATTCAGGGAAGCTCAAATCACCACTCTCCGGTCCAATCCCTACCTTTGTATGATGTCCGAACAGATTGGTTTGCGTGATACGAATGGAATGGTAACCCTGATTGTTAATCAGGAATATTTTGATCGGCAGCTTGTTGGTTAACACGGTCTGCAATTCCTGGAGGTTCATCATCATGCTGCCGTCGCCCTCCAGGCAAATCGTTTCTTTTCTTCCGCCGCCGATACAGGTTCCTATCGCCGCAGGAAGCCCGTAACCCATGCTCGCAACCGCACTGTTGTTAGCAAAACGGCTTCCCTTTTGAATCACATAGGCCTGATGACCGGCCACACAGCAAGCTCCGTTAGAAACTGCTGTTAGACTATTCTCCGGCAGCCGACTGCTGAGATAACGGACAAAAGCATATACGTTTACGCCCTCATTTTTATCTTCCCATTGTTCAGGAAGAACAACAGGGTATTCTTTCTTCCACTTTTGACAGATTGAAAGCCATTCCTGCCCGAGAAATACCGGTTTTACCGCTTCCGCGTTCATTTTTTCCAGAAAGTCCTTCGCATCTGCATGGATCGGCATTTCGACATGAAGAGTCGGCTTGTTCAACTCTCCCTTGTCGATATCCACCATAATGACTTCTGCCGCTCTGGCCCATGTTTTCCAGTTATAGCCTACCTGACGAATAGAAATCCGGGTGCCGACAGCAAGAATGAGATCCGCATTTTGGATTGCCCAGTTGCCGGGGCGATCACCCATATTGCCAGCACGGCCGCAGTAAAGAGGATGCTCATCCTCTATCAGATCAATCGCATTCCAGTACGTTACAACAGGAATATTCAGTTTTTCCATTACACTGCGAAACGCGGCATATGCTCCGGAAAGTCGAATTCCATATCCCGCATGAAAAACCGGTCTCTTTGCCTGTTGGATCTTCTCCAGCACCAGTCGAATCGTCTTTATATCAACCAGTTCCGGAAGCAATGAATCGTCCTCTTCCGGATTGTACCCTTGAAGATTTTCCGTTTCCACAAAGCTTCCCTGATAGTTAACCGGAATATCAATCCAAACAGGACCCGGTCTGCCGGTATTTGCCAAATGCCATCCTTTTTCAAGCGCCTTGAGGATATCATTGGGGTCTTCAATCATAACCGCGTATTTTGTCATCGCTGTTACAGATCGTACAATATCATACTCCTGGTCTCCCATGGCACGAACGATGGCTCCTGCTTTTTTCTCGGCGTATCTGGCAGTTGTATCATATCGAACCTGACCGGACAAAATGAACATGGGAATGCTGTCCAGCCAGCCTCCTAAAACGCCTGTCAGGGCGTTTGTGCCGCCTGGGCCCGTTGTAACGCATACCGCGGCGATTTTGTTGTTGAGCCTGGCATAGGCTTCCGCGGCAATCGCGCTTGCCTGTTCATGATGGTTGTACGTCACATGAAGCTTATCGTGGTGACCCAAAGCATCATTCAGATGCATGGCACCGCCTCCGACAACAGAAAACACATCCGTTACCCCGTGATTTGCAAGAAAATCAGCGACATAATCCGCCAAACGCTGTTTCATGATTGTGCCCCTTTCTTCATTTTCCCGATCAGCAGCGCCTCAGATATAGTATTCAGATTCCCTGTGCCGCCTGTTGAATCGTTTCCGCCATGTAATCCATCATTTCATCCGTCATGCCGGGATAGACGCCCACCCAGAAGGTGTTTTCCATGACGAAATCCGTCGTTTCCAGGCCCCCGGAAACCCGATAGGCCTCCGTTCCCCGGATGGCGTCAAAGCAGGGATGCTTGATCAGGTTTCCGGAAAACAGCAGCCGGGTCTGAACGTTATGCTCCTCGATATACCGGGTCATCCGGTTCCGGCTCAGGCCGCTTTCGGGACGCACGGAAATCAGGAATCCAAACCAGCTGGGTTCACTGTTTTCCGCCGGCTCCGGCAAAATCAGCCGGTCCTCCAGGGATTCCAGCTTTTCCCTCAACCGCGTCCAGTTATGGCGGCGCCGTTCGATGAAGGAGGGGAACTTTTTCAGCTGCTCGCACCCGATGGCCGCCTGAAGATCCGTCACCTTCAGGTTGTATCCAAAATGGCTGTAGACATACTTGTGATCATACCCGGCCGGCAGCTCTCCGTGCTGCCCGTCAAACCGATGGCCGCAGAAATTGTCATGTCCCGAGGGACAGACGCAGTCCCTCCCCCAGTCCCGGAAGGAAAGGATCAATTTGTGCAGCAGCGGATTATCGGTATAAACGCATCCCCCTTCCCCCATGGTCATATGATGCGGAGGGTAGAAGGAGGAGGTTCCGATGTCACCCCAGGTGCCGGTGAAGCGAGTTTCCCCGTCCAGGCTGTATTTGGAGCCCAGGGCGTCACAGTTATCCTCCACCAGCCAGAGCCGATGTTCTTCGCAGAAAGCCTTCACCGCCTTCAGGTCAAAGGGATTCCCCAGCGTATGGGCGATCATGACCGCTTTGGTCTTTTCGCTCAGGGCCCCCTCCAGCTTCGTCACATCGATATTGTACTGGGGAACGGTCACATCCACAAAGACCGGCACCGCTCCGTAATTCAGGATGGGCGTTACCGTCGTCGGGAATCCGCAGGCCACCGTGATCACTTCATCGCCCCGGCGGATCTGCCTTTCTCCCAGCTCCGGCGCCGTCAGCGCCATAAAGGCGATCAGGTTCGCGGAGGAACCGGAGTTTACCAGGTGGGCATAACGAACCCCGATCCAGGCGGCAAAATCCTTCTCAAACTGATCGGAAAACCGCCCCGTCGTCAGCCAGAAATCCAGCGCGGCGTCCGTCAGGGCCTGCATTTCCTTTTCGTCAAAAACCCGGGAAGCGTAGGCAATTCGATCCCCCGGATGGAACGGCTCCTTCTTCTCTTTAAAATCGTGATAATAGTCCGCGATCATCGCTTTAATCTGTTCCCGGGCTTCCGCTTCGTTCTTCCAGTTCGCCATGCGCTTCCATCCTTCCGTTATTCACTCCGGCGGTCTTCACAAGCACATTATAGAAATAATCCATCTTTTTGACAAGGGAGATGTCTTGCGGGAAACTCACTTAATACCCAGATCCTCCCAGTTGTCTTGAACAAAAATGTTGTCATGAACCGTGTACCAATGCCCGGGTAAAAATGTGTTGCCTCTGTTTACTGCAACATTATACTCAAATGACGTTGTAACCTTTTGCGGAACTGTTTTGTCCATTTCTCCCTGAATTGGTCTTTGGGTAAATGGGTTGACAGGGTTTTCAATGACATCAAGGGTTGCGATTGTTGGAACGTCAGCATTCGTCATAAACCTGTGATCGACCTGTAATTCGCCTCTGCTGCCAAAGTCTTTTACCAGTAGAAGCGGATTATAGGCCATGAGGTCCGAGCCATCAGGGAGCTCCGTTCCCTCCATCTGATACAAGAATCGACCATGATCCGCCACAAGGATAATCTTTGTATTGTCATAAACGCCTTCTTCCTTCAAGTAGTCCAGCCAGTGGCCTATTTGAACAAACGCTGCCGCATTGGCATGATAATGCGCCATCTGATAAACAGAGTCCGTTGTTAACGGAATTTCTCCGGCGGTAAAACGATTAGCATGCGCTATATCATACGCAGTATTATCGACGTCTTTCTCTGGGGTATAGCCCGGTTCTTTCAGAATGGCCGGTTCATGGGTTGTTGTATTACATAGCATCAATAACGTTCCTTGCTCATTCTCCTGAACTTCCGTTAACGTTGGCAATTGTTTCAAAACGGAGTATGCTTTTAAAAATGAATACTCCGTCCCTTTTGAAACAGAATAACCTTCTCTCAGTTGCGTTGTATAAAGGGCTGTAGATTCGTTATAGAAGCCGCAATTATAGAACGGCCCATATAAAAAGTAGGGCAGGGTTTCCGATAAGGCATAGCAAAAGAAATTTCTATACCGGATTTTTCTGAAGACTGCCGAATAATCCTGATCCAAAGTAAATCCGGCTGTCAGAAAAGCTTTTGTGTTTTCCAGCTGGTCATATAATGAAAGATCCGTTGTCACTCTGTAGTTGCCAGCGTAAGGTGGATCACAAACGGTCACTGTATAACCAGCCTTGCTGAATAATGTTGGCAGCACAAGAAGAGCCTCATTATGCTTCTGCTGTAATGACTCATCAGCGCGGGCATTCATCTCCCATGGAGTGTATTCGTATCCGCCATATAGACCGGGCGCTCCAAAGTTCGTCGCTCTCCCATGTGACAGTGTGTTGGGGTACCAGGTAAATCCTTCATATTGTGCTCTCACTTCTGGCAATTCATTAAAAATCACCGGAACATAACTGTCGATCGCCCGATCCAGCATAATAACAACCACATTTTTCCCAGTTCTGCTGATTGGAATCGCGGAGATTTGGTTCTGCTGCTGAGTATCCTGAATGATTGTTAACGCTTCATGAATCTCAGGTGCTGATAGAGCGACATTTCTGATGCCCATGATACCTGTCGCTAATACGCCCACGATGCATGCAATTCGTGTTACTTCCTCTTTTCTCATAAAAACGATTGCAAGAACAGTTGTTACGGACGCCAAAACCAACGCATTAACCATTTTTTGCTGCATGGTAAAAGAAGGTACGATTTCATATTGCAAAACAGAGTTCAGAAACAGGGAACTCTTCCGAAATACCATATAATTCAGCATCATCGTTCCGCCCAAGACCCATGCACCAAGCTCTATTCCTCGTCTTAATCTCCTGCCGGAAAGCAGATAAAAAACGCTACCCCACACGACAAAAGTACCCATCGCCAATAAGAATGCGTTGATCACAAATATTACTGGATTCAATGGGTCGGAAGCTTCTATAAACTCCGCCGGCGACGCAGACAGCACAGAGGATGGGATTAGCAGCCCCGTCAGTACTGAAATAAAAGAAACTGAACAAATAAAGCTTTTGAAATTCGGTTCTTTTCCTAATGCTCTGTTTATATGGATTCTGCCCTTTCGATTCCATTTGAAAGCAGCAACCAGGATTAGCACGAAGCCCAAGGCAGAGCCCATCGCTTTCCATCTCAAAGACATGTCATTCGTCAACGTCATAACGATCAACAGAAGTCCGGATGCTGCTATTGCGCTGACTGTTATCTTTGGAGACAGTCTCCATCGTTTCAGAAGATTTTTTGTCAGAGAAAACATATTGTTTAGCGTCCAGTATAACGTTAATCCAGATGGAGAACGGTACAGCAGGATAAAAAAGGCCAGGGCCGTCAAATATACCTGTAGCTTGCTTTTCAGCGGCGCTTTTCGCGTATAAAGAGCGCCGGACAGGATATTGATTACCGTCATAAGGATTGGAAGAATATTAACCCTCGTTCCAAAGAAAAAGATCAATCCGTCCTGCGCGCTCAAATCCCTTATAGGTCCAAAGGATGCTCCTCTCAATTCTTCCAATCCAGATAATAGCTGATAGGCCGCGATAAAAAAGGGAATCTGCAGCAACAGCGGCAACGCGCCTTTTAACGCGTGCAGGGGGCTGTAATTGTTCTGGCGGTAATACTCCTGCAAAATCATGTAGCGCTGGTCGCCCTTGAAAGTTGCCTTAATATGGTTCACCCAGTGGGAAAGTTCCTGTTCCTTCGCTCTTTCCTCTTCCTGCAGCGCGTCCGCCCGCCGATAAAGCGGCAGAACCAGAAGATTGACAGCCAGGCTCAGCACAACAATGGACAGCCCGGGGCTCAGAACCCTGTGGGCCAGCGAAAAAATGACTTCGAAAACCAGCTTTAATGGTCCGATGATCAGGCTACTCAGCATTTCTCCCACGCTCATGAAGCCGTGCCTCCTTCCGGAACCGCATCCGCGGGAACCGTTTTCTCCAGGCTTTCCGCTTCCATTTGCGCCAGCTTCCGGATCAGGTAATCCGCCGCCCGGACCGCGCCCTCTCCCTGATATCTCCAGGTCTCTTTCCGCGCGGCGTTGCGGGCCTCCTGATACATCGGGTTCTCAATGCAGCGGTCTATCACGCTTTTGAGGTCCGGCAGCATTTCCTCCGATATCTGTTCCCCCAGCGTCGGCAGCACCTTGTAGGTCCAGAGCGGCTCCCTGATCCAGCAGGCATCATACGGCGCGGGATCATAGGACACATCCGCGTAAAGAACAGGCTTGTCGAAAATCAGGGTATAATCGAAAATAACGCCGGAAAAATCCGAAATCATGATATCGGAGCGCCGGAGAACCTCAAAATTGCTGATATCCCGGTTCCATTCCACCTGTTCGCTGTCGGGGTAGGCTTTCATCATCTGATCCAGCATCTCCGTCTCCGAATCAAAGGATTGGGGATGCGGCCGGATAATCAGATGATAACCCGTCGAAAGCAGCGCGTCGATCATTTTTGCTCCATACCTTTTCAGAATGGCGGTTTCGCCCCAGGAAGGCGCCAGAAGCACCGTTCTTTCATGTTCTGCGGGCGGGCCCAGCCTGTCCAGTTGCTTTTTCATCTCATCCATGTAAGGAACGCCCACCAGCACCAGTTCCTTCGCGGGCAGCTTCCGCATTTGTTCCAGTTTTTGCACCTCTTCAATCTGATATTCTCCGGAAAGCAGAATCGCGTCATAATGATCGATCCCAAACATCCTGTACCGGGTCACATCGCTGGGGGAATGCTGAATATGAACATAATAGTCCACATCCCGGGATCTTTTCCACTGAAACACATCCAGCCCCGGCGTTGTCGCAAAGACGATCCTGGCTTTCAGGAAATTCAGCCTGGTATAGGCGCGGTTGCCTTCCCCGATGCACTCTGCTGTGAAAAGATCGGACTGTGCCTGAAAAGCGGGATCATCCGCGGATTCCGTCAAATAGACGACTTTCTGTCCTCGGGAGACCAGTTCCCTGCAGATCGGCTCAAAAATCGGCCAGTAGCGTTTTGTTTCCGAAAAGATGACCAGAGGGATTTTTTCAGCTTCGGCAGTTTTCTGCTCTCCGCGATGGAGCATCAGTCCCATCTTCACCTTCAGACCCCGCAGCAAATACACCAGTGACCCGATCACCGCGATCAGGATCGTAAAGAGCATGCTGCCCGTACCAGGATCGATATACAAGGTCATTGGGATTCTCCCTTACTTTCAAAACCATTCCTTCTGTATTTCATCCATAAGCCATACAAGCTTCCAAAATAAAGCCTATTATGGATGTAATCTATATCGAAACCCGTGCTTCAACGGCCAAACAGATCCGCCGCCATGCAGAAACTCTTTTCTTCTCCGTTAACCTTTGCAGGCCCCTCCTCCGAAGCTCCGGGCGTATAGTAGACGCTCAGCGTTCCGGAACCTCCTTCTCTGCAGAGCATTACGATTTTGTACTGGTGCTCCGGGTTCAACGTTAATGGCTCAAACCGGAATCTGGTTTTTTCCCTGGAAACGATTGCTCCGCGGACGATAGCCATTTCCCGCAGAGTTACGTTGTCCGTCGCGTCCACAATCGAAATGATCACATCTCCCTGCTGCGGTTCCTCGTTTTCAAACTTCACGTCCAGTTGTTCAACGGTTCCGCGTTTTGCGGAAAAAGGCTGCTCCAGCACAAAGGTCTCCGCTCCCTGCTGGAGAGGCGTAATCCAGGTCAGGTCGTAGGCCGCCATCACCCTGCCAGAGAAGGGGTAGGGCGCCTGCATCATGGAATAGAAGCAAATCATGCAGGGAACAATATACATGGCAATTCCGCCCAGAAACCGAAGCCGAAGCAAGCCCACGTGATCCGGTGTCTCCGTTTGCGGGGAATCGATCATCCACTTCGGATGCTTGAACAGTGCGTTCACTAGCATCAACGCCGAAAGCGCAGAAAACGGCAGACTCCGCGTATGAATAGGGAAGAAATCCTGCATCGCCCGACCAGCCTGGGCCCGTCCATCGATCAACCCGGCCAGAACCCCGTTGCGAAGCAGGCACTGATCCAGATGATCCGGCCAGGTCAGAATCGAAAACCATACATAGCATAGCATCAGCACCAGATCCAGCAACCAGAATATATCTGCCCTCTTATGCATCATCGTGCTGAAAACCATGAAAGGAATCGCCAGCAGCAGCCACTGGGGGTGCCACATGCTGAGCCCGAACACACAGAACAGAACCAGTCCCTCAAAATACAGGAACCATTTCCAGAGCGCGTTTCCTTCTTCCGGTTTTGTGAAGAATGCCCACGCGCAAATGGATACCCACGCCAGAATCACCACTGAAATCTTGGGGAAAACATCGCCGGTGTCCAGCACTACATTAAAAATGTAGCCCGTCGCCCCAAAGCCAAAAACCGAGCTGCGCATGGCAGGATCTCTCAGATAAACCAGGATTTCCAGAAGGAACAGCGCCATAACCCCAACCCCGTGGGCAATAATCGGCCAGACCTTCTTTTCTCTCAGCAACACCATCGGCACAAAGATCAGCAAAGCAAAATACTTGCATGTAACCGCGATGGCGAAAAACAGGACGAATTTGAAGCGGTCATCTTTGAAGTAATAGTAAACACCCAGCATAACGAAAAGAAGAGTAATGCTGTCATACTGAGTGAAGATGAATTGGGAATAGAACGCTACCGGAGACGCGGCAAACGCATAGGCAGCGATTTTTCCTTTCCGGTCACTGAAGCCCTTCAGGATGGCCAGTTTATATACGACGACCGCGATGCCCACAAAGCACAGAATCGGCAGAACAGTATACCAGAGCTGTACAGGCAGGGTATGCTCCATATCCACCGTGTTCTTCAAGCCCAGCAGATAAAGCGGAAGATTCCAGATCGCATAAAGAACATAGGTGGTTGGCATGTAGGAGGTTCCGCCGATGGCCTGCCGCGTATAGGAATAAAAATCAAGAATATGGCCCTTCAGATAGGCAAATGAGGCACCGCCCGTATGAAAGATGTCCGTTTCCTGAAAAACCAGGTTACAGACCACTGCCAGCAGAATCAGCAGCGCCCAGTCAAACCAACGAAGCCCCTTGCGCGTTTTCGCGGTCATACCAGCACACCCTCCCTACGCCCTTTCACGGGGACAGTATACATCATGCCCTGCCTAAAAACAAGGATCCTTGTTTTCCAGGCATTCCTGCGGTATACTGTCCTGGTCTGCTTCCAGCGGTTTATGGTACACGCTTTCCCGCTCCATCGAAAAACCGCTGGAATCGTCAGCCACAGACGTCCTGGCACTGTTTGGACAGGCTAGTGTTAAGCAGGCTCCCTGGCGTAAACCTTTTATGTGTTTGCCTTAGCGAAAGGAAAAGCCTCGTCGCCCATGGAAAAGCAGGAAGACAGGCTTGTAATCCGAATAAGCTCGTCATTGCGGAGGAAAAGGTATGACTGCTGAAAAGAAAAGCTCCTTTGGAGAGATGCTGAAGTTCGCCATTACCGGCGGCATATGCTTTGTCGTGGAGTTCGCCTGTCTGGTGTTTCTGAAGGAAGTCCTTCATTTGGACACGCTGATCGCAACGCCCATCGCGTTTTTGGTTTCGGTCATCGCCAACTACATTCTTTGCGTGATTTGGGTTTTCGAAAACGCAAAGGGCGGGGGCAATTCCGCCAAAATCGGTTTCCTGGTCACGAGCCTGATCGGCCTGTTGCTGAACGAGCTGCTGATGCTCCTGTTCCGGCATGTTTTCGGCGAGGATCAGGTGCTGTTCACCGTCATGAATCACAACGTTTCCATGTACATGGTCAACAAGGTGCTGGCCACGCTGCTGGTCATGATCTGGAATTACTTTACCAAGAAGGCCGTCCTGCAGTCTGATTTTCTGGCGAAGATTGTCGGGAAGAAATGATGTTCCCTTGCCAGTCGTCGAATCCTCTCAGAGGATAACCAGACCGCACTGAGAAAAGCAGCCTTTCCGGGATAACAGCGGCACGGGGAAAGAACCGCCGGTATCTTTATGCGGTTCATCCAAATATGGGGATAACCACGGCACGGGCAGCGAACGCCTCCCGCCCGCAGCATTTCTGATGCTCCCGCCAGCCGCGCCCGCGTTTCTGTTCCCCTTGTCAAACAAGGCTGAAGCGGGTATAATACAGTGAATTTCCTGGAGGAAGAGGGGCGGAACGCGTGCAGACCGTGATTGGCTGGATTGGAACAGCGCTGGGGGCTGTGATGCAGGTTTGCTACCAGGTGTGCGGCAATTACGGCTGGGCGATCATTCTTTTTACACTGATCTCTAAAGTGCTGCTGCTGCCTTTGAGCATATGGGTTCATCTCAACGGGCTGAAAATGGTTCGGATGATGCCTGCGATCAACTGGCTGCGCGTTCGCTTTTACGGCGATAAGGACGCGATTGCCGAGGGGCAGGCCAAACTGTATAAGGAAAACAAATACAATCCGCTGGCGGGGATCATTCCCGTGATTGTACAGCTGGTGATTCTGCTGGGGCTGGTCGACGTCATCCGTAACCTGATCGCCGGCGCCTCCCCGGAGGAGCTGACGTTTCTGGGCATCAATCTGGGCTGGGTTCCCTCCGAGCGGGGCGGAATATCCCTGCTGGTGCCGGTAGCGGCGGCGCTCAGCGCGCTGATTATGAGCGTAACGCAGAACCGAAGCCAGGCCCTGCAGGCGGAACAAAGCCAGTGGAACAAGCTGGGGATGCTGGCGATTTCCGTGGGACTGAGTCTCTACCTGGGGCTGTTTGTTCCGGCGGGAATCGGTCTGTACTGGGTAGCCAGCAATCTGATGTCCGTGGCGCAGATGTATCTGCTGAATATGGCCTTTCCGCCGTCCAAATACGTGGATTACGCCGATCTGGAAGCCAGTCGGAAGGAGCTGGCGGAAATTGAAAACCTGGGCGAGAAAAAGAAGCCCTTTTCCCATGATCCCAATGTCAAAAGAGAAAAGGCAGATTATAAGCGCTTCTTCTCCATCCGAAATAAGCACGTTGTGTTTTACTCCGAGAAGAGCGGCTTCTGGAAATACTATCAGGATATTGTTCTGGAGCTGCTGAAGAAGAGCAATCTGCGCATCCACTATGTCACCAATGATCCGGAGGATCAGATTTTTCAGATCGCGAAAACGGAAAGCCGAATTCATCCGTACTATATCGGGCCCAAGAAGATTATCACCCTGATGATGAAAATGGACGCGGATATCGTCGTGATGACAACACCGGATCTGGAAACCTACCATATTAAACGGTCCTACATCCGCAAGGACATCGAGTATATCTACACGCCGCATGACCCCATGAGCGTCCATATGAGCTTCCGGGAAGGCGCGATGGACCACTTTGACACGGTTTTCTGCGTTGGCCCCCAGCAGATGGAGGAAATTCGGAAAACGGAAGAGGTGTATCACCTGCCGGAAAAGACCCTGGTTCCCTGCGGCTATACGCTGCTGGATGACCTGCGGGCGGAGATTCAGGCGGCTCCTCAGGAAAAGGGAGAGAAAACCCAGATTCTGATCGCCCCCAGCTGGAACGAGGACAACATTCTGGATTCCTGCGTGGATACGCTGCTGGAGCAGCTGCTTTCAGAGGATCGGCACATCATTGTGCGTCCCCATCCGGAATACGTAAAGCGATTCGGTCCGAAGCTGGACGCGCTCATGGCCCGCTGGGCGGAGAAAACCGGGGAGGGGCTGACCTTCGAGACGGATTTTTCCTCCAACCGCTCTATCTACTCCTCCGATGTTCTGATTACGGACTGGTCTGGCATTGCCTATGAATTTTCTTACTCCACCGGTCGGCCGACCCTGTTTATCAATACAAAGGTAAAGGCGCCGAACCCCAACTGGGAGCGGATCGGCATTACTCCGCTGGAAATCAGCCTGCGGGACCAGATCGGGAAATCGCTGAACAAGGATCAGCTGGATCAGGCGCCCGCGGTGATGGCGGAAATGATCGAGAACGGACCCGCCTGGGCGGAGCGCATCGCCAAGATGCGAGAAAAGAACATTTTTAACCCCGGGGAAGCCGGCCGTGTGGCCGCTGACTATATTCTGGGCAAACTGACCCGGAAGGCATAACCGATTATTTCAGGATGGAGGAAAAGGTACAATGAAAAAAAGACTTGTGAAGATGAGCGGGCTGTGCGCCCTGGTAGGAATGATGATGGTGGCGATGATGCCTTTCGCTTCCGCATACATTGATCCCTCTGCTACGACATATCTGATCCAGGCCATTGCCGGCGTCGCCATCGCCGTTAGCTCCGTGGCGGTAGTCTTCTGGCGCCGGGCCAAGAACAAGGTCAAGGAAAAGTCCGGCATTGACTTCGACAAGAACAAGGAGACCGAAGCGGACGTCGTCGCATATACGGATAAGGAGCAGAAATGAAAACCCAACAGAGCTCCCGCAAACGTTTTTTGGGAACAATCCTGCTGTGCAATCTTTTTCTTTCTTTGACGGTGGTTTTTTTCTCCCCAATGGAGATTGTGCTGCTGAACAGGGGAGAGTTTTATTTTCCCTTCAACAATGTCTGGGGCGTTCAGCTGCTCGTCGCCCTCGGCGCGGCGTTGGTCCTCTCCCTTTTGATGATGCTGCTTCCGCCCCGGGCCGGCCAGATCGCCGCGGCGGTTTCGCTGGGCCTTGGACTGGCGGCCTATGTACAGGCGCTGTTCCTGAACGGAAAAATGGTTTCCCTGACCGGAGCCTCCATGAAGCTGACGGACGCCGACAAAACAACGAACCTGATCATCTGGGGCTGCATTGTGCTCGCGGTGCTGCTCTGCGTGATCTTCCTCGGCGCCAGGCGGCAAAAGACGGTCAGTCTGGTAATGAAGGGCGTTGCCTGCGCACTGATCGTCATGCAGACCGTCGGCCTGGTCTCTTTGATTTTCGCGGATCATTCCTCCGATCAGGAAATGGAAACTTACCTGAGCGTAGACGGAGAGTTTGAGCTCAGCTCCGGGAATAATGTCATCGAATTTGTGCTTGACTCGGCAGACGGTCTTGCTGTGCGGGAGATGCTGGCCACCTATCCGGAGCTCTATGATTCCCTGTCCGGATGGGTTTACTATCCGAACGCGACCAGCAAACACAGCCGAACCTATCCCTCCATTCCATATATGCTGACTGGAGCGATCTGCCATTATGATTTACCGGTCACGGAATACGTGGAACAGGCGTTTGATCAAAGCCATTATCTGAAGGGGCTGAACCAGGCGGGCACCGATATCCGGCTTTTTACCTGGAATCCCGAGATCATTGCGAAATCAACTCAGGAATATGTGGCCAACAGCTCGGCCTATCGGTATAACCGCTTCGAAAATCTGAATTTGCCGAAATTGATTGAGAACATGATGAAAATTGCTCTGTATAAGAGCCTTCCGTATCAGTTCAAAAATCAGTTCCGATATAATCTGGTACAGGTGAACATGTCCTCTTTCACCCGGCAGGATCTGTTTTTTAAGGATTTTTCCTATATGGATCCCGGCTTCTACAGCGACCTTACAAAGTCCAGCCCAATCTCGGTCACAGATAAGTACGCCAAAGCGTTCCGGTTCTATCACCTGTTTGGCCCCCACCCCGGTGCAGACTGGGACGAGAATCTGGATACCGTTTCCGAGGATGAAAGCGCGGATATCTGGGATCTTCCTTACCGCGCCCGGGTCTTAAGGGGCTCCTATAAAATGATAGAGGAATACATTCGCCAAATGAAGGAGCTTGGCATCTATGACCAGTCAACGATCATTATAACAGCTGATCATGCCATTTCCGATGACAGCGAAACACAAAGGACATTGGTGCGCCAAACGACCGCCTGCCCGGTTATGATGGTGAAATATGCCGGCAGCGATCTCAGCCAGCCGCTGCGGATCAGCTCCGCGCCTGTCGCCCACGAAGATATTTTCGCGACAGTGGAAAAGGCTCTTTCCTCCGGGGTAACGGGAACAGGCAGCGGCCGTGGGCTGGAAGATATCGCCGAGGCGGAAGACCGGGACAGGTATTATTATCACACCGCTTTTCACACCGATGAAAGCGGAGAGGTTGCAATGAGGGAATATATTGTCAGCGGAGACGCGGAAGACCTGGCCAACTGGCATCTGACCGGCAAATGGTGGGATATTCTGTATTCGCAGAACGCCATCTCCGATGAAAAACTGACGGACACGCTGGAACAGCACTAAGCTCCCAGAAGGATGAGCAGAAATGAATAATCAGACAAGCGCTAACAAACATAAGCGGTTTTGGGGAACGATCCTCCTGTGCAACCTTTTTCTTTCGCTGACAGTGGTTTTTTTCTCGCCGATGGAGGTTGTTCTGTCGAACAGAGGAGAATTCTACTTCCCCTTTGGCAATATCTGGGGCGTTCAGCTGCTCGTCGCCCTGGGAGCGGCGTTGGTTCTCTCCCTTTTGATGATGCTGCTTCCGCCCCGGGCCGGCCAGATCGCTGCGGCGGTTTCGCTGGGGCTGGGGCTGGCGGCCTATGTACAGGCCCTGTTCCTGAATGGAAAGATGGTATCGATGACCGGGGCGGCCATGAAGCTGACCGATGCTGAAAAAACAACAAATCTGGTTATCTGGGGCCTCATCGTGCTCGCGGTGCTGCTCTGCGTGATCATTATCGGCGCCAGGCGGCAAAAGACGGTCAGTCTGGTAATGAAGGGCGTTGCCTGCGCACTGATCGTCATGCAGACCGTCGGCCTGGTCTCCCTGATTTTCGCGGATCATTCCTCCGACCAGAAGACGGAAACCTACCTGAGCGTGGACGGGGAATTCGAGCTCAGCTCCGGCAATAACGTTATCGAATTCGTACTGGATACGGCGGACGGCTTCTTTGTCCGGGACATGCTGGCGACCTATCCGGAGCTGTACGATTCCCTTTCCGGGTGGGTCTATTATCCCAACGCGACCAGCACCCACAGCCGGACCTATCCTTCCCTCACGTATATGTTGTCAGGGGAGATCGGGCATTATGATTTGCCGGTGGCGGAATACGTGGAGCAGGCGTTTGACCGGAGCGGCTATCTGAAGGGTCTGAACAAGGTGGGTACCGACGTCCGGATCTTTACCTGGAATCCTGAATTGATCGCAAGCTCCAGCCAGGAATACGTGGCCAACAGCTCCGGCTACCGCTATAACCGCTTTGAAAACCTGAATCTGCCGAAGCTGGTCGAGAATCTGATGAGGATTGCGCTGTATAAGAGCCTGCCGTATCAGTTCAAAAAACAGTTCCGGTATAATCTGGTGCAGATCAACATGTCCTCCTTTACACGGCAGGATCTGTTTTTCAAGGAATTTAACTACATGGATCCCACCTTCTATCTCGACCTTATGAACGACCCGCTCAAGGCGACGGACAAGTATTCCAGGGCGTTCCGGTTCTATCATCTGTTCGGCACGCACCCCGGAGCGGACTGGGACGAGAATCTGGAGACCATGACGGACGAAGACAACGTAGACCTCTGGGATCCCCATTTCCGGGCCAAGGCCTTGAGAGGTTCCTACAAAATGATTGAGGAATACATCCGGCAGATGAAGGAGCTCGGCATCTATGATCAGGCCACCATCATCGTGACGGCTGATCACGGCATTTCCGATGACGACGGAACCGTGGAAAACCTGGTGCGTTCCACGCCCTCTTGCCCTGTGCTGATGGTGAAATACGCCGGCAGCGACCTCAGCCAGCCGATGCGCGTCAGCTCCGCACCGGTCGCCCACGAGGATATCTTCACAACAGTGGAAAAGGCTTTCTCCGCGGAGACGACGGGAACCGGCAGCGGCCGGGGCATTGAGGAAATCGGCGAGACGGAGACCCGGGACAGATACTACTATCACACTGTTTTCCGTAACGACGGAGAGGGTGAAATCGCTCTGCGGGAATATCTGATAAATGGAAACGCGGAGGATCTGGCCAACTGGCATCTGACCGGCAAATGGTGGGATATTCTGTATTCGCAAAACGCGATCTCCGACGAAAAGCTGTCGGACACGCTGGAAAAACAATGAGATTGTGATGTGATGGATGTGGCAATGGATCTGACAAGAAAACAATTCGATGTGCTCGAAGCACTGGCTACCTCCGGCGGCGGCCTGACGCAGCGGCAGCTGGAAGAGAAGACCAGCCATTCTCTCGGCACGGTGAACCGTGTTCTGAAGGAGCTGACGGAAGCGGGGCTGGTAAAGGACGGAATCCTGACCAACGCCGGCGTAACAGCCCTGGAGCCCTATCGGGCGAAGCGCGCGATCTTCATCGCCGCCGGCTTCGGGTCCCGCCTGGTTCCGATCACCTTTAACACCCCGAAGCCGCTGGTTCGCGTGCACGGCGTCCGGATCATCGATCGTCTCATCGATGCCTGTCTCGGCGCCGGCATCAACGAGATCTACATCGTTCGGGGGTATCTGGCCGAGCAGTTTGATCAGCTGCTCTATAAATACCCGATGATCCGTTTTCTGGAGAATCCCGTCTATAACGAGGCGAACAACATCAGCTCCGCGCTCGTCGCCCGCTACATGCTCTCCAACGCCTATGTTTTTGAGGCGGACCTGCTGCTGTCCAATCCGTCGATTATCCGGAAGTACCACTACACTTCCGATTTTCTGGGCATTCGGAAAAAGAGAAGCGACGACTGGTGCTTCAAGGTCAAGGACGGCATCATCGTCGAGCAGAACGTCGGCGGCGAAGGGGACGACATCTGGCAGATGGTGGGCATCTCCTACTGGAACGAGGCGGACGGCCACAGGCTCTCCGCCGACATTCCGGAGGTATACGCCTCTCCCGGCGGAAAGGAGCGCTACTGGGAGCAGGTTCCGCTGCGCTACGCCCGGGATCACTATCAGGTTGGCATCCGGGAGTGCTTCGACGAGGACATCGTTGAAATCGATACCTATACGGAATTGAAGGCCATCGACAAAACCTACGACTTGTAAGCCGAATGTTATCTTTGATGCCCGATTGGGTTTTGCAATACAGTTGCCGCGTTGTCCGGTATGACGCAGGCAGCCAAAGCCCCTGTTACATAACGCCCTGGTCCTGAATCATTGGATTGAAGGCACTACACCCTCCTTCTGTTGGCGCGTACGCTTCGGAAGGAGGGTTTTTCTTATCCATTGAAGGCTTCATGCCCCGGGTAGTTCGCGTAGGATGAATCCGCCGCGACCAGCTCGGAGAAATTGTCGATTTCCGTGATATCGGATGGCTTGCATTCCCGTATTTCCAGGCTGTAGTTTTTCCGGGCAATCTTCAGCGGGACCATTTCCCACAGGTTTTCCTTCCCCGCTCTGGCGTGATAAACCCGCATTAGGTCCGTCTTCAGCTTTTCCGCATCCTCGCTGTTCCAGTAGGAAATGCCATAGGCCTGATAGCAATCCGTGCCGCCTCTCTGATAATCCGTAATCACGCCATTGCGTACAGTGAGGCACCAGTCCTCCGTTTCCGCGACCTTCGTACCGAGGTAATTGGAGCGATACTCATATTTGTTGATCACATCCGGGTTTGAAATCCACAGGTCCGCCTCGCAGATATAGCACCGGTCGATCCGATCCAGAGCGGCCACAGCGGAGCTGATGTTATTGGTCACGTTATATTCCGGATTGTCGATAAAGCTGAGCCCCGGATACTGTTCAAGGAGCTCGTCGAACTGTTCCTTTTTGTATCCCCTGACAATCGTGATATTCGTTATTCCCTTCCCGATCAGCGCGTCCAGCAGGGTGTCCAGAATCCGAACGTCTTTGATTCTGACCAGCGGCTTCGGCGTATCCAGCGTCACCGGGGCCAGCCGGGAGCCAAAGCCTGCCGCGAGAATAATGGCTTTCCGCACGTGGTAGGGTTCCAGGGCCTTCAGTCCCTTTTCGCTGATTTCAACGCCATCCTGCAGGATATTGATGTAATTGAGCTCGTCCAGTTCGCGGATCAGCTTTTCGTCCTTTCCCGCCGAAACCCCAAGCCTCTCCGCAAGCTGCCCCGGCTCGCCCCGCTGTCTTCCGTTTTTCTCCAGATAGGTCAGCATGTCAAACTGGTTTCTGGTCAGTTCCTCGCCCGCTTCCTTCTCCGCGGCCTCCTTCCGATTCAGCACCCCGGAGAGGAAAGAGAAAAGAAAACGGAAGAACACATTCAAAAACAGAATGATAAACGAGATCACGCTCTGCATCTCGTAATTGCTGTTTTTCTCATAGGTCGTAATCAGGATCGAAAGCGGCTGATTGTCATAGCTGCAGAGGAACGCCACCGCCGAGATCGTAATCATGCTGTTCAGGAAGAAATAGGAGAACATCTCGATGAGCGTCGACGCGGAACCGGGAATCAGCACCTTGCGAATGATCCCCCCTTTGGAAATGCCCAGCGTTTCCCCGATCACCTCGTAATCCCGGTTGATCTTGGACAGGCCGTTTTTGGCCAGGAGATAAGGGGACCCTAAAAAGTGAAAAACATTGACGACGATCAGAATGATCATCGTTCCGTAAAAGGTTCCGTTGGTTCCTTTGAACAAGAAAATATACCCGATGCCGAGCACAAGCCCCGGAATCGCGATCGTGGACAGCGCAAGCAAATCGACCGTCTGTCCGAGCTTTCCGCCCTTCCGCGCGGAATAATAACCCAGCAGGTAGGCGAAAGCCGTGCCAATCAGCGCCGTCAGGAAGGACATAAGCAAGGAATTCCGGATATAAGCCGTGAGACCGACCCCGTGCGTGTTGGAGAAAATGTTGCCGATATGCTCCAGGGTAAAGGCCAGGTTGTTGGGGAACGCCTTTGTGAAGGACAGGCTGATAAAAGCCAGCTGAGGCAGGAACAGCAGCGCGGCGACCAGAATGCAGACCACCCTGGCCACACCGTTAAACCCGTTGTCCGCCGGAATCTGCGCCCTGTGGATCTCATTGACGCTTTGATCCCTGAAGGCCAGATCGAAGCCAAAGGACAGCAGGGCGGGAATCAGCAGAACGAAACCGGCAATCGACCCCCGGCCGTATTGGAAGGAAGACATGAACTGATCGTACAGATACATCGGCAGCGTCTTCACCTTGCCGGCGATTTCCATCGGCATGCCGTAGTCCGAAAAGATCAGGGTAAAGCAGGCAAAAAAAGCGGAGACCAGCGCTATTTTCAGATAGGGGATCGTCAGTCTGAAGAAGGTGCTCGCCCGGCTGATGCCCATGACGCCGGCGGCGTCATAGGGCCCCTTGTCCTCGTAGGCCAGGGCGTCATAGAGGATCAGAAACGTTGCAGGGAAGGACGTGATGACAGATCCCAGAATCAGTCCCGCGAACCCTCGTATTTCGATCTCCCATCCAAAGAGAAGATCCAGGAATCCGTTTTTCCCGAAAAGGATGCGCAGGCCCAGCCCAACCGAGATCGTCGGAACCAGCATGCCAAGCGTCAGCAAAATCACATAGAGTTTCTTCCGCCGGATCGACGCCGTATTCAGCAGATACGCGGCGATCAGGGCCAGGATCGTCGTTATAAGCGCGGAAACTCCGGCATAGAAAAGGGAGTTCCCGACAGCCTCCCGGAACCCGCTGTCCTGGGTGATGAAGGCCCAGTCCTTCCCGCTGATATGAAATGCGAGCGTCAGCAGCGGAAGAATCGCGAACAGAAGAACGCAGCCAATGGAAACAAGCCGCATCGTTTCATGTCTCAGGAATCGGCCCGCCCGTATGATCTGTTTCATTTGATGCTGTCCTCGATTGATTTCACTTTCATATCCAGATGATCCACCACAAACCGTTTGACAAAGGCGTCCGCCGGATGATGATACAGATTTCCGGGCGTGTCCAGCTGCGCGATTCTCATATCGTTGATGACCATGATCCGGTCCGACAGCGCGAAGGCTTCCTCCTGATCATGCGTAACATAAATCATGGTGATCTTCAGCTTTTTCTGGATTTCCTTCAACTGGGAGCGGAGCGCGACCTTGATCTCCGCGTCCAGGGCGGACATCGGCTCGTCAAATAGAATAATATCCGGATTCAGAACCAGCGTTCTCGCGATCGCGACCCGCTGCTGCTGACCACCCGAGAGCTGCCGGGGCTTCTTATAAATATGCTCCTCCAGCCCGACGGTCGCGATCATTTCCTTGACCTTGCGGTCGATCTCTTCCCTGGGCATCTTTCGCGCCTCCAGCGCATAGGAAATGTTATGATAAACATCCATGTTCGGAAAGAGCGAGTAATTCTGAAAGACGATGCCGATATTGCGATCCCTGGGCGGAATGGCGGTGATATCCCGGCCGTTCTTGATGATTCGGCCGGAGGTGGGCTGCTCAATGCCAATCAGCATGCGAAGGATGGTGGTCTTCCCGCACCCGGAAGGGCCGAGCAGGGAAAGGAATTCTCCCCTTTTCACATCAAAGGAAACGTCCTCCAGGACGCTTTTCATTTTAAATTTTTTGCTGACATTTTCCACTTGAATAATCGGATCTTCCAATTTTCTTCTCCTTCAAGAGCGGGATTTCGGCTCATTGCATCGAGCCATCTTCCTTCTGCCGGGACGTTCCTAATCGCATCGAAACAGTCCCCTCCGGCTAGAGCTTGCCCAGTGATCTCCTTGTATGCTCCCTGCGTGCTATCGTCGCGAATGAAGCAGACTTATGCTGTGCTTTGTTCTCTTCGCGAAACGCGAGGGGCCATCTCCCCCTCGGCTTCTTCGCTGCTCAATACTGCCACTGGTCCAGCAGCTTTTGCTTATACTCGAAGTCAAACAGCCCCTTCATCGTGATCTCGCCAAATCCTGTCGGATAGTGCTCGATTTCAGCGGCGGGCATGTCTGCATAGATCTTATCCGGGTTGAACTTTGCGCACTGCGGCCTGTTCAGCTCTGTATACAGATAATCGAACACCGCCTTTACCGGCTCCCGGGTCTCCTTTCCGGAGATCATCCCCATGGTAAACAGATCAAACGGCAGCTGATTGTCCGCGACCACCACCTGCAGGCCTTCGTTTTCATTTGCGTACTGAACGCACTGCCACAGCAACCCGAAGGCAATGGCCACATCGCCCCGCACGGCCGCCTTCGCCGGGGCGGAACCGGAGGTCGTGTATTCCTTGACGTTCGGGTTCAGTTTTTCGAAATATTGCCGCCCTTCCGCATCCCCCCGCAGCGTAATCATGCCATTATAATAGCTGTACCCGGTTCCGCTGCTCTTTGGAGAGGGCATGGAAATCAGTTCCTTGTATTCCGGCTTGAGCATGTCTTCGTAGGTTTGCGGAACGGCCAGCCCCTTTTCCTCCAGCAGCTTCGTGTTCACCAGGAACGCGCCGTAGGTTTTTCCGTTTACGGCATACCGATGATGGCGTTCCGTGTAGCCGGTCACGGAGGAATCGTAAATCGAAAAGTCGTAAGCGCTCAGATCCGCAAATAATTCAGGAGACGCGTTCATGATAATCTCGGCATTGACAACCTCCAAGTCATAGAAGATGTCACAGTCTGTGTTTTTGCCCTCCGCCTGGAGCTTCGACAGGAGCTGCCCCGTTCCCAGGGACTGAATTACGATTTCATATTCCGGAAATTTCTTATCCAGCGCTTCCTGCAGATAGGCAATCCGCTCGTCTTCGGCCGCCGTATAAATCACGACCCTTGTCGTTTTCTTGTCCGCTCCGCCGGCCACAGGCGTCGATTCCTGGCTTCCGCATCCCGTAAGCAGCAACACCGCACAAATCATCAAAGCGATTAAAAGGGCGATCTTCTTTTTCATATTCATTTCCTCCCGGAGCGGTATTTCCGCTCAATTTCCTGAAATATGCGTTTCTTTGCTTGGCTGCTTATCAAAACGTTTCTTCCAGGATCGTACCGTTCAACCGGTAAGATTTTCTCCGGTTAAACTGAACATGATTATACTGTTTTAGTCGGGAATAGTCAACAAATCCCGTTCATTCTTTCTATTGTTTTTTTTGTTATGGAACAAATATGTCAACGGTATCGGCCCCGTCCGCATTGTCTCCATGAGAGCGGTCATTCGACGGTATCTTTTTTCGACAGCATAAAAACGCTTTACATCGTAAGCGTTTCTACAACGCAGGCCACGGGGCCGAGATAAGCGAGTGAAGTGAGTGGAGTTCTTAGTGAAGTGAGTGAAGTATTTAGTGAAGTGAAGTGAAGTTTTCCTTTATTTTGGGGATCTTTTCTTGCTAAAAATCGGAATGCATTACTGCTTTCATCTTTCACAATACAGTATTCAACATCCTCCGCCGATTTGATTCACGGATTCTGCCCATCTGTTATGTTGTGATCCGCCAGTCCTCGTGATCCAGGGACAGATTAGCGTTGTAAAAGGGATCGCCCTGCTTGAGCCGGGCGGACCATTTCTCCCGGAAGTGGGCGGCATCCTGTTCATATCCCGGCTCGTTTTTCCCGATTTCCATGGGAATTTCGGAGGCCTTACCGCCCTTCAGAAGGGCAAAGGGGGTTACGACGTTGTAATATCCCTTTTCCCGCAGCCTCAGGCAAAAGTCAGTAACCGTAAGGCTTCCGGAATATTCTTCCGAAAAGCCTTCCACGGATTCAAACTTTTCCCGGCTGACCATCAGGCAATCCGCCACCGCGGAAACATTCTGCACCACCGCCAGCTGGCCGAAATAGCCCGCTGTTTCGTCCTCCCGGCCACGATAGGGCCGACCGGCAATCCTTCCCTTCCCCAAGCCCAGCACCACGCCCGCGTGTCGAACATTGCCCCTCTGGAAATGAACCCGGACGCCGACAGCGCCGACATGCTCCTGCTGCGCCAGCATAAGCATCTCCCGGAACCACTCCGGTGTCACGACCTCCGGAATTCCTGATACGAAAAGCAGATAATCCTCCTTCGTCTCCCGGGCCGCTCCGTTCAGGCGTTCCGCAAGAGAGGCGGCCTTTGTCTGTATCAGCGTTACTCCGATCCTTTCTGTGGATGCGGTTTGCGTTTTTTCCAGAAGCGCTTTCATTCTTTCCGCGACATTTCCCGGATCCCGTTCGCTCGCCGCGTCGACGACCAGCCTCACGGAGGGTGACCTCTCAATAGGATACTTCACCCGATACATGGTCGGGAAGATCTCGGTGCTGACAACCTCCGCGTCCATTCCCCGGTGTTCCCGGAGGAATGTTTTAACCGCCCGGCGGCCCGCATCGATGGCATACTCCTTGGCGTAGATATCAGACGCAACAGAGGACGGGATCGACCGCCAGAGATACAGCACCTTGGGGATATGCACCACCCGCTCCGCGCAGCCGGTCAGGCGGAGAATCAGATCATGATCCTGACTGCCGTCAAAGTCGGACCGGAAGGGACCGGCTTTTTGAAGCAATTTCCGGCTGAAGCAGGTCAGATGGCAGATATAGTTGTTGGTCAGCAAGAAGTCGGGCGAATAGTCCGGCTTAAAACGGATCCCCACCAGCTTTTCCCGGTTCGGGGAAACAAAAATCAGTTCGTCCGAATAAATAAAATCAGCTTCCTGCGCATTGATGACCTTCGCCACCTCATACAGCGCGTTTTCCGTCAGCAGATCGTCATGGTCAAATAGCGCCAGGTACTCGCCGGACGCCATCGCCAGGGCCGCGTTGGAATTTCCGGAAATCCCTTCGTTTTTCTCCAGCTTTTCATATCGAATCCGGGGTTCCCTTTCCGCCAGCTTTCTGCAGATAGCGCCCACCTCGGCATGCGCCCCGTCGCTGCCGTCCGCCAGACAAAGCTCCCAGTTCCCGTAGGTCTGATCCAGAACGGACTGCAGCGTCTCCCTCAGCAACTCCGGCGGCGTATTATACAGCGGAACAATGATGCTGATCAGGGGCTTGACGGCAAAGGACGCTTTGCGCTGGGCCTCTTTTTCCGCATCGGAAAGCCGCATGTTCCGAACGAACTGCTGCTCCGCCCGCTTCCGGCCAAAATGCAGCCAGGTTCGCCTGGCGGTTTCCGCGATTCCCTGCCGGGTCAGCGTCCGAACAAAATTCTGTATCATCCGGGATGCCATGCTCTCCGCCCCTTCCATTTGCTCCCCTTGATGTAAAAAGGATATACGCCCCTATTTTCTTTGTCAAGGACAGAATCCCGGAGCAAGGGTGCCGCTTTGGCTCATTGTTTTTTTATTGTTCTGATTTCGCCCCCTCCTCTTCTAATTCTTGTGTCCCTGCCTTATAATCTCTTTGCTGAAGCAGCACACAGAGCTCATGCTCTGCTTCAGACTCGCGGTACATTCCCAGGGGCATATAGAATGACGCGGCGTCAAAAGCCCCTTTTCGTGAAAATGCCGCAATGAAGATCGTTGATTTATAATGCTTTCGCCAATGAGCGAAACATAAAAACACCTTTTGACGCTCAATCACGGGATTGGATCGTCACAGGTTTGTGGCCCAGTTTTTTCTGGATTTGTCCCTTTTGGCCCGAGCTCAACCTATTCTCGTCCAAGCGGGAAATAACGCAGGAGATCATCAGCATGAAAAAAGAAGCCCCGACGAACACAAGCAATTACCATCCTTTCTCCCTTACGATTGCCTTTCTGAAAAAGGATGGATCGGAAGAGAAACCAGAGCAAGATCCATCCACTCTCGTTGCGTCTCAGACAGTGAACCCTGTACCCCCCCCCCGACATATTTGAAACGTCCGATTCCGGGGATCGCACCGTCCTGTTTCGCGGTCATTTTCCCGTGCCTGACGATGGTGCTCGGGTGCTTCTGACTTTCCCGACGGATCAGCCCTGTATCCTCCAGCCTCTGCATCTGCAATGCGATTCCAGCTCCCTCCAGGCCATTCCCTTCCGGGGCTTTTCCCAGCAGAGGTTGTTCTGTTTTCCCTCTGGAGGGGCACGATTGGAAGCCGCTTTGCCCGAAGGAACGGAGCGTACGCTCCACCTGGAAGTCATCTGCCGCCTTTATGCTCCGACAGATCCCGCGCTTTTAATCGCCTCGGCGGAACACGCGCTGAGCGCGGAGCATCAGGAAAAAGAGGAAACCCTCAGGGATGACTGTGAAACGCTGGCTCAGGAAAACGGTCTTCAAAAGGAAATGTTGTCCCGGCTTCAGGCAAATCAGGCTGCGCTGAGCTTGCAGCTGAATGATTATCGGCAGAAGTATGACGCCATCTCCGGTGCCTTTTTCTGGCGGATCACCAAGCCGGCCAGACAGCTGTCCTCCGCCGCCAAGAAAGTCCTCTCCAGGAACGAAAGAATCAAAGTATCCCTGATCATGCTCAAGCGCACCCTGAAGGACGGATCAGAGAAGGCCCGGGAATGGCGTCGTGAATATGAGTTGCTGAACAGCTATTCCGACGAGATTTCCAAAGCCGCGTTGCAAAAGCAGCAGAGCACGCATTTCAAACATCCCGTCATTTTCAGCATCCTGACGCCCCTGTATAACACGCCCAGGTATTTCCTTACGGCCATGCTGAACTCTGTGCTGGCGCAAACCTACGGCCAGTGGGAGCTATGCCTCGCCGACGGAAGCGATGAAGAGCATGCCTATGTTGAAGAAATCTGCCGGAAGTATGCCCGAAAGGACAGCCGCGTCAGATATCAAAAGCTGAAGGAAAACGGCGGCATTTCCGCAAACACCAACGCCTGCATCGACATGTCCTCGGGGGATTATTTCGCGGTGCTTGATCATGACGATGTGCTGCACCCATCTGCTCTTTTTGAAGTCATGAACACTATTGATCGGAAGGGCGCGGACTTTATTTATACGGATGAGAGCACTTTCCATCATCAGCCTTCGGATGCTTATCTGCCTCATTACAAGCCGGATTACGCCCCCGATACGCTTCGCGGCAATAACTATATCTGCCATCTCTCCGTATTCAGCCGGAAGCTGCTGGAAGAAGCGGGCAAGTATTATCGCTCCGAATTTGACGGCAGCCAGGATCACGATATGATTCTGCGGCTGACGGAAAAAGCCTCATCCATCGTACATATCCCAAAGATTCTTTATTACTGGCGCAGCCATCCCGGTTCCGTCGCTTCAGACAGTTCCGCAAAGGAATATGCCAGCGCCGCCGGGTGCAAAGCAGTCGAGGCGCATCTGAAGCGCATTGGGCTCGAGGGCACCGTTGAACCTTCTGCAGGTTATACCTTTTACCGCGTCCATTACAGAATCAGCGGCTCTCCACTTGTATCCATTATTATTCCCAACATGGATCATCTGGACGACCTGGATCAGTGCATCGATTCAATACGCACAAAAACATCATGGGAAAACTGGGAAATCGTCATCGTGGAAAACAACAGCCGACAGCATCGTACTTTTGCCTACTATCGGAAAATAACCGCTGAGGATCCCCGAATCAGCATCGTTACCTGCAATCAAAGCAAATTTAATTTTCCCCAATTATGCCAAGCCGGGGTTCAGGCGGCAAAGGGAGATTATCTTCTCCTGCTCAATAACGACACGGAAGTGATTTCCTCCGACTGGATCGAACAAATGCTCATGTTTGCTCAGCGGCCGGATGTGGGCGCAGTAGGCGCGATGCTGTACTATCCTGACAATACCGTTCAGCACGCAGGCGTTATTCTCGGGATTGGCGGCATCGCCGGGCACGCCCACAAATACCTGTCCCGCGGCGATTTTGGTTATATGGCTCGCATGACTTACGCGCAGAACCTTTCCGCCGTAACCGGAGCCTGCATGATGCTTCGCCGGGACGTGTGGAAAGTTGTGAAGGGAATGGATCCTTCCTTTGCCGTCGCTTTTAACGATATAGATCTCTGCATCCGTATCCGGAAGGCTGGCTATTTGATCGTTTGGACGCCCTATGCCGAATTATATCATTATGAAAGCAAAAGCCGCGGTAAAGACAATGAAGAAGTCCATACCGCAAGATTTGTCAGCGAGGTCTCACTTTTCCAAAAAAAGTGGGCTGACGTACTGCGCCATGGCGACCCCTATTACAATCCCAATCTGACTCTGGATAAAGAGGACTTTTCTCCCCGAAAGCTGCGAAAAAATCCTAACTGACCATTGAAAGGAAATCAGCTTTGAAATGCTATGCTAAGACTCCCAGTATGGCCATCATGTCGTTGATTCTTCCGCTATAGGCATTAAGGAGAGCCTCGCCAATGCAGTTATAAAGCCCCCATGTTGGATGTATGTCCTGATAACATCCAGAAAGTATCCGTCAGTATACTTACATCACGGTTTGATCCGATAAATACGATAATTCCCTTCCTGCCCAACCAATTGAAGCATTACGCTCCCGAAGTTCTTAGCGTATTCTTTCTTTGTCATCAGCCATTTGACACCCATAGTCTTCAATGCCTCAGCGGGCATTGAAACGACCAACTGGTCAGGGAACCAATTGGAAAACTCTGTGTTTCCCGATTCCTTCAATTCGAAACAGACATGGCAAAAGCGATTATATACTTCCTTTTGAGAGCCGTCTGGATCCAGTACGCTCCAATAATCAGGATTCGGATATACCTGGGTCGAAAGTGTTTTCTTCCCGGCCAGCAATGGAATATTTGTTTCCGGAAAAAAGCTCCCTTCAACCAGCCAAAGATCCTCATCTTCGCTGTCAATGCTTTTAATCGTTTGAACAACCGGAAGGCTTCCGGCGCTTTCTATGCCCTGCTGTATTGGATTCACAAATCCTCCGCCCAACAATGCTACACCCACCAGCAATCCTGACGTCAGTCGAACACTTTGTCTGTCTGTTCTGTCACTTATTAACATGACCAGCATCATCATGCCGACAAGCCCAATCAAAAACGCCATCTCGAGATGATCCATCTCGAGGAAGTTCCTTGTAAAGATCATTTTGATAACGGCCAGGATCGCAGCCAAAGGCAAAGCCTTTTTCCAGGAAAGGCCCTGTTTATTCGCCATCATACGTATAAGCAAAACCGTATCCGCCATGCCCAACGCAAGTTGCGGCCGATTGACCTGATAAAGAAGTGTTATTTTAGTCAGAAAAACAGGGAAACCAACAAAAGCAAACAATAACAGTATCCCTTCAAAAATAACTAAAACACCATCAACCGCTTCGGCTTTTTTTGTTTTGAAAGTTTGATAAATCCACAAAATCATTCCAAAAGGTGCAAAGGTGATAAATGAAGCCGTCTCACATGAATTGCTATAAGCCGGGGCGGACACAAATGGAAGCAACACAGAATATGCGTCCGCATACATGGCTGCATTCGGAGCTCCGCCAGTAAACACCCTGCTCCCCGGATAAGAACTGTTGAGCACCGCCATCAGTGTGTCTCTGGTGGTATATCCTATGATCCCCAGCAGGCCTAATGTTACCATCGCTGGGCAGATCAAACGAACCGCGTCTGCGCGATGAAGCTTTTGCCTGTTCCGAAACAGGAAGAGAGCACAAAATGCAACGATCAGATAGCCAACCGAAATAAGCCACGACGGATAAGCGACCATAACATAGCAGCCAAAAGCATAAGCTATCAGGATAGACCAGATTGTTTTTTCTCTGGCTTTTTCAGCTTGCAAATACCGGTATAGAGCCAGAATCATCGTCTGACCAAAGATCAGAACTTCTGCCACACTCTGGCTGAACCACCACTGTACATAAGGGGAAAACGAAATCAAAAAAGCAGCAGCAAAACTCAAAGGCTTATTCTTTCGGGTATAGACCAGAGCCATTTCATAGGAAATGTTCCACAAAAGAAGGAGCCTCGCGGCAAATAAAAAACTGAATCCCCTGGCAAGTCCAAGCAAAAGAAATCCCCAGTACAGGGGCTTGAAAACAGCAGCCAGTGAATACGCTGGCAAGCCTCCGATGCTGACCCATGCGGTGGTCATTCCCGCTCCTCCTGAAAGTAGCGAATTGACCGCCGGATAGCCAGCCGCATCCTGAGAAAAAGCGAACGCCGACCAGGTACACCATTCATCTGTACGGATGATGCGAGATACGCCAAAAATCGGCCGTGTAGCAGCATCCAATTCCGGATCCAGCCATTCAGCCCATTCATGTAAACTTGTGTTATTGATTTCAAAAACGATACAAAGGACCAGAAGTCCAAAGGAAATCGCCCAACGATATCGCAGCAGTCCATGAATCCATGCGGTCCTGCCCATATGAATCTGCGTAAAAATAAAGAAGGACAAAAAAGCAACTGCCACGGAAATGAAAATATGCGAAACAGACAGGTAGTTAATCCTTCCCAAAAGAAAATCTTTCAGATGTCCTATCACCGCATACTGTTCGCCACCTTGGCGCATGATTGTCAGCATAACCGATGTATATCCAGCAATCAGACAGGATATCAATCCAATGGGTATCAACGGAAGCGCCTTTTTCCATCGTATATTCATCTACAGTTCCTCCTGAGTCAGCGCTAAATCATACCATAACAATCCAAATCTAACCCTCGACGGAGAGGACTTCTCTCCGAAAGCAGCTAAACCATCCTGATGGACTGTTGTAAGAAAGCCTCATTAAAAATGCTCTGCTAAGGCTTTCCCCTATAGCCATCAGATCGCGGATGATCCCAGGTATCTTTCCACGCAGGCGAAGAGCCCGGTCGCCTGCGCCGCGGCGGAAAACAGCGCAAACATCGCGATCGCACCCTTCTGGAGCATCGGCACGGAAACCCGCCACCTTTTTTGCAGTGTTTCAAAAATCTTCTCGTATCCAACAACAGCAAGCATGCCTACAACGGGCAAAGCATATATTACATATCGTCCTTGATATTGCCAATCAATTGTCCATGAGTAATAGATCGACATACACAAGCTGATTATGCCCGAGATAATTCCAAACAGCAATACCTGCCCTCGAGCTGACTCGGTCCGTCCTCTTTTCCATTTTCGGATGGAAAACATGCCGAAAAGCAGCGCTAAAGCCCATCCTACAGCAAGAAATAGCTGATAACCTGCATAAAGCCATGGGCTTGTAAAAACATCCATAGCGCCTAATCCAAAGAAAACGCTCTTGGCCGTATATTTCCCCCATTCCCGGTATCCCGGAACCCGATAGATCGGGATCCCCTGCTTCCGAGCTGTTGGATATACAGATGGTTTCATTTCCGGAATCGCGTATTGTTCCGCCATACGGTTTCTGGTTGCGAGGGAAGATAAGAAATCGCCTTGATACAGGACTGCGTTCCGGATCATCCACCATCCGCAGATCAGAAATGTGTAAGCCAGAATTTCCAGCCCAATTAGCAAAAACCTCTGGAAGGGAACTGTCTTTCTGTTTCTGATCCACCAGAACAGATAAAGAAGCAGACTGCCCGCCAAGAAAGAATAGGCAAAGGAGTAAGAAAGGAAGCACATGCCCATGGCCAGTCCCAGCTTAATCCGCGCTGGTCGGCTCCATTCTGAGCGCAGGCCGTCAATCCAGCTGTCCATAATCAGCATCACGACAAGAAGCGCGAAGGAATCCGGATTCACATAGCTGGCCAGAAAAGAAATCTGAGGCGTTACGGACATCAGGAGTATCACGAACCAGCGGCTCCTGCCCAGTCTTAGTTTCGTAGCCATCTGCATCGTCAGCCAAACAACGCCTGTCATGGAAAGCACGCTGACAAAACGCGCCGCAATCAGCAGGGCCTCCGGGGATTGGGTATACAGCGAGACAATCCACATAAAAGCCGGTGCAATCAGATTCGGGATCGACAGGTTCAGCGCGTAGGAAAATCCCCAATAAGGATTGATAAGCTCCGTTTCCAACCCGGTCGGCAGTGCTCTGTGCTCAAAAATATACTTCGGAACCAAGTAGCGCATTACCTCATCCGGGCCGTATCTGTCCCAGTACACAAAAACAGCGGACCAGCAAAAATACAGAATGAAGCACGCAAGGATATATCCTTTTTCAAAAGGAGAAACTGCCGCAATCATGCCTGAGCGTTTCCTGACTCTGGCTTTTATCAGGCTCCTGTACCAAAGTACCAGCACGCCGGTCGTAATAACCACGCAAGTCAATCCCAGCCTCAGCCAGGCCTTATGAGCCAATATACTCTTTTCGCCGAGAACCGCCTGATTGTTTCCATACCAAAGAAGAACGGTGATTGTTAGCGCGAGGAAGAGAATGATCAGCCAGAACCGGCTCGTCTGGGATTTCTTTTCATTCATATACACGCTTCTCCTCTCAGCACCCGGCATCTGATCTTCCGCCATACGTTGGTCGTTTTCGTCCAGAGAGTGCTTTTCCCTACAGGCTATTCACTCTGGAGTGTTTGTGTTCCCCGGAGTATTCTCTCCTTCTTCCAGCGCTTTTTCATAAGCATCGCAAACCGTTTCCGTATCCCCCAGCATCCTGATCTGGCCATGATCCAGCCACAGCACCCGGTTGCACAGATCCCGGATCTGTTTCATGGTATGGGAAACGAAGAGCACGGTAGTGCCGCCACTCATCAGCTCCATCATCCTTTGGAAGCTCTTTTTCTGGAAGGCCGCGTCGCCCACCGCCAGGATTTCGTCCACAATCAGGATCTCCGGCTCCACAACGGTGGCCACGGCGAAGGCCAGCCGGATCTTCATGCCGGAAGAATAGGTTTTCAGCGGCGCGTCGATAAACTCCCGAAGCCCGGCGTAATCCACGATTTCTTCATATTTTTCTTTCATGAACTTTTCGCCGAAGCCCAGAATGGCCCCATTCAGGAAAACATTCTCCCGGCCGGACAGTTCCTCGTCGAATCCGCTGCCCAGCTCCAGCATGGGCGCCACCCGTCCGGCGGAAACCGCCGTTCCGCTGGTGGGCTTATAAATGCCGGAAATCACCTTCAGCAGGGTGCTTTTCCCGGAGCCGTTCCGGCCGACGATCCCGAAAACCTCGCCCCGGCCCACCTCAAAGGTAACCTTCTTCAAAGCATAAAAATCCTTGTACTGCTGGCGGCGGCGCAGATGGGAAACCACCCACTCCTTCAGGCTGGTGGTATGGTTGGCGTCCAGGCGGAAGCGCATGGAAACATTCTTCACTTTGATGATTGGATCCATCTTTTCTCACCCCGCCTTATAGATACAGGACAAATTTGTCCTGCTGCTTTCTGAAAATCCAGAGTCCCAGCGCCAGGGGAATGGCCGAAACCAAAATGCAGTACAGATACGTGACCGGCGTCGGCGAAATGCCCCCGATCGTTATGCAGCGCATAAAATACACGATCTGATAGAGCGGATTGATATGATAAACCGTTCGGAACGCTTCTGGAATGATGGACTCCGGATAGAAAATCGGCGTCATAAAATTGATGATCGTAATCAGAATGCCCCAGAGGAACTGCGTATCCCGGAAGAAGACGGTCATGGAGGACAGAATCAGACTGACCCCCGTCGTCAGCATGATCAGGAAGAGAACCACAAAAGGAAGAAGTAACAGCGCCTTCGTAAACCGCATGCCGGTCAGCAGCATCATCAGCAGCAGGGGCACCAGGGAAATCAGCAAGTTTACGGCCGATGAAAGCACCTTGGAAACCGGGAAGATATATTTCGGAATATAGACCTTGGTGATCAGATGGGCATTGCCCGTAATGGACAGGAGTCCCAGATTTGTGGCGTCGGAGAAGAAATTAAACAGCACGATACCGGTCATCAGGTAGACCGGGAAATTCGGGATATTGCTGCGGAAAATCGTGGAAAAGACGAAATAATACACGCCCATCATCAGCAGCGGGTTCAGGAAGCTCCACAGAAAGCCGAAAACCGAGGCCTTGTATTTCACCTTGAAATCCCGGCTGACCAGCTGCTTCATCAGGAACTGATATTTCACCGTCATATCATACAGGCGCAGCAGTGGATGCGTCTTTCCCCGCATTCTGCACTGAAGCATGTGGCCGTAGCCCGCCAGCAGCGCCAGCCAGATCACCCCGGCCACCGGCCAAAACCATTTCCGCCCCGCGATCTCATTTTTCCCGGCAAGCTTCAGAACCAGTTTTCCTTCCTCAGGCTGCCCGGCCACAGTCAGGCGATCCTGGGTCTGCAATTTGGCTTCAAATCTTCCGGCCCCAACGCTGTCCCCGGTCCAGAAGGAAAGGCCCGCCTCCCGGATTTCCAGATGGAGCTCCGCCCGCTGTCCCCGCCGGCCAATAACCGCGGGCTCCAGCGATATCGTGGTCATCTGGCCGGATACCCAGTTCCCCGCGTCCATTTCTTTTTCATACAGGAGCTGTCCGTCCTCGCCTGTCAGGGAAATCCGCACCGTTCCGGGATCGTGGGACACGCGTTCCGGCATGATCTGAATCCGCTCCAGCCGATCCACCGGGACGGTAAAGGTTTGCGCGACGGTATCCCCCGCGATGCCTACCGGCGTTCCGGGGGTCACCGCGTCTGTTTCCACCGCCGTGGAGGACCAATCATCCGCTACAACCCAATAAAAGATCCCGGCCAGCATAAGAAAAGCCAGCGAAAATACAGCCAGCTTTCCCGCGATGGTCTGAGGTTTCCTGATCAATCCGTTTCACCCTCCGATGAATACACTCTCAATGCCTTAACCGGAAACCTTTTCCCTGTTTCCGTACATCTTCTCGTAATAATTCTGATATTCGCCGCTGATGATTTCCTCCCACCAGTCCCGGTTGTCCAGATACCACCGGATGGTCTTTTTGATGCCGTCGGCAAATTTCGTTTCCGGCAGCCATCCCAGCTCCCTGTGGATCTTGGTGGGGTCGATGGCATAGCGCATGTCGTGGCCCTTCCGGTCCGTCACATAAGTGATCAGGCTTTCCGGCTTGCCCAGCTCCTTACAGATCAGCTTCACGATATCGATATTGGCCATCTCGTTAGGGCCGCCGATATTGTATACTTCCCCAACCCGACCCTTGTGAATAATCAGGTCGATGGCCTTGCAGTGATCCTCCACATACAGCCAGTCCCGGACATTCTTTCCCTCGCCGTAAACCGGCAGGGGCTTGTCATTCAGGGCGTTGGCGATCATCAGGGGGATCAGCTTTTCCGGGAAATGATAGGGGCCGTAGTTGTTGGAGCAGCGGGAAATCGTGCACGGCAGCCCATAGGTCCGATGATAAGCCATGACCAGCAGATCCGCCGAGGCCTTACTGCTGGAATAGGGAGACGAGGTATGGATCGGGGTTTCCTCGGTAAACAGCAGATCCGGCCGATCCAGCGGAAGATCCCCGTATACCTCGTCGGTGGATACCTGATGATACCGCTGAATGCCGTATTTCCGGCAGGCGTCCATCATGGTGGCCGTCCCGATAATGTTCGTCTGCAGGAAGACGCCGGGATCCTCGATGCTGCGGTCCACATGGCTCTCCGCCGCGAAATTCACGACGATGTCCGGGTGCTCCTCCTCAAACAGCTTATATACCGCCTCCCGGTCGCAGATATCCGCCTTTACAAAGCGGAAATGCGGATTATCCATGATGTTCTTCAGCGTGGACAGGTTTCCGGCGTAGGTCAGCTTGTCCAGGCAGACAATCCGGTACTCCGGGTACTTCTTCAGCATGTGAAAGATGAAATTGCTCCCGATAAATCCGGCGCCGCCGGTCACGATGATGGTCATTCTGTTAATCCTCCTGGCACTATTCCAAATAAACCACAATGAAAATATACGCCGACCTTCCGAAGCTTTTCCGAAAAAGCCGTCATCGGAATTCTACCACAGATTTCATCCCCTGTCACTTTTTGATTTCAACAATCGCCGATCCGTTTGCTTTTATATGGCCAGGCTGATATAATGCACTTGTACAGCGGCTCCGGAACGCTTTATTGTGAAGCGCTCGGAGCGTAAGGAGCTGTTCCGGACAAGAGACTCATACGTGTTCCGCAGAGCGGACCTTTCGCACCGCAAAATCATTTTGAAGCGTTCTTCTTAAGGAGGGAATAACCTTGAAGGGTATTATTCTGGCGGGCGGCGCGGGAACGCGCCTCTATCCTCTGACCATGGTCACCAGCAAGCAGCTGCTGCCGGTTTACGACAAGCCCATGATTTACTATCCCCTGTCCACGCTGATGCTGGCGGGGATTCAGGAGATTCTGATCATCTCCACCCCTACGGACACCCCTCGTTTTGAAAAGCTCCTGGGCGACGGCAGCCAGTTCGGCCTGAAGCTGAGCTACAAAATTCAGCCTTCTCCGGATGGCCTGGCGCAGGCCTTCCTGCTGGGCGAGGAGTTTATCGGAGACGAAGCCTGCGCCATGGTGCTGGGAGACAATATCTTCTATGGCAACGGCTTCGGCAAGGTGCTGCAGCAGGCGTCCACCAACGCCGAATGGAACGGCCGGGCGACCATCTTTGGCTATTACGTGACGGACCCGGAGCGCTTCGGGATCGTGGAATTTGACAAAAACGGAAAGGTACTTTCCGTCGAGGAAAAGCCGAAGCATCCCAAGAGCAATTACTGCATCACCGGCCTGTATTTTTACCCCAAGGGGGTCAGTAAAATGGCCCATAAGGTCAAGCCCAGCCCCCGGGGCGAACTGGAAATCACCACGCTGAACGATATGTATCTGAAAAAGGAAACCCTGGATGTTCAGCTGCTCGGCCGGGGATACGCCTGGCTGGATACTGGTACGATGGACAGCCTGGTGGACGCTGCTGATTTTGTCCGAATGATCCAGAAGCGGCAGAGCGTCGTTATTTCCGCTCCGGAAGAGATCGCCTTCAAAAACGGCTGGACCAGCAGGGAGGAACTGCTGCAGGCGGCGGAACGCTACGGCAAGAGCCCCTACGGCGAGCATCTGAAAGCCGTGGCGGAAGGAAAACTGCGGTATTAAAACACCAGAGAATGAACTTCAGGTTGCGGCCTGAAAAAACGACCATAGTGCTTTCGTCCCATGCCGTTCAAATGATTTTGGTATACGAAGGAGACCGACGCCCTGCCGTACGACTGAGCAATGAACGGGTTGGAGCTACGTTGAAGAATAAGAGGGTAAAATGAACAAAATCGCGACCAAGCTGGATGGAGTCTATATCATTGAGCCTATTGTACACGGGGACGCCCGGGGCTATTTCATGGAAACCTGGTCCACCCGCAATTTTGAGGAGCTGGGGCTGAATTATACCTTTGTTCAGGACAACCAGAGTTTTTCCAGCCAGAAGGGTATTCTGCGGGGCATCCACTTTCAAAACAATCCCATGTCCCAGGCCAAGCTGGTGCGGGTCACGAAGGGCGCCGTGATGGATGTGGCGGTCGATCTTCGGAAGGGCAGCCCCACCTATCGCCAGTGGGTGGCGGTAGAACTCAGCGCAGAAAATAAACGGATGCTGATGATTCCCCGGGGCTTCGGCCACGGGTTTAAAACCCTGACGGACGAGGTGGAGTTTACCTACAAGGTCGACAATCTCTATAGCAAGGAATGCGACCGGGGCATTCGGTTCAATGACCCCACCATCGGCGTGGACTGGGGCGAGGTTCGGGAGGAACTCCTGAGCCAGAAGGATATGCGGGCGCCGCTGCTGGATGAAAGCGACTGTAATTTTGTTTATCCGGCAGAGGGGATAAACTGACAGTGTTTTCTTCCAGGGCGAAAGAAAAAGCACTTTGCATCATTGGTATGTTAAAAACAAAGCAAGGCGGGGTGCGGACGCATCATGATCATTGATAAAATGCGGGGATGGAAGAAAGCCGCGGCGCTCATCCTGATCGCGGCTCTGTCCGCGTTGATTGTGGATGGGTGCTGGTGGTTTCTGGCTCCCGGCGGGTATACCTATTCCCAGTCTGGGACCGTTCGCGCGGTGGATTTGGCAGCGGGCGATGAATCCGAGCTGCTGCCGGAAGAGCGCTGGAGCGAGGGAAACGGGCCGAAAACGAAGAGGATCTATCCGCTGGACGGGGCGCCGGTCGGAAGCATCGTGGTTCACCTTCCGGATGCCGTTGTGAAAGAAAGCATCGTCACCATCGCCTGTGCCCCGCCGGATGTCAGCCCCCTTCAGGTTTTGCGAACCAACGGGCGGATGACTCCCGGAACTAAAGAAATTGGGATCAATCAAACCCTGGAAAGCGGCGCCTCCCTGATGGTCATTACCGACGAAGAAACAAAAATCGAGAGTATTTCTATCAGCGACGGGACCGTCACAAAGCATCGCAATCCCTATCGGTTTCACGCGGAACGAGCAGCCATCCTGTTTGTCGGTATCTTCCTGGCGCTGTTCCTCCTGTTTTATGTGCCGGCGGTTCGCAAGGGGCTGCAATGGCTGGATCTGCACGTGTTTGATCCGCAAACCAGAGCCCGCCCTGTGGACATCCTGTTTATTGTCCTTTCGCTGATCTTTCTCCTCCATCATATCTATATCACGCTGATCTATAAGGGAATTGTCTCCGGCGCGGATCTGTTTCCCCTGGCGTGGGTGCTTTTCAGCATCGCGTGCACACTCTTTGGCAAGATGTGGCGGCGCAGGGATTTCTGGCTGCTGGCCGCGCTCTGGCTGCTTTACTTCCTGCGCCTGGCCGTCCCGGATCCGGACCGTCTGACGCTGACCAACATCCTGATCACGGGGTTTTATGCCATCTTTGGCTGTTATTCTGTCGGAGCGGCACTGAAGGAAAAAGACCGTCACCTCTACATGAAGCTCTTCTGCGGCGCCTGGACCATATCCGCCTCGATTTTATGCGGGCTGGGCGTGTATGTTTGCTATACTGGGAATATTGTTTATAATCTGAGTCATACGGCCATTGAAGTTATTGGGGGGCGTCTTAATCCCATCTACATGTGCATCACCGGAGGATCGCTGGCCAGCGTCAGCGCCATGCTCGCCCTCTACGCCATGTCGCTCGTGAAAAAAAGCATCAGCAAAGTGCTCTATCTGCTGGCGGCCCTGATGATGATCCTGACGAACGCGCTGACCGCGACGAGAACCGGGTTTATCATGAACGGCATCGGCATTTCCATGATGATATGCGTCCTGCTGTGGACCCGGGTCAGCCGGCAAGCCGGATTGAGCAAAGCCCGGAAAATGATGAGCCTTTTTCCTCTCTTCCTCTGTTTCATCATTCTGGCCGCCGGACTGACGTATGCCCAGACCTTCCTTCTGAAAGGTTTTATGGCTGTCCGGTCTCAAAACGGTCTCCTGATCCGCAGGGCTCTGGCGGAAGAAGCCGCTCCCGCCGCCCCCTGGATTGCGGATCGGGGCTTTGAAGGATACAGCACCCTGGACAGTTTCAGTTCCGGACGCGTCCGGGGCTGGGAGGGAGCGCTGCGGGATCTGACCAGCAGCCGGAGCGTGCTTCTGATGGGCCGCAGCGTTCTGAACACCATGGGCGAAACCGGCACCGGCCTTGTGCATTGCCACAATTTCATTCTCCAGATTGCCCTGGAGAGCGGATTGCCGGGACTCCTTCTGGCGCTGGTTTTCCTGGTTATCTGGCTCATTCGGGCCTTCAGGCTGATGCTGGACGCTCGTCTTCCCCTCTGGAAGCGGCTTCTGCCCTGTGTAGTGCTATCGCTGTTTGCCGGAGAAATGATGGAATGCACGACCATCTGGTTCTTTGGCCAGCCTCAGATGACCCTTCTTTATTTCCTCGGCGGCATGATTTTTGTCTTCTCTCCTTCCGGGAGCCTGAAATACGCGGTCGAAGACTGCTTCCTCCATGATGGCCATCTTTCGCTTCGCGGGTGGATTTTTGATCGGAAACGCCCGCTGAATCGGCTGGATCTGGTCATTCGCGCCGGCCAGTCAGAGCGCGTTGAAGAGGTAACGAATAAATCCCTCCCCCGGGAGGACGTCGGAGCAGCGTGGAAAGCACCTCAGGCTGCCCGGAGTGGCTTTGTGCAGGTTTTTCAAATGGCAGACGGAGAATCGGAGCACGCGGATCTGGCCCTTCGCTGCGCGGTGGATCAGGAAACAGCGGAAATCCTGCTTCCCGATATACGGCTTCATCCGATTCGCTCGTCGCTCAGCAGGAAAGCCGCAGCAGTTCGTCCTGCCCTAAAAGCAAACGATGATACGGAAACGGCGGCTTCCATACGCTCTCTTTTGGAGCGGGATCCTCCCCGCGATATTATTCTCGCCTTTTCTCACTGCCTGGACGGCGGTGCCGAAGCCTATCTTTCTCAAAGAATCGCCGCCGAGACCACCAGAGGTGGCACAGTCTGCGTCCTTCGTTATGACCGAAACAACGATCAGTACCCTCTTGAAGTATTCGAGAGTGGCAGCCAGCAGACATGGAATCTCTCTGATCCTTCCACCCTGACATCTCTTTGGGCCACTCTCCCCGTTCGCCAGATCTGGATCAACGAGATGGTCTCCTGGCCCAGGTTGTTTCAATGGCTCGAAATGATCCGCGGGATCAGAGAAGCATCTCACGCAAAGATGATCCTGTTCCTTCATGATTATTTTCCGCTAAGCCCGAATTCGTTTCTCCTGTCCCCTTTGGATTACCAATATGGCTTTGACGGGAAGCGTTTCCACTGTGATGCCTTCTATGCAATGGAAGGATTCCCCGAAGAATATGAATGTCCCTCCGTGGAAGAATGGAGGCAAAGATGGGGGCAGTTCCTGCGGAATTGCGACGAGGTTCGAACCTTCTCCGAATCCTCCCGCCAGCTGGCTAAACAGATCTACCCGGATTTGACAAACCTGACGGTTGTTCCTCATGAAAAGCAGCCTCTTCCCATCGTTTATCAGGGGAAAGAATCAGCCGACATCCTGAACATCGGCATTCTGGGTATCCTGGCCAATCATAAAGGAAGGCTATTCGTCCACGACCTGGTGGAACTGATCAAAGAGCGAAAAGAAAACATCCGGATCGTTCTGATCGGAGAAGAAGAAACCGGCAGCGGATTGCCGCTGCCGGAAAGCGCGTATTATCATCAGACGGGCCGATACCGTCGGGAAGAGCTTCCTGAAAAGGTCAGGGAAGAGAAAATCGATTTCTTTCTGATTCCGTCCATCTGCCCGGAAACCTTCAGCTTTACCACCAAGGAAATCCTTGAAATGGGCTTCCCTGCTGCCTGTTTTGATCTCGGCGCCCAGGCGGAACAGGTCGCCCAGTATGAAAAGGGGCATATTCTTTCCTCCTCTTGTCCGGAGAATGTGCTTTCCGAATTAAAGGCCTTCGCGGCTAAGTGGAAAGCGCATGGCATTTCTCTTTTCGAAGGATCGCATCACGAGTGAGTTTACTTCTTAAACTGTCCCCTCAAACAGCACCATCCCGCCTATCTGGATACGCTTTACGCCGATTTCCTTCTTCTGATTGAAATTAAAGCTCAGCATATAGCCCACGGATAAACCATAGCCATGCAAATAGTTTATAATCTGCTTTTCTCCTTCTTCATTGTATCGCTCCCCGTGCCAGATCTTCAGTTCGATAATATACTGATTGCCCAGATAATCAACAATGACATCCGTACGCCGCTGGTCGCGGGTCTGTGATTCGATGTAATAGTTTCCCGTGCCATTGATGATCGGTTTCAGGTACATCAAGAAAAGCTCGCGGCCATCCTTTTCCTTGAATCTTTCCTTCAAAGGCCCGCAAACCTGAATATAGGTTGCGATGAATCGCTCCATGATCAGTCGCATATTCAGCTTTCCATCGTTTACAAACTGGCTTTTCCCCAGCTCTGCCTCCCGGGCAAAGACATTATTTTTCAGTTCCTCCTCGGAAAGAAAAAGGTTGTAGAGCATCGTCTCAAAGATTCGATTCGCAATCCGAACCGTGTTATGCTCGTTTCGGATCAGACCGTACATCTGCAGCTGGACGATGGATTCCTGCTGAGCGTTGTAGGTCAGCCTGGTTCCCTCCATCAGGATAGAACGGATGGCCGCCTTCAGTTCCGGATATTGATTCAGCTTACCCGTGACGGATTGAAAGAGCGTATTGTTCTCCGACAGCACCCTTTTCACCGCCTCATCCACGCCAGCAGATGTCCACGCTTTTTCAGGCTTCACCACCGGAGCTACATCCCTGTCCAGTATTTCGCAGATTCGGCTGACCAGAAAAGGATATCCGCTTGTATAGGTGCGGATGGATTTCGCGACGGCCGCGGTGTCCATTCCCGTATGGTGGTCGGATTCATACTCTTCGAGCATTCCCCGGATGCCTTTCTCCGAAAGGCTCATATCGATATCAAAGTCCGCCGCCACGTTCCACGGACTGTTCTGCTGATGATCCCCTTCGCCCCGTATTTTTGTTTTCAGGTGCTTGATATCCGTCACTCCGGCCAAAATCACAGACTGAAAAGCCGGCGTTCCCTCGGTATCCCGGCTGATATACTGATCCCTGAGCTGGGCCAGAAAGTCCATAAAAACCTGATTGTTGGAGGCGCTGTCCACTTCATCGATCATCAGAACCACCGGCTTTTCGGACTGGCCGCACCAGTCGCTGAGTAAATCGAACAGTTCTCCCAGCCGAACACCCTGCGCGTCGTTTTCCTTCCATCTGCCGACGCGTCGAAGGGTTTCCTCCGGGATCGTGCGGAGTGTACTCCTGCGATTCCATATCAGACGGCAGAATTCCTGCACAAAAGTTTCTTCCGTGCTAAATCCCGCCCTGCCGATTCCCTGAAAATCAAGGGAAAGAACCGTATAATCATCTCTCAGGGCGTTTTTCAGCGCGTTCAGGGTCGTTGTTTTTCCGTACTGCCGCGCCCTGTTGATGGTAAAATACTTTCCCGCTGCAATCAGCTTGCTGATTTCTCTGACTCTTTCGGAGAGGTCAACCATATAATGCTTTTCAGGTATACATACGGTTGTCGTATTGAATTCCTTCACGCACGATCTCCTTTCCGACCTGGGCGTTTTCCAGTGGATCCGAACGAATTTGATGATTGAAACAGCGCATCCAACGTTGTAGCCTCATCGAGAATCCCACTGTATCAATTCATTCGGCTGAAAATCAACAACGCGATCTGCTTTTTCCACGCAAAAACGTCATTTCATCCATAAGCATCGCGGACACCCAGCCGCGATTTGATTTCTATCGCAATTCATGGTTCAGCATCGACGGCAGAGGATGTTCGTTCTCCTCCAGCAGCCGGGCTGAATTTTCCGTCTCCCGGGGAGCCAGGCGGCCCGCAAGCATCCCCATGGTTTTCCAGTAGTTCCTTTCGTGCACCGTTTGGGCCTTCTCCATGCCCTTCCGGATGGCGCCTTACGAAAAGAAGGCTTCCATGGCGCGGATGAGGAAGTCCAGATCCTTCGTGCCGGCGGTTTCGCAGGCGGAGTGCATGGCCAGCTGGGCCAGGCCGATATCCACGGTGCTCATGGAAACGTGGGCGTTGGACAGGTTGCCCAGGGTGGAGCCTCCCGCAATGTCGGAGCGGTTGGCAAAATGCTGGACGGGAACCCCGGCCTTTTCGCAGATCAGGGTAAACCGGGCGTCGGACACCGCGTCGGTCGTGTATTTCTGGTTCGCGTTATGCTTGATGACGATGCCCCGGTTCATGTAGACCCGGTTCTGGCGGTCGTAGAGCTCCGGATGGTTCGGATGCAGGGCGTGGGCGTTGTCGGCGGAAATCATGAAGCCGTCGGCCATAGCGGCGCGGATTTCCCCGTCGGAGGCCCCCAGGGCGAAGCCGAGGCGGGTCAGGGTGTCATAGAGGAAGGTGGAATCGGCGCCCTGACGGCTGAGGGAGCCGACCTCCTCGTTGTCGAACACCGCGCAGACGTGGATGGCCTCGTGGGATTCGCCCTTCATGAAGCCGGTCATGCAGCCCCAGGCACATTCCAGATCGTCGATCCGCTGGCAGGAGAAGAAGGCGTCCTCCGCGCCCCAGACGCTGGCGGGCTGGCGGCTGTAAAGGAAAAGATCGTGGGCCAGGATCTGTTCCTTCTCCACGCCCGCGGCGGCGGCCAGCTCCTCCATCAGTTTTCCCTTCGCCTCCGTCTCGCCCCACAGGGGCAGCAGATCCACCTGGGGATTGAAGGCGTAGCCCTCGTTGACCTTCCGGTTGAAATGGATCGGCACGTTGGGAATCAGCAGCGCGTCCCGGTCCAGGTTCACCAGCTTCGCCGCGATGCCCTCCCCTTCCCGGACGACCAGCCGGCCCGCCACGGACAGGGGCCGGTCCAGCCAGGAGGACATGATCATCCCTCCGTATTTTTCCACATTCAGCCGCACGTAGGTGCCCTCCACGGCCTCCTCGAAGCCCGGCTTGAGCTTGAAGGCCGGGGAATCGCTGTGGGCCGCGGCGATGCGGAAGGGCCCGAAGCCGTCCCGGGGAACGGCGAAGGCGATGATGGCGGAATCGTTCCGGATTACGAAGTATTTTCCGCCCTCGTCCACCAGCCAGGGGTCCTTCTCCTTCAGCTCCCGGAAGCCCGCCCGGGTCAGCTCCTTTTTCAGGTTTTCCACCGCGTGGAAGGCGGTGGGCGACTGCTCGGCAAAGGTTAAAAACTGCTCCAGATGATCCATACGACATCCTTCTTTCTTTGAACGGATTTCTTTCTGCCGCCGGAAAAGGGAGAGCCGGGTCTCCACTCCGCCCCGCGCTGCAATCCATCGGGCCGCCCGCGCTCCGGCGGACAGACGCGTCCGCGGCGGGTCGGAGCCCCTCTTTCCGGTCCTTTCAACCAAAAAGGGAACGGAAAGCCCGTCCCCTTCGTTTATTCTTCCTCGTTCCAGGTGACCACGGAGGTCAGAACGGTCGCCTTTTCCTTGTCCACCGTCAGAAGTCCCCCGGAGATCAGGCCGGTTTTCCGGTGGCCGAACCCGTCCTCCACGACGACACGGCCCTTTTTGACCGCCGTCACGAAGGGCACATGCCCCGCCATGATCGCCAGATCGCCCTCGGTTCCCCGAAGGATCAGCCGGCCCACGTCCCCGCGGAACAGATCCCCGTCCGGGGAGGAGATGATCAGGGGAAAGAGTTTCATCAGCTGCCGCCCTTCCTGGCCTTTTCAACCGCCTCGTCGATGGTGCCCACAAACAGGAACGCGCTTTCGGGCAGACCATCATGCTTGCCCTCGATGATTTCCCGGAAGCCCCGCAGGGTTTCGCTGATGGGCACATAGACGCCGGGAATGCCGGTAAACTTTTCGGAAACGAACAGGGGCTGGCTCAGGAAACGCTGAATCTTCCGGGCCCGGGTCACCAGCAGCTTGTCCTCCTCCGCCAGCTCGTCCATGCCCATGATGGCGATAATGTCCATCAGCTCGTTATACCGCTGCAGGACCCGCTGCACCTCCCGGGCAATGCGGTAATGCTCCTCCCCGAGGATTTCGGGGGAGAGGATCCTGCTGGTGGAATCCAGGGGATCCACGGCGGGATAAATGCCCTGGCTGGCGATATCCCTGCTCAGCACCGTGGTCGCGTCCAGATGGGCGAAGGTGGTGGCAGGGGCCGGGTCGGTCAGGTCGTCCGCCGGCACGTAGACCGCCTGTACGGAGGTAATGGAGCCTTTGCGGGTGGAGGTGATCCGCTCCTGCAGCATGCCCATCTCCGTCGCCAGGGTCGGCTGATACCCCACGGCGGACGGCACCCGGCCCAGCAGGGCGGAAACCTCGCTGCCCGCCTGGGTAAAGCGGAAGATGTTATCGATGAAGAGCAGCACGTCCTGCCCCTCCACATCCCGGAAATATTCCGCCATCGTGAGCCCGCTCAGGCCCACCCGCATGCGGGCTCCCGGGGGCTCGTTCATCTGGCCGTAGACCAGCGTCGTGTTCCCCAGCACGCCGCTTTCCTTCATCTCGCTGTATAGGTCGTTGCCCTCCCGGGTCCGCTCGCCGACGCCGGTAAAGACGCTCAGACCGCCATGCTGCTTGGCGATGTTGTTGATCAGCTCCATAATCATGACGGTTTTGCCCACGCCGGCGCCGCCGAACATGCCGATCTTGCCGCCCTTGGCATAGGGGCAGATCAGGTCGATGACCTTGATGCCCGTTTCCAGGATTTCCGTCGAGGTGCTGAGCTCCTCATAGGCCGGGGCGGGGCGGTGAATGTCCCAGCGCTCCTGGGTTTCCACCGCGGGGCCGTTATCCACCGGCTCGCCCAGCAGGTTAAAGATGCGGCCGAGGGTTTCCCGCCCCACGGGAACGGAAATGCCCTTGCCGGTATCCGTTACTTCCACGCCCCGCTGCAGCCCGTCGGTGGAGCCCATGGCGATGCAGCGGACCTGGCCGTCGCCAATATGCTGGGCCACCTCCACCGTCAGGGTCCTGTCCCCGATCGGCAGGGTCAGCGCGTTGTAAATGGCCGGCAGATGATCCTCATCAAACCGGACGTCGACCACCGGGCCCATGACCTGGGCCACGACGCCTTTGTTCTGTTCCATTAGGATACTCCTTCCCTTTACAGGCCGCTGCCGGCGACAATCTCCGTAATCTCCTGGGTAATGGAATTCTGCCGCGCCCGGTTATACTGCAGCTGCAGCCGGTCGATCATCTCCTGGGCGTTCTTCCCGGCGGAATCCATGGCCATCCGACGGGCGGCCACCTCGCTGGCAAAGCTTTCCCGGACGCAGGCGGCCAGCATGCCGCTCACATAGGCCGGCACCGCCGCGTCCAGCACGGTCCGCTCCTCCGGCTCGAAAATCGTGGGGGTGGGCTTTACGCCCTCTTCCCTTTCCAGGGGCAGCACCCAGACCACCGCCGCCTCCTGGGACATCATGGAGCGGTATCTTGTATACAGGATCCCCAGCCGCCCGAACTCCCCGGCCCGGAAGGCGGCGCACTGCTTATCCGCGAGACGCGCGGCCTCCTCCAGGGAGAAGTGCTCCGAGGACGGGTATCCCTCCCCGAACCGCTCGCAGGCCCTTTTCCCGATGGGGATGAATTCCGCGCCCTCCAGGGTGGCCGCCAGGCGGAACACGTTGGCGTTATAGCCGCCCGCCAGCCCCCGGTCCCCGGCGATGACCAGGATCCGGTCGCCCGCACCGGCGGCCTTCATATAGGGGGATTTCGCGCATTCCGGCGCCGCCCGCAGCTGGTTCATGACCTCCGCCATGGCGGCGGTGTACTCCCGGGATTTCGTCATGTTCTGGGTGGCCCGCCGAATTTTGGAGGAGGCCACCAGCCCCATGGCCCGGGTCAGATGCAGCGTGGAATCCACGGACCGGATCCGCCCCCGCAGGGATTTGATGTCCGCGCCCATCTCTTACCTCCAGAAGTTTTTCAGGGCTCTTTCCAGCTCCTGTACGTCCGAGTTTTCCCACTGGCCCTTTTCCACCCGCTCCAGCCAGGAGGCGTAGCGGTCCTCCATCCAGGTAAAGAACTTGTTTTCCCATTCGGCCACGTCCTTTACCTCGACGTCGTTCAGAAAGCCCTTGGTCACCGCGTAAACCACGGCGATCTGGCATCCCACCCGCACCGGACGGGATCTTCCCTGCTTGAGCACCTCCACGATTCTTTCGCCCAGCGCGAGCCTCGCCCGGGTGTCGGCGTCCAGGTCGCTGCCGAACTGGGCAAAGGCCTGCAGCTCCCGATACTGGGCGTAGAGCAGCTTCAGTTCGCCGGCCACCTTCTTCATGCCCTTGATCTGGGCGGCGCCGCCCACGCGGCTGACGGAGATGCCCGGGTTGATGGCCGGGCGGATGCCGCTGTGGAACAGCTCCGTTTCCAGGAAGATCTGGCCGTCGGTAATGGAAATCACGTTGGTGGGAATATAGGCGGACACGTCGCCCGCCTGGGTTTCGATAATCGGCAGGGCCGTAATCGTCCCCCCGCCGTATTCCGGAGCGACGCAGGCCGCGCGCTCCAGCAGCCGGGAGTGGAGATAGAACACGTCCCCGGGATAGGCTTCCCGGCCCGGCGGCCGCCGGATCAGAAGGCTCAGGGCGCGGTAGGCCACCGCGTGCTTGCTCAGATCGTCATAGACGATCAGCACGTCCCGCCCCTTCTCCCGGAAATACTCCGCCATGGCGCATCCGGAATAGGGCGCGATATACTGCAGGGGGGCGCTTTCCGCCGCCGAGGCGGAAACGATGATGGTATAGGGCATGGCGCCGGCCCGGCCCAGCTCCTGGGCGATCTGGACGACGCTGGTCCGCTTCTGGCCGATGGCCACGTAGATGCAGATGACGCCCGTTCCCCGCTGGTTCAGGATGGTATCGACGGCGATGGTGGTTTTCCCGGTCTGCCGGTCGCCGATGATCAGCTCCCGCTGGCCCCGGCCGATGGGAATCATGCTGTCGATGGCGAGGATCCCGGTCTGCAGGGGGACGGAAACGCTCTTGCGCTCGATGATCCCCGGGGCCGGGGATTCCACCGGCCGGACCGCCTCGGTCTGCACCGGGCCCTTCCCGTCGATGGGCTCGCCCAGGGCGTTCACCACCCGGCCCAGCAGCGCCTCGCCCACGGGGACGCTCAGGGCCTCTCCGCTGCGATAGACCACGCTGCCCTCGTGGATGTTGTCCCGGTCGCTGAGGATGGCGACGGAAACCGTCTCCTCCTCCAGGTTCTGGGCCACGCCGAAGCTGCCGTCCTCAAAGCGGAGCAGCTCGTTGGCCATGCAGGAGCGCAGACCGTAAACCGTGGCGATGCCGTCCCCTACGGTAATGACGGTTCCGTTTTCCTTCATTTCGATCCGGTTTTCATATTCCCGGATCTGCTGCTTGATAATGCTGCTGATCTCTCCGGCTTTCGAGCTCATGAATCCATCACTTCCTTGATCTGTTCCAGACGGTTTTTCAGGGTTCCGTCCATGACCCGGCCTTCGGCCTCCACCCGGACGCCCCCCAGCATCCCGGGATCCACCCGGCATTCCAGGGTCATTTTCTTTCCGAAACGCCTGCCCAGCTTCGTCTCCAGGGCCTCCCGCTGCTTATCGGTCAGGGGTACGGCGGTGATCACCCGCGCGATGCCCTCCCCGCGCTTTTCCAGCAGCATCCGCTTCCATTCCGCCATCATCTGCGGAACGCCCGCGGCGTGCCCCCGGCTGATCATCAGCCGGATCGCCGTCAGCGCGGACAGGGGCATCCGCCCCTCAAAGGCGGCGGACAGAGCTTTCATCCGCTCGTGGCGGGGAATGGCCGGGCTGGACAGAAGGCGCAGAAAATCCGGGTTTTCCTCCAGCGCGTTTTCCATTTCCCCCAGCGCGGCTCCCACCTGCTCCGGGTTGCCTTCCTCCATCGCCAGGGAGAAAAGCGCCTCGGCGTATTCTCTGTAAATATTCGTCATCTTACAGTTCCTTCAGGAAATCGTCGATCAGCTCCCGGTGATCCTCCGGGGAAACCTCCCGCTCCAGCAGCTTCTCGGTCAGCCGGGCGGACACATCGGCGATCTCATGCCGCATGTCGTCCTCCGCCTTTTTCCGCTCCAGAAGGGCGTCCGCCTCCGCCTGGCGGCGGATTTCGGCGGCCTGCTCCCGGGCCTTCTCCTCGATCTGGGCGCCGCGGCGCTCAGCGTCCCGGGCGGCCTGGGAAATCATCTGATCCGTCGTCTGTTTGGCGGCGGCCAGAGCGGCCTCATAGCGCTCCCGATGCTCCTCCGCCTCGCTCTCCGCCTTTTCCGCCCGGGCATAGCCCTCGTCGATGGATTCCCTGCGGGCGTCCATCATTTTGCGGACTGGCTTAAAGAGGAATTTCTTCACGATCAGCGTCAGGATCACCAGATTCGCCAGGGAGATGAGAATCTGCCAGAGGTTGACAGAAATAATGCTCAGCGATTGCATCCCATCCACTCCCGTTTTACTTCAGCGCCAGCACCGTTTCCTTCAGCACGCCGCTGAAGATGCCGGGGGCCACGAAAATCAGCATGATGCCGATGACCAGGCCGTAAATACCGGTCGTCTCCGCGATGGCGCAGCCCATGATCATGGTGCTGGTCACGTCGCTCTTGGCCTCCGGCTGCCGCCCGATGGCCTCGCAGGCCGCGGCCACCGCCTGGCCTTCGCCGATACCGGGGCCGATACCGGCGATCAAAGCGATGCCGGCGCCCACGCCGCACAGACCCAACATAATACCCATTGCCAGTTCAACCATTGTCTTTTCCTCCCTTATTTGTCCTTGCGGAAATCGTTTTTGTCCTTGCGGAAGTCTTTTCCCGATTTTTTACTATCCGCAACGCGTTTCGCAACACTTGCGCCGCAGGCGGGCAGCGGGCTTGCTTCGTCCGCTCAGGCCTTCGCCAGGGCGGCCTTCCGGCTCTCCCGCCTTTTCCGCCGCTTCTCCCAGGCTTCCTGGGGGAAGGCGCCGGCCACGTTCAGCATCGTCAGCATGGCGAAGATGAAGGCCTGCATGCAGCCGCTGAAAACGTCGAAATAGATGCTCAGGATCGCCGGCAGGCCGATCTGCAGCAGCGGGATCTGGCCCACCACCGGGATGGCGCCCAGGATCATTTTGCTCAGGGCCCGCAGCGCCGCCCCCACCAGCGTCGAAATCACCGCGCCGCTCATCACGTTTCCGTAGTGACGGAAGGCCATGCTGACCGGCAGGGAGAACTCGCTGATAAAATTCATGGGCGTAAAGAGGGGCACGGGCTCGGTAAATCCCTTCAGGTAATGCAGGAAGCCGCCGGCCAGCTTTTCCCTGGTTACCAGGATGAAGACCAGGATGGCCCATCCCGCCGTCACGTTGATGTCCCCCGTCGGGGCGAAAAGGCCGATCAGGCAGCTGAGGCTGGAGCAGGCGGAGAGGCCCAGCACCGCCGCCACCAGATACTCGTATCCCGCGTAGCGCTCCGAGGCCATGTTCTGGTTCACCAGCGCCTGGCATTTTTCCACGATCCACTCGGCGGCCAGCTGGCGCTTCGTTTCCGCCTTTTCAGTCAGCCCGTGGGTCAGATACAGGCAAAGGCCCAGGAGCGAAATCATCACGCCCCAGGAATTGACCTGGGATTCGGAGATGATCAGAGGCATCACCGGCGCCCCCTCCCACTGCCAGTAAATCAGGGCGCCGGAAATATCGATCCCCTCCGAGGCGGGCTTACAGAGCACCTTCAGCGCCACGCAGGCCGCCAGCGGCAGCACCATCAGGGCAATCAGCAGCCCGTCCACGATCCGGAACCGCCGGCTTCCGGTTCCCGGCGTTTTTTCGTCAGTCAAGCGGATCACTTCCTTCCTCCCCGGCCTCCCCGGGAGGCGTCTTTCCTTTTCTCCGGTCCACCGCCGGGCGGAACGCCAGGGCGATGCGGGGGAACAGCAGGGGAATCACCGTCGCGTATATATTGGTTTTCAGAAGGCCCACCGCCAGGGCGCAGATCCCGGCCATGCCCAGCAGCCGCATCGTCATGGAGGAGCGGACCCGGAGCATCGCCTTGTCCTTCTCCCCCGTGGCCAGCGCCTTGGCCACCGTCACCCCCAGCAGCAGATAGTTCCCGATGGCCGCTCCGGCACCGATCAGATTGCCGAAAAGCACCGAAAGATCCCATTTCCCCAGGATCAGAAAGACCGCCTCCATCACCAGGGACAGCGCCCCGACCCAAATGGCGATATAGGCCGTTTCCTTCCGGACCGTCGGATCCATTTTCGGCACAGGGAAACCTCCTCTCAGGAACATCCTTTCCGCGGGTTCCCTCGGCGGCCTGCGCCGATCCCGGGAACAGCTTTTTTCATTTTAACAAATCACGGGTTTTTTGACAAGGGACAGAAAAAACTTGCACGGAAAAAAACCTTGACTTTTAACGCCCGCGCCCTTATACTGTCATGGCTGTTCCGTAGCGATTCGGGGGTTTTCCCCGGGGGGATTGATCCCTGATTGACTTAAAGGTAAGGAGTGTTGACCCATGTTCCGTACGTATCAGCCCAAAAAGCGTCAGCGCAGCAAGGTTCACGGCTTCCGCGCCCGCATGGCGACCAAGAACGGCCGCCGCGTGCTGGCCGCCCGCCGCCGTCGGGGCCGCAAGGAGCTCACGGTGTGACCGGCTGGAAAGCGCAATGAGGATCAGGCCCGCCAAAGCACAAGGCGGGCTTTTTCCTGATACAGGGGATTTTCCGGAAAAGGGGGTTCCCGGCAGTTCCGGGCGGAAAGAGGAAGCCGTCCGGGACGTCCGGGATGCAAAATGGAAAGACAGTACCGGCTGCAAAAAAACAGGGCGTTCCAGTATGTCTACCGGCGTGGACATTCGGTCGCCTGCCGCGATCTGGTTCTGCTCGTCGCCAAGGGGCGGGAGCTGAAGGTCGGTTTTTCCGTCAGCAAAAAAGTGGGCAACGCCGTCGTCCGGAACCGGACGAAAAGGCGCCTGCGGGAATGCTTTCGGCCCCATCTGGGGGACGTAAAAACCGGGCTGTACGTTTTTGTCGCCAGGCCGTCAGCCGCGAAGGCCACCTTCCAGAGCCTGGAGGAAGAGGTGCGCTACCTGCTGAAGAAGCACAAGGCGTTCCGGGAAGGGAATCGTGCCGAATGAAAGCTGTTTTTCTCGCCCTGATCCGGTTTTACCGGCGGTGGATCAGCCCGCGCAAAAGAAAGCCCGCCTGCCGCTATGTCCCGACCTGTTCCCAGTACGCGGTCACCGCCATCGAGCGGTACGGCGCCTGGAAGGGCGGGTGGATGGCGGTCTGGCGGCTTTTGCGCTGCAACCCCTTCAGCAGGGGCGGGTACGATCCGGTGCCGGTGGATCTTTATACACTGATAAGGAGGGAATAACCGAGAATGAACGAGATGCTATTCAACTTCCTGTCCTGGATCAACTCCTGGGTGGGCAGCTGGGGCTGGGCGATGGTGATCTTCACGGTGCTCATCCGCCTGGTTCTGACGCCGCTGGACATCAAAAGCCGGGCCGGCATGCGAAAAACCGCTTCCCTGCAGCCCAAGCTGGCCGCGCTCCAGAAAAAGTATGCCAACGACAAGGAAAAGCTGAACCAGAAGACCGCCGAGCTGTACAAAAAGGAAGGGGTTAATCCCATGAGCAGCTGCCTGCCGCTGCTTTTGACCTGGCCCATCCTGATCATCGTCTTCAGCGCCATGCGGACCGCCGCCAACCGGGAAATCCTCGCCCAGGTGACGCAGATCCTGAACAATGAAGCGCCGACGATGGAGCCCTTCCTGTGGATCAAGAACCTGTGGATGCCCGACAGCCTCTTCAGCCCCGCCTGGCCGGATCTGGGCACCCTGCGCCAGATTCCCGCCGACATGTGGACGAGCTGGCTCAGCGGCCTGACCGCCGGCGAGGGCGCCACCCTGCCGGTGCTGCTCCAGGATCTGAACCTGACCGCCGAAAGCTTCAGCGGAAACGCCCTGACGGAGACCATCCAGGCCATCCATACCGCGATGCTGGGGAACGCTGCCTACGCCGACGCCATCAGCACCAACAGCGGCTGGACCTTTAATCTGCTCATCACCACCCTGACGGTGGTCAAGGAATACAACGGCTACATGCTGCTGCCGATCCTCAGCGCCGTGACCCAGGTCATCATGACCAAGCTCACCGCCGCCAGCCAGCCCGCCGCCGGAGGCAACGATCAGGCCGCCGCCACCAGCAAGATGATGAACTGGTTCTTCCCCATCTTCTCCCTGGTGATCTGCTTCGGCTATTCCTCCGCCTTCGCGCTCTACTGGGTCAGCGGCAACGTGATCGCCATGATCCAGACCGTCGCGATCAACAAGTATCTGGATGAAAAGGATAAGAAAAAGGCCGCGCTGGCCGGAGAGGGGACCGTCCGATAATGAGAAAGTACGAAGCCTCCGCGAAAACCGTGGAAGAAGCGATTGAAATGGGCCTGAAGGAGCTGGGCGTTTCCATCGGGGATGTGGACGTTCAGGTGCTGGAGGAGGGAAGCAAGGGTCTCTTCGGCCTCTTCGGCTCCCGCCTGGCCAAGGTCCGCCTGACCGTGAAGGAAGAAGAAGCGGATCCCCTGGAAGATCTGATCGGCGAGGAAAAGCCTGCCGCAAAGGCCCCGGCGAAGGAAAACGCCCCGGCCCCCAGGGCTGAAAAGCCCGCCCGGGAGCCGAAACCCGAAAAGAAACCGGAAGCGAAGCCGGAAAGCAAGCCGGAACCCAAAGCGGAAGCTCCCGCCGAAAAGCCGGAGGAGCCCCCGAAGGCGGAGCGCATGCCCGCGCCGGTGAAGCGGGTCGCCCCGAAGAAGGCGGAGAAAAAGCCTGCCCCCGAAAAGGCGGAAAAGGCGGAAAAGCCTGCGGCTGAAAACGAGCCGGAGGAAGTCAAGCCCCTGCGGACACTGGAAAAGCCGGAGATTACCTGGATCCCCGATGACCGGCTGGAAGCGGAAAGCCCCGCCGCGGTGGCCAAAAGCTTCCTGGCGGAGATCACGAAGCTGATGGGCGTGGACGTGTCCGTGGAGATGGGCAGCGACGCCGAGGGCAATCTTTACGGCCGGATGACCGGGGACACCCTGGGCATTCTCATCGGCCGCCGGGGTGAAACCCTGGACGCCCTGCAGTATCTGACCAGCCTGAAGGTAAACCGGGGCCGGGATGGCTATACCCGGGTCACCCTGGATACGGAAAACTACCGGGCCAAGCGGGAGGATACCCTGGTGCGCCTGGCGAACCGGATGGCCAACCGCGCGACCCGGACCGGCCGCCGGGTCAGCCTGGAGCCCATGAATCCCTACGAGCGGCGGATTATCCATTTCGCCCTGCAGGCCAACGACCTGGTGGACACCCACTCCGAGGGAGACGAGCCCAACCGGCATGTCGTCATCACGCTGAAGAAATAAGGGGAGGCGAACCCAAATGCTGGATATCAATCTGATTCGGAACGACCCGGAAAAGGTTCGGGAAAACATTCGGAAAAAATTCCAGGAGGCGAAGCTGCCCCTGGTGGACGAAGTGCTGACCATGGATCGGGCCTACCGGGACGCCCAGCAGCAGGCGGATCTGCTGCGGAACCGCCGGAAGACCCTGAGCAAGCAGATCGGCGGTCTGATGGCGAAAAAACAGCTGGAGGAGGCCGAAAAGATCAAGGCGGAGGTCGCCTCCCTGGCGGATGACCTGGCGGCCCTGGAGGAAAAGGAAGAGGAGCTGAAGGCCGAAATCCGCAAGCGGATGCTGGTGATTCCCAACATCATCGACGACTCCGTGCCCATCGGCAAGGACGACAGCGAGAACGTGGAAATCGAGCGCTTCGGGGAACCCGTTGTGCCCGATTTCGAGGTGCCCTATCATGTGGACATCATGGAGCGGCTCCAGGGCATCGACCTGGACGCCGCCCGGAAAACCAGCGGCAACGGCTTCTATTACCTGATGGGCGACGTGGCCCGGCTCCACAGCGCCATTCTCAGCTATGCCCGGGATTTCATGATTGACCGGGGCTTTACCTACTGCGTGCCCCCCTTCATGATCCACGGCGACGTGGTGACCGGCGTCATGAGCTTTGCCGAAATGGAAAACATGATGTACAAAATCGAGGGAGAGGATCTGTATCTGATCGGCACCTCCGAGCACAGCATGATCGGCAAGTTTATCGACACCATCCTCGAGGAGGATTCCCTGCCCAGAACCCTGACCAGCTACAGCCCCTGCTTCCGCAAGGAAGTCGGCGCCCACGGCATCGAGGAGCGGGGCGTCTACCGCATCCATCAGTTCGAAAAGCAGGAGATGATCGTCGTCTGCAAGCCGGAGGATTCCATGAAATGGTTCGACATCCTCTGGCAGAACACGGTGGACTTTTTCCGGACGCTGGATATCCCGGTGCGCTCCCTGGAATGCTGCTCCGGCGACCTGGCGGATCTGAAGGTCAAGAGCCTGGACGTGGAGGCCTGGAGCCCCCGCCAGAAGAAATACTTCGAGGTCGGCTCCTGCTCGAACCTGGGGGACGCCCAGGCCCGGCGGCTGCAGATCCGCGTCAAGGGCGCGGACGGGCGGAAGTATTTCGCCCACACCCTGAACAACACCTGCGTGGCTCCGCCCCGGATGCTGATCGCCTTCCTGGAGAACAACCTCCGGGCCGACGGCACCGTCGCGATTCCCCAGGCCCTTCGGATGTACATGGGCGGCAAGGATCACATCGGATAAATCCCATCAAAAAAGGGGCCTCCTCCGTTTTCGGAGGAGGCTCCTTTTGTATGAAATTACTGAAGACACGGGGACGGTTCTACTGTCCTGCCCCGTTTCTTCTCCTGGCAAGACACGGGGACGGTTCTACTGTCTTGTCATACGCAGACACGGCACAGACACGGGAACGATTCTGCTGTCTTGTCGCACAGATACCGTTTCTGTCCTGCCCCATTTTTTCTCCCGCGCCTGTGGGCCGCAGGCCCGCGCTTCCGTTGTTTACTGAATCCCTCGCCAGGCGTTGAAGGGGAAGAGGATGAACCGCACGTGGCCCACGATCATATCCCGGGTAATGGGCCCCTGGGCGCGGCTGTCGTTGGAGTTGTTCCGATGGTCGCCCATGACGAAATAGCAGTCCTTTTCCAGCAGGAAATCCGTTCCGATGAGGGAAAGAATCTTTTCCCTGTTTCCGGAAATGTCCTCGCCGTTCAGCATCAGCCGCCCGTCATGGGTATAGCGCAGCCGGTCTCCCGCGGCGCTGACCGCGTCGGAGGAAATGCCCCGCCAGATCCAGGTCTGTCCGCCCACGGTAAAGCCTACCAGGGTTTTGGCATCGTCCATATATTCCAGCCGGACCGGGTCGCCCTTCTTCGGGACATACACCTCGTCAAAGCTTTCGCCCTGGGAGCCGGTATTCACCCGATAGGCGTCGTTGATATAGGGCTCCTCGTACTTTTCGCCGTTGACATAGAGGTATCCGCCCTCGATCTTCACCGTGTCCCCCGGCATGCCGATGAGCCGCTTGACGAAATTCACGTCCCCCCGGCCGGGATAGCGGCAGATGACCACGTCGAACTGCGCGGGGGAACCAAAGCCGGTCGTCAGGCGGGACGCGGCCTCCTGCTGCTCCTGGCTCTGCCAGGGGAAGGACAGCCACGTGGAGGCGTAGTCCAGCTTGGAAACAAACATGATTTCCCCGTTTGCCAGGGTATCGTTCATGGAGGCGCCGTCCACCCGGACGGGCTCAAAGAGGAAGGAGCGGATAAGCAGCGCCGCCGCCAGGGCGACCAGGAGGGTCACCACCCATTCCAGTATTTCCCTGCCCAAGGACTTCTTGACCTTCTCTTTCTTTTTCTTTTTTTCTTCCGACTCTGCGCCTTCCGCCGGCTGCTCCGCGTTTTTCGCCGGGTCGATGGTGTAGCGGTCCTCAAATGAAAGCGGCTTCGCTTCCGGGGCTTCCTGAGGCTGCATGTTTTTCTCTTCCATTTACGACTCCTTCTTCAGGGCGGCGATTTCCTTTTCGATGCCGTCCTTCGTGCAATAATTCAGGGGGGAGAACCGGCCGGCCGCGGCTTTCTCCAACTTGTTCAGGGCCACCGCCCGATCCCCTTTTTCCAGATCATACCGGCTGAGGAAGAACAGGGTGTCGATCTGCTCCGGCTTTTCGGCGTGGGCCTTTTCGAACCAGGTTCTGGCCTCCGCCGGGTTCTCCATCACCCGATACCAGGTCTGGCCCAGATTGTCCAGGCAGATGGGATCCTCGTCGTCATACTCCACGGCCTCCTGATTGAAGGCCAGGGCCTTCCGCCGGCCCTCTTCCCAAAGGGCCCCGGCGGCTTCCTCCGGGGAACGCGTCGCTTCTTCCGCGGGCGCCTGCCCCTCCGGGAAGGAAGCGTTGTCCTCTTCCCTCCGGTTCTCCGCGGCCCCTTCCCCGGGCGCCTGGTCCGCCCCTTCCTTCAGGGCTTCGGCGGCCTGCCGGGCGGCTTCCTTCGCGGCCTCTTCCGCCATCTTCCGGCTCTGCTCTTCCAGGAAAGCCGCTTTCTTTTCGGCGCTGAACCGCTCCACATACAGGTATCCCAGCGTCTGATAAACCAGGCCGGTGGGATTTTTCCGGTGCAGCTCCTCCAGCTTGCCGATGCCCTTTTCCAGCTGCCCCAGGCGGAAGCAGCAGGCCGCGTAGTCCACGATCAGGGTCACCCGCTGATCCGGCGTCATACCCGGCGCCTTCTGGTGCTTCACCAGGAAATCCTTGGCCTTCTGATACTGGCCGTCCCGGATCAAAAGCACCGCGTAGGCCAGGACATAGCGGGCGTCCGTCAGCCCGTCGGCAAAGCACTCCTCATACAGCTTCATGGCCCCGGCGGCGTCGCCGTTTTGCTGGGCCCGGTAGGCCTTGTTGGCCTTCAGGGTGGTCATCAGTCCCATGCTCTTTCAGTCTCCTTCCGCCTCCAGCTTCCGCTTCAGCCGCAGGCGACGGTATTGTAGCGCATTTTTCGTTTCCTGTACAGTCGGATCCGGCCGCAGGGAGGCCTCGCTCAGCAGGGCGATGGCCCTTTCGGTCAGATTCAGGGCCGCGGCGGGATCCCGGCGGACGTGCTCCTCGTATTTGGCCAGCTCGATATAGGGGTGGGCGCCGCCCCGGTGGCCTTCGATCATCTCCCGCCAGATTTCGGCGGCCGCGCTCCGGTCCCCGGCCCGGCGGTAGCTGGAGGCCAGCGCCGCGGAGGCCGCGTCGCCCATGCGGCCCCGGCGGGCCAGCCGGTAGCATTTCCGGGCGTTTTCCGGATGCCGCTCCTTTTCCAGCGCCCGGCCCATGGAATAGACGTCCTCGCTGAAGCGGATCTTCTCCGGATGCTCATACAGATCCGCCATATGGCACAGGAGCGTGCAGAGGCTGGCAATGTCCTGGGCGTTGTGGTCCAGAATGTCCTGCAGCAGCTCCTCCCTTTTCGTCCGCAGATAGGCGAAATACCGCGCGGGCACCTCGCTGCCCGGCAGATCTTCCTCCCGGGGGCGATGGAGAATAACCTCCTCCAGCCGTCCCAGGTTGCACCGCCCCAGCCGCAGCTTCCAGAGCCTTCTGGCCAGATGCAGCAAATCCACGTGGGGCAGATCCAGGCAGGCCGGCGGGAGCCGGTTCATCCGGAAGCGGCTCTCCAGCAGGGGAACGTCGAAGGAGGTCCCGTTAAAGGTGCAGAGCAGCTCCCGCTTCCGGATTTCCTCCTCCACATGGCGCAGGAGATACGGCTCCTCGTCATAATCCCGCATCAGGTACTGATGCACCTCGAATCCCTCGTCCGTCAGATACCCCAGACCCACCAGGAAGGCCACCGTTCCGCTGCCCCCCAGGCCCGTGGTTTCCGTATCCAGATACAGGATTTTTTTCGGATCGAAGGGCTCCGGCACCTCCGCCCGGCTCATCAGGGCCAGGGTTTCCCGCCGCATTTCCCACGCCCCGGGGAATTCCTCCGGCCCCCGGAAAACCGTCAGATGCCGGCAGTCCCGGTTTTGCCGCTCCGCCCCGGTCTCCTCCTTTTTCGGCCCGGAGGAGCCGCCCACGGCCCGGAGCTTATTCAGCAGATTCATCGGGTCAGCTCCTTCAAAAGGGTGATGGCGGTTTTCTTCCCGTCCTTCCCTACCTCCATCACCGGGCCCACACAGGAAGGACAGCCGTTTTCGCATCCGCAGTCTCCGGCCACCTGCAGGGCCTTTTCCAGCAGCATCTCCCGCATGCCGTAGGCCTTCTGGCTCAGGCCGATGCCCCCGGGGCAGTTGTCATAGAGGATGAGGGTAGGCTCCTGGGTGATGGGGCTTTTCACCTGATAGACGACGGCGATATCCTGCGGCGCGCACATCAGATACAGGGGGCAGACGATCCGCAGGAGGTTCGCGATGCCCATCATGCCGTTTTTCAGCGTATCGCTGGCAAAGCGGCGCACCAGCGCCGGCGGCAGGGTCCACCACATGGCGGTGGTATGCATGTCGGTTTCCGGCAGGCGCACGTGGCCGAAGCCCAGGGTTTCATGGGTATCGAAGCGGATTTTCTTGAACATGGTCACCAGGGCGGTCACCTTGATCTCCCCCAGCGCCGTCCGCCCGCCCGCGGAGGTGGGCTCCTCCTTTTCGATATCCAGCAGGCTCAGGTTGATGTTCAGATCCGCGTCCGTATAGTACCCCACGTCCACCGCCCGGATAAAGGCCTTGCAGGCGTCGAAATCCAGCTTTTCCACCTGGAACTGGCGGCCCTCGTGCATATAGATCGCGTTTTCATGCAGGAGCATCGGGGCGGTAAACCGGTCCATTTCGCCGATGACCCGGTGCCGCGCCGGATCGGTAATGTCGATGATGACGAAATTCTCCGCCGCGGCGGAGCGGAGGGAGATCTCGCTGGCAGGGAAATCCTCCGTGGACCAGTGATACCGGCCGTCCACGTGATGCAGGATGTTCTCCTCCTCCAGGTAGGTCAGCAGCTGATCCGGGGACGGGGCGTTGCCGAAGGCGTCCCCGTCGGCGAAGGGCAGCTCGAAGGCGGCGCACTTGAAATGGCTCATGAGGATGTAGAGGTTGTCCGGATTCAGCAGGGCGTTTTCCGGGCTTTTTTTCAGAAAATAATCCGGATGAGTGACGATATACTGGTCGATGGCCGCCGAGGAGGCCACGAAAAAGACGATGCTGGCGGCCTGGCGGCGGCCGGCGCGGCCCGCCTGCTGCCAGGCGCTGGCGATGGTGCCCGGATATCCGCACAGGACGCACGCGTCCAGCGCGCCGATGTCGATGCCCAGCTCCAGGGCGTTGGTGGATACCACCGCGTCCACCTTCCCGGCCCGCAGGCCCCGCTCAATTTCCCGCCGCTCCGTGGGCAGATAGCCGCCCCGGTATCCCCGGACGCGGCCGGCGTTCCCCAGGGGATCCCGCACCATGTCCTTCAGATACCTCGTCAGCACCTCCACCGTCAGCCGGGAGCGGGCAAAGGTAATGGCCTGAATCCCGTTTTTCAGCAGCAGCCCGGAAATCGACCGGGTCACCGGGAGGGCGCCCTGCCGGATGCCCAGCTGGCGGTTGACCACGGGGGGATTGTAAAAGACGAAATGCCGCTCCCCCATGGGGGCGCCGTTATCGTCCACCAGGGTCACCGGGCGGCCGATCAGGGTTTCCGCCAGCTCCCTGGGATTGGCGATGGTAGCGGAGCAGAGGATGTACTGGGGATGGCTGCCGTAAAACTCGCACAGCCGCGTCAGCCGGCGCAGGACGTTCGCCAGATTGCTGCCGAAGACCCCCCGATAGGTATGGATTTCGTCGATGACGATATAGCGCAGGTTTTCAAAAAGCTTGACCCATTTGGTGTGATGGGGCAGGATGCCGGAATGGAGCATGTCCGGATTGGTCACGACGATGTGCCCCGCCTGGCGCACCGCCCTCCGGGCCGCGGCCGGCGTGTCCCCGTCATAGGTATAGGTTTTGATATCCGCCCCCGTCTGGCCGATCATCTCGTAAAGCTCGCTGACCTGGTCGGCGGAAAGCGCCTTGGTGGGGAACAGATACAGGGCCCGGGCGTCCGGGTTTTCCAGAATGGCGGAGAGCACCGGCAGGTTGTAGCACATGGTTTTCCCCGAGGCGGTCGGGGTTACGACGACCACGTCCTCCCCCCGGGCCGTGGCGGCGACGCTCTGGGCCTGATGGGTGTAAAGCGCGTGAATGCCCCGCTGGGCCAGCACGCCCCGCAGCCTCGGATCCAGGCTCTCCGGAAAATCCGCCGTTCGGGCGGGCCGGGCGGGGATCACTTCCCATCGGGTCACGTTTTCCATAAAGCGGGGATCCTGCTTCAGCCGATCCGCCAGCTGGGTTACATTCATTTTCGGGCCTTCCTTCCCCCGCCCACGGCCGGGCGGAACTGTGCCTTCCATTATACGGCCATGCCGCGGGCATTTCAAGCCCGCGCCGCCTTCCCGGATTGGGGAAAAGCGATTCTCCCTCCCGCCGGCCTTTCCGACGGCAAACGCTCCCCCGGGCGGACCGGGCGTCTGCCGATCCGCCCTGTCTTTCCGGGCGAAAAGCGCCCCAGCCCGGCGCAAAACCCCGCTCCCGGGAAAAACAGAGAAAAATCTTGTGTTTTCCCTGGGATGCGGGTAGAATCGGAACAGTGTCAGCGGGCTCCTCTCCCCTGCCGGCGAAGGCGGCCCCTGGCTTTATCTGATCAGGAAAGCTGTCCGGGGTTCCCCTCCGGCGGCGAAGGAGGGAAGCCCATGTATCGGATCGCGAAGCGGCGGGAGCTGAACCCGTCCATGATCCTGCTGGAGGTCGAAGCGCCCCTGGTGGCCCGCAAGGCGAAGCCGGGACAGTTTATCATTCTCCGGGTCGATGACGAAGGGGAGCGGATTCCCCTGACCATCGCTGGATCCGATCCCGCCGCGGGAACGGTGCGGATCATTTTCCAGGTCGTCGGCGCGACGACGGAAAAGCTGAAGCACAAGATGGAGAGCGATTATATCCAGGATTTTGCCGGCCCCCTGGGCATGCCGACGAAAACCGAAGGCATCCGGAAGGTCTGCATCATCGGGGGCGGCGCCGGCTGCGCCATCGCCCTGCCCGTGGCCGAGGCCTTCCACCGGCTCGGCGCCGAGGTCACCAGCATCATCGGCTTCCGGAACAAGGATCTGCTGATTCTCGAGGAGGAATTCCGCGCCTGCTCCGACGAGCTCATCGTCATGACCGACGACGGCTCCTACGGCCGGGGCGGCAACGTGACCCTTCCCCTGAAGGAAATGCTGGAGGCCGGCCGCGCCTTTGACGAAATCATCGCCATCGGCCCCCTGATCATGATGAAGTTCGTGACGCTGACGGCCAAACCCTTCGGCGTCCCGGTCACGGTCAGCATGAACCCCATCATGATCGACGGTACGGGCATGTGCGGAGGCTGCCGCCTGACCCTGCATCAGGACGGAAAGCGGGTCACGAAATTCGCCTGCGTGGACGGGCCGGACTTCAACGGCTATGAGGTCGATTTCGACGAGGCCATGAGCCGCTCCCGCATGTATTTCGATTTTGAGCGCCGGGCCCATGAGGAAACCTGCAACCTTTTCCGCGCAGGGAAGGAGGAATAAAGCATGGCTGTCAATCCCCGCAAGCATGAAATGCCCACCCAGGCGCCCGAGGAGCGGGCCCATAATTTCCGGGAGGTCGCCCTGGGCTATTCCGCCGAAATCGCGAAGGAGGAGGCCGCCCGCTGCCTGAACTGCCGGAACCGCCCCTGCGTTCAGGGCTGCCCGGTCAATATCGATATCCCGGATTTCATTCAGGAAATCAGGCGGGAAAACTACGAGGAGGCCTATCGGATCATCACCCGTTCCTCCTCCCTTCCGGCGGTCTGCGGCCGGGTCTGCCCCCAGGAGACCCAGTGCGAGAGCATGTGCACCCTGCGGGTCCGGGCGAAGATGGATCCCGTCGGCATCGGCCGGCTGGAGCGCTTCGTGGCCGACTGGCACAACGCCCACGCGGAAGGAAAGGCGGAGGTTCCCGTCCCCAACGGGCATAAGGTGGCCATCGTGGGCGCCGGCCCCTCCGGGTTGACCTGCGCCGGCGATCTGGCCAAGAAGGGATACCAGGTTTCCGTTTTTGAGGCGCTGCACACCGCCGGCGGCGTGCTGGTCTACGGGATTCCCGAATTCCGCCTGCCCAAGGCCATCGTCGCCCGGGAGGTGGAAACCCTGAAGGAGCTGGGGGTGGACATCCAGACCAACGTCATCATCGGCAAAACCCTGACCGTCGACGAGCTGTTCGACATGGGCTATGAAGCCGTTTTCATCGGTTCCGGCGCGGGGCTTCCGAATTTCATGAACATCCCCGGCGAGGCCCTGAAGGGGGTTTATTCCGCCAACGAGTTCCTGACCCGCTCCAACCTGATGAAGGCCTACCGGGACAAGCCCGACACCCCGATCATGAAGGGCGGCCGGGTCGCCGTGGTCGGCGGCGGCAACGTGGCCATGGACGCCGCGCGGACGGCCCTGCGCCTGGGGGCGGACAAGGTCTATATCATCTATCGCCGCTCCATGGAGGAGCTGCCCGCCCGCCGCGAGGAAGTGGAGCACGCGGAGGAGGAGGGCATCGACTTCCGTCTGCTGAACAATCCGGTGGAAATTCTCGGGTATAACAACCCGGACAACCCCCGGGATCCGAAAAACGGCTTCGTGACCGGGATCCGCTGCGTCAAAATGGAGCTGGGCGAGCCGGACCAGAGCGGCCGCCGCCGGCCGGTGGAAATCCCCGGCAGCGAATACGAGCTCGATGTGGACGCGGTCATCATGGCCATCGGCACCAGCCCCAACCCCCTTATCAAATCCACGACCGAGGGGCTGGAGGTCAACCGCCGGGGCGGCATCGTCGTCAACGAGGACGGCCTGACTTCCCGGGAGGGCGTCTACGCCGGAGGCGACGCGGTGACCGGCGCGGCTACGGTCATCTCCGCCATGGGCGCCGGAAAAACCGCCGCCGCCGCCATCGACCGGGCCCTTTCCGGAGAATAAGGAATTCCAAAAACTTCGGAGCCGGGGCGAAAGCTCCCGCGCCTTTTCTCATGCTGTTTTCTCAGGAAGGCTTCGCCGGTTCCGTCCGCGGCAGCTTCCGTCCTCTCTTGTCCGCCCCTAGCTTTCCGGCCCGCGGCACTCTTTGGGCGAAAGCGCTGACGCTCTTATCCCGCCGCCAGGGCCTTCAGTTCCTCCACCCGGTTTTCCCTCTCCCAGGGCAGATCCAGGTCCGGCCGGCCGAAATGGCCGTAGGCCGCGGTCTGGCGATAGATGGGCCGGCGCAGATCCAGATCCCGGATGATGGCCGCCGGGCGGAAGTCGAACACCCGGCTGACGATCTTCTCCAGCCGCTCGTCCGGAATCGTCCCGGTACCGAAGGTGTCCACATTGATGCTGACGGGCCGGGCGACCCCGATGGCGTAGGCCAGCTGCAGCTGGCATTTTTTCGCCAGCCCGGCCGCGACGATGTTTTTCGCCGCCCACCGGGCGGCGTAGGCGGCGCTGCGGTCCACCTTCGTCGGATCCTTGCCGGAGAAACAGCCGCCCCCGTGGGGCGCATATCCGCCGTAGGTGTCCACGATGATTTTCCGCCCCGTCAGCCCCGTGTCCGCGGCGGGGCCGCCCATGACGAACCGGCCGGTGGGGTTCACCAGAATCCGGGTCTCCTCCCGCATCAGCTCCTTCGGGATCACAGGCCGAATCACCTCTCGCAGGACGCCCTCCCGGATCTCCTCCTGGGAGACGGATTCGGCGTGCTGGGTGGAAAGGACGATCGTGTCCACCGCCACGGGTTTTCCGTCCTCGTAAACCACCGTCACCTGGGTTTTTCCGTCCGGCCGCAGCCAGGGCAGCGTGCCATCCTTCCTCGCCTGGGCCAGCCGGCGGCTCAGCCGATGGCTCAGGGCGATGGGCATGGGCAGCTTCTCCGGCGTTTCATCGCAGGCGAAGCCGAACATCATGCCCTGATCGCCCGCGCCGATATCCCCCAGGTTTTCTTCCCTGCCTTCCAGCGCCTCGTCCACGCCCATGGCGATGTCCGGGCTCTGGGAATGGATGGCCGTCAGCACGGCGCAGGTATGCCCGTTGAAATAGGTTTCGCCGGAATCGTATCCCACGTCGATGGCGGTCTTCCGGGCGATTTCCTGGATATCCACCCAGGCGGAAGTGGTAATCTCTCCCATGACCGTGATCATGCCGGTGGTCGCGAAGGTTTCGCACGCCACCCGGGCCATGGGATCCTCTTTCAGGATCGCGTCAAGCACCGCGTCGCTGATCTGGTCGCAAAGCTTGTCGGGATGGCCCTCGGTCACGGATTGGGAGGTAAAGAGTCTGCGCATGTGTGTCTCCTTTCAGGATGGTCGTTCAGCCGCCGGGCACAAAAGAAAGCCGCCCGGCTCGTGCGTGAGCCAGGCGGGATCATCCTCAGGGATTCTCCTTATCTGCCAGCGCCTTCCCGCGGGAAAACTCACGCGCTGTGGGATTTGGCACCTTGCGGCTCCGCCGCCGGTTGCCGTGACTTCATCGGGCCCATCCCTCCGTCACTCGTGATAAGGTATTCAGTTACGAATTTATCCTATCCCATCTTTCCCGCCCTGTCAAGATCAAAATCGGCGCGTTCCGCCGGTCTTCCGCCGGGCGGCCGCAAAGCCCGCGCCGGAACGCGTTCGAAAGTCCGAAAATTCCCGCGGCGTCCGGGAAAGTATGGACTTCCAGTGCCGGATATGATATACTTTCCCCTGATACAGCCAAAGGACTGAAAAAAATATTCTTTCTATCGAGAGGAGACAAAAAGCCATGGAACTCAAAGGACTGTCGTCCAAACAGGTGGAGGAGAGCCGAAAACAACACGGCTCCAACGTGCTGACCCAGATTCCCCCGGATCCCCTGTGGAAAAAGATCCTGGAAGGCTTCAAGGATCCGATGATCATGATCCTGCTGGTAGCCCTGGCGATCCAGGTCGTTCTGTGGATCATGGGCAAGGCGGAATGGTATGAGCCCGTCTGCGTGCTGGTGGCGATTCTGCTGGCCAACGGCGTGGCCTCCGTTTCCGAGCACAGCCAGGAGGGCAAGGCCAGCCTGCTGAAATCCGAAGAGGAAGCCAAGGAAATGACCAAGGTGCTCCGGGACGGCCAGCTGAAGGAAGTGCACGTCAGCGAGGTCGTGGTCGGGGATCTGGTTTTCCTCCAGGCCGGCGACAAGATTCCCGCCGACGGCGAGATCGTCCATGGCGAGGTTATGGTGGACCAGGCCTCGCTCAACGGCGAAACGGAGGAAGCCCGCAAGCATCCCAACGCCCAGGGCGAAAGCTACGAGGTCAAGGATCTGCTGAATACCTTCTACGCCTATCGGGGAACGGTGGTCGTTTCCGGCGAGGCGTATATGGAAGTCAAGGTTGTCGGCGATAAGACCCTCTTCGGCGAGCTGGCCCTGGAGGTGCAGGAGGACACCCGGGAAACGCCCCTGCAGGTCAAGCTGGGCAAACTGGCCAAGCAGATTTCCATGTTCGGCTATATCGGCGCCATCGCCATCATCGTCGGCGTCCTGGCGGTCAATATACTCAACCCCAACGGCGGCATCCACGCGCCGGAATTCGTGGCCGATCCCCTGTCCGGCTGGATCAAGCTGATCATCGAGGCGGTGACCGTGGCGGTCACGATCATCATCTGCGCCGTGCCGGAAGGCCTGCCGATGCTGACCAGCATTCTGCTTTCCTTCCAGTCCATCCGCATGATCAAGGACAACGTGCTCGTCCGCAAGATCAACGGCCTTGAGACCGCCGGTTCCCTGTCCCTTCTGTTCACCGACAAGACCGGCACCATCACCCAGGGCAAACTTTCGGTGGTCGAACTTGCCACCGGCAACCAGCGCATTTTCACCAGGCTGAACGAACTGCCCCCCTCCATGCGCCGCGACGTGGTGACCGGCATCGGCCTGAACAATTCCGCCACGGTCTCCGGCAAGGAGATTATCGGCGGCAACTCCACCGACCGGGCCATGATGGCCTTCCTGCTGGGCGAGGGCGCGACCAACGCCATGAGCAAGGAGGAGGTCGTCTCCTTCAATCCCTTCAACTCCACCAAGAAGATGCGTGACGTGACCGTCACCCGGAACGGCCGGACCGTCACCTACATCAAGGGCGCGCCGGAGCGCATCGTCGAGCGCTGCGATAACTACATCGACGAGACCGGCGCGGTGCGGCCCCTAAGTCGGAAGGCCAAGCGGTCTTAGGAAGACAAATCCCCACTACAACT
>JAZQCB010000082.1:0-1934 GCA_045546035.1 Clostridia bacterium
TGATTACCCGGCCGAGGCGCTTCGGCAAGACCCTGAACATGTCCATGCTGAACTGCTTCTTTTCGAATAAATACGAAAATCGCCCGGAACTGTTTGAGAGCCTGAAAGTCTGGGAAGATCCGGCCATGCGGGAGCAGCAGGGAAAATGGCCGGTGATTTTCCTGAGCTTTGCGGGGATTAAAGAGACAACCTATGCCAGCACAATGATTATGATGAAAAAGGTGCTAGTGCAGCTGTTTTCAGATCACCCGGAGTTGTATCATACAGATCGGCTGGATCAGAATGAACAGATCGCGTTGAATCAGATCCGGGAAGACATGAGAGATGTAGACGCTTCCATGTCCCTGAATCTGCTCTCAACGCTGCTGAGAAAGATTTACGAAAAAAAGGTTCTGATCTTCCTGGATGAATATGACACACCGCTTCAGGAGGCTTATATCCACGGTTACTGGGACGAGCTGGTCGCTTTTACGAGAAGCATGTTCAACAATGCCTTCAAGACGAACCCTTCTCTGGAGCGGGGCATCATGACGGGGATTACCCGGGTGAGCAAGGAATCGATTTTCTCCGATTTGAACAATCTGGATGTGGTAACGACGACCTCTGACAAGTACGCGACGTCCTTCGGCTTTACGGAGAAGGAGGTCTTTGACGCACTGGAGCAGCAGGGGTTCGGGGAAGAGGACAAGCGGGATGTGAAAACCTGGTACGACGGGTTTACCTTCGGCTCTGTGACGGATATTTATAACCCCTGGTCTGTGACCAATTTTCTCGACAAGGGGAAGCTGGACACATACTGGGCCAATACCAGCGGAAACGGGCTGATCGGGAAACTGCTTCGCACAGGCGAGCCGGAGATCAAGAGCCAGTTTGAAGCTTTGCTCAAGGGCGGAGAGGTCACCGCTCCGGTTGATGAGCAGATCATTTACAACCAGCTGGACACGAACCCGGCCGCGGTGTGGAGCCTGCTGCTGGCGACGGGATATCTGAAGCCTGTTCATGTTGTATCAAAAATCGAGGCGGTCAGGACAAACACCCGGCCTCGCTACACCCTGCGGATGAACAATCTGGAAGTGCGGCTGATGTTTGAGGAAATGATGCAGAGCTGGTTTGCCCAGACGGGCGGGGTGGGGCGATTCGTCCAGGCCATGCTGCAGGGGGATGTCCGGGGAATGAACCGGCATCTGAACGATATTATGCTGACCACCATGAGCTATTTTGACGGGGGAAAGAACCCCTCGATCAGACTGCCGGAGAACTTCTATCACGGGCTCGTGCTGGGACTGCTGGCGGAAAACAGCGGGAATTATGTGATTGCATCTAACCGGGAAAGCGGATACGGCCGATACGACGTGGTCATGGAGCCGAAGGATCCCGGAAAGCCGGCTGCCATTATGGAATTCAAGGTTTTTGATCCATGGGATGAGGAAAAGACACTGGAGGATACGGCCGAAAACGCCCTCCGGCAGATTGAGGAAAAGAAATATGATGCGAACCTGCTCGCCCGGGGCATTCCGGCGGAGAACATCCGGAAATACGGCTTCGCCTTCCAGGGAAAGGAATGCCTGATCCGGAAGGGATAACCGCGGTCAGCGCCAAACCTTGAGAAATGCGGACCTTCTGGTAATAACTGACGAGAAAATGCTCACAGAACGGATCGGAAAAAGGGGAGCAGGAAAGAACAAAACGGATGCCGGCGGCAGGGCATTATGGTCGAAATGGATGCCGACAGACGGACGACAGCTGAGTGAATGGGGGCGCGGCAGATGGAAGCGATTCGGAAGAAACCTGTAATCGGAACCGGGGTTCAGGATTTTGAAAGTCTGAGAGTGAATCAAAGGTTCTATGTGGATAAAACGGCTTTTATTCGGGAATGGTGGAAGGGCGGAGACGCCGTGACCCTGATCACCCGGCCGAGGCGCTTCGGCAAGACC
>JAZQCB010000083.1:0-15743 GCA_045546035.1 Clostridia bacterium
GTCATTCAGGTGGAGTCGAAGATCGAGCACCGTCAGCTTTGCGTCAACGGTCTCCGCGTGCTGCATCGGATTGAGAATCTGGATGGACTTCATTTCCGTTTCCGGGATATTCAGCAGCGCGCTGAGCAGGGAGCGAAGCGCATTTTCATTGTTCAGAAACACAAGATGAAACATGGCGTCGTTGGTCAGCGGTTCATAATTCCAGTCCTGCGGGATCCATTCCGGCATGTTTATCGCCCCCTGCTTTCTGGCTTTATGATAGCATAAATCATGCGGCCATTCAAGAACAATGGAGGGTGTGTCATGGGATTTATGCGCCGCCCGTGAAAGAACCCTGCGGCTCGAACGGGCGGTTTTGCCGTCCCCCCGTTTCGACTCGTGCGGGCCAGAAGCTTTATTCCTCCCCAACCAGGCGCACCGTCCGATAGGTATGCCCCGTGGCCGGCAGAAACTTTTCGATCACGTCCGCGGTTTTCATCTTCAGGCTCGATGTGCATACGCAGGGATGACAGCCCAGCTCCTCCCCCTTCAGCACATCCTCGTCGATCAGCAGCTCTACCGCGTGATCCCGGTCGTTCATCAGCCCCATGATGCTGACGGCGCCGGGCTCGATGTCCAGGTATTTCAGCATATCCGCGGGCTCGGCGAAGGAAAGCCGGGCGGATCCGATCTGCGCCGAAAGCTCCTTTGTTTTGAACTTTTTATCTCCCGGCATCATCAGCAGATAAAAATGGGTCTTCTGCCGGTTGCACAAAAACAGGTTCTTGCAGATCAGCACCCCCAGCACCGCGTCGATCTCGTTGCAGGCCTCCATGTTGTTGGCGGGCTCGTGATCCGTCCGCTGATAGGCGATGCCCAGCGCGTCCAGATAATCATAGGTTCGTTTCTCCCGGGGCAGCCGCCCCGCCATGTCCTTCGGCCTTCCTTCAAACAGCTCCATATTCAGCGCCTCCGTGATGATGTCAGGCGGATATCCGCCGACCTTCAAAGATTGTTTCTGGCCCACGGAAAACAACGCGGAGGAACCAGGACTGAATCAATCGCGGATTCCCGGGACCAATACGATCGGGTAAACGGAAAAAACAAAAGTAAGAAAGCAAGGTGGAAAAGTCATCGGAAATCCGGTACAATGGGTCAGAAAAAAGACCGGGGAGGAAAAACCGATGACCAGCGCCCATGATACCATAAATGACAGCGAAGGACTACAGCAAATCATCGAATTGAAGGATTTGCGGGAGGACGGCCCGGGGCTTTTTTACCATCTGACAGATCCCCAGCTGCGCTCCCGCCAGGAGCCGGAGAAGGGCGTCCTGATCGCGGAGGGGCCGAAGGTCATCCACACGGCGCTGGACGCGGGGCTGACGCCGCTTTCCCTGCTGATCCGGAAAAGCTTTATCGACAAGGAAATCGGGCGAAACATCATCGCCCGGTGCGGCGGGGCGCCGGTCTATACGGCGGAGGACGGGGTGCTCGAGGAGCTGACGGGCTTCCGCCTGCAGCGATCCTGGGCGCTGTGCGCCCTGCGCCGTCCCCCGGAACGCAGCCCGGAGGAGGTGCTCTCAAAGGCCCGCCGGGTCGCTGTGCTGGAGGGAATTACCGAGCCCTCCAACCTGGGGGCGATCTTCCGCTCCGCCGCCGCGCTGGGGGCGGACGGCCTGCTGCTTTCCCCGGAATGCTGCGATGCTTATCATCGGCGGGCGGTCCGGGTGTGTATGGGGTCGGTGTTTACGGTGCCCTGGGCCAGAACGGGGCCGGATCACGGCTTCGTTCTCCTGGAGGGAAAAGGCTTTTACACGGTGGGCCTGGCGCTGCGGGCGGACGCCCTTCCTCTGGATCATCCGGCGCTGCGGGGAAAGGAACGGCTGGCGCTTTTCCTGGGAACGGAGGACACCGGCCTGCGGGAGAAAACCATCGCCCGATGCCGCGCCACGGCGCTGATTCCCATGCGACCGGGTATCGATTCCCTGAACGTCGCGGCGGCGGCGGCCGTCGCCTTCTGGGAGCTGTTCTGACGGGCAAACGATCAAAAGAGGCGAGCGGACTTGATGTGTGGATATTGTGGTTTGGTCGTTCATTCTGTATAATACGGACAGAAAAGGACAGAAACGTACGTAAAATCGCAGGGAACGGACGAGGAGCGTGGAGAGAATGAAGCGGGAAAACATCCGGAAATACGGCTTCGCCTTCCGGGGAAAGGAATGCCTGATCCGAAAAAAATAAAGTGGGCAGGCTGCCCACCCGGGGCGATGGAAAAAAAGCTATTATGGGAGGAATGGACAGGGGGAGTGTTGCGGTGATGGCGGAAGAAAAGCGGAGCAGCACCGACGAGCTGCTGAAGCTGCTCTTCAAGGAACGAAACCTGGAGCGCTTTTTTCAGCGCAACGAGTCCGCCTATACGCTGGCGGGCTTTTCCGATTATCTCAGCGCCTGGTGCAAGGCGCGCCAGGTGGTGCCGGAGCAGCTGATCCGCCGGGCCAACCTGGAAAAATCCTTCGGCCACCAGCTTTTCAGCGGCAAGCGGAAGCCCTCCCGGGATACGGTGATCCAGCTGGCCTTCGCCATGGGAGCGGATGTGGAGCAGGCGCAGGAAATGCTGAAGATTGCCCGGAAAAGCCTGCTGTATCCCCGGATCCGGCGGGACACGGTGATCATTTACTGCCTGCATAATCATATCAGCCTGGTGGACGCGGAGATCATCCTCGACGATATGGGGCTGCCGCTCCTGGGAGGGAAGGATCAATGAAAGAGCTGAAGCGCTATGTGGAGGACATTCAGAACGCCTTTTCGGACGACAGCTACCCCAGGGATTTTCTGGCGGCCTATGACCTGATGGAGTGCCTGGCCAGCCACAGCGGCCGGGAAACCTTCCTGGTTCGCAAAAAGGGAAGCGGCGGGCGGGCTGTCGCCAAATGCTACGACCGCGCCGCCTTTTCCTTTCACCCCCATCCGGAGCTGCTCCAGGGCGTGGATCATCCCGGGCTGCCCCGGTATCTGGAGCAGTTCGAGAATGAAAAGGTGCTCTGCGTGGTTCGGGAATACATCGAGGGGGAGCCCCTGAGCGATTACGCGCGGGACCGGCAGATGACCATTCCCCAGATCCTTTCCTTCTGCGGCCAGCTGTGCGACATCCTTTCCGTGCTCCACGGGATGAAGCCGCCGGTCATTCACCGGGACATCAAGCCGGAAAACATCATCGTGCGGCCGGACGGCGCCATCGCCCTGATCGATTTCGACATCGCCCGCGCCGTCCGGGAGGACGTCGGGGAGGATACCGCCTTCTTCGGCACGAAGGGCTACGCGCCGCCGGAGCAGTACGGCTTTCGCCAGACGGACGCCCGGTCGGATATTTTCGCCTTCGGGGTGCTGCTGCGGTGGATGATTACCGGAAGCACCCGGGAAAACCGGAACATTACCATGGATCCGGTCCTCCGGCGGATCATCGACCGCTGCACCGCTTTCTCCCCGGAGGAGCGGTATGAAAACATCGGCCAGGTGAAGGCGGCGCTGGAGGAGGCCGGAGAGAAAAAAAGACAGGCGAATCCGCTGAAGCTGGTGGCCCTGATGCTGGGGGCGCTGCTCCTGCTGGCGGCGGGCTTCGGCATCGGCCGGTATACGGAATGGCTCAAGCCCGCGGAACGGATTGTGTTCCGGGAGCCGCTGATCGAAAGGGCGGCCCGGCTCTGGATCGGAAAGGAATCGGGCAACCTGACGAAGGAGGATCTGGCCCAGGTGACCCGGCTGTACATCTTCGGAACCGAGGCCTTCGGCGAACCGGATCCCTTCTATCAGCGGGACGTGGGCTCAAGCGCCATCGGCCCCATCCGTACCCTGGACGATCTGGCGATGCTGCCCAATCTGGAGGAGGTGCATATCGCCCACCAGGGCTATGTGGACGCCTCCGGCGTGGCGGGGCATACGGAGCTGCACACGGTGGAATTCAAGCATATGCGTCTCTCCGGAGCCGCGGCCATCGCGGACGTCCCCGCCCTGCGCCACGCGATTCTGTTCTGCGACCGGCTGACCGATGTCACGGTGCTGCAGAAATGTCCCCTGCTGGAGACGCTGGATATCGGGCTCAACGATCTGACGAGCCTGGAGCAGGTGGGCAGCCATCCGAAGGTCAAGAGCCTGGGATTCATGTGGCTGGAGATGGATAACGTGGAGGAAATCGCCCGCCGCCTGCCCGACGTCGAGGCCGTCACCCTGCAGCACGGAACGATCCGGGATCCCTCCGGACTGAAGGCGCTGCCGAGACTTCGGCACGTGTATGTGCTGAAGGAGCAGGAGGCGGAGTATCGGGCGCTGTTCGAGGGAACGGACGTGGAGATCCATGTGACGGAAAAATGATGAAACCGGCTGGGAGCCGCGGGAAAAGCTTCTATGTTTCTTCCCCTGAAAATAACAATCGCCGGGTTGCCCGCCCGCTTTGCTATCCTACCAGATCAACCCGCGCATCGCAAAGTGAGGCGATCGCTTTTTACCATATACGATGCCCATTCCGTCCTGAAAGCGCAGGAACTGAATGGTTACCAACCGCGAAAGAAAAGGGCGCCTTTTCCTTTCGGGGCGCCCTTCGCGAAAAACAGCCTGCTTCAGTTAGCCGGAGCGGCCGGTGCCTGCTCCCCATCCGGACGGGTCCAGATCAGCTCATAGGAATCCGGCGAGGTTTCGTAGAAAATCTGCTCCGGCAGCTCCTCCCGGTCATAATCGCATATATAGTCGATTTGAATCATCTTCAGGTTAAAGGGAGGCCTGCCGTTGGAATAGGTGCCGTCCACTTTGATATCATACCGGGTGTTTCCGCCATCCGTCAGCGCGTAGGCGCGGGGCTCTTTATTGCCCAGATCCCATTTTACGCTTTCTCTGGGCTGGCAGACCATACGCAGGACACCTTCGTTCACCTTCACGGACTTCACATAGGCGTCGAAGGAATAGTTGCTCATTTCCACATGAAGGGTCACCGGCTCCTCTGCGGCCTCCTCCTCCCCAAAGGCTGAAACCGTCAGGCAGGAAAAAAGCAGCGCCCACAGAAGCAAAACGGACAGGATTTTTTTCATGGCATTTTTTTCCTTTCCCGGTCGGTTTTTCCGACCATTCTTCAGGATTATACCCTTTCCGGACGTGAAAAAAGTGGGCAGGCTGCCCACTTTTTCCGGTTCCCGCCACCGGCATCCCGCGGATACCGGGCCGGCGGCTTTTTGGAATAAGAATCAGTCCTCCGGTGTGTTCGGGGTGGCTTCCTGCATGGCCTGAATATCCGGGAAGGCGGAATACAGGGGTTTTTCCTTTTTCCCTTTCAGCACCCGGTCCACATAGTTCTTTGTGATTTTGGTCACCGTTCCCGACAGGGCGATGACGCCGATCAGGTTGGGGATCATCATCAGGCCGTTGAAGGTGTCCGCCAGATCCCAGGCCAGGTTGTCGCCCATGACCGCGCCGCCGAAGACCAGCAGCACGAACAGCACCCGATAGGGAATCGTCCGCTTTTCGCCCAGCAGATATTCGCAGGCCTTCGTGCCGTAATGGCTCCAGCCCAGCACCGTCGAGAAGGCGAAGAGCATGATCGAAACGGCCACGAAGGCGGAGCCGATGAAGCCGAACTGCTTGTCGAAGACGGAGGAAACCAGGTTGGCCTTCGTCAGCACCAGGGACTGGCCGGAGCTGTTGACATAGGCCTCCCCGATCAGCTTGCCCGTTCCCAGGTCGATCAGCCCGGAGGACAGGATGGAGAAGGCCGTCAGGGTGCAGACGATGATCGTGTCGGCAAAGACCTCGAAGATACCCCACATGCCCTGCTTGACGGGCTCCTTGACATTGGAGTTGGAATGCACCATGACCGAGGAGCCCAGGCCGGCCTCGTTGGAGAAGACGCCGCGCTTCATGCCCTGCTCGATGGCCAGCCGGATGCCGTATCCGATGACGCCGCCGGTGGCAGCCTGGACGGCGAAGGCGCCCTTGAAGATGGCGCCGAAGACGCTGCGGATATGGGAGATGTTCATGAAGAAGATGGCGATGGTCCCGATCATGTAGAGGATCACCATGAAGGGCACGATCTTCTCCGTAACCGCGGCGATGCGCTTCAGGCCGCCCACCACCACCAGCCCGACCATGACCGTAATCACCAGGCCGGTCACCCAGGTAGGCACGCCGAAGACCGCGGACATGTTGCCGGAAATGGAGTTCACCTGGGTCATGTTGCCGATGCCGAAGGAGGCGATCAGGCAGAACAGAGCGAAGAGCCACGCCAGCGCCTTGCCGATTCCCTGGCAGCCCTTTTTCGCGCCCAGGCCGTCCCGAAGATAATACATGGCGCCGCCGGACCATTCCCCGTGGGAATTCTTCCGCCGGTAAAAGATGCCCAGGACGTTTTCGGAATAGTTGGTCATCATGCCGAGGAAGGCCATGACCCACATCCAGAATACCGCGCCGGGGCCGCCGACCAGGATCGCGCCGGCCACGCCGACGATGTTGCCCGTCCCCACCGTCGCGGCCAGGGCCGTGCACAGGCTCTGGAACTGGGAAATGCTCTTGTCCCGGGTATGGGAGGTGACGTGCTTATCCTGGAACACGGCGCCGATGGTCTTTTTCATCCAGTGGCAGAAATGCGTGACCTGGAATACTTTGGTCAGCACCGTCATCAGCACGCCCACAAACGCCAGCAGCGCCAGGGCGGGAACACCCCAGACCACGCCGTTGACCGCGCTGTTGACCCGGGCGACCGTGTCCAGAAAGCCGCCGCCCTCCGCCAGGGCGCCGCCCGCCGCCAGCGTTCCCGCCGCGGCCAGGAAAACCAGACTTTTCTTCTTATTCATACTTTTTCCTCCTATTCCGCTGTGGTATCCAAAAGACGCCCCCGGGGGGAGAAAATGCCCGAAGACGCCCTTGTCTCTTGCGAAAAGTTTACAGCGCATATCTTTGGCCTGTCAATTCCCTACGGCAGGCAATACAACGAAAAAACACAATTATTTGCCAAGGGGAAATCCGGCATGCTATAATTTTTCCGACGTTTGGAAATCCTGCGCGCCGGCGGGTGAATGAGGGAGAAGCGGCCATTACGGCGCCCGCGCCGGAGCGAACCGGATCCTGCGGCGGAAAAGGACGGAGGACGGGAAGCGGCCCGGATGCGGAAAAGACCGAAGGCGGGATCCGGAAGTCGGGGAATGAATCAGGAAGAAACAGGCCCGGGAAGGGCAGAAGGAGTCGAATGGATCATACGCTTTCAAAGGCGAAGGCCTCCCCTGACCGGGGGAGGCTGCTTGCCGATTTTCTGAAGGGAAGCAGGCTGTTCTTTCTGGCCTGCATGCTCTGCGCCGCGCTGGCCGCCCTGGCGGATATGGTGATGCCCCAGATCATCCGGGTGGCGGTGGATCAGGTGCTGGGCGGCGCCCCGATGGAGGCCCTGAGCCCGACGGTCCGCTCCCTGGTTTCGGCCGCCGGCGGTCCCGCCTATCTCCGGGCCCATCTGTGGATCATGGCGCTGGCGATCCTGGCGGTGGCCGTGGTGAAGGCGGTCTGCCAGTACGGCTTCCGGGTGGAAAACGCCCGGGGCAGCGAAACCCTGGTCAAAACCATGCGGGACCGGCTGTTCAACCATATTGAGCGCCTCCCCTTCCAATGGCATATGCGGCATCATACCGGGGATATCATTCAGCGCTGCACCAGCGATATCGAGACGACCCGGAACTTCATCTCCGAGCAGATGACCGGCCTGATCCGGATTCTGATCCTGGTGGTGATGGGGCTGGTTTTCATGCTGAGCATGAACCCGGCCCTGACGGGCATCGTCTCCCTTCCCATGCCGGTGGTGATCGGCTATTCCGTCTGGTTTCATCATCAGGCGCGGAAGGATTTCCAGCGCTGCGACGAAAACGAGGGAAAGCTGTCCGCCATGGTGCAGGAAAACCTGACGGGGGTCCGGGTGGTCCGGGCCTTCGGCCGGGAGCGCTATGAAAAGGATCGTTTCGATCAGCACAACGAGTACTACACCTCCCTCTGGGTTCGGATGGGCAGCCGGATGGCCCGGTTCTGGAACGTCAGCGACGTGCTTAGCTGGCTCCAGGTCATGCTGGCGGTGGTCTTCGGGGCGGTGTTCTGCCTGCGGGGCCGGATGACCGGCGGGGAATACATCGCCTTCATGAGCTATAACGGCATGCTGGTCTGGCCCATCCGCCAGCTCGGCCGGATGATCAGCGAGATGAGCAAGGCCGGCGTGTCCCTGGACCGCGTCTGCGAAATCATGGCCGCGGAGGAGGAGCGGGATCTGCCCGGGGCGGAGGAGCCGCCCATGGACGGGGATATCCGCTTCGAGCACGTGTCCTTCGCCTACGAGGGGGCGCCGGAGATGCTCCACGACATCAGCCTCACCATCCCCGCCGGCACGACCCTGGGCATCCTCGGGGGAACGGGCAGCGGGAAAAGCACCCTGATGTATCTGCTCGACCGGCTCTATCCCCTGCCCCCGGAAAACGGCCGGATCACCATCGGGGGTACCGATATTCGGAAAATCCGCCTGGCCCATCTGCGCGGAAACATCGGGATGGTGCTGCAGGAACCCTTCCTGTTTTCCCGGACCCTGAAGGAAAACCTGACCATCACCTCCTCCGCCCTGTCCGAGGCGGACATGCGGGAGGCGTCCCGGGCGGCGTGCCTGGAGGAAACCATCGACGGCTTTGCCCGGGGCTATGATACCTTCGTGGGCGAGCGGGGCGTAACCCTTTCCGGGGGCCAGAAGCAGCGGGCGGCCATCGCCCGGATGCTGGCGCAGCATACGCCCATCATGATCCTCGACGATTCCCTGTCGGCGGTGGACACGGAGACCGACGCGAAAATCCGCCGGGAGCTGGAGAAGCGCTTCGGAACGGCCACCGTCATCCTGATCAGCCACCGGATTACCACCCTGTCCCGGGCGGATCAGGTGCTGGTGCTCGATCACGGGCGGGTGGCCCAGCTGGGGACGCCGGAGGAACTGAGGCGTCAGCCGGGGCTGTATCAGGAAATCAACCGGATCCAGAGCCTGGGCCGGGAGGAGGAGGGAGCGTAATGGAAGCGGAAAAGAAAACGTCCCTGTCGTTTTTCGGCATTCCCCGCCTGGCCCCCTATCTGAAAAAATACCGGCGGGTGCTGGCGACGATGATCCTCTGCGGCCTGGCGGGGTCGTCGATGGATATCGCCCAGCCGCTTTTGCAGCGCTACGCCCTGGATCATTTCGTGGCGCTGAAAACCCTGGATACCCTGCCCCTCTATCTGGCCGCGTACCTGGGAATGATGCTCTTTACGGCGGGAATGAACTATATCGCCTGCCGGGGCGCCATGGCGACGGAAGTGCGGGTGAACCGGGATCTGCGCGGCGCCGCCTTTTACCATCTGCAGAAGCTGTCCTTCAGCTACTATAACCAGAACAGCGTCGGCTATATTCATTCGCGCGTCATGAGCGACACGGGGCGGATCGGCTCCCTGGTCTCCTGGACGATGATGGACGGCGTCTGGCATACGACCTATCTGGTGGGCTCGGCGGCGGTGATGCTGGCGATTAACGCCCGTCTGGCCCTGCTGGTGCTGCTGATTCTGCCGGTGATCGCCGTGCTGTATGGGGTTTTTCAGAAGCGCCTGATCCAGGCCGACCGCCGCATCCGGGAGCTGAACAGCAAAATCACCGGGGATTTCAACGAGGGAATTACCGGCGCGAAAACCATCAAGGCCCTGGTCATCGAGGAAAAGATGGGCGGGGATTTTACCCGGGACACGGCGGAAATCAGCCGGGCCGGGGTGCACGCCGCCCGGCTGCGGGGGCTCTTCGCCGCCACGATGCATCTGGCCTCCTCCCTGGCCCTGGCGATCGTGCTCTGGCGGGGCGGCTATATCGCGGAAAGCGAGGTCGGCACCTTTTCCATGTTCATGAGCTACGCCCAGGGGCTGATGGAGCCGGTGCGCTGGCTGGTGGACGCCATCGCCAATGTCATTACCACCCAGGTCAATATCGAGCGGCTGACCCGGCTGCTCGGGACGGAGCCGGATGTACGGGATACGCCGGAGGTGATCGCGAAATACGGCGACGCCTTTGAGCCGAAGAAGGAAAACTGGGAGCCCATCCGGGGGGATATCGCCTTTGACGACGTATCCTTCCGCTATCCCGACGGGGAGGAATACGTCCTGCGCCATTTCAGCCTGGAGATCCCCTTCGGCTCCAATATCGCCATCGTCGGGGAGACCGGCGCCGGAAAAAGCACCCTGGTGAACCTGGTCTGCCGCTTCTTTGAGCCGACGGAGGGGCGGGTGCTCATCGACGGAAGGGACGCGCGGGAGCGCTCCCAGCTCTGGCTCCACAGCGCCCTGGGCTATGTGCTCCAGACGCCCCACCTTTTCTCCGGCACCATCCGGGACAACCTGCTCTACGGCCGCCCCGACGCCACCGAGGAGGATATCCAGCGGGCGCTGCGGCTGGTGTCCGCCGATCAGGTGGTGGCCCGGCTGGAAAAGGGGCTGGATACCGACGTGGGCGAGGGGGGCGACCTGCTTTCCACCGGGGAAAAGCAGCTGATCTCCTTCGCCCGGGCCATCCTGGCGGATCCCCGGATCCTGGTGCTGGATGAGGCGACCGCCTCCGTGGATACCCTGACGGAGCAGAAGATTCAGGCGGCCATCGATACCATCATCCGGGGGCGCACCTCCCTGGTCATCGCCCACCGGCTGTCCACGGTCAAAGGCGCGGATCTGATCCTGGTGGTGCAGGACGGGAAGATTGTCGAGCAGGGCACCCACGCGGAGCTGATCGCGAAAAAGGGATACTATTACCGGCTGTATACCCGCCAGTATGAGGACGAGGCGACCGGCCGGCTGCTGGCGTAAGGCCGGCCGCGGCGGCGGGCGGAGGAGCGAGCCGGAGGAAGGCGGAGAAAACCGCGCGTCCTGTGCCCTCGCGGCGGACGGAGGAGCGGGCGGATGAAAGGTACGTGTCTGGCGCCCGCGTCCGGACAGGCGAGGGCTTCTGGGAAAAGATGGGGAGGAAGAGAAAATGAACATCAGCTGGAAGGGCCTGTTTGACCCGGGAACCAGGGCCGGAGGGCAGGAGTATTATCGCCACGGTATGGTGGAGATCGAAAACGAGGATGTGACAGAGGACGGGTCGTATGAGATCTTCGCCTCGATCTCCGGGACGCAGGAATTCCGCATGGTCACCGTGGTTCTGACCGAAGGGGGCCTGGTGGAGGGCATGACCTGCGACTGTACCGTCGCGCAGAGAGGAAAAAACTGCAGGCATATGGCGGCGGTGCTTTTCCGGCTGGAGCGGTGGAATCCTTCCATCCAGCTGAAGGCCAAAGCCCTGCTGCAAAGAAGCGGCCTGGCGGTCCGGCGCCGGGAACAGGAGGCGGAAAGGCGGCGCCAGGAGGAGGAGCGAAGAAAAAAGGAAGCGGAGGAGGCCCTGGCGAGGCTGAAAACCGTGACCCCCTTCCAGTCCGGCGACGGCGGGGCGGACAGCTACCGTTTCTTCGATTTTGCCGCCATTACGGCGGACACCCTGATTCTGGAAAAGGACTGGCAGGAGTCCGAAAAAGTGCTGCCCTCCCTGCAGGGGGGCGGAATCCGTTACGGCTTCTACGCCAACGGAACGGGGGGCCTGCTGTGCCAGTATGAAAAGGGCTACGAGGCTGGCCTGGTCATTTCCCAGAAGCAGATTGAAAGCCTGCGCTGTGGGGAATACCGCTGCCCGGGCTACATGGATGGAAAATACACCCCCGTTCCGGGGCAGATCCAGCGAAAGGCCTTCTGTCCACACGCGCTGGCCATGCTCCGGTATATGAAAAACTGGATCGAACAGAACGAGGATCGGGGGGACGCCACCGATTACGCCGGCCAGAGGCTGTTCCGGGCCTTTTCAACCCGGCTTGGAAAGGCGGAAAAGGCCGGGGAGGCGGGGCGCCCGGTCTCGCTGCACCCGACCCTGCTGGAGGAGTCGGACAGGCTTTCCCTGACCTGGAAAATCGGGGCGGGAAAGATGTACGCCGTCAAGAGCCTGAACGATCTGGTGACCGCCGTGGAGGACCGGAAGCCCTTCCCCCTGGGCAAAAAGGAGGAGCTGCGCTTCGACGCGGACACCTTCGACGAGCGCAGCGCGAAATTCTATCAGCTGATCAAGGATTCGGTCACCGAGAACCGCCAGACGACCGTCCGCCAGCGAAACCGGTGGTACAGCGAAACGGTCAGCATTCCCGCGCTGAAAAACGAGCTCCCCCTTTTCGGCGGGCGCATCGACCTTTTCTATGACACGGCCCAGGGGCTGAGCCTGGAAATGGTGGAAAAGAACGCCCATGGGAAGGAAACCCATCCCCTGCGTCTGGCGGAGGCGGATCCGGAGGCCCGGCTGCGGCTGAACCAGATGGTCGACGAGCGGGGCATCTTCCACGGGGTTCGGCTGTGGGGCCGGATGCCGGAGATGATCCCCGGGGGCCGGTTTGATTACTGCCTTTCCGTGGACGAGGAGGGCGGCCTGCTGGCCCGGGTCTCCCCGGAATGGGCGGAGAAGATGAAGCCTCTGGAGGATCTGGTGTCCGGCGGGGAGGTGGACCTGCGGATCGGCCGGAACCACCTGTCCGAGTTTTACTATACCATTCTGCCGGAATTGCGGCAGCTGGCGGAGATCGAGGAGCCGGACGCGGACGCCATCGCGCCCTGGATGCCGCCCCGGCCGGAATTCACCATCTATCTGGACGCGGAAAACAAGCTGCCGGTGGCGCGGGTGGCGGTGACCTATGGGGTCGAGGAATGCTCCATCCTGGACTGGCAAAAGCCCGGCTTCGTCCGCCAGCCCTTCCGGGCCTATCCGGCGGAAAACCGCGCCCTGGAGCTGATGCGCCGCTATTTCCAGCGCGTGGACCCCGCCCGGGATCTGTTCCTCTTTAACGAGTCGGAGGATCTTCTGCTCCGGCTGATGGACGAGGGCCTGCGGGAGATGACGGACTTCTGCGAGGTGCGCAGCACGCCGGCCTTCGACGCCCTCCGGATTCGCCGGATGCCCCAGGTGCAGGTCGGCGTCTCCCTTTCCGACGGAAGCCTCCTGGATCTGAAGGTGGATTCCGGCGAGGTCAGCCGGGAGGAGCTGCTGGAAATCCTGCAAAGCTATCGGAAAAAGAAAAGCTACCACCGCCTTCGCTCCGGCAGCTGGGTGCAGCTGGACGAGGATACGGCCCGGCTCAGCGCCATGCTTGAGGCTCTGGGAGTGTCCGCGAAGGAGTTTGTCAGCGGAAAAATGCATATCCCCGCCTATCGCGCCCTGTATCTGGACCGGATGCTGGAGCAGAGCGAGCGCCTCTACGCCACCCGGGATCAGCGCTTCCGCAAGCTGATCAAGGAATTCAAAACCGTCGGGGATTCGGAATTCGAGCCGCCGGCCGGCCTGACCGGAACCCTGCGAGAATACCAGGTGCACGGTTATAAGTGGCTGCGGACCCTGGCGACCTATGGCTTCGGCGGCATCCTGGCCGACGATATGGGCCTGGGCAAAACCGTCCAGATGATCGCGGTCTTCCTCGCGGAAAAGGAGGCGGGAGGGGAGGGAACCTCCCTCATCGTCTGCCCGGCCTCCCTGGTCTATAACTGGGTGGAGGAGATGGCCCGCTTCGCCCCGGCGCTCAGGGCCGCCGCCCTCGGCGGGGGAAAGAGCGAGCGCACGATGATGCTGGAAAACTACCGGGCGTATGATGTGCTGGTCACCTCCTATGACCTGCTGAAGCGGGACATCCTGCTCTATGAGGGAAAAAACTTCCTGTATCAGGTGCTCGATGAGGCCCAGTTTGTCAAAACCCATTCCACCGCCGCCGCCAAGTCCGTGCGGCTGGTGCAGGCCCTGCATCGCTTCGCCCTGACGGGCACCCCCATCGAAAACCGGCTCAGCGAGCTCTGGAGTATCTTCGATTTCCTGATGCCCGGCTTCCTCTATCCCTATGAAACCTTCCGCCAGAAGCTGGAAACGCCGATCGTGAAAAACCAGGATGAGGAGGCCGGCCGGCAGCTCAAGCGCATGGTCAGCCCCTTCGTGCTGCGCCGGCTGAAGGGGGACGTGCTCAAGGATCTGCCCGACAAGCTGGAGGAGGTCCGCTACGTCCGCTTCGAGGGGGAACAGAAGCGGCTCTACGATGCCCAGGTGGTCCGGATCCGGGACTTCCTGGAAAAGCGCAGCGACGAGGACGTCAACCGCAGCAAGATCGAAATCCTGGCGGAGCTGACCCGGATCCGCCAGATCTGCTGCGATCCGTCCCTGCTCTTTGAGGATTATCACGCGGCCTCCGCCAAGCGGGAGGCCTGCCTGGAGCTGATCCAGAGCGCCATGGACGGCGGCCATCGGATTCTGGTCTTCAGCCAGTTTACCTCCATGCTCCGCCTCCTGCAGCAGGATCTGGACGAGGCCGGCATCGACTGGTATACCATTACCGGCGAAACCTCCAAGCAGGACCGGATGGATCTGGTGCGCCGCTTTAACGAGGGCAGCGTGCCGGTGTTCCTGATCTCCCTGAAGGCGGGAGGAACCGGCCTGAATCTGACCGGAGCGGATACGGTGATCCACTACGATCCCTGGTGGAACATGGCGGCCCAGAACCAGGCCACCGACCGGGCGCACCGCATCGGCCAGACCCGGACCGTCGGCGTCTATAAGCTGATCGCCAAGGATTCCGTGGAGGAAAAGATCCTGAAGCTGCAGCAGTCGAAGCAGGATCTGGCGGACGAAATCTTAAGCGGCGGCGCCCGGGGCATCTCCGCCCTGTCGAAGGACGAGCTGCTGGCGCTGCTGGGATAAGAAAATGTAATATTTCTTACAAATAGTCCTTGACATCGTAACACTTTTGAAATAAAATGAGTCTGTGAAATGCTATGTTATCGAGGTGATCACCATGACGATTCGACGCGGCCGTTTGCTGGCGCTGTTTCTGGCGCTGAGCCTGGTGATGTCCCTGATTCCTTTGTGGGACGGGGGCCATGACGCGGCCAGGGCGGAGGAATACGGCGTCGTTATCAATGAAAGGGTCAGGCTGCGGGAAAACGCGTCCAAAAACTCCAGCTACTGGTTCTTTCTGCAGCCGGGCCGCGTCTGCGAAATTCTTTCGGAGACCAACGCCGGCGGCGTCCACTGGTATCGGGTGAAATCCTCCCACGCGGACGTAACCACCCGGACGAGCACCAGGACCTACTGGGGCTATATTGACGCGGATCATTTCCGCCCGCTGACGAGCGATGAAACCGCCTCCTATCTGGCGAACAATTCCTCCAGCCTCAGCGGCTCCCTTCCCCTGCCAACCGGCTCCGGAAGCGCGGTGGTGGGCGCGGTGGGCCGGGTGAACGCCGGTGGAACCAATTTCCGCGAGGGCCCCTCGAAAAAGGATCACAGCATGATGCAGCTGGACAAGGGCACCCTCGTGACCTTGACCAGCATCCCCGCCGGCCGGGGTGAAGCTTATTGGTACGGCGTCTCCTATGACGGGAGAAACGGATACATCCAGTCCCCCTTTATCGATGTGGTGGAGGGCGGCTCGACGCCCACCCCCACTCCGACCTCGACTTCCGGCGTCACCCCGACCCCAAGTCGGATCGTAGCCATGTCGTTCTGTGAGCCAAGGAGTTGTAGTGGGGATTTGTCTTCCTAAGACCGCTTGGCCTCCGACTTGATACATCCAGTCCCCCTTTATCGATGTGGTGGAGGGCGGCTCGACGCCCACCCCCACTCCGACCTCGACTTCCGGCGTCACCCCGACCCC
>JAZQCB010000084.1:0-8451 GCA_045546035.1 Clostridia bacterium
CGTCGCCATGGAGGATGAAAGCGCAATCTTTATCAAAGCCAACGCTGTTTGGAAGCTTGGCAAGATCCATTGGATCGACAAAGGCGGAACCACCATATTTACCGATGAAACGCTGAAGACAATCGGAAACACCCTGTGATACGGGATGATAAATTACTGTATAAAATAGCGACCGATACGTTCCATTTTTCAGAGCATGACCGTGCATGTGCAGTAAAAGGCATAAAAGACATGGGGCTTTTACTGGAACTGGCGCAGAACGCAAAGACGAACCAACACTTTGGCGGTCTGAACCAATCTGTCAAAGAACACGGCGCATACGGCTGCGTCAAGATGGCTGCGATCGCGCAGATTGATTCAGAAGAAATACTGGAAAAGATTGCCGATACGGAAGACAGCGACCTTCATGATCTGAATAACAGCAATCTTGGATATCATAACTTTCAGTCCTATGTCATCACAGCTGCTATCGACAAGATCAATGATATCAGCCGTCTTAAAAAACTGGCTATGAGCGGGCGCAGTTACACGACATGTGAGCACGCTGTGAAAAGGCTGTTTCAGCTTAAGACAGGACCGGAAGTTCTGGACGATATTGCCCGGAATTCTTCGAATTTCGATGCACGAAAGCAGGCCATGATCGCCCTGCTGGGAAAAAGCCGCCTCTCTGACAACGAACTGATTCAGCAACTGACAGATCAGGATTTCCTTTATTATTTCGCAAAGAACAAACCAGATTTGGGATCCGGCTTCAATGACTATGATCGCGCTGCAGCAGTCCGTAAACTGACAGACCCATCGCGGGTGAAAGAGTTTCTGGACTTTAATAACGGTGAAGTCCGTCAGGCAGCAGCAGATAGGCTGCAGAAAATGTAAATAATCACTCAACCGGAAGTTAGATTCCATCCAGTCGGAAGCCGCCAAGCTCAGGCAGCTTCCGATTTTTCTTTTGCACAATATACCGGATACTGTCCGTGTCGATTCCAGCACGGGCAATTTTCTGTTCCAGGGAGCTGCCATTCTGCAGGGACAGGAAACCGGTAATAAATGTGCCGGCACTGGCTGCCGGAGCGGCGCCGTAATCCACCTTTTCCGCTGTGCCGGAGTCCGTTTTCGCCGGCGCCGTGGAGCCGGTATTTGTTGGCGTGGACGCGTTGTCATCCGTCTTTGTTTCCCCGAGGATCTATACTTGATAGAGCAACTTTAGAATGGAAATTTTTTGATTTTGCGGCCCAAGGCCTGATTGACCACACGTTGTTTTTGAGCTATGATGTAGTTGCAAAACAGCAGGGAGGAGGGATCGTTTGTGAGTGAAAGGCAAGAGGCCGAAATACTTCTTGACAACATTCCGGAACAAAGCCTGCATATTGTAATTGCACTGATGCGCGAACTGACGGAATATGAAAACTATATTGAGTGTGCGCTGGATGAGGCGGATTATCTGGCAGAGCATACGACTGAACGAATGACTCATGATGAAGTTTTCTCGGATCTGCGGAGGTCAATCAATGCATGAGTATCAGTTGCGCTATTTGCCGCAGTTTCACAAAGATCTGAAGCGTCATACACAATATATTGCCAACAAGCTGCAGAACCCGCAGGCGGCAATCGATCTGATCGATGCAACGGATTGTGCGATTCTGGAAAGACTGCCGGATGCTGAAGCATTTGAACCGTATCATTCCCTGAAAGAAAGAAGATAACCTTACTACCGGATTTACGTAAAAAACTTTATTGTCTTCTATGTGGTCATTCCTGAAGGCGATCAGAAAGTAATGGAAGTCCGTAGGTTTTTGTTCGGGAAAAGCGACTGGCAACGCAGAATTTGATTTTTATCCGAAAAGGTAAGCAGCATGACCATGAGCGAATACAAGAAAGAGAAAATGAAAGACCCGGAATTCGCAAAGGAATATGAAGCAATTCAGCCGAAGCTGAGCGTAATCCGGGCGATGATTGACGCGCGCACCTCCCAGAATCTGACACGGAAGCAACTGGCTGAAAAAAACCGGGTATCGCGCAAACAGAAATCAGCAGGCTGGAGAACGGAACACGGAACCCGAGTATCAAATTACTCCAGAAATTTTAGCTGAAGGAATGGGCATGGTACTCGATGTACGTTTCCGACCGAAAGATGCCACGTAACATATTGCAGGCCAATATTTTAAACCATCCCGGGAATCACTTTCCGGAATGGTATTTAATTTTCACAAATTTTTCCAATTAGGTTACAAATTAGGTTATTTGCCCAAAAACGGGCTTTTCGCCGGAAAAGTAAAAAACTCTGGAGGCCTTGATTTGTAAGGCCTCCAGAGTCTGTGGAGCATAGGGGAGTCGAACCCCTGACCTCTACAATGCGAATGTAGCGCACTACCAACTGTGCCAATGCCCCGGAACCGCGGATCAGTTTTTCTGACCGCGACGGAGAGTATATCATGAAGTGGGAGAAATAGCAAGGTTTTTCGATGGGCAAATTTGAACAAAAGAAGGGTCATTGCGCGATTCCCTGAAACATGATAAGATGACGCGGACATTGGAGGAGCACTTCAACGATGTTTACGGCCACGGCCATGGCCATGCCGGAGGCGCCGGGGGTCAGCACGGGATTTGTTCTGACCAGGCCGGACGACAACCGCTCTCTGGACGCCTATGTGGCGGAAGTGGATCAGAAGATGTATCGGGAAAAAAGGAAAAAAGGATGGACATATCGAAAGGAATAGGTTAGTATTTTACGCGCATTTTGCGGGAAGGAGACGGTTTTATGGCACTGACCCCGAAAGATATCGCTTCCATGCTGGATCATTCGACTCTGCAGCCCTGGCTGACGGAGGAGGACATCCGCCACGGATGCGAGGTGGCCCTGAAATACGGGACGGCGAGCGTCTGCGCGCGTCCCTGCGACGTGCCGATTCTGGCTGAAATGCTGGCCGGCAGCGAGGTTAAGGTCTGCACGGTCATCGGTTTCCCCCATGGCACCAACGAGACGGCCATCAAGCTGGCGGAGGCCCAGCTGGCCCTGGCGCAGGGATGCGAGGAGCTGGACATGGTGCTGAACATCGGGCGGCTGAAGGCAAAGGATTACGACTATGTGGGCGAGGAGATCCGCCTGATTGCCAACGCGGCGCACGAGGCCGGCGCGATCGTGAAGGTGATCCTGGAGACCTGCTATCTGACGGAGGAGGAGAAGATCACCGCCTGCCATCTGAGCGAGAAGGCGGGGGCGGACTTCGTCAAGACCAGCACGGGTTACGGCTCCGCCGGATGCACGATCGAGGATCTGAAGCTGATGCGGGCCAACGTTTCCCAGAAGGTGCGCGTTAAGGGATCCGGCGGCATCCGGACGCTGGATACGGTGCTGGCGGCCCGGGAAGCCGGAGCCAGCCGGTGCGGCGTCAGCGCGACGGAGAAGATCATGGCGGAGGCGGAGGAGCGCTTCGCGAAGGGAACGCTGTAAGCATCGCGGCGACCGAAAGCGGGATAAGAGCCCGGTGAAAGAGCGGCGCATGAGCCGCGAACCGGAACGGGGCGGCGAAAGGGCTGCCCGGAAAAACGGCGGAAGAGCCGTAATCGAAAGGCGGCGGAAGGATCTGCCGCGGGAGGAAGCGTAAAGATGTACAACAAAGTACCCACAGACATGCGTTTTGTCGATCGGGAGAAGGAAATCACCGCCCTGTGGAAGGAAAGGGACATCATCCGGAAATCCTTCCATCATCGGGACGGGAACCCCCAGTTCACGTTCTATGACGGGCCGCCCACGGCCAACGGCAAGCCCCATATCGGCCATATCGAAACCCGGGTCATCAAGGATCTGATCCCCCGGTATCAGACGATGAAGGGCAAGAGCGCCCTGCGCATCGCCGGATGGGATACCCACGGGCTGCCGGTCGAGCTGGAGGTCGAAAAGAGCCTGGGCCTGGACGGGAAGCCCCAGATCGAGAAATACGGCATCGAGCCATTCATCGCCGAATGCAAGAAGAGCGTCTGGAAGTATCTGCACGAATGGGAAAAGATGTCCGAGCAGGTCGGGTACTGGGTGGACATGGAACACCCCTACATCACCTATGAGAACAACTACATCGAATCCGAATGGTGGAGCCTGAAGCAGATTTTCGACAAGGGCATGCTGTATCAGGGCCACAAGATCGTGCCCTACTGCCCCCGCTGCGGCACGGCGCTTTCCAGCCACGAGGTGGCCCAGGGCTACAAGAACGTGAAGGAGGTTTCCGCCTTCGTCCGCTTCAAGGTGGAGGGGAAGGAAAACGAGTATCTGCTGGCCTGGACGACGACGCCCTGGACCCTGCCCAGCAACCTGGGGCTTTGCGTCAACCCCCGGGACACCTATTGCCGGATGAAGGCGGACGACGGGAAGATCTACATCCTGGCCAAGGCCCTGGTGGAAAAGGTCTTTGGGGAACGGGAAACCGAGATCCTCGAGGAGTTTGACGGGGAAAGCCTGCGGGGGATGGCCTACGAGCCGCTGTATCGCTTCGTCGAGCCGGACAAGAAGGCCTGGTTCGTGGTCTGCGACAACTATGTTACCATGGAGGACGGCTCCGGCATCGTCCATATCGCGCCGGCCTTCGGCGAGGACGACAACCGGGTCTGCCGGGAAAACGGGCTGCCCTTCGTCAACCTGGTGGACACCCAGGGCAAATTCATCGAGGGGACGGCCTGGGCCGGCACCTTCGTCAAGGACGCGGATCCCCTGATCCTCAAGGATCTGGAGGAAAGAGGACTGCTGTTCGCGGCGGTGCCCTTCGCCCATGATTATCCCTTCTGCTGGCGGTGCGACACGCCCCTGCTGTATTACGCCCGGCCCACCTGGTTCATCCGGATGACGGCCTTCCGGGACGCGCTGATCCGCAACAACCGGACGATCAACTGGATGCCGGAAAACATCAGGGAAGGCCGGATGGGCAATTTCCTGGAGAACGTGATTGACTGGGGTCTGAGCCGGGAACGGTATTGGGGAACGCCCCTGCCGATCTGGACCTGCGCCTGCGGGCATCAGCACGCCATCGGCTCCATCGCCGAGCTGCGGGAGATGGCGGTTCAGGATCCCGGCGCGGACATCGAGCTGCATCGTCCCTATATCGACGCGGTGGCCCTGAAATGCCCGAAATGCGGCGGGGAGATGCACCGGGTCAAGGAAGTCATCGACTGCTGGTATGATTCCGGCAGCATGCCCTTCGCCCAGTGGCACTACCCCTTCGAGCACAAGGAAGAATTCGAGAAGAACTTCCCGGCGGACTTCATTTCCGAAGCCATCGACCAGACCCGGGGGTGGTTCTATACCCTGGAGGCCATCTCCACCGTGCTCTTCGACCGGGCGCCCTTCAAAAACTGCATCGTCATGGGCCATGTGCAGGACGCGGAAGGACGGAAGATGAGCAAGCACCTGGGGAACGTGGTGGATCCCTTCGTGATGCTGGACAAATTCGGCGCCGACGCGCTGCGGTGGTATTTCTACACCACCTCCGCCCCGTGGCTGCCCTCCCGCTTCTCCGAGGAGGCGGTTCAGGAGGGACAGCGGAAATTCCTGGCGACGCTGCAGAATACCTACGCCTTCTTCGCCATGTATGCCCAGATCGACGGCTTCGACCCCCTGGCCCATCCGCTGGAAAAGGTCGAAAAGAGCCTGATGGACAAATGGATCCTGAGCCGGCTGAACTCCCTGGTCGCCAGGGTGGACGACGACCTGGCCCACTACCGGATCACTGAGCCCGCCACGGCCATCGCCGGCTTTGTCGACGAGCTGAGCAACTGGTATGTCCGCCGGGGCCGGGAGCGGTTCTGGGGCAAGGGCATGGCGGGAGACAAGGAAGCCGCCTTCGCGACGCTGTATCACGTGCTGGTTACGCTGAGCAAGGTCTGCGCGCCCTTCATTCCCTTCCTGGCGGAGGAAATCTACCAGAACCTGGTGGTCAACAACGTGCCCGGCGCGCCGGAAAGCGTGCATCTTTGCGACTTCCCCGTCTGCGACAGAAGCGCCGTGGATCCGGAGATGGAAAAGCAGATGGACGCCCTGATGGAGGTCATCCAGCTCGGCCGCGCCTGCCGGAACGCGGCGAACCGGAAGGTCCGCCAGCCGCTGCAGAAGCTCTATGTCAAGGGCGCGACATTCGACGCCGCCTATCAGGCGCTGTGCGAGGATGAGCTGAACGTCCGGGAGGTGGTCTTCACGGAGGACGCCCGGGCCTTTACGACCTATCATCTCAAGCCCCAGATGCGGACCATCGGCCCGAAATACGGCAAGCTCCTGAACAAGATCCGGGAGCGTCTGGCGGAAATGGACGGGAACGACGTGGTCGACGCCTTCGCCCGGGGAGAAACGGTTTCCTTCGACATCGAGGGAACGACCGTGACCCTGGCGAAGGAAGACGTGCTGACCGAGCCGGCCCAGAAGCCGGGCTTTACCGCCCTGGAGGACCGGGGCGTGACGGTGGTGCTGGATACGAACCTGACGGAGGAGCTGATCCGGGAGGGATACGCCCGGGAGATGATTTCCAAGGTTCAGACCATGCGGAAGGAAGCCGGATACGAGGTCACCGACCGGATCGAGATCCTCTTCCAGGCGGAGGAGGAGCTGGCGGCGGCCCTGACCGGCGGCCGGGATATGATCATGAAGGGCACCCTGGCGATTCGGATGGAGCGCGGGGACGCGGCCGGGGACGGCTGGACGACGAAGGCATGGGATCTGAACGGCAAGGAGGCGCTGATCAGCCTCCGGAAGGCCGAAGCATGAAAATCGCATTGATCGGGCAGGACATTCCAATGCTCCTGCCCGCCCTTTTGGCCGATCTGCTCTTCGCCGGGCGGGAGCGGGACGCGGCGGTATGGATGGAGGAAATGAACGACGCCATGCGGGAGGTCTTGCGGGGATACGGCGGGGCCGTTTTCCGCAAGGCCGGCCTGGGCGGCAGCCTTCACGTTTCGGAGAACCGGAAGGAAGTCCTTTCCGGGGCGGACTGCGTCCTTTACGCGGGGGATCCCCAGGCGGCCAGCCGCTTCTTTCAGGACCGGAGCGCCCTGGAAAGCGGAAACGAGGAGGATCCGGGGCTGACGGATCAGGCGAGGGTTAACGGCGGCATCGGGGGCCTGCTGCATACGCTGCGGGCCGGGCAGGCCGTGCTTTCCCTCTGCGACGAGATGGACGAAAACTGCCCCGGCGCTCTGGTCATCAATATGGGCGCGCCGGTGGCCCGGACGACCCGGCTCTTTCTGGACCGGGGCTACCCATGCTTCGGCCTGGGCCCCTCGCCCCTGCGGGGATCCAACGGGGTCGAGACGATGAAAAAGCGCCTGCCGGGGAATCCGGCGGGGATCGAGGCGGAGACCGCCGGGCTGCCGGGCTTCGCCTTCCTGATCCGCATGGAGGATCCGGACAGCCGGAAGGACTGGCTGCCCCGGCTGAAGAAGGCCGCGGAAGGCGGCGACATGGGGCGGCTGGCGAAGCGGTGGCTGGACTGGTGGGGAGCGATCCCCGCCGGCGAGGCGACGGATCACGCAGAATTTTTGCCGGCCCAGCCGGACTATATTCCGGAGGAAAAACCGACCTTCGGCGAAACCGTGGAGCGGCGGAAGGAACGGATCCTGTACATGAACACGGTGCGGGAAAAGGGCGCCGAGGACACGGAGGGTGCCATGGCCCAGCTGCTGCTGCTGTCCCGGGTGCCGCCGGTGCGGCCGGTGCGGCTGGCGCTGGCCCTCCTGCGGAAGGAGGACGCGGTGCTGCCGGCGGTGGCCCACCGGTACGGGGGCGACCTGCCCCAGCTTTCAAGGGAGGCGCTGGTGGAAACCTCCCTGGAGGTATCCGACGGGATACCGCAGGCGCAGGGCGTCCGGGTGACGCCGGCGCTGGCGGAAATCATGACGGAGATTGACGGGGCCAACCGGCTGGCGGCCCGGGCAGCGATGGGGGACAGGGAGGCCCTGCGGGAATATGTGGAGACGGATCCCGCCCTGGCGGGGCTGGACCGGCTGTACTGCCTGGACGTGGTGGAAAAGCTGATCGCCCTGCACGCGGATCTGCTGCCCCTGTACCGGGATGAATAGAGGGTACCGCGGAAGGAAGACCATCCGCGAAGCGGAACGCTGGAGAACGCGTTGCATCCCGGCGATTTCGGAGGAAAGAAACAGAAGCATGCGCTGAGGAGAAACGCGGAAGGAAGCGCCTCCGCGAAGCAGAAGGGCCGGAAAGCCCGACGATTCCGATGGAAAGGAACAGAAGCCATGTTCTTATGCGACACCTGGAAGGACTATGAGGTGCTGGACACCGGGGACGGGGAAAAGCTGGAAAGATGGGGCAGCGTGATCCTGCGCCGGCCGGATCCCCAGACCATCTGGCCCAAGGCGGATCCCGTCCTGTGGAAGCAGGCGGCCGCGGTGTATCACCGGAGCGAGCGGGGCGGCGGGCAGTGGGAGTTCCGCCGGGAGCTGCCCGGCCGGTGGACC
>JAZQCB010000085.1:0-7652 GCA_045546035.1 Clostridia bacterium
GGCGATCATATCGTCTATCAGCTCTGTATTCATGTTCAGCTTCAGGCTGCCATCCTCCATCCGGCTGGCGGATAAGAGGTTTTCCACCATGCCGGTCAGCCATTGGGCGTCTGTATAGATGTCTGCATACAGCTGGCTCAAAGTACTGCGATCCATGCTTTCCCCGCTGGTCAGCAGATTATCCGCATTTCCCATGATGGAGGTCAGCGGCGTGCGCAAGTCATGGGAAACGGCCCTGAGCAGATTGGCCCGCAGACGCTCGTTCTCCGCCAGCACCATGGATTCTTCTTTTTCCCGCGCGTTGCGGGCATTTTCCAGGGCCAGGGAGCATTCGCCCACCACGGAAGCCAGCATGCTTTCTTCCGAGGCGTCCAGCGCGGAATCATGCACTGCCACGCCGACGACGCCATATACACGCTCCCGCACGCACAAGCTGTAATACAGGTAATCGCTCTGTGAGTACCTGTCCGTGGTCGCGCCGGCGCGCTTCCGCTGAACAAATGTCCATTCCACCGCTTTTCGCTCTTGATCCATACGATAGGGCGTTGTGTCCTCCGCGTCAGGATAGAATACGGGGTCGCCCAAACAGCCGTCTGCTGCCGGATAGATCACCAGGCTCCTTTTTAGCAGCTGCGTCAATTGTCCCGCCAGCACCGAAAGGATTTCCTCTTCGGATTTTGCTTTGGAAAGCTGCCGGTCCGTTTCCAGCACAACGCTCACCCGCCGGGCTGTCTGTGCCGATTGTTTGGCATTCCGCTTCAAGCGGATCGCCAAGGTGCTGATCAGGAAAGCGGCGGAAAACATGACCAGAAAGGTGACGGGGTAGCCTGTGCCATAGGCATAAAAGGTGAAGCGCGGCGTGGTAAAAAGAAGATCGAACAGTAGCACGCTGACCACAGCCCAAACCAGGCTGAACGCCCGGTGCGCAGTGCTGATGGACACAGTCAGTAGCCCCAGCAGATAAACCATGATGATGTTGGCGTCGGTAAACCCCAAATGGGAAAACAAAAAACCGATCAGTGTGCAAAGGCCCAAAGCAGCAAAAGAAATCCCGGTATCTATCACAGCCCGTTTTCGATTGCTTTCCGGAGCTTTCCTTGCCACATACACCCTGGTTCCGTGGTCGGGAATAATGAAATAATCCAGATCAGGCGCATAGTTGATCAAACGGTCTGTCAAAGACCGCTTCCTTCGGAGCAGGCCGCCCACCGTATTGGTCTGGCCGATCACGATACAGGAAACCCCGGACAAACGGGCATATTCGGCGATTTGATACGGAACATCGTCGCCTATCGCCGTTTCAATTTTGGCGCCCAGCTTTTCCGCCAGATTCATGTTGCTGCGCAGGCGCTTTTTGTCATCATCGGATAGCTGCGCATAACCAGGCGTTTCCACAAACAATGCGGAAAAAACGCCCTGAAAGGCAGTAGCGATCCGAGCAGCGGCGTGGATCACTTTAGGGTTGGAGGTCGATGAAGAAAGGCAGACCAGGATGTGGCTGCTTTGCCGATTATCCTTGTTGCTGCTCATTTGCTTCCTCCGCTTCTTCCTTCACGTGTTCATTCAGAAACCGATCAACCTGATCCATGATCCAATAACCGCAGATTCCTGTGAACAGGAGGGTCACGATCAAAAGCGCATCCGTCATGCACGGATCACTTCCTTATGGGAAGCATCATTTATATTCGGAAACATTTTTGTATATCCTTCCATTTTCCAAGCACCAGGATCGTCTGATTCTGTCTTAATTGTGTATCGCTGGTCACAGCGATGCTGGGCGTCCCGTTGCTTCGCACGGCCAGCAGATTCAGATTATACTTTCTTCGAATGTCCAGCCCGCCCACGGTTTTCCCATCCCATTCCGCCGGAACGGATACATCGTAAATGGCAAATTCATCATCCAAGGCAATATAATCCAGAATATGATCGGTGGTGTATCGAATGGCCGTCCAGGCCGCCAACTGCTCCTCCGGATATACTACGCCGTCTGCGCCGTTGCGAAGCAGAAATTGCCGCTGCACATTTCTGGAAGCCCGGGCGATCACCTTTTTTGCACCCAATTCCTTCAGATAGGAGGTAACGATCAGGGAGCTTTGAAAGTCATCCCCGATGGCCACAAAGCATACGTCGTAGTTATCCACCCCCAGGGAGCGCAGAAGGGCTTTGTTGGTCGCGTCCCCGATCTGCGCGTCTGTGACCAGCGGCAGCGCGTCGTTGACCCTTTGCTCGTTTTTATCAACGGCCATCACCTGATGATGCAGCTCGTTCAGCTGTTCCGCGATATGGTTTCCAAAACGCCCTAAACCAATCAGTAAAATGGATTTCATGGTTTTTATCCTCCTTTAGCCTACTGTGATTTTTTCCAATGGCTGCATGCTTTGCGTTCCTTTTTTGACCGACTGCGCGGCATAGATCAGCGTAAGGCCGCCAACCCTGCCCAGAAACATCAAAACAATCAGGATCAGCCTGGAAGGCATAGAAAGCTGGCTGGTGATCCCCATGGTGAGCCCGACGGTTCCAATGGCAGAGGCTGTTTCAAACAGACAGCTCATGAGTGGCAGACTTTCGATCCGGCTAATGATCAAGCCGCTTCCAAAAAACAACAGTAGATACATCATCAGGATGGCGATTGCCTGCCGAACCGTATCGTCCGCAATCCGCCTGCCCCAAAGGGTCACCTGCTCTTTTCTGCGAGAAACCGCAAACGCAGTAGTCAGCAGCACCGCCAGCGTTGTGGTTTTCATGCCGCCCGCCGTAGAGCCGGGCGAGCCGCCCACCAGCATGCAAACGATCATCAAGGCCTGACCCGATCCGCTGATTTGGTTCAGATCCACCGTGTTGAAACCCGCCGTGCGCAGCGTGACAGCTTGAAACAGGGCTGCCAGAATACGTTTTCCTGCCGGTAACTGCTTCATTTCGAAGAAGAGAAACCACATTGCCGGCAAAACCACCAGCCAGGCGGAGGCAACCAGCGCGGCCTTGCTTTGCAAGCGGTACTGTTTCCAATGGAAGCCATGTTCTTTCAAGTCGTTCCATACCAGAAAGCCGATGCCACCAACTGTAATCAGCGTCATCAAGGTAACATTTACCAATATATTCTGGCTGAATCCAGTCAGGGATGAAAAGGGCTTCTGCGTGCCCATCAGATCAAAGCCCGCGTTGCAGAAGGCGGAAACGGAATGAAAGACAGCGTACCAAATCCCTTTTCCAACGCCAAAGCGAGGAATCATGGAGGGGATCAGCAGCAGCGCGCCAACGGCCTCCATCCCCAGAGACGAAAGGACAACAAAGCGGGTCAACCGCACAATGCCGCCCACCTGCGGCGCGGAAATGGATTCCTGCATTACGCTGCGCTGCATCAGCCCGATCTTCCTGCCGGACAAAAACGCCAGGGAAACGGCAGCCGTCACCACGCCCATGCCCCCGATTTGAATGAGCGTCAGGATCACGGCCTGACCAAAGGGCGACCAGCATGCAGCCGTATCCTGCACGACCAATCCCGTAACGCAGACGGCGGAAGTTGCCGTAAACAGGCAATCTAAAAACCCCACGCTTCCCGTTTTTTTGCTGGCAAAAGGCAGGAAAAGCAGCAGTGTGCCCATTAGGATCAGCGCAATGAAGCCAAAGGCAATGATCTGGAACGTGGTCAAACGATACTTTCCAAAGAGCCGCACGATTTACCCCCTTTCTGATTTGAGACAATTATAGGACAGATCGAATAAGAATGGTGTAAGGATGCCTGCTGTGCGTGTAAAGATCGTGCAAAGATTTGTGTCGGCCATACAAGCATTGATCAGCATGTTTTTCTTATGAACAAAAAAAGCCGCTGGCACGGTCTGCATATTTGTTCTGAATTTTGTTTTACGGACAATCAGTCAACGGAAAAACCATTTGACAAATTCACGGTATCGTGATATCGTAGCAAAGGAAAGGAGTTTCGGGCGCTGGATCCGCTGGAATAATGAAGGGAGGATTTTCCTGTGTTCCATAAAATAAAAAGTGCCTCCGCTTGGCCAGATTCTATTTTGTATGTACAGTTTTCCGAAGGTGTTTCGAAAAAATATGATTTGAAACCGCTTTTCGAGAAGTACGCCAAGTTTCAGCCGCTTCGGGATCATCCGGAGCTTTTTGCCTCTGTGGAAGTAGGTGTGGGCGGATATGGTGTCATCTGGGGAGATGACATCGATATAGCCTGTGATGAATTGTTCTATAACGGTCAAACAATTCAGACACCGTTTGATGGGCTGATTGCTTTCAGCGACGCGACACAACTGTGGGGGTTAAATGAAAGCACACTTCGAAAAGCAATCGCATACGGAAAGCTGATCAATGGGATTGACGTCTGCAAATTTGGGAAACAATGGATTATTTCAAGGTCTGCAATGCAAAGGGAGTACGGATTACCGAAATAGACATTATAGATGCCATTCAGGGGATATTTGATTATGTTTAGCCAGAGAGGACGACGGAAATGAGCGGAAAATGGGATGAACAGTTTCTGAACGCGTATACCTTTGGATTCTGTGAAAAGCGCGGGTTTACCCGGGGCACCGGATGGAAATGGTCCCTGGCGGAGCTGAAGCGGACCACGGGATGCAATGCCATCATCCTTCCGGTCTGCGCGTGGCAGGATCATACCTATTCCACCCGGATGGATTCGGAGCACCCGGACGTGATGGATGAGACGGATGTGCGGAGGGTCTGCGCAGAGGCGAAGAACCTGGGTCTCCGGGTGATCCTGAAGGCGATGGTCAACTGCCGGGACGGATACTGGCGCGCCTATATCCGGTTCTTTGACGAGGATGTGCCGACGGAGCCCAGCTGGGCGGAATGGTTTGAAGCCTGGGAAGACCACGTCTGCCGGGTCGCGCGGATGGCGGAGGAAAACCGGGCGGAGATGTTCTGCGTCGGATGCGAAATGGTCGGCACGGACGGCCGGGAGCGGGAATGGCGCTGGCTGATCGCCCGGGTGCGGGAGATCTATCACGGGCCGATCACCTATAACTGCGACAAATATCAGGAGGACAGGGTGACCTGGTGGGACGCGGTGGACGCGGTCTCCTCCTCCGGGTATTATCCGATCCATCAGCTGGAGGAAAACTTTGCCCGCATCCGGGCGGCCTGCGCGAAGGCGGGGAAGCCCTTCCTGTTCATGGAATGCGGCTGCCCGTCCCGGGGAAAGAGCGAGATGCGGCCCAATGACTGGCGCTTCGGCGAGGGGACGGATCCGGAAGCCCAGCGCTGCTGGTACGAGTGCTTTCTGGCGGCCCTGGAGCGCAATCCGTGGATCCGGGGCACCGGATGGTGGGACTGGAGCGCGACGCGCCTCTATCCGGAGGAGACGGGGATGGATCAGAACGGATACTGCACCTACGGAAAGCCGGCCAATGAGCTGCTGAAGCTTTTTTCGGAGAAGATCAGGCCCTGAGGGATCTGAGTCAAAAGACAGGCAAGACAGAAGAACCGTCCCCCTGTCTTCCCATCTTCCCATATCTTAAAGGAGGAATAAAGGATGAACTACGCGGAGGAATCCCTGCGGCTGCATGGTGAATGGAAAGGTAAGATCGAGGTGGTTTCCCGGGTTCCCGTGAAAAGCAGGGAGGATCTCTCCCTGGCTTATACGCCGGGCGTCGCGCAGCCCTGCCTGGAAATCCAGAAGGACTACGACAAATCCTTTACGCTGACCCGGCGGAGCAATCTGGTGGCCGTGATCACGGACGGAACCGCCGTGCTCGGCCTGGGCGACATCGGGCCGGAGGCCGGAATGCCGGTCATGGAAGGAAAGTGCGCGCTGTTCAAGGCCTTCGGCGACGTCGACGCCTTTCCGATCTGCGTCCGCAGCAAGGATGTGGACGAAATCGTCCGTACGATCTATCTGATTTCCGGCAGCTTCGGCGGCATCAATCTGGAGGATATCGCGGCGCCGCGCTGCTTCGAGATTGAGCGGAGGCTGAAGGAAATCTGCGATATTCCGATCTTCCACGACGATCAGCACGGAACGGCCATCGTGGTCGGGGCGGCGCTGATCAACGCGCTGCGCGTGGTCAGCAAAAAGATCGAGGACGTCCGCATCGTAATCAACGGCGCGGGCAGCGCGGGAATCGCCATCGGCCGGCATCTGATGGATCTGGGGGTCCGGCATCTGAAGATGGTGGACCGCAACGGCATCCTGTGCGAAGGCGTTGAAATGAACCCGGCGCAGGCGGAGATGGCTGCCCTGACCAATCCCGAGAAGTTCTCCGGGAAGCTGGCGGACGCCATGAAGGGCGCGGACGCCTTTATCGGCGTCAGCGCGCCCCACATCGTCAGCCGGGAGATGGTGGCTTCCATGGCGCCCGGCGCCATCGTCTTCCCCATGGCCAATCCGGTTCCCGAAATCGAGCCGGACGAGGCGCTGGCCGCCGGCGCGGCGATTGTGGGAACCGGCCGGAGCGATCACCCCAACCAGATCAACAATGTGCTGGTTTTCCCGGGGCTGTTCCGCGGCGCGCTGGACGTGCGGGCCAGGGACATCAATCAGGCCATGAAGCTCGCCGCGTCGCACGCGCTGGCGGATCTGGTGGCCCCGGAGGAGCTGAACAATCAGTATATTCTGCCCGCGGCTTTCGATCCGAGGGTGGGCCCGGCGGTGGCCCAAGCGGTGGCGCAGGCCGCCCGGAACAGCGGCGTCGCGCGGATCTGATGTCAGAAAAGGACGCTCATGGCCTGCATGACCGTATCCACCCCCAGGAGGCGGACGCCTTCCGGGGGTTCTTTCATGCGGCGGGCGTTTTCCCGGGGAACGACGACCGTGGTAAAGCCCAGGCGGGCGCATTCGGAGACGCGGCGCTCGCACTGGGGAACGGCGCGGATTTCCCCCGCCAGGCCGACCTCACCCATCACGGCGACCTCCGCCCCCACGGCCTGATCCTTCAGGGAGGAAACCACCGCGGCGCACAGGGCCAGATCCGCCGCCGGCTCGCTGAGCTCCAGGCCGCCGGCCACGTTGATATAGACATCCTGATTATAGGTTTTCTGGCCGGCCCGCTTTTCCAGCACCGCCAGCAGCATCGCGATCCGCCCGGGATCGGCGCCGTTGACGGTCCGGCGGGGGGAATTGAGATAGCTCTGGCTGGTCAGCGCCTGCACGTCGCACAGCAGCGGCCGGCTGCCCTCCAGGCCGCAGAAGACCGTGCTGCCGCTGGCGCCCTTGGCCCGGCGGCTGAGCAGCTCCTCGCTCGGGTTGGAGACCACCTGCATCCCGGTTCCCGTCATGCGGAAGACGCCCAGCTCGTTGACCGAGCCGAAGCGGTTTTTCACCGCCCGCAGCAGCCGGTAATCCTGCTGGCGGTCGCCCTCAAAATACAGCACCACGTCCACCATGTGTTCCAGCATGCGGGGGCCGGCGATGGCTCCCTCCTTGGTCACATGGCCCACCAAAAAGATGGCCGTGCCGCTCTCCTTGGCCAGGCGCATCAGCAGGCTGGTGCTCTCGCGGATCTGGCTCACGCTGCCGGGGGCCGAGGCCATTTCCGGCCGGTACATGGTCTGGATGGAGTCCACCACCATCGCGTCCGGGGAGAGCTCCTGCATGCGGGACTCCACATTGTCCATCGCGTTCTCCGCCAGCACGAAGAGGTTCGGCTCGTGGATGCCCAGGCGCGCGGCGCGCA